>CAYLQV010000077.1:0-1697 GCA_964385925.1 uncultured Galactobacillus sp. | reverse complement strand
CAGGTAAATCCTCGAACATTGCAAATCACGGTTGGGTCATTACATATTGTCTAACGATTTATTGTGCTATTTCATATCCTCAGTGCAAATGATGATTTATATATAATTTTGCGTCCATGAACAATGCAGATAGTTATAGCAAAGTGCATGGATGCTTTTTAGTATGTTGGCTTCTTTCTGGCTTTGAAAATTTAATTACGTCATTTATTACGACAAAAATATTGATAATGTGAAACTCTCAGATTAGAATTATATATAGAAGTCAAAAGGAGAGGCTATGTCAGATAAATATACACCACCATTTGTAATGACAGATCAGATAACTAACCTTGTCATAGAAATAGCAGAATTGACTGGTGCAATGTCTGTATCAGAGCAGGTTTCAAAGAATCCTAAGCTCCGTCGTGAGAATCGTGTCAGGTCGATTCATTCATCTTTAGCAATCGAGCAGAACTCACTTACGATTGAACAGGTCAGTGCTATTATTGACGGTAAGCGTGTACTGGGACCGCAGCAGGATATCCGTGAAGTACAGAATGCATATGAAGCTTACGAAACCATGACAAAGCTGAATCCATATTCAGAAAAGGATCTGTTAAAGGCACATAAAATCATGATGGATGGCCTTGTAAAAGATGCCGGCAAATTTAGAAGTAAGAATGTAGGAGTATATGCTGGTGATCAATTGATACATGCAGGAACTCCAGCAAAGTATGTTCCAGAACTGATTGAACAGTTGTTTGACTGGTTAAAAGAATCAAAGCTCCATCCTCTGATCAAGAGCTGTATTTTTCATTATGAGTTTGAGTATATCCATCCATTTGCGGATGGTAACGGCAGGACAGGAAGACTTTGGCATACATTGATCTTAGCGAAGTGGCAGGAATTTTACCTATGGATTCCAATCGAGACGATCATTCAAGAAAAACAACAGGACTACTATAAAGCCTTAAATGCCTCAAATAATGCAGGGGATTCTACTATATTTGTTGAGTTCATGTTGAGAGCGATCAGAGACCTTCTGATAGAGCTTTCTCATAATGGTGCAGTGCTAAAAGACAAGGGCCTGGATGAAAAACTGCTTGATCTTCTAAAGGAAGATAACAAGAGGACAGCAAACAGCCTGGCAGAGGTCACAGGTGTATCTCCAAGAACAATTCAACGAGCTCTTAAGAGATTGATGGAATTAGGCAGAATAGAACATACAGGTTCAAATCGTGGTGGGCATTACATCGTAAAGAAGTCTAAATAGATGTCGTAATAAATGACGTAAATAGTGTCGTAATAAAATGGGCTGTCACAAACGAGCCGATTTATATACAACAACTCCTTTTTGACAAAAACTGTTTGTATCGTGACCAAATTTTGACCAAATAAATTGTATGTAATGAATAGAATGTATAGAATTGGTGGAAATTTGAGAGTTATTATGTAACCAATACGACCATATAGAGCAAGTGATAAGTTGGTATCATCGAGTGGGAATAGATTTAGGAATATTTTGCATTGTGGTCTGAGACTATGAGAGAGTACATAGTCCCAGATTTTTTTGATATAGGCAAATATTACATAAAAAGGTGGAAATACACCAAAGAAGGGAATGGTTATGAAGATAATAAAACGAGATATTTACTTAAATAAATTCTAACAGTAAACAATCGTGTGGTTGACAAATCGCTCAACCACGCGTAAATCTG
>CAYLQV010000076.1:0-1855 GCA_964385925.1 uncultured Galactobacillus sp. | reverse complement strand
CTATTATATGTCAACTGTCTATCTGTCAACCACACGATTGTTTACTGTTAGATAATATTTTTACAAGATATTATTTACAGCATAACAGAGCCTTTTTCAAAAAAATGTTAATCAATTAAGCAGGCTGTTCCAGATTATGGTACAAAAGGAGATATCATGAGAGTTTCAGATAAAAATATCGACCGTGTATACATCAGTTCACAGGCTCGTTCTTCCACTTATAAGATGGTAGACAACCATTATCATTATTATTACGAAATTTATTATTTAAAGAAAGGGACCTGCCGTTTTTTTACACATGAGAATCAGTATATTCTGCATGCTGGAGACTTTATCATTCTGCCGCCGCGTGAAGTCCATTTCAATCGTTATGTCACATCCTGCCTGAGAATTGACATCTACTTCCGCTTAGAAGATCTCTATCAGGACGGCAATCTGTTCATGCCGCATGTGCTGGACAAATATGTACCATCTACAGTCACACATATTCCAAGTGGATCCAGAGCTGTTGTCGAAGCAATCTTTGATCAGATGCTGGCAGAAGAAAAAATCAATGATGAACGTGCCTATATCATGATGCCTCTTCTGTTAAAGGCTTTGTTCATCGACTTTGACCGCGTTGGAGTTGAAACATCCAATTCTGAAGCTGATACGGACAATGAAATTGTCGAAGTCGTGCATTATATTGCTTCGCACTACAGTGAACCGCTGACTCTGGAAGGACTTGCTGAGCGTGCCAATCTTTCGCCGACATACTTCTCCAAGAAATTCCATAACACGACCGGCATGGGCATGAAGGAATACTTGACCTATATCAGACTGAAGAACGCCTCCATGGAGCTGCTGTCTACAAACCATACGATTACAGAGATTGCTTTGAACTCCGGCTTCTCCAACTCCAATTATTTTAAGGATGCATTCAAGAAAATGTATAATGTCTCTCCGCGCGAATACCGTGCCAGCCGCAAGACAGACTATAAATTGGAACAGGCACTGAAAGAAGGAAAATGAACCGGCATCTGCCGATTCATTTTTTTCTGATGACCTTGACCCAGGATGGACGTGCACTGTCATCTGCACCCGGTCCATAGGAATTGATCTCCACAAACTCTGTGGTCGGTTCAGCCTGATCATTCCGCCAGCCGCTCCAGCCTTCCTTAACAATATGTCTGTCTAGCTGGCAGTTCTCAATCGTTACTTTGGCATAATCACGCCAAGGTCTGGCAATATAGCAGGACTGATCTGCAACTTCCTCCGTGCAGGTAAAGCGGCAGTTCCTTGCCACAAATCCAGTTTCTGCCCCTTCCGGTGTATTCGGTGCAAAAACGTATCCTTTTTCGTTGGAACGGAATTCACAGCGGTCAAAATAAGCCTCTGCACCGCCGAAGATAAAGTCGACCCCTCCTTCAATCAGGCAGTCCGTAAAATAGAACCTGCGCATTGTCCGCGGTTCAAACTGCTTTAGCCCTAAGAAGCCGTCTGCTTCTCTTTCCTTTTCAGGCAGCGGCGCCAGGAACAGTGTATCCTGGTGTCCTTTTAAGATGCAGTGTTCCAGATGGATGTCATCTCCATCAAGATAAAGGGCAATCGCCTGGCCGACATCACTTCCCCGCCCGGCATTATTTATAAAGGTACAGTTCCGGAAGGTCAGATGATCTCCATCCGCTAAGACCGTATACGTACGGAAGGTATGATACGGTTTTCCGTCCTCATGGATCATGCGGGCAGACAGATTTCCCTGATAGTTCTGTCCGGTGATGATCCTGTCTGATTCTGAAATATGGTATTGGCTCATCTGACTTGGTATATACAAATTAGCTCATCTTACTGATGAACATAACCTGTATACATCTCC
>CAYLQV010000075.1:0-2555 GCA_964385925.1 uncultured Galactobacillus sp. | reverse complement strand
TCAAACTAACGATTTATTGTGCTATTTCATATCCTCAGTGCAAATGATGATTTTTTAGAAATTACACTTGAAGATGATTTGAAATGTTTTGAGTTCACTAGAAATATGAACGCAATTGATGGCTTCCCTGTTCGTCGTGGCTTATGTTTTCCTTTAAATGATAATACCATGTATTTGTATACTCACGGAATCGCACCATCAATTCGTAATCCAAATTATCATTATATTCAGGGAGGTAAGACTATACCTCAACCTTTAAAAATTGTAAAGCACTATGGTAATGGCACGATGTCACAAATTGCTACTGAAATTCTCGGATTGTCAAAAATGAATTGGAACAGTTTTGGTCTGTACTCAAAACTACCATCTACTCTTGATTCATCTAATGAGATAGCGAAAATTGGAAGACTGCTTTCACAGTATGAGGGTGCAATATACGACTATAGATATTTTATGTAGGACAAAGCACAAACTGATTCATGATTACTGCTGGGAGTATGAGATAGTCTTGATGAAAAAGTTGTTGTGGCTCTTTTATTGGAAGTGGTTCGAGTAGAGCATTTCTGCGGTGAATCATTACTCGAATTCCGTGAAGACGGAAGCAGTATTATGTAGCTTTTTAGACTATCAAGAAGTTGGAAGACGAGAATGTAATGCTACATGACTGAGACATATGTGAACCGAATTATCAAAAAAGCCAGAGGGTGTCGTAAATAATACCTTCGTACAGATGATGTAAACACTTGGATACAATATCGAATTGACTTACATTAAAAGAGAAAAAAGAGAGGAGATGGGCTAAGTATGGGTGAAAAATTATATAGACCTGTAATTAAAGACGGTGATCATCTTGTTAAGTCAAAAAACAATGAAGGCCGTGTTCGTGGGGTAAGTCAGAATTCACATAATAAAACCACTGACATAATAGAATGGGAAGAAATGGAAATCGGGACTCAGGGAAAATATTATGAACCAGAAAAAGTTGAACTTACACCTGAACAACAAGAAATGGCTGATGCAATAGGACGTGCTCTGGCAGAGTTTATTATATACGGTGTGAAACAGCTAAATGACCATGTGATTCATCCTTGGTGGGAACTTACCGCTAAACCTTGGATAAAGGGGAAAACTGCCGATATAAAACCAATTTTATTGGGCAAGACTAAGGCAGAGCAGATACTTGAAGAACATAAGAAGTATAATAATACAGTCTCTGTTGACCCTAATATTCATATAGACGAAATGCTGAACAGAAAATTCGATAGTATTCAATTTGATATGAGTTCGGAAGATGCAAAGCGACATGTTATTAAACTGATTTACCACATATTTGGAATGGCTTATGAAATTAGAATTCTTTGTAATACAAGAATTGTAGAGCAGGTTGAGGATGAAGAACTAAGACTTGAAAATCAGCTAAGGGCTGAACATCTTCTCTCTGAAAAAGTTGCAAATTGTATTAATGAACAGTTGTCGAATGATCAACTGTTACTAGATGTTTCAACATCTAAGCAATTGTTCAGCTTGCTAGGTGGTGGTGTTAGATTAAACGGAGAATATGTTCCGGTAGATTTGGACAAAGTGAGTGTGGCCATCAGTTCGATGAGAAGAGGTAATGAAAAATGAATAAAGATGCTTTTAAAAAAACAATGATAGAAGTGCTTAAATCTGATAAGATATCCAAAGATGTTAGAGATAGAGATCAACTTATAAAAATGTTGGACAGAGCACGAGTAAATTTTGTGCCACAATATGCTTTTGCAAATCACGGTCGTTCATCACAGCGTTGGGAAATAATAGAGCTTAGATTTCCTGTTCCTTTATTGGGAACAGCGGAAGAGCATATGAAAGAATTGGATTCTTTAGTGAAATATGTTTATGAAGAATCAGCGGATTATGCATTGGATCGTATGGAAATTAAACCGCAGGTTGTTGACACACCAGAGGAAGTTACCGAACATGATGTCGTGTTTGATGAGATTCAAAATACCCTTATTCAAGGAATTAGAGATGCAAAATTTATAATTTGGGCTGCTATAGCCTGGTTTACTAATGATGCAATCTACAAAGAACTTGTAGCAAAAAAGAATCAAGGATTAAACGTCAGAATAGTCGTATCACAGGAAGATTCAAACAAATCCATGATTTCAAAACTGGAAGAAAACGGTTTTGATGTAAAAGTCATTCCTAAATCTGGATACTATGGATGTAACAGAATGCATGACAAATTCTGTATTGTTGATATGGATTATGTAATGCACGGTTCATATAACTGGACACTAGCAGCTAATTATAATGAAGAAACATTGGCTACAGCACTGGATCATGAACTTGTTACCAAGTTTGCGACTGAGTTCATGGAATTATACAATGGCATTTAATATTGATTTGAGATAGGTAAATGAAATTTTTCGATATATTTCGACTGATCAACAAAATCTCATGGATATATTTTCGTCTCTAGGAACAAACTAGTTTGAATAACGTTGCAATCAACAACCTGTTATGTAATGACCAAAGTCAAGTAGTATTTCAAAGATATTTGGAAAGAGCCT
>CAYLQV010000074.1:0-3138 GCA_964385925.1 uncultured Galactobacillus sp. | reverse complement strand
TTCTATTATATGTCAACTGTCTATCTGTCAACCACACGATTGTTTACTGTTAGATTCCAAATTTAGAAATCGTAAAATTCCAGGTTTATATAGGTGTTTGCATTCTTTGTGAATCTCTTTTTCACTTAGACATATGTTCCTTTGATTTGACACTAGCACACTTCAAAACATCATGAATAATGGCATTTTAAGTGTCATAACAGGTTTCGATTTACAAGGCAATCACAATAAACAAAGAAGAATAAAATATAATTATGATCAAGGCAAGTACTCAATTATTTGTGATACTAAAATCAAGCACCAAAAAATGTAATGATTTATTCTTATATAGCGTAAAATACTTTTGACAGTTACTTTTCTGAATAAGAGGGCAAAGAGTATGAAAGATAAAGATGACGAATTAGAAGATTTGATAAAAGCAATATTGCAAATGACGGATGCACAAAAAAAAGTTATTCAAAGTATTAATTATAATAAAATATTTTCTATTTCCGAAGAAGTAAAGGAACTCACAAAAACTACACAAATTCCAAAATTTGATATTACGACGTTGGGATTTCAAAATACGTTACAAATGTATCCAAAATTAGAAGAAAATATCTCGAACGTTTTAAAAACGTCATATATTGCTACTGATATATTGAGCGGAATATCGCCAGATTTTTTGAATAGCATTGCAAAAATACAAGCATCTACTTCTTTATTTGCGAGTATTGCGGAAGAATCCAAAATGATAAGTGAAGTTAACTTAAATTTGGCCTCATTGAATATTGCTGGCTGCATAGAAGCAATACAACAAGTTTTGAATACATCTTTTATTGAAATGCCTGATTTTTCATTTCTGAAAAAATCGCAATTAGTAAACGAAATAAAAAGCGAGCTGAGTTTTCCATCTGGAATTCGAACGGATTTGAACTCTTTTAATCTTGAGAGCGCATCACATTTAATGTCTAATAAAGATATCGTTTTTGATACAAAAGAGAGGAAATTCATTTGTCCAAATAATGAAGAATCAAGTGCTAACACACGAGAGATAAATGTTATATGTAGTGCGGTAAAAATATTCAATGATGAAAATCAAGACGAGGTATTTACTGATCGTGAGTTGATTGATTTTATGTCCTTACTTGCGGATACACCAATGATGGCATTTAAAAGTGAAGTTGGTAAAAGAATTTACAGTATTATTAACCAAACAAAATATTTAATAGGATTTGATAAATCAGAGTATTATCATGCACGGGCACGTGAGAAAGGCATTGCGCCTTATGTATGGAATCAAATGAAAAAAGCACCATATGGAGTTACATATCCAGGGCGATATAATCATGTTGGACAAGCACATTTTTACTTTGCTGACACATATGATGGAGTAGTCAGAGAAGTGTCAAAGCATATGTCAGACAGCGACAAAGAAAACAAAGAAATTCAAACCGTCAAAATTCATCCTATAAATGAAGTTAAAATGATAGATTTATCTGAAAAGTCAAAGCGAGGTTATAACATTTTTTTGAAATACATTAGATTTTCTTTGCAACAAAATGCTGGAAATATGCCGCGTGAATATCTGATTCCATCATTTGTTTCTGATTGCTGCAAAGATTCTAAAATTGGTGGCATTAAATACTATGGCGGAAAATCATATTCTAACTATGTGACATGGGAGGATAGTTATTTTGAGTGTATTGGTAATGTTGATGAAAATGGTTCTTCATCAACATATGTGGGTGGCAGAAATGATGAATGAACAGTAAATATCGATATCTGCAATTGATTTTCAACTATGAAATATGGGCATAGGATTTTATACTAATTTTTGCGAAGAAATAAGGAGTAAAGCCATACCCAACATAATTTAATTATCATCTCCTCCACGTCAAGAATATTGAGATCGATTCTTATAAATATAGTGCTGAAGATGATGAATTCATTATCTCCGTACATCCTACAAAGGGACGTCAGTGCCTTTGCCCAGAATGCAGAAAGAAGCAGCCTAACTACGATTCCATTGGGACACATACATGGAGATCATTGGACATGGGATATACAAAGGTATTCCTTGAAGCACCAGTGCACAGGATTGAATGCCCTGTCCATGGCGTCCTTACCGCACATGTTCAATGGGCACGGCATCATTCGGTCTGATGTTATTTGTCTTCAATATCTCTAGATCTCCTCGCAGCTCTTGCAATCTTATCTTCGGTACCATATCTGCCTCCTGACTAATAAGGTATCGCATCATATTTTGTTGTATTTAAAAAGTAACCAATATTGGTGAATTCTGCTTGCACAAATTGATTACTTTTATCTTACCCGTAACAGCATCCAAGGCATCCACCGGAAATCTGGAAGTGATGCTGAATCCGTGTGCGGTCAATGTTCTGTTATCCAAGACCGTTGGAGAATACGAAGAAAAGCTGAAACAGCAGGATTTTGAACTGGTCATGAATGTGCCTAATCATCCGGTGAACATCATGGCAGACGACTATGGCGTGTGTTGGATAATCTATTGAACAATATCTGCAGATATTCACAGAGCAGCACTCGTGTTTATCTGGATTTGGTGGAGAAGAACGGTCAGGCATAGATCACCTTTAAGAACACTTCACGGCGGGCTTTAGCTATTTCAGCAGATGAGTTGAAAGAACGCTTTGTGCACGGTGACAGTTCAAGGAATACGGAAGGCAACAGCCTGGGATTATCAATCGCCCAGAGCTTGACCAAACTTCAGACAGGTACAATGGACCTACATGTCGACGGTGACCTATTCAAAGTTATTCTTACTTACCCAGCAATAATCGAGTAGGATGACAGGGAGATTAAATCTCTCTGTCATCCTACTCGATTTGAGCAAACGTTCTCTTGATTTGACATTAGCACGTTTCGAAATGTCATGAATAGGGGCATTCTATATGTCAAAGCGGGCATTGATTTACAAGGTAATCACTAAATATAAAGAAGAATAAAGCAGAATTATTAGTTAAGCCAGGTACTCAATCCTTGTTGACATACATAAAAACAACGAATCTTGACGGCACACTTACATTCGCTCCTAATATACCTTTGACACTGCAAATTCTACTTCTTAGACAATATGTAATGACCCAACCGTGATTTGCAATGTTCGAGGATTTACCT
>CAYLQV010000073.1:0-3170 GCA_964385925.1 uncultured Galactobacillus sp. | reverse complement strand
GGAGATGTATACAGGTTATGTTCATCAGTAAGATGAGCTAATTTGTATATACCAATGAAATATGAAATACGAGAAGCTATGTACAAATATCTTAGAAGCAATCGGTGGGAAAGATAACATCAATGAAGTATTCCATTGTGTCACACGCTTGAGAATTATTGCAAAAGATAAGAGCAAAGTTGACTTTGAGAAATTAAAGAATACGGAAGACATTTTGCAGGTTAAAGAAATCGGTAATCAGATTCAACTGGTCATTGGCATGCAAGTGCCTGACGTATATGATGACTTTTGCGAAATGACGGGCTTAGATAAAAAAGCCGAAGTTGCTGATAAAAATGATCAAAATACGAAGTCGACAGTGCACAAAAGAGAGAATCCAATTACCTCTCTGCTTAATACATTAGCAGCAATTGTGACTCCGACTCTGTGGGGCATTATCGCTGGTGGTATGCTCAAGGGAATTATTTCTACATTAGTTGCTTTTGGATGGATGTCTGCTAAGGGAGATGTTGCAGTTATTCTAGGTATTATTGCAGATGCACCATTCTATTTCATGCCATTCCTCGTTGGATATGCGGCAGCCAAGAGATTTAAAGTGAATGAAGCATTCGGCATTATGATGGCTGGAATATTGATGTACCCTACGATATTAAATGGTGCTGCTGACGGAACGGTACTGAGTTTCTTAGGAATGACTGTGCCATGTATCAATTATAAGAACAGTATTTTCCCAGTTATTCTGTCTGTATGGATCTTTTCAATTATTTATCATTTTATTGACAAATATATGAATAAGAATGTTCGTATCGTATTCTCAGGTATGCTAGCATTTGTCATCGCTGGACCAATTGCATTGATTATCACAGCTCCATTAGGTAACTATATTGCAACAGTTCTGGTATCTTTCTTCAGTTAATTGTTTGCGGTATCAGGACCTGTAGCTGGAGCTGTATTCTGTGGAATTATTCCATTAACAATTATCTTCGGTATCAAGGGCTTCTCAGTAGTAGAACTTGCAAATATTGAGCAGCTAGGATATGACTATATGCTTCCAATGTTCTTCTATTCAAATTTGGCAGTATCTGGTGCAACCATAGCTGCATCTTTGAAAATGAAGGCAGGCAATAAGAAATCAGCCGCAGTTTCTACTGGATTACTAGGCATTCTTGGCGTAACAGAACCTGCGCTGTATGGAACTGATGTTCCAATGAAGACTCCACTATGGGCATGTATGGGAGGCGGTGCAGTAGCAGGTTGCGTCGCTATGTTGTTGGGTGTACATACCTATGCTTTCTCAATGCCAGGTATCACAAGTATAGCAACCTATTTTGACAACTATGGAAATATCTTTAAATTATTGATTGTTATGGCAGTTGCGTGGACAGTATCCTTTGCTATTTCGTTTGTGATGACAAAGAAACAGCCAGAGGATGAAGCATAATTATGACGATGAAAAATGGTTTTGATTCAAACTTTCTGTTTGGCGGTGCTATCTGTTCTTCTCAGGCAGAGGGTGCATACAATGAAGGTGGCAAGGGCTTGGATACTCAGGATCTACGTTATTTTGATCCATCATGGACAAAAGAAGTAAGGAAACTGATTCCTAATCGTCGCTTGAACCATGAAAAATTTACAAAGGCATTAACGGATAAAGATATCTCTCATTACCCATTCCGTCATGGTATTGACTTCTATCACCAGTGGGAGTCCGATCTCGACCTGTTCCAGGAACTGGGCCTACGGATCTTCAGGACCTCTGTATGCTGGGCCAGAATCTATCCTAATGGCGATGATGAGAAGCCGAATGAAGAAGGCCTGAGATACTATCACGATCTGTTCCAGGGCTGTCATGACAGAGGCATCAAGGTATTCGTCACGATACTGCACTACAATATCCCACTGAACCTGTTGCAAAAATATGGTGGATGGAGGAGCCGGGAGACAATAAAGTACTATGAAAAGTATGCCAGGACACTGTTCCAGTATCTGGGCGACGTCGTGGATTATTGGCTTCCATTCAATGAATTCAATGCAGGAAAATTCAACCCATATAATGGTGTGTGCATTCTTGAAGATGATGAAGACAATACACAGGAAACAATTTTTCAATGCCTACATAATCAATTTATTGCAAATGCACTAGCAATTAAGGCATGCCATGAAATGCTTTCAGGGAAAATGATTGGTGGAATGATTGCTCGTTTCACAAGCTATCCCGCAACATGTAAACCAGAAGATGTGATGCAGAGCATTACAGATGAACAATATTCCAACTGGTTCTATCTTGATGTTATGGCAAGAGGCAAGTACCCAAAGTATATGGAAAGATTCTTTGAACACTCTGGAGTTACTATTAAGATGGAGCCGGGTGACATTGAGCTTATCAAGAATAACACAGTTGATTTGCGTCGTTCTCATATTATTTCTCACAGGTTTCAACAACTCAAAATGGTTGGGAGAAGACCGAAGGGAATTTAATCATGTCTAATAAAAATCCATATTTAAATTCTAGTGAATGGGGTTGGCAGATGGATCCAATTGGGTTACGGGTGACACTAAACCAAGTATATGATCGTTATCAGCTGCCTGTATTTGTCGCAGAAAATGGGTTAGGTGCAATTGATAAAGTTGAATCGGATGGGAAGATTCATGATTGTTATCGGATTGACTATTTGAGAGAAAATATTAAGCAGATGAAGGAAGCGGTTAAGGATGGTGTTGAATTACTGGGTTATACAATGTAGGGTTTTATAGATGTAATCTCATGTGGTTCAATGGAGATGAGTAAGCGATATGGTGTCATCTACGTCGATCAGGACGATGCTGGTAATGGAACCTTGTCTCGTTCTAAAAAAGACAGTTTCTATTGGTACCAGAAATGTATTGCGAGCAATGGTGAAAATCTAGATTGATTTGAATAAAAGAGATACTGCTCAGAATGAATAGTATCTCTTTGTGCTATGACGGACTGAACAGTAGAACGTGCAACAAGAGCTTCAAATGTCCGACATGGATGCCTGACAGACAGAAAACAGAGGCGTACCTCAGTAAAGCTGTCGAGACTTAGGACTTACCATGAAGGAGCGAGGAAAGGAAGGGAGCACAAAGAATGTCGGAACTGTTGGAAAAGATACTGAGCAGAGAGAACATGACAGAAGCGTTCAAGCGTG
>CAYLQV010000072.1:0-3260 GCA_964385925.1 uncultured Galactobacillus sp. | reverse complement strand
CAGATTTACGCGTGGTTGAGCGATTTGTCAACCACACGATTGTTTACTGTTAGAAAAAGAAAACGATACAGAAACTTATAAAGAGAATCTGGTATATGCTTTATCAGGTAAATGTACATTCCTAACGCAGTTTTCCTGAAATGCAACGTGATCACACGATACCTTGAATCAGCCCTGAAATACTATTTCTCCGGGAACAATTGAGTGTGAATAGTTTACTTTGCCCAAAACAATCTTTGTTCGGGGCTTTTGTTTTGAGACAAGAATTCAATCACATTGACATGACTGCATAATGTGGCTAAACTAAAATTAGAAATTAGATTAGACACAAAGGAGGAGAAATGGTATATATTGAAAGAGCGATTGAACCATTATTGAAAAAGCGGTCATCCGATAGTAAATGTCTCTTATTGACCGGTGCACGGCAGGTTGGAAAATCAACCGTTTTAAACCATGAATATGCAAATTACCATAAAGTAACATTTGATGACAGATTAGTACGAATGCAGGTAAAAGAAGAGCCTAATCTGTTCTTTTTGAATAATCCATGTCCGCTGATCATTGATGAAGTACAGAAAGAAGGAACAATTCTAGAAGATATTAAAAGGAGAGTCGACGAGAGTGATAAAAGAGGTCAGTTTATCCTATCCGGCTCACAGAGTCTTGCATTGATGAAGAATGTCAGTGAATCTCTTGCCGGCAGAGTATCTGTATTGGAATTGGCAGGATTATCATTACGCGAAATTCATAAGATTGAATTTAACAAACATTTTATTCCTACTGAG
Source organism: uncultured Galactobacillus sp. (assembly GCA_964385925.1). Taxonomy (GTDB): domain Bacteria; phylum Bacillota_I; class Bacilli_A; order Erysipelotrichales; family Erysipelotrichaceae; genus Bulleidia. Next base: position 2,475 of record CAYLQV010000072.1, on the reverse strand, counting down.
AAGTATATTTCAGCTAGAGAGAAAAAAATCAAGAAATATAATGATGTATGGACTGCCATTCATAAAGGGTTCTATCCGGAATTGTATGCATCCAAAAGAGAATGGCAGGACTTCTATTCATCCTATGTGAATACCTACCTTGAAAGAGATATCCATGAATTCATTGACAGTGATGGAGTCACATTTATGAAGTTCTTAACTGCAGCAGCAGCCAGAACAGGTGAAATATTGAATTATGCAAATATTTCGAGTGAAGTTGGTGTGTCTGAACCTACCATTAAAAAGTGGATATCTATTTTAGAAAGAACGGGAATCATTTATTTGTTACAGCCTTACAGTGCCAGTGCCTTGAATCGGGCAATCCGTTCCCCAAAGATATATTTTAGGGATACAGGTCTTGCCTGCTATTTGACTCGTTGGCTGACACCAGAAACATTGAAGGTCAGTGCTGTGGCAGGCAACATGTTTGAAACATTTGCGGTGTCGGAAATTTTAAAATCATATTCAAATGAGGGGCTCGATTACAGATTCAGTGTCTTCTATTATCGTGGGAAAGATCATCGCGGAACATCAGATAACGAAATAGACCTGATCATCGAAGAAGATGGTGTTCTTTATCCAGTAGAGATTAAGATGACAGGAAATCCAAAAGTATCTATGGCATCAACAAATACAATCCTTGATAAAGTGACAGAGCAAAAGCGTGGTATGGGTGCTATTCTCTGTTTATGTGAGCAGAAGCTTTACCTGTGGGAAAATCTTGTGGCATTGCCAGTTGAGTATCTGTAAATGGTTTGGCAGATCATTATCAATACATATTCAAATACTCCGTGACCAAATTTTGACCCAATTATTTTCGTTAAATGCATAGGATGCGTAGATTAGATAGAATTATGACGAATGTTATATAACAAATACCACTGTATGAAGCATATTTAAGTATTGTGATGCCAGCGGCCATTCCAAGAAAATTGTTGACCTTACTCTTAGCAACAATGAATTGATGAACGGAGGAGAAGAGAATGAAAGCAGAAACTGATATGGATTTCGGCCAGAACCTCGAATTTGCCGTCGATGACGGCAAGCTCATATTCTTTATAGATAAAGATGAGCTGGCAGTTCCAATCGAGAAGATGGATGAGGTTTTGAGGTTTGTGACCACGATTCCAGAAGATTTATCCGCTGTGGTTCATCTTGAGGGAGGCTTGGATATTGGTATGCTTCCAGCGGTAATTGGTGCGGAACATCTAAACTAGATTGTCTTTACGTACCATAACCAGATGCTCATGCTCAATATCTCGGAGTTCAGAGGAATTGTTGACAAAGAGGCTGACCGAATTGGTCTCCAGAGGCTGAAGGCATGACGTATAAACCAAGGGCTGGCTATACACTTGTCCATGGAATCATACTGAAACAGAAAAATGATTCGAAACAGTCTTCAGCTTTGATGGAACTTATCGGAGAGACGAGATGCCTGTGTGTCTGTATATGCAACGATAATGATAATCCGGAAGAAACATCTGTAGAGCTGCTATATGACACATTTACAGAATGTGACGATGCCATGGAACTGGCAGAAACCATGTTTTAAGGTGTACTGCAGTATGATGACCTAGAGATTCTGCTGAAGGACTATTACCAAATGCTAGGTGAAAGAATAACAGGCACGTTGAAGGATAAACTGGAACACTGTGCAGAAAATAGACACTGAGATTTCAGTCCCATAGAAAAATGACAGCTGAATCAGGCAAATGAGCATAGTCCCGTATAATATATTTCAGCGGGACTATGGTTTGCCAGCAGGCTGCGGATAATTCCTGATGTTGTTCGTAGGCAGGTTCTGGCACAAGAAGATAAGGCTACATTGATTAGATGCAGAAAAACCATGAGTGTTCTTGAGATGACTTGGATGAAGCCAAACTGGCAAAATGATCCTAATCTTCTCTAGAAAAACAAGTGCTATAAAAACATGAATGCGCCGTGCTGGAATCGATGCCGGGGATTCTGTAACAATACCGCTGCAGATATGGATCATAATATCCATATGGAACCACCTTTACATTAATAGAAAGCGCATTAGATGCGCTCAGGATAAATAAATAATAATGAAATCAACAAAGAAGAAGTACGTCGCAATAGATGATGAGGTTTTTGCACAGGGAAGAAAATGGAACAAGGAATCTCTTGCCAAGTTCCGCCATTATCAGTCTGAATTTGTCAAAGAAAATTATCAGACGATAACAGTGCGCCTGAGAAAGGGAGCAGATGCAGACATTATTCAACAGGTCGTGTCTCAAGACAATGCCAGCGAATATTTCAGAAAGCTTGTCAGAGCCGACATCGCTGCAAAATAGACTATCAACGAATGAAGTTGAACATGGGAAGCAGCCTCGCTGAAGGCTGCTTTTTAAGTATAACGGGCATGTCATACATCGAGGGTGAAAATCCCAAGGGGCACCTGTTGCCGGTGAACCC
>CAYLQV010000071.1:0-3322 GCA_964385925.1 uncultured Galactobacillus sp. | reverse complement strand
GCAGTGAAAGCATCGAATATCTGATCATCACAAAATACCAAACAGGAAGCCATCAATTATAGCGGATGGTTTCCTGTTTTAATAGATGTGCACTGTTTAATGCTTACTGACCAACAGATATATGTGGGTATATCGCTCCGCCGATCGCGAGGACAGAAAAGTGGTCCTGTATGATTATGAGAAGACGCGCAAGGCAGAGCATCCGGATGAGTTCCTGAATGGATTCAACGGCATAGTGATGAGCGATGGATACCAGGTATATCACCTGCTCGGCAGAAAGAACAAAGGCATCACGATAGCCAACTGCTGGGTGCATGCACGGCGGCGGTTCGCCAATGTAGTGAAGTCGCTCGGGGCAGAGAAGTCCAGGGGCACACTGGCAGCGGCAGCACTGGTGAAGATCGCTGAGATCTATCATCAGGACAATCCGCTGTGGGAGCTCCCTGATGAGCAGCGGAAAAAGGAAAGGCAGCGCAGGATCCGTCCACTGGTCGAAGGATTCTTCGACTGGGTCCGGCAGCATCAGTCAGAAGTCCCTTCCCAATCAGAGACCGGGAAAGGATTCACATACTGCCTGAACCAAGAGATATATCTGAAGAGATTCCTGGATGATCCAGCCATACCGCTCGATAACAATGCGGCAGAAAGATCGATCCGGTCTTTCTATGTGGGCAAACATAACTGGCATGTCATCGATACAGTCGCAGGTGCACAGGCAAGTGCGATCATCTACAGCATAGTCGAGACAGCCAAAGCAAATGACATCAAAGTATATCCATATCTAGAATATCTACTGACGGAGATACCAAAGCACATTGATGGAAAGGACATGAGCTTCATAGAAGACCTGCTTCCATGGTCGTCATCACTTCCTGCATCGTGCCATAAAAACTCAAAAGCCGCTGCCAAATAAATGGTGCGGTTTTTTTGAGGGACAAGCAGTACTCATGATTTACCTTTTACAGAAGAAAAGATTATCATCTTACAAAATCAACTTACTTCTCTAAGAAATGGGTTACTTACGTAGTCATATAAACATTAATAAAGAACCAGAAGAATTACCGTTTTAGCACATTAAAAGGCCAAACAATCAATTGAGCCTTTATAACGCAACTCATTGGCCATTTGGTCTTCTTGAGCCTTAAGTTTCCAAGTTGTTTGAGGTAAAATAAACATCACTCAATTGTAAAACACTATTTTTTCTTCAACTAACAACTTTTGAAACAGCTATATTCTTTAAATCTTTCTTTAGCACTAAGATAACACTATAAATTGTATTTAAGATAACAATAGCTAAACTTGCAAAGATAATAAATACTGGATTCTTTAACATAAATCCTGCTAGTATTGCGACTAATACAACCATATAACAACACCAACATTCTTTTTCTAGATCATTTAATTTCCAACTTAAGTAACCAGGATTCTTTCTGCATTTTTCAACAAAATGCTTTAACATAAATACCAATATTACTGTCCAAATCAAATCAAACGATAAAGAACTTATCAATTGAAAACCAACGAAATCCATCGTCATATCAAACAATGTAAATGACATTTGAGCATTCATCAATCCTAACAAATAATCTGTTAAATATGTCATAACAAACATCGTTAATGTAAATGTAACAACTGAAACTCCAATATATTTTAAATAATTAATCTTTTTCATAGTTCACACACATCCAATGTTTCATAATAACTGGTGCATACCTTATCAATACTAATATTACACGCTGCCCATACTCCAACTTTACAGATTATTGCTGCAATTGGTTTACCATATAATGCAAGAGCATTACATGGTTGGCCAACTACTGCCGAGCATCCTTGCTGAGGACTATAATTTGGTTTGTAAGTCCATGCTTTACATGTATATTTTGTACATTGATAGACACGGCCTTTTGTTTCAATATGTACATTCGTTGTATATTTGCGAATTAAATCAACAGCCGATAACAAATCATCTTTGCCAATTGTTAGTAGAACTTCGAGGAATTCACCATTTTCATCTCCAATAAAAACCAAATTTCGTACATATTCATCTTCTTCAGTTTTGAGATTATACTCAATGGTAAATCTTGTGCCTTCATCCGTCTCTACTTTACGTAAAACATCATATTGAACAACTTCATCTGCATAATCTTTATAGTATTTAGATTTTTCAACAATTTCTTTAAATTCATTTTCAGAAGAAATAGAAGTTTTAGCACTAATTGGAATAAAAGAAGTGAACGAAAGGGTAATAATTAATATTACAGAAAATATTCTCTTTATCATAAATTTTCCTCCAATTATTTTAGAATACTTGATAGCTGTTCCTTCGAAAAAATTCCCACTTCTAATGAAATGAAATTGCCACTTTTAAACACCATAATTGAAGGAACAGAAGTCACTGAATATACAGTGAATAATGTTTCTTTTTCCTCATCAGTTAATATTGTAGTATCAAGCACGTAAATATCCGAATCTATCTTATTTGAAGATGTGTATTCTTTAAACTCTGTCACAAAAGTTTGACACCCTTTACAATCCGGTCTCAACAGAAATACATAACCATTAATACCTTTAGAATTTGAGTTATTCGTCAACTGATCTATAGTGATTGCATATAAATGAACGGATGTTTCATCCAAATTCAGTTTGTCAATAGTACTTTGATCCAAAGGTATTTTCATGCTTTTACTACATGACGATAGAAGAAGAATTACTAAAACGAATACTATTTTTTTCAACATAAAATCTCCTTCAGAATATTATTGATGGAAGATTAAATGTCACCGTTCTTATACCTTGCATTATTTTGATAACTCATATTTGCCCCCGCACAAACATATATGTTTACAACCACAATCTGGCATAAAACATGACAATGTCAATATCTTTATATATCATTGATTTGTACCTTTATGTGATAAGTTAATTTCCATATTTTAGAATTTCAACTTTTAGCTGCGTTTACTTTTTCAATTAATCCAAAATAACATTCATCTGAAAGTGGGCTATTTTTAAACAAAGAATCTAAAGAGATAAAATTTCTATTTTCCTACTTATTGTCTTCTTCAATCTTTGCTTTCAAACTTGAAATTCTTCTTTTCAAAATCATATATTGCACTACCCAGACTACTATGAAAATGCCAAAGAAGATAACAAAGTAACTTATAAATCCTGCTACAGTATGTTCATCCATTCACATACATATGCCACACTCATCATAACCACTGTAACTATAGCAAAATAGATCGCTCTTTTCAAGATAAGTGCTGAGGCTTAACCTCCAATTTGGTGACTTGACATCTTATTGTACATGAATAAGTACAGC
>CAYLQV010000070.1:0-4299 GCA_964385925.1 uncultured Galactobacillus sp. | reverse complement strand
ACAATGTCATGCATTATTTTCATATCTCGGATACCCATTTTGATATAATTAAATAACCTTATAATCTTTTTTGATTAGTATAATTTCTTCGCATACTCATACAATCTTTTCAGCATTGCATCATCCTGCGTTTTGCCCTTGTCTTCACCCAAATATCCACTAAAACCATGGTATGTACTAAATCCAAGTAAATAAACTGCAATTGCTATTGCCAGTTCATCTGATGTCGCATCTACCGCTTTTGATATATTTTGAAGTTCTTCAAGAACAGTGTCATGCGGAACCTTAGCTCCATCCCCATTCTTTACAACTCGTTCTATCACTTCAGGCAATACCATACACATCTGGAAAAATGCATCTTCCTGTCCGGTTACAAGTGCATAGAACTGATCAATACTAACTCGACGTATCCGTTTATGAGACACTCTTTTTTTATCTACAGTAGTCTCCCATTTAACATTCTGAGATTTCTGTGCAATCGCTTCAACAAGGTAGCATGCACAGTCATCATCATTAAGAAGCTGGCTCTGCATTTTGATATATGTCTTTCCAGCAGACGCAGAGTTCATCGTATTATGCTTGTTTTTCATTTCAACATAAACTTTATGAACCATATCCCCATCTGGTAACTTTATTCCAATCGGATTTTCGTATATAACATCCCATCCACCTTCTTTGCCATTATCTGGGACATGGCAATTTGTAATATACTGAAAAATTCTCTGATGGAAGTATCCAATATCATTATTATTAGATTTATCACGCTGACGAAATATTTCATTACTTACAATCTCATCCCATGTTGATTGATAAACTGTTTTATCAAATATCAGCTTTATTGGGTCAATGATGTTTTTGTTAAACTTTTGAACATCAAAGGACTCCAGCTTCTCACCATACTTTTCTATTGTCGCCTCTACATGCTTTGTAAAGTCTTCTTCCGAAATAAATGATAATTTCCAAGACATTATTTTTCCCCTTCCAACGCTTTATGTATTTCTTTTGCCACTTCATAAGCCAAGTTCACAGGGACTGCATTTCCAACCTGTTTGTATTGCGCGCCAACATTTCCACAAAATTCCCAATCATCCGGAAAACTTTGACATCTTGCATTTTCCCTTACCGTAAATGGCCTCGCTTCCAATGGATGACATCGTTCTGTTTGTTTCTGGGAAGGGGATGTCAGCACAGCTAATGACGGTTCATCCATACTCAATCTTCTCAAAATGCCGGTACGTCCGCCACCCATATCCCAACAGCTTTTCATATATGCCTTAGCAACCTCAGGATCGATATCTCTCCAATATCCACCTGGCGGAACCAATTCAAATATCTTTCTTTTTTTCTCGCCATAAGGAGTTCCAAGGCTTTCCGGAACATTCTGTAATATATCTCTTAGCACTGGTTTGTATTCATGAGGTGTTGGAAATTCATATTTAATCTTATCTTTTAAATCTTTCCTGATACCAATTGTAATCAGTCTCTCTCGTTTCTGTGCTACCCCATAATCCCATGCATTCAGAACCTGCTTTTGAATATCATATCCGGCTTTTTCAAATACACTTAGCATGGTTTTATATGTTTTTCCACCGTCATGTGTCAATAATCCACGCACATTTTCAAACAGAAACATCTTCGGCTGTAACTTTTCCAAAAACATTGCATAGTGGTAAAATAATGTTCCTCTCGTATCTTCAAGTCCCAATCTTTTGCCTGCATAAGAAAATGCCTGACAGGGAGCTCCACCAGACAATAAATCAAGTTCCCCCTTTTTTATGTTGAAATACTTTTCAAGATCAAGTTTCGATATATTGGCAATATCATCACAAATAACATTCCATTCCGGTCTGTTCTTAATCAATGTATCACAAGCATTCCTATCAAATTCAATTAATCCTAATGTCTTGAAACCTGCTTTTTCTACCCCTAAAGCCAAGCCACCAGCTCCAGCAAATAACTCAATCGTTGTAAACATCTCTTACCTCATCTTCATTTTTATTAGGATTAATCCACGATATCCATAATGTCATCTATCTCGCAGTTCAGCGCTGCACAAATTTTACATAGAACTTCTGTTGAAACATGTTCATTCTTTCCCAGTTTTGCTATGACGTTAGTTGATAACCCAGCCGCCATGCGTAAATCCTTCTTCATCATGTTTTTGTCTATTAATATCTTCCATAACTTATTATAATTTACCGTCATGATTTCCTCGCTTTATCGAAACACAATTGCAAATTGCCCCATATAATTATATCATATGTATATCAGATTCTCAATTTTAAATTGTGTTTCGCAAACCTGAAGTATTACCATAAACACGAAAGGTCGCTTGGCTATATGAAAAGATCCAAAGAAGTCATTTCAAACAACATGCGTCACATCCACAGTACCGATACTTCCATCGAACTTTGCCGTAGCCACCCAGCCAGGTTTTCTTGGCTGATTGATTCAGGATTGCCTGAGTCGTACCAATAGCTGTCAAATCGCCTCAGGACATATTCTTCCGTTCGATATTTGTAACCTAGTGCACGTTTTTTATAGAGAAAATCTTGAATATATGGCGATAACGAACTGACATATTCGTATTCACGCATTTATAGTCCTCCTTCAGGAAGAATTCCTAGATTGCTGAGGGACAATGGGCATAGAGCCATTCTGTCATCGTCAAGCAAAAGGTACACCTGCAGGCTCTTGCTGTCGGTATGGCCAAGTACGTTTGCTATCATGTCGGGTCTTATTCCATTGCGGAGCCTGTTTGACGAAAAGGTCTTGCGCGTCACATGGAAACCTGATCCATGTACGTTTCGTTCTGGCATTGCACTTTTCAATGTTCTCAGACATGCATGCCTTGTCAGTGGCTCGTAAGGAGCTTTGTGATTGATGAACAGATGGTCACTGCTGCTCCTGCGTGGTCTGGCCTCTTTAAGATATTTGAATATGGCATTGCCGACTGGGACTGACATGGGCAGACATACTTCAACATCTGTCTTGGCCTGAAAGAATCGTATATTCCGATTATTCCAGTCGATATCTTGAAGACGTATATTGACGATATCACAGCCGCGGATGCGCATATCTGTACTAAGCAGAAGTATTGCACTGTCTCTTATCGTGAATGCATCATTGGCTTTTAAAACATATTCTTTAATTTCATGGATCTCATCATCGTTCAGCACGATGACATTCTTCTCAGTGCTTGCACCTGATGCAGTCAGTACCTTATATATCCCATGAGCCTTGATGATTTCGTTCTGCTCAAGATATTCCATGAATCGGCATATTCGGTTATTACAATGATTCTTTCCTTCAGAGGACATATGCCTGTCCTGTAAATTGAAATCAAGGAGTGCTTTGCCTGTGACTTCAGAAAATAAACTGATTCCATTCTGGAAAAGATAAGTACAGAGTCTGACAATGGAGTAGATATAATTGTCCACTGTATTATCTTCAAGCTTTACCTTGGATAGAAGCTCGGCGAATCTTCTGAGAGGTACAGTGCACCAATCGGGCAGACAATCAATGCCGGAGATTCTATATGTGTACTTTCTTTTGAGCTCGATGTTTTCACTTTTCAGTGCATCATTGACCATGAACAGCAGCCGTCGTGATGTTTTCCATGCAGGCATGCTCATTGACCGTTTTACATTTTCAGAATTGAGCCAGGCCATGCCTATCTGCGGAGTATACTGCAGATCGTTGAAGTCAATGAATAGGAACAATCGATCAATCGCTTTTAAAAGTGATTGGATGACATCCCGGCAATAACCTAGTTCTTGATGTTTAATTTTGATTTTATTGCAGACTGCTGAATATTCATTCGGAGAGAGACTGGGATTTCATCGCTTCCATCATTCAGCCGCATCTGTTCAATGTTTGTGAATGGTGTTATGAATCCCGTTACCCCAAGCTGCAGTGCCTCCATATATAATGGAGCTCCATACTTGACAGCTCCAAGACCTGAAAGAAAGTAGAGGAATTGCTTTACTGATGTTTATTCTAATTGTCTGGAAACATTTTTCAGATAGCTCAGGCTCTGGTGATAAAACAACAGATCACTGTAATCGATTTTCTGCGGTTCGATGCATCCTCGTGACTGTAAAAATCGAATGAAATATGTGCACCTGCGATGGGTGACACATAATTGTTCACCTTCGTAACTGGCTTTGCATTTTTCTTCAAACTGTTCAAGATATTCACTATAAATGCCTGAAATAAGGGCTCTTCATCAACACTTGTGGGTGACAGAAATGATGAATGAGCAGTAAATATCTATATCTGCACTTGATTTATACCTAT
>CAYLQV010000069.1:0-5369 GCA_964385925.1 uncultured Galactobacillus sp. | reverse complement strand
CTAAAATAACTGGATATACATTAGAAGAAGTTCTTCATAAAAAACCCTCTGAAATATTAACAGGCCCTAAGACTGATCCTCAGACCTTAAAACAAATGAGCGATCACCTTTCATCCGGAGAGGGTGTGCATGTTGAACTTCTTAATTATCATAAATCCGGAAAAGAAATTTGGCTGGACATAGAGGTACATCCTGTTAAAGATGAAAAGGGCATAATATCCAATTTTATTTCGATTGAAAATGACATTACCAACCGTAAAAAATATGAACAAGACCTGATAGAAAAAGAAGAAACATTTCAGGCCATCATGTCTACGGCCATGGATGCCATAATCATGATGGATTCAAATGGCATTACTACCTATTGGAATAAAGCAGCAGAAAAAATATTTGGGTGGACATCCGATGAAATGTTGGGCAAGGAGCTTCATCAAATCATCAGTCCTGAAAATTACCATAAAGCACACTATGCTGCCATGAAAGATTTCACGAAAACAGGAAAAGGTAATGCAATAGGTAAAACCCTTGAATTAACCGCCAATAGAAAAGACGGCTCCGTTATTCCTATAGAAATATCATTAGGTGCTGTTCGCTTGAAAGATTGTTGGCATGCTGTGGGTGTCATTCGAGACATCTCATCTCGAAAAGAAATGGAAAAAGAATTCCGCAAACAAGAAGCCACCTTCCATGGCATCAGTGATTCAGCACATGATGCGATTGTAATGATTGATAGCTCAATGAATATTAGGGTTTGGAACAAGTCTGCAGAACGTATATTTGGATGGGAATATAGCGAAGCCTTAGGTAAAAACCTAGTTGAACTTCTAGTTCCCAATAGACTGAAAACTGAATATATTGATCGGCTTAAAAGTTTCGCACAGGCAGGTCTCGATTATGCAACATCCGGTTCTCTATTCGAGTACCAGTTATGCAAAAAGGATGGATTGGAAATACCCGTTGAAGCATCTGTTGCCAGAGTCATGATAGACAATGAAGGGTACGGATTAGGAATATTAAGAGATATTACAGACCGAAAATTAATGGAACAAACACTCCATAATAGAATTCAAAGACTTCAACTCTTAGAAACACTGTCAGAGTCATATTATAGCTGTCTGGATATACCTAAAGTAGTTTCCGAGGTGGCCAGACTTTTGCCTGAATATATGGGTGTACAGAAAGTATCTCTATTTTTCTATGATGAGAGACGCAAATCTTTAGTCGAGCCCCATCAAATGGATTGGTTCAACGAACGACCTGACGACCTAGACATGTCCGCTTTTGCACAACCTGTCGGATATAGCATATCAGGCAAGTGTTTTTTAGAAGCACAACCGGTCCTGATTAACGACTGCTCAAAATCTGATTTAATCCCCTCCAAATATGTAAATGAGCTGAATCTAAAATCAACACTGGCAGTTCCTATACTGTTACAACAGGAAGTTATTGGTGTGTTGCGGGTGGATAGCACACAAAAAACCAACTATTTTTCAACAGAAGATATCGAATTTTACACCACATTGGGACGTGAATTAGGTATTGTTATTCATAATGCAAAACTATATGCGGAGCTTAATCGAAACGCTAAGATCCTTGAACAAGCTCGAGTGGATGCTGAAAGGGCAACTCAAGTAAAATCTGAATTCCTCGCCAACATGAGCCATGAAATCAGAACACCGCTGAATGCCATCGTTGGAATGTCAGAATTGATGTTAGATACAAATCTAAATACAGTTCAAAAAGATTACGCCGAGGTTATTCGTAATTCAAGTGATGTATTGCTAACCATCATCAATGATATTTTAGATTACTCGAAAATTGAAGCAGGCAAACTGGAGTTTGAATTAATTGATTTCGATTTACGGTGCTGTGTTGAAGAGGTTGTTGATATTCTGGGTCAAAAAGCTTATAACAAAGACTTGGAATTAGCTATTCTTATCCAATCGCAAGTTCCCGAAAGAGTAATAGGTGACCCGGGAAGACTGCGACAGATCCTGCTGAATCTGGTTAATAATGCGATTAAGTTTACGGAGAAGGGTGAAGTGGTTCTCCGCGTAAAGTTTAATAATTATTTCAATAATCATGTAGAACTCCTCTTTGAAGTCGAGGATACAGGTATTGGCATTGAGAAAGAACATCAAGATAAATTATTTAAATCGTTTTCCCAAGTTGATGCATCCACTACACGAAAGTATGGTGGGACCGGACTGGGGTTAGCAATATGTAAAAAACTGGTAGAACATATGCAGGGTGAAATTCATGTTTCCAGCGAAGTAGGAAAAGGGTCTGTCTTCTGGTTTACAGCAAATTTCGAAAGAGTCTCCGTGGATACCACAACACATTTAGCCCGGCTAGACAAAATCAAGGGGGCTAAAATCTTGATTGTTGATGATCACCCGACAAATCGCCAGGTTCTAAGAGAAATGTTCCGGTTATGGGAATGTGAATTTGATGAAGCAGAATCCGGACCAGAAGCTCTGGAAAAGTTAAATCAAAGATGCAGCAAGCCAGACCAGTTTAATATCGTCATATTGGATTACAATATGCCGGGGATGGATGGCGTAACTGTTGCTCGACATATCAAAGGAAACAAACATCTATCCAATATTCACCTGATGTTATTAACATCATCTCCTCGTATTGGAGATGCCGCAATGATGAAGGCCGCCGGCTTCACAGCCTATTTAACCAAACCGATTAAACTTTCCAATCTTTATGATGCCATAGCAACAATCCTTGGAAGTGGCAAAGAAATTTCAACCCAATTAGAAAGCAAAACCCTTATCACCAGACACACACTCCAGGAAACTCGAAAGAATCAATACCGTTTATTAGTTGTAGAAGACAATCTGGTTAATCAAAAGGTAATTAATCGGATGCTGGATAAAGTGGGATTGTCATGCGATGTCGCCAACAATGGCAAAGAGGCTCTTGAGGCGATTCGAAATAAATCCTATGACTTAGTGTTTATGGATTGCCAGATGCCGGTAATGGATGGTTATGAAGCTACCCAGGAAATTCGAGGGCTTGAATCAGGAACAACTAAACATATTCCTATTGTTGCCATCACCGCTGAAGCCCTTAAGGGAGATAGAGAGCGGTGTATTGCTTCAGGCATGGATGACTATTTATCGAAACCCATTCAGGTGAGCGCCCTCCAAACAATACTCGATAAATATCTACCGGTTCAAGATGAGCCTGTTATTCCAAAGCCTCCAGACACATCCCTTGAACTGGCTGCTAACATCCTTGAACGGTTACGAGAAGTCTCGGGAGAAGACATAGATTTCCAGAAAGAACTTGTTGATTTGTTCTTGGATGAGTTGGATAAGCATTTCAATACCATGAAAGCTTCTCTTGAGGGAAAAGACCTGTCTACCCTCAGAAAGGAAGCCCATGCCATTAAAGGAGCCTCTGGCAATATTGGAGCAGTAAGGCTTCACGATTTATCAGAAGAAATTCAGAACAGAGCTGAACAAGGGGCTCTTCCAGAATGTATTGAGCTCTTTAACCGTTTCACCGAAGAAAAAGGGAATGTCATTATTACTTTGAGTTCTATTTTCAAACAACAGGACACCCAATAACATGAAGGTATTAATTGTAGATGACGACAGAATGTCTCTGAAATTACTGGAAGGATATCTGACCCGTAATCATTATGAAGTTGTAACTGCTAACAACGGAGTAGAAGCATTAGTATTATTACAAAAGGATCCCGATTTATTACTGATGATTACAGATTGGTTAATGCCAGAAATGGATGGGCTTGAACTGTGCCGTCAAGCAAGATTACTAAAAAGGAAACGATATCTTTCAATAATTTTATTAACCTCTCGGGACGCTAAGAACGACTTAATTGAAGGACTTAATTCAGGGGCAGACTCGTTCTTAAACAAGCCGCTGAACTTTACGGAAATGCAGGCCTATTTAAATGTTTCCAATCGCTTGATTGATATGGAGTCGAGATTAGAAGCCCAGTTACTTGAACTGCAGGAAGCTCACACAGCACTGCAAGATGCTCATCATAAAATAGAAGAGATTGCTGCCAGGGATGGACTGACGGGGCTGTTAAACCGGCGCGCATTAATGACACGGTTTGAAGAAGAATGGAGTCGTGCTCAAAGATATAATAAATATCTAACCATTATGTTGTTGGATATTGACTTCTTCAAATCAGTAAATGATTTGCATGGACATCTTGTAGGTGACAAGGTACTCCAGGAGTGTTCCCGTCAAATGCTTAATTCATGCCGATTATCAGATATCATTGGGCGATATGGGGGCGAAGAATTTCTGATAATTACTCCTGAAACAAACATAGAAGAAGGATGTGTCGTTGCAGAAAGGATTCGACAGGACCTTTCAAATTTAACATTCTCCGATGTTAACTGTACACCTCCATTGAAAATTACGGTCAGTCTGGGGTTAACTTTGTGCCCTCACGAAAATGATTCTATAACAAGTGCCCTTTCACGGGTGGATGAGGCTCTGTATCAAGCAAAGCATGAGGGACGAAACAGAGTCTGTGTCATCCCTTAGATCACATAACCAGTGTTTAAATTCAGCCTTCAAACAGGATATGGCTGAATTAAATCTAAAGAATAAGTAGGATGGATATGTGGAAACTTTGGATACTCTTTATTGCAATGACCGCACTAACATGGGCAGGCACGGTTGAAATGTCATCGATAAATTATTCTGAACCTGTCCAGATTATTGAAGGAACAAATAGTAAGTCTCCAGATATCGCCATAGATTCCAAAGGCGTAATCCATCTGGTTTATACAAAAACAACAGACAATAAAGATGCGGTTTATTATCAAACTTATTTTAAGGGACAGTTTTCATCAGAAGAAATAATAAGTCCCGTACTGATTAAGGGGACAGATGGCTTTGAATTTGAACCAAAGATTTGCCTGGATTCAAAGGAACATATTTGGGTTATCTGGTCCAGTAAAAGAAATAATCAATGGCAAATTCGGCTTCGCATGAAGTCAGAGGATATATGGAATCCTGAGATTACCATTCCTGCAACTAAGGATCAGTTCCATCCAGTTATTTGTAAAGACACTGATAACGGAATATGGTTTTCCTGCGAAAGCTTAAATAAAGATACAGCAAGAAGTATCTATCTGACACAGGTACGAGACGATGGCACACTCAATGAAATAGCGCTCCCACAACAGAAGGGCATCTCCAGGAATCCAACGATCATAAGGGGTCATGATGGAACACTTTGGATTGCATGGGAAAACTACCAGGATAAACAGAATGACATCTATTTGTTAAAAGTTGGGGAGAATAGACCTGTACGAGTGACCTCTGGCCCAGCATATGACACCAACCCATCCCTGGCAATTGATAATCAA
>CAYLQV010000068.1:0-5658 GCA_964385925.1 uncultured Galactobacillus sp. | reverse complement strand
AGATTTACGCGTGGTTAAGCGATTTGTCAACCACACGATTGTTAACTGTTAGATAAATTTATTGATAAAGAATTCAATAACGCTTTTCAAATATATGGCGGAGCAAGATTTGTTTTCATTGTATTGATTCCAGTTGTCATTTTGTTAGCAGTTGTTTGTACGTTTGTTTGGCCGTTTGTACAAATGGGAATTGATAGTTTGGGCACATTTATCAATCAATCTGGGAACTTTGGAGTGTTCTTATATGGTGCTTTAGAAAGATTGTTAATTCCAACAGGATTGCATCATCTGGTTTATACACCATTCTTATATACAAAGCTTGGCGGCACGGCAACAGTAGCTGGTCAGGTATATGAAGGTGCAAGAAACATCTATTATGCTGAAATGGCAGATCCTTCAGTAACACTTCTATCAAGTTCTGTTGTTTGGGATGCTAGAGGAATTTCGAAAATGTTTGGCCTGATTGGTGCGTGCCTGGCTATGTACCATACAGCACGTCCGGAAAACAGAACAAAGATCAAAGCAATTTTGATCCCGGCAGCAATCACTTCATTTATTGCTGGAGTTACTGAGCCGATTGAATTCTCCTTCTTATTTGTCGCACCTGTACTCTTTGTTGTTCATGCTGGACTGAGCGGTCTAGGAATGGTCCTTTTCAATGTCGTTGGATGCCGCGCAATCGGTCCAAACGGATTTATCGATTTCCTGCTGTATAATTTACCTCTTGGAATTGGTAAAACACGGTGGCCTTTGTACCTTCTGATCGGTGTGATCATGTTTGCATTATATTATGTGATCTTCAGATTCTTGATCACTAAGTTTAATTTGAAGACCTTAGGACGTGAAGATGAAGGAATGGAAATGAAGCTTCATTCTAAAGCAGAATATAAAGAAAAAGTAGCGGATGAAAAGTCCAATTCAGCAGCAAAAAATACAAATACGGTCAATGCAGCGCTTATTGTTCAAGCTTTGGGCGGCAAAGACAACATTGAAAAAGTTGACAGCTGCTTTACTAGATTGAGATTAGTTGTTAAGAGTTCCGATGTAGTCGATGAAAATACATTAAAGAATGATACAGGTGCTGTAGGAATATTCAAAAAAGGAACAACCGTGCAGGTTGTGTATGGAATGCAGGTAAATTCAGTAAGAGCAGCAGTCGAAAAAGAACTAGGCATAGGTGAGTAATTATGATTATCACAGATTCAAAAAAATTTGACATTGTAATAGCTGGCGGAGGAAGTACGTATACACCAGGAATTGTAAAAATGATGCTGCAGCATCAGGATGATTTTCCATTATCTTCAATTACGCTGTATGACAATGACGAAGAAAGACAGGCAGTGATTGGTGAAGCTTTAGCGATTGTCATTAATGAGGAAGCACCTAAGGTAAAGTTTGCTTTCACTACCGATCCCGAAACAGCCTTTAAAGACAAAGACTTTTGTATGGCACATATTCGGGTAGGAAAATATGCAATGCGAAAACTTGATGAGAGAATCCCATTGAAATATGGGTGTGTCGGGCAGGAAACCTGCGGGCCAGGCGGAATTGCGTATGGAATGAGATCAATTACCGGCATGCTTGAAATCATTGACTATATGACGAAATATTCACCAAAATGTTGGATGCTCAACTATTCAAATCCAGCGTCTATTGTGGCAGAAGCATGCAGAGTATTAAGACCTAACGCAAAAGTTATCAATATATGTGATATGCCAGTGGGAACCAGAAGAAGAATGTCGTATATCGTTGGTAAGCAGTACGATGATCTAGATGTCAGGTATTTTGGCCTAAATCATTTTGGGTGGTGGACAAGTGTGAAAGATGTCCATACGGGTGAAGACTATATGCCACAATTACTGGATTATGTGTCTAAAAATGGTTACCTGACGCAAAAGGCAATCGATACACAACATATGGATGAATCTTGGCAGGAGACCCATAAGAAAGCAGCAGATTTGCTGAAACTTGACCCGCAGTATTTACCCAATACATATTTAAAATACTATTTATATCCAGATTATGTAGTTGAGCATACAAATCCAGATAGAACAAGAGCAGATGATGTCATCGATGGCAGAGAAAAGGAAGTTTTTGGAGCTGCTAGAGAAATTATACGGAAAGGAACAGCTACTGGGGGTGAATTTACCGTAGATAATCATGCTGAGTTCATTGTTTCATTGGCAAGAGCGCTGGCTTATAATACACATGAAATTATGTTATGTATTGTAGAAAACAACGGTGCTATTAAAAATTTAGATGATGATGTAATGGTTGAAGTTCCATGTATAGTTGGATTTAATGGTCCTGAGGCTATTTGCCAAGGAGAAATTCCAACATTTGAAAGAGGATTAATGTATGAACAACTTTCAGTAGAAAAACTTGTTGTTCAATCGTATGTAGAGCAAAGCTACCTAAAATTATGGCAGGCATTAACTCTTTCAAAAACAATACCTAGTGCAACAATTGCTAAACAGATTCTTGATGATATGATTGAAGCTAACAAAGATTATTGGCCTGAGTTACATTGAAACTGTGACACTGTTGAACAATATTCGACAGTGTCTTTATACTTTTGGAGGTGCTATATGAAACTGACAAGCCAGAAAATGCGTGAATTATCTCCGGAACTGGATCCATTACGTTTAGGATCCGGCTGGAAGTATGAAGACCTGAGTAAACCTCAGATCTTTATCGAAAGCACCTTTGGTGACAGCCATCCTGGATCTGCCGGTCTGGATCAGCTGGTGGAAGCAGCCCGGAAAGGCGCTGCGGATGCCGGCGGACATGGCGCCAGGTATTTCACAACAGATATGTGCGATGGGGAAAGTCAGGGAACGGACGGTATCAATTACTCGCTTGCCAGCCGTGAGATGATTGCCAACATGATTGAAATCCAGGCAAATGCGACACCGTTCGATGGCGGCATCTTTATCAGCAGCTGTGACAAGGGCCTGCCGGGAAACTTGATTGGTCTTGCAAGAGTCAATATTCCGTCCATCCTGGTGACTGGCGGGACCATGAATGCAGGTCCGGACCTTTTGACCCTGGAACAGTTGGGAATGTACAGCGCAAAGTATGAACGCGGGGAAATTGATGAAACAAAGTTCTTGTGGGCAAAACAGAATGCATGTCCAAGCTGCGGTGCCTGTTCCTTTATTGGAACCGCATCGACCATGCAGATCATGGCAGAAGCTTTAGGGCTGACACTGCCGGGTTCCGCATTGCTGCCAGCAACATCCCAAGATCTTGTAGAATATGCCTATCAAGCAGGAAAGCGCTCGGTGGAATTAGCTCTGCAGGGCATTAAGCCGAAAGATATCGTAACGTTGGAAAGTTTTGAAAATGCCATTCTTGTCCATGCGGCAATTTCTGGCAGTACAAATGCACTGCTGCATCTGCCGGCGATAGCTCATGAATACGGCATTGAAATTACAGGTGATACGTTCGACCGTCTGCACCGTGGTGCCCATTATCTATTGAATGTAAGACCTTCTGGCAAATGGCCGGCGGAGTTCTTCTATTATGCTGGCGGTGTTCCTGCCGTTATGGAGGAACTGCGCTCTGTGCTGCATCTTGATGTCATGACAGTAACTGGCAAGACACTGGGTGAAAATCTTGGTACATTGAAGAAGAATGGTTTTTACGAACACTGCCAGACATTGCTGGATGAACGGAACAAACAGCTGGGGACACAGATCAAAAAGACAGATATCATTCAGCCCTTTGAAGAACCAATCTCGACCAATGGGAGTATCTGTATCTTAAAAGGAAATCTGGCGCCGGAAGGAGCGGTCATTAAACATACCGCCTGCCCAAAAGAGATGTTCAAGGCATTGCTGCGGGCACGCCCATTTGACAGTGAAGAAGAATGCTTGGATGCAGTGCTTCATCATAAGGTACAGAAAGGTGATGCGGTCTTTATCCGCTATGAAGGGCCAAAGGGAAGCGGCATGCCGGAGATGTTCTATACCTCGGAAGCCATCAGTTCCGATCCTGAACTTGGCCGTTCGATTGCACTGATTACCGATGGGCGTTTCTCTGGGGCATCGACAGGACCGGTCATTGGTCACTGCAGTCCGGAAGCAGCTGTTGGCGGGCCGATTGCATTGGTAAAGGAAAATGATCTGATTGAATTGGATGTCTTTGGCAGAACATTGAATATCGTGGGTGTCGATGGTGTCCGGAAAACAAAAGAAGAAATGGATACGATCCTGCAGCAGCGAAAAGCAGAATGGCATCCAAAGAAGCCGAAATATGAAAAAGGTGTTCTGCGTTTATTCAGTGAACACTGTGTCAGCCCGATGAAGGGCGCATATATAGATTTTTAGTAAAATTGGAGATGAAAATGAATATATTGAAAATGTTTCAAAATAAAAATCGAGAAATCATTTCTGAAAATGAGATTGTTTCTGTAATGGATGGCGAGTTGATTGACGTTGCTGAATTGAATGATCCTACATTTTCTCAGAAATTAATGGGGGAATCTGTAGCAATTCGAACAGAAGAAAATCAGGTGACAATATGTTCACCAGCCGCCGGTGTAATTGAAGCATTATTTCCTACAGGTCATGCATTCGGTGTAAGAATGAAGAACGGCATAGAGATATTGGTTCATATTGGTATTGATTCTGTGGAAGCCGAAGGTGACGGGTTTGAATTGTTGAATAAGAAACAAGGTGATGACGTTCAAGTTGGAGAGCCAATTGTAAAAGTGGATTTTGGTAAATTACGTGGTTTATATGAAATGCCAGTTATCATTATTTTGACAAATACAAATGGGCACAATATTAGTTTTATCGATCCGTCAAAAGTTGCTCTAGGACAAAAGATAGTTAAATGAATAAATTTAGTGTTTATCTAACGTATCAGTTAGTTATCAGTAAATATTAATTTGTAAGTAAGAATATACTAAAGCAATCAGGTACTTATTGTGTTGTCTGGAAACTAGGAGATATATTCGAATGTTGAAAATATTTAAGAGGAGAATCAAATAAAATGTGATTTCTTCACTTTTTGTATATGAAATTTTTTATGTCAATTCAATCCTTGGCTAGATTTGACACAAAGTGTAATAAGAGTGACCCCACAATGACCCCATTCCTTCTGGAAACGTTGGATAATATGGGCAATATGGATAAAAACAGGGTGTTTTATGCATTAAAAACAACCACATTCAACACAGAAAACAATGTAATTATCGAGTGGGAATAGATTTGAGTTTTAAAAACATATACAATTTCATATCCATGGACAATGCAGATAGTTATAGCAAAGTGTATGGATGCTTTTTAGTACGTCGGCTTCTTTCCAGCTTTGGGAATCTAATTACGACATTTATTACGACAAAAATATTGATAATAGGATACTCTCAGATTAGAATTATATATAGAAATCAAAAGGGTAAGCGATTAATAATCCGTACCTAGAAAACCTATTAGGTTTTTGAGATTCTTTAGGTAAAGAATCGAGGTTATTCAGGGTGATGGAAATAATCACGGCAACAGAACTGAAAAGACGGAAATGGGTCGAGCTCATCATGGAGTGCAATGAGGTCAGAAAGACCAAGGATATCTCGGTCACTGAATTCTGCGCAGAAAAAAGAGTCAGCGAGAAATCATACTGGTATTACCACAAGAAGATCGGAGATCAATTAGC
>CAYLQV010000067.1:0-5773 GCA_964385925.1 uncultured Galactobacillus sp. | reverse complement strand
CAGGTAAATCCTCGAACATTGCAAATCACGGTTGGGTCATTACATATTGTCTAAAAGGAACGAAAAGAGAAATGAGTCCTAAGCTCTTATTTAAGAGCAGTGGATGCTACGTAGACTCTGGAAACAATGAATTAGACGTTATCATAGCTGATGAAGCACATCGTTTAAATGCAAAATCAGGTATGTTCAAGAATAAAGGTGAGAATCAAATCAAAGAGATTATCCATGCAAGCAGACTGTCCGTATTCTTTATTGATGAATCCCAGAGAGTTACAACAAGTGATATTGGATCAGAAGACGAAATCGTAAAGTTTGCCAAAGAGCAGAATGCAGAAATTATTGAGATGAAACTCGAATCTCAGTTCAGATGCAATGGCTCTGATGGATATCTTGCATGGCTGGACAATATGTTAGACATTCGTCCAACAGCTAATACAGATTTTGATTTTGACTATGATTTTCGTGTCTTTGATGATCCAAATGAACTTCGACAGGCAATCATTGATCAAAATGGGAACAATAAAGCTAGGATAGTAGCAGGATACTGCTGGAATTGGATCACAAAAGGGAAGAATGACTCTAATGTGTCAGATATCAATATTGATCAATATAATTTCCATATGACATGGAATCTTTCCAACACAACAACATGGTCGATTGATGAAAACTCAATTGATCAGTGTGGATGTATCCATACCTGTCAGGGACTTGAGTTTGACTATGTCGGTGTCATAATTGGAGATGACCTGCGTTACGAGAATGGTCAGCTGATTACAGATGCTTCAAAAAGAGCGCATACGGATAAGTCACTGAATGGCTTGGGTAAAATGGCAAAAGAAGATTCAGAAGGCGCGGAGCGGCTGGCAGATGAAATCATCCGTAATACCTACCGTACCTTGATGACCAGAGGTATGAAGGGATGTTATATTTACTGCACGGATCAAAAATTGTCTCAATATATTAAAACTAAGATGCAAGGATGATAAGAAATACTTATGAATCCAATTACTAAAATATTTCTCGAAGGTCTATTTAGAACCATTGCTTCTCCTATATTTATATGGATTTTAATCTTCCTGTTCCTGATGATACTGGTCAATTTTCTGAAACCATATATCAAAGGGAAGACAGGTGAAACAGCAGCTTCAATTGTTCTGCGCAAGTTGCCTAAAGAAAAATATACTGTATTGAATAACATTATGTTACAAACGAAATTTGGGACGACACAATTAGACCATATTGTCATCTCTACGTTTGGTATTTTTGTTATTGAAACTAAGAATTATTCCGGACTAATTACAGGTACAAGAGATGCAGAACAATGGATCCAGCACTTTAATCAGAAGAAATATCAATTTCAAAATCCAATTCATCAGAATTACGGACACATTGTTGCGCTTAGTATACTTCTGAAGCTTCCTGTTGATTGCTTCTACAACATTGTGGCATTTGACAATGATACAGAATTAAAACTATATGATGCTCAAGAAGTTATCAGAATTTTTGAACTCAAGAATTATATATGCAGATATCAGACGGTACGCATCGAAGAAAAAAAGAAGAATGGCTATGTTGATTTGATTATAAATTCGAATGTGGATTCAAAAGAAAAGAGAAAAGAGCACCGAACCCAAGTACATGCCAAAAAAGAAAAATATGATCAAAGCATAATCAATCATATCTGTCCAAAGTGCGGTGGGAAACTGATTGTGAGAACTGGAAAATATGGTAAGTTTTACGGATGCAATAATTATCCAAATTGTAAATTTACGCAAAAGATTTAAAGAAGAATTCTACAATTATTGGTAAAATTCCAAGAGGAAAAATATCAAAAATCTCGCCATAAAAATGATTTGTGGCAGTATTATTCGTTCTTTGGTTTACAGCAATGCTTTATGCTTGATTGTATTAAATAGTTGAAATTTCTGACATTGATTTTTAAAAAAGGAGGAAAAACATGCCAGGTATATCTACAGGGATCACATTTGATGCTAATTTAATGAATCTAAAATTGATTGACAATTCACAGGTAAGGTCTGAAGTCGTTGATTTTCTACAGACTGATGAAGCAATTATCCAGTCATTTATGACAGTAAGGGACCAAGTGATTTTCACCAACAAACGAATTTTCGTTGTTAATGTGCAAGGAATAACAGGTAAAAAAGTATCATATTTCTCCTATCCTTATTCAAAAGTTCAGTACTTTGGAGTTGAAACAGCTGGTGTGATGGATATTGACAGTGAATTGAGCTTAGCATTTACGAATGGTGCTGTTCTGCAATTTGACTTTAAGTCACATGTCGACATCAAGGGTATTTGCACAATGATCTCAAAGTTTATTCTCTAGGAATGAATATCTCACGTAAGAATCAGCTAAATACTGGTTCTTTTTATATATTGAATGCTGATATAATATTTATGTTGAATTAAAGAGGTTTAAATCAAATGAATGATAAAAGTCAAAGTCTAGAGGACATGTTAGCTGTCTTGCAGACAATCAATAAAGATGAAACAAAAAGAGAACAGTCGATCCATCATTCTGCTTCCTGTTTACTGGCTGCTGAAGGATGTGTATTTGGTTTGACAGCAGTATTGACTGCGGTGCTGTTTGTTTCTGAGAAGAAGATACTGTCTACAGCAGATAAAGTATGTCTGATTGCTGCACTTGGTACGCTGTTTGCCAGTTTGATCATTGCTTTCTTAGCACAGTGGCATCCATCCAGAGACAGTATTACCAACAGTGATGACATTCTTGTACAGATGCAGGAAAGTCCTGAATCCTTTCAGGATCATGAGCAGCGCCTACAGTATGAGATGGATATGATCACCAAGATGAATTCGGATTTCCAGCATGACAACACGATCCTGAATCACCGCCTGCGTTCCAGCGGAATTACCTTCCTGTCTGGGGCAGGAATCCTTGCGGTCACAATTGCGTTTATCTTATTCGGTATTTAAAGTCTTTTGAAGGAGGACGGGAATATGTATAAGTTTAAAACAATGGATGTTGCGAAAACAAAGTATCAGAAAAATGATATCTATGTACAGATTGAATCTGTGAAGGGAAACAAGGCATATGTATGGCCTTTGAATGTACCGGATCAGTTTGAAATCATGGAGTTCCCGGTCTCAAAGCTGGAATATATGCCGCCGGTCAAGGTGACAAGAAAGCAGCTGAAGGATTTCTGCCGTGGCGAGATCACATTGGAGAAGCTGAAGAAGGACAGTCTGTATTTGAATGTGGAAGCAGACAAGCCTTATCAGATCACGCTTGATGATCTGTATGCGGCTGCAAAGAAATTTGAAAGTCTCAAAGATGAAGGTGATACTTTCTTTACATGGTTCACTGCTTTGAGTGATGAATTATGGGATCTGGTAAGCATGGAGAAGGCATCACAGGAGCCGGCTAAATATGTAGATGACGGTCTGCCAGCTGAACATAAGGTATTTGAGAATGCATGGAATGAACTTGGTGACATCTACAGCTATGATACAGATGCAGAGTTCAAGAACATCGCTGATTATATCCAGACATTCTATGACAATCAGAAGAAGTCATTGCTGAAGAGAAAGTTCAGAGAAGATGAAGAACTTGCCTTTGTCATGATGTGGGACCGGATAGGGACCATCAGTGATCAGAGCAAGGTGATGAAGAAGGCATGGGTCAAGGCACTGGAACATCTCTGCACACTGAAGATTCCTGAAGCACTGGAGATCAAAGCATATGCATGCTACGGTCCTGGCAACGGCGTTTATAAGCAGGATTATGATACCTGCCGTGACTGTCTGCTGGAACTGCTGAAGATCCAGGCAGATCCAAGTGCTGCCAATACGTTAGGCTACATTTATTACTATGGCAGATGCACACAGGGCAAGCCGGAATATGCGAAGGCATTTAAGTACTTCTCAATCGGTGCGGCCGGCGGTGTGATCGAATCACGCTACAAGCTGGCAGATATGTTCCTGAACGGCTATGGCGTAGGTAAAGACCCGGATACAGCATCCAGGATCATCTGGGACTTGTATGATGAAAGTCTGCAGAGTTTCTGCAAGGGATTATATGTTGGTGCGTTTGCGGATATCGCATTAAGAGCAGGCAGCCTGGTCAAGGATGGTGTCGACTGCTTCCCAGATTATACAGAAGCATATTCTCTCTATCTGCAGGCACGTTATGCACTGCAGGTGAGAATGGACCATGATGACTTCTTTGGTGATCCGATTGTCCTGAATCATATTGAAGATGCAGTTGCTGAAATCCTGCCGGATACGGATTTTGAAAAGCCGGTAAGTACAGTCCATTATGATTCTCCATATCCATTGATCCAGAGCGGACTTCATCATGACAACTTGATTGAAATGACGATCAAGCATCTGAAGGGCAATAAGCTTCAGCTGACATTCAAAGTAAAAGGCAACCGGAATTCAGAGGATGTGCCGGAATTCCTGATCACTGTGCCGGAAGCTGGGACATGCGGACTGCAGGACAAGGTAACAGTTGTCGTGAAGGATATTACGGAGTTTGATGTCCCTGCGGATACGGATACCGTCTTATTCAATCAGATCTCAGGAACTGATTTCTACTTCTTTGGAGAAAGAGTCGCATCCATTGAAGGGGATTATGTTTATAAGGTAAAGTAATACTGAAAACAGAAGGCTGAAAAGCTTTCTGTTTTTTGAACGGACCTTGTATTGCATGCTTCATGAACTCGATGATACTTCTTACGTCAT
Source organism: uncultured Galactobacillus sp. (assembly GCA_964385925.1). Lineage (GTDB taxonomy): Bacteria > Bacillota_I > Bacilli_A > Erysipelotrichales > Erysipelotrichaceae > Bulleidia. The sequence continues at coordinate 1,045 of CAYLQV010000067.1, read as the reverse complement.
AAAAGATATTTTATATTTTCAGCAAGTTAATCATTGTTTTCATGAGACTTCTGCGGGTCTTTGAGATAAACATCCTGATATTCTCTTGGCGACATGCCGTACTCTTTCTTGAAGGCACGGAAGAAAGAGGAATAGTCATGTATGCCGTATTCTAAGAATACCTGCGAAGGCTGTGTTCCTGCCAGCATTGCATTGCGGCAGGCTGTCAGTCTTTTCTTCATAATGTACTGATGAATTGAAATGCCGTATGTATCGGTGAAGATATGTGATACATAGAACTTGGAGACAAAGAACTTCTCTGCCAATATATCAAGAGTGAGTTCTTCTTCCAGATGGTTCTCGATATACATGGACATATCCTGCAGCACATCAGGATCTTCGGCAGTATCAGGATGTTCCTTTTCATAGACAATCCGGTTCAGAGAAAGGATCAGATCATTGACATCCAGGGTGACTGCTGCTGATTTGCCATAACGGTTGGAGTGTGTCTCCTCCAGCAGTTTCAGGACTCTGTTCTGAATGGAGTTGAACTGTTCTGCATTGAAATGATAAAGATACCGGCCTGTAGAAGCAGCCTGCTGCATCAAAAAGACATAATCCGGTGACTGTTCCATCAGTGTTGCAACATAGGCCTGGGAAAGCCAGAAAATGAATCTGCGGTAGGGAATATCTGAATCAGGAATGATTGCATGATGACTGATGCCTGGCGGCACCAGGACCAGGTCGCCTGGACTTAATGGATATTTCTTCCCAGCGATGACCATCGTTACATCTCCTTCAAGGAAGAGGTAGAACTCATAGTAGTTATGGGCATGGTCCTTGACCGCAGTAAAATGGAGGTCACTGTAGTAGTAGATCTCGAAGTCACGTGACAGCATGTACTGTCGGGTATTGAAGGCAGAGCGGAGTTCTTTTTTCATATGTCTATGTTATAGATGATTAACGCAAGAAATGCAATGTGTGCAACAAAGATACCAATTCTAAGAAATGAAGAAAAAGACAAGAATAAGAGTGTACAAGAGAGGAATTCAATTATGACAATGGA
>CAYLQV010000066.1:0-6061 GCA_964385925.1 uncultured Galactobacillus sp. | reverse complement strand
TGGTACCGCGGAGAATAAACAGTCCTTCGTCCTAGTAATGGGATGATTGACTGTTTTTTTTGTTAGAAAGAGGTGCTTCTTATGTGTGGATTATTAGTAACAACAGACAGTGCAACAGATTTCAGTGCTTTCAAGGAAGGACTTGAGACATTGAAGGACCGCGGTCCGGATGATCAGAGGATCGAAGCCGTTGACGGCGGCATCATGGGGTTTCAGAGACTTGCCATTATGGGATGCGATGAGAAGGGCATGCAGCCGTTCCACCGTAAAGGCAATGCCGTTGTGTGCAACGGTGAATTATACGGTTTCCGTAAAATCAAAAAGGAACTGGAAGAAGAAGGATATACATTTACTTCAGATTCTGACTGTGAACTTCTGCTGCCGTTATATGAAAAATACGGCGCCGGTCTGTTTGCTCATTTAGACAGTGAATTTGCGTGCGTTATCTATGATGCTGAAAAAGACAGCTGGCTGGCAGCCAGAGATCCAATCGGCATTCGTCCATTGTTCTATGGATACAACGAACATGGCAGGATCTGCTTTGGTTCAACACCAGCTTCTCTCATGCCGATTGCGAAAGATATCTTTCCATTTCCTCCTGGCTGCTATTGCGAAGATGGCAAGTTCACAGTGTATGCACACATTGATCTGCCGGAAAAGAAATGCATGGATGACATGGATGAAATTTCCCGCCAGATCCATGACCGTCTGATTGATGGCGTTGTCAAGAGGATGGACGCTGATGCACCGGTGGGATATCTGCTGTCCGGCGGCCTGGATTCATCACTGGTCTGTGCCATTGCACAGAAGCACAGCACGAATCCAATCCGTACTTTTGCCATCGGCATGGATGTCGATGCAATCGATTTAAAGTATGCCAAGGAAGTGGCCGAATATATCGGTTCTGACCATACGGAGATTATTATTTCAAAACAGGATGTCTTAGATATACTGCCAGAAGTCATTAAGGCACTGGGCAGCTGGGATATTACAACAATTCGTGCCTCAATTGGAATGTACCTTCTCTGCAAAGCAATTCACGAAACAACAGATATAAAAGTCCTGTTCACCGGTGAAATCAGCGATGAACTGTTTGGTTATAAATATACAGATTTTGCACCGGACGCAGATAGTTTCCAGACAGAAGCAGAAAAGCGGATCCGTGAATTATATATGTATGATGTCCTGCGTGCTGACCGCTGTATTTCAGCCAACAGTATGGAAGGAAGAGTGCCGTTTGGAGATCTGGCTTTCTGCAGTTATGTCATGGCTGTTGATCCCGAGAAGAAGATGAATCATTACCATATGGGCAAGTTCCTGCTTCGTCATGCCTTTGCCAATGACCGTCTCCTACCGGCTACGATTCTGTTCAGGGATAAAGCAGCTTTCTCGGATGCTGTTGGGCATTCACTTGCAGATGACTTAAGAGAGAAAGCGGAACAGATGTACAGTGACGGAGAATTTGAAACAGAGCGCATCAAGTATACATGGCACCGCCCATTTACAAAGGAATCGCTGATGTACCGGGATATCTTTGAAAAGTATTATCCAGAAATGGATCAGATGATCACCGATTACTGGATGCCGAATCAAAACTGGGAGGGATGCAATGTCAAAGACCCTTCCGCAAGATATTTATCAAACTATGGTGCCAGTGCGTACTAAGGAGGAGAAAAAATGCTGGATATAAAATTTACAGAGAACTTAACAAAGAAAAAGAAGCCGGAAGACGAAACACATCTTGGCTTCGGAAAGATCTTTACCGATCACATGTTCCTGATGAATTACGATGAGGGGACAGGCTGGCATGACGCAAGAATCGTACCATATGCACCATTGGAGATGGATCCGAGTACAGCAGTATTCCATTATGCACAGGAAATCTTTGAAGGGTTAAAAGCATATCGTACGAAAAAAGGCATTCAGCTGTTCCGCCCGGACTGCAATGCTGAAAGATTTCAGAACAGTGCAGAGAGAATGTCCATGCCAAAAATTGAAAAGGAAGATTTCATCCAGGCATGCATGGAACTGGTGAAAGTTGAAAGGGACTGGGTCCCATCATCTCCAGGCACAACACTGTATCTCCGACCATTCATGATTGCCACCGGAATCGGTCTAGGGGTCCATGCAAGCAAATCATATCAGTTCATTATCATTGCTTCGCCAAGCGGTGCATATTATGACGAAGGACTGAAACCAATCAAGATCTTTGTTGAAGATGAATACATCCGTTCAGCACCTGGGCTGACTGGATATGCCAAATGCGGCGGCAATTATGCAGCCAGCATCCGTTCAGGAGAGTTTGCTCAGGAGATTGGCTATGATCAAGTCCTCTGGCTGGATGGTGTTTACCATGAATACGTTGAAGAAGTAGGATCGATGAATATCTTCTTCAAGATTGATGGAAAGATCTTCACTGCACCGTGTCTTGGCACTGTGCTGCCAGGTGTTACAAGAAGATCTGTCATCACGCTGTTGAAGGAGCTTGGCTATGGTGTGTTTGAAGAAAAGCTTTCAATTGATGATGTCATGCGTGCTGGAAAAGAAGGAAGACTTGAAGAAGTATTCGGAACTGGTACAGCTGCTGTGATTTCACCAGTAGGCGTGCTGCGCAAGAATGATACGACCATTGTCATCAATCATGGAGAAATCGGAAAGATATCAAAAATCATGTATGATACTTTGACTGATATTCAATGGGGAAGAACATCAAAGCATACTGAATGGACCAGATCAATTGAGTGAGAGGCGAAATATGACAGAGAAGATCCTGCATGAAGAAGATGCTGTAGTCAATCGGAAGAATGTCCGGATCGAAGCAGATTCCATCGGCATGAAAGAAATTCCGGCAGAAGCTTTATACGGTGTTCAGTCGCTGCGCGCTAAAGAAAATTTTCCGATGACAGGCGAAAGAATGCGTACAGAGATGATTGAAGCTCTTGCTAGAGTAAAGAAAGCATGTGCACTGGCAAATGCAGGTGCGGGTGTACTTTCGAAAGACAAAGCTGATGTTATTGCAAAAGCTTGTGATTTGATTATTCATGGCAGATATCATGAGGCGTTCATTGTTGATCCTATCCAAGGGGGTGCCGGAACTTCAATGAACATGAATGCAAATGAAGTGATTGCCAATGTTGCAATCGGCCTTCTTGGGGGAAAACCTGGTCAGTATGAACTGATTCATCCGAATGATGATGTCAATATGGGTCAGTCTACCAACGACGTGATACCGACGGCTGGAAAAATTGCCTGCCTGATGATGCTGAGCAGATATGAGAAATCACTGCAGGAGCTGATTCTGTCTCTGCAGAAGAAAGCTGAAGAGTTTGATGATGTCCTGAAGATGGGCAGAACACAGCTGCAGGATGCGGTTCCTATCCGTTTAGGACAGGAGTTTGATGCATACAGCTCGGCTGTGCAGCGAGGTCTTGACCGGATCAGAATAGTAAAGCAGGAAATGCATGAGATCAACTTAGGCGGCACTGCCATCGGAACATGCATTAATGCAGACCGTGAATATTTCTTCCGCATCAGCAGTGAACTGTCGAAAGAGACAGGGATTCCATTTGAACACTGCAGTAATCTGATCGACGGTACGCAGAATATTGACAGCTTTGCGTCGTTATCTGGGGCATTAAAGGACAGTGCAGTGACGTTATCTAAGATTGCCAATGATCTGCGTCTGCTGTCCAGTGGACCGAAAACGGGCATTGCTGAAATCGTTCTGCCGGCAATGCAGAACGGCAGTTCCATCATGCCTGGCAAAGTCAATCCAGTAATTCCGGAAGTTGTTTCACAGACAGCATATCGCGTCATCGGAAATGACGTCACCATCACCTGTGCAGCAGAAGCAGGACAACTGGAGCTCAATGCATTTGAACCAGTTGTATTCTATTCGCTGTTCCAGTCTATTGACCTGCTAAAAAATGCAGCAGATACTTTCCGCATCAATTGTATTGAAGGTATTACTGCAGATCGAGAAAGATGCAGTGAATTGATGCTGTCAAGTGTCGGTATAGCAACTGCTTTGAATCCGCTGATTGGATATACGAAAGCAGCGTCGTTGGCAAAAGAAGCACTGAAGACCGGGAAAAAGGTAACAGAACTTGCTGTAGAAAAAGGATATGTCACTTCGGATGAAGTCAGGAAGATCCTTGATCCATACCGTATGACTAAATTGGCGGCATATTCTTCAAATCATCAGTCATAAAAAGGACAGCAGATATTTGTCTGCTGTTCTTTACGTTAGATATGAAGCTTTGGGAAAATATTGCTGAAGCTGTCATGGATGACTAGGTCAGCCGTATCGTCATAAGGGGTTGCATCACGGTTGATCAGGACTAGATGCCTTCCTCCGAAGAAGCGGAGGAAGCTGGCTGCAGGATAAACAACTAGAGATGTTCCAAGCACTATCAGGACATCTGCACTTTGAATAGCCGCAACAGCTCCTGATACAACGGCATCGCTCAGTCCTTCCTCATAAAGGACAACATCTGGTTTGATAATGCCGCCGCATGCATCACAGCGAGGGATGCCGGTGCTGTTCTTGATATATTCAGCCGGGAAGAATTTTCTGCATTTGACACAGTAATTGCGCAGGACGGATCCGTGCAGTTCATAAACTTTCTTGGAACCTGCTTTTTGATGAAGACCGTCGATATTCTGGGTGACAACACCTAAAGATTTTCTTGCTCTCTCAAGATCTGCAATAAAGCGGTGCACTTCATTTGGCTGAGCATCCAGATACAGCATGCGGTCACGGTAGAAGTCGAAGAATTCCTCCGGTTTTTCTGTAAAGAAGGAATGTGAGATGATTTCTTCCGGCGGATACTTATATTTCTGATTGTACAGTCCGTCCTGACTTCTGAAATCCGGAATCCCGGAATCTGTTGAAACGCCGGCGCCTGTGAAGAATACAACATGTTTTGCATCATCAATGATCTTTTGAAGCTGTTCTATTTTATCTTCTTCCATATGGATCTCCTATTCTTTCTCTGTATAGGTCTGCAGCAGTGCTTCTGCTATTTTTTTGTATTCATCAATCAATGACTGCGGTTTTTTGATGACAACTTTATCATAGAACTGCAGGAACCATGAGACAAGTGTTGGCGTCACAGCAGTTCTGATGCTGGCTGTAAAGGTCTTCTCATCCACCTTGGATATAACAATGTCTTCACCGAACTGATCAAAGACAATGGATGACAGACTGTTGTCAAATACAGCGGTGACCGTCTGGGGTGCACCGTGATACATCTGAAAGGAGCTGCGCAGATGATCCTGCAGAGAGAATGGAATGCCTTCACTCTGTTCATTTGTGACCGTGATCTGATCCATCTTATCTAAACGATAATTGGCAAAAGCATGATGCTTATCAGAATAGAAGACAACATAGTATCTTCCATTTTCGGAAATCAATGCATATGGGACCAGACGATACTTTGCATTCTCCTTGCGGTATTTTTTCTTCTTTGTCACAGTGATGTCAAAGTACAGGAATTCTACATATTTATTCTTAGCAATTGCAGGAAGAAGTTTTTCTGCGTCTTCCAGGATCTTATGATGCTCCGTCTTGGCCGGATTGGAAGACAGGGGAGGAATCTGAGAAATCCTCTGCTCTGGCAGCAGCTGGCGTATTTTCTTTATCAGTTCATTTGTCTCCGGTGCAGACAGTGCACTGGATTCTTCACATGCATTCATTAGAAACAGTGCTTCTGCATTGGTGAAGATGTGTTTTAAATAATAGCCCTGACGTCCTTCTTTTCTAATAAAGACAATCTCCACACCAGCTTCTTTCAGCATGTCAATGGACTTATAAATTGTTCTGCGGTCAGCAGGGTGACCAGCAAGATCGCAGCAGGCACGAAGATCCGTCATCGATAAAAGATGTTCAGAATCAGAGTATTTTGAGAGCGCCTGGTATACAAGGGCATCCAGAGAAGGAACAGCAGTTTTCATAAATTTCTTCTGGCTTAACCTCCAACTTGGTGACTTGACATTTAATTGTACATTAACGAGTACAGCAGTATATCAGGCCGCGGTATATTCTCAGGGCATTGGAGGC
>CAYLQV010000065.1:0-6403 GCA_964385925.1 uncultured Galactobacillus sp. | reverse complement strand
CTATGGCATTTTCGGAAATTCAGACAAAAATCAGCACTTATCTTGAAAAGAGCGAAATAGATTCCTGTTTGCTTTAATAAACTCCAATTGTCTATTTCCCATATAATAGAAGCCACTGCAACTGCTGCCCCTAAAATAGAACTTAACAAAGTTTGAATGATTACTGCGTTAATTTCGCTACCAAATGTAGTAATCAGGCTTGGTACTTTTTCTGCTTTTCTATATCTACAGAATAGTATTCAGATTTATAGAAGTCAATATATTCAGCATATGATGCAAGATTTATGCATATGTTGCAATGTGACTGATTTTCAGAATATTAGCATGATGCTTGATAACTGTATTTTAATTATTATTTTCAAAAGTCCTAATTTGCACGCGGGTGATGGAATCCATTTCCGAGCATAATATTTGATGTCCGAGAAAGGGACATCAGGAAGTTCACAGGAACCGATTAGCGCTGACTTGGCAGTTTCGTTAGTCGGTTCCTGCGAACTCCAAACCGCCAATCAAAATGAATAATAAATCCAGCTCCCAATGGGGCCACTCTTTGCGCGTGCTTTCGTGGGATTCCGAAGAATCTCTTTCGAATACCGAAACACTTATTTCAGATACTGTTCATGGCTGGTATAACAAGAAGCACAAAGAAGAAACCGAATCCGAAATCCGGTTGATCAATTCAATTTCAATCGATCATTGTCCGTATTACGATGGCACCGATAATATTCCAGTATTCGCATCAATCCCCTAGAGTGATAATAAGACCAAGTGCTTTTTCATCGGCTTTTTACAACGGATTTTGTTCAAAATTTACAAGTCAAATTAAATTCCGGCATAAAAAAAAGAATGTCAGTAGAACTCATATCTAAGTTCTACTGACATCCATCAGTTCTCTTTTTCACTCAATTCCATCCACCGGAGTTCACTTTCTTCCAGTGTATTTCTCTTCTCTTCCATAAGATCTCCGATCGTTTTTATCTGTTCATAATCCGCAATTGTATTCAATTGTTCTTCAAGTTCTGCTATCTCTTCTTCCAGAATCGGAAGCTTCTTTTCCAATTCTTCAAGTTCTCGTTTCTCGTAATAGCTGAGTTTCACTACTGTTTTGACTACCTTAGTCTTAACGGGTTTCTCTACTGGTTCTTTTTCTTTCTCGGCTGTTTCCAGATATTCGGAATACGTCTGCTGGTATTCCGTTATATTTCCATCTTTAAAGACAAGCAGTACTCATGATTTACCTTTTACCCTCGGGTTTCTGCTTTGCGAAGTCTTTCTGTTCGCTGAGCACCTCCAGCTCTGCCGCCATTGCTGGCAGCCGCATTTCCTGGAGCTGTTTGATCAGGCTGTCCATCATTTTTGGCCACCGCCTTTGTAATAGTCAGCACCCCGCAGGAATGTCTTCTCGATCGTCCTGATGTGCGCTGATGGTTCCTCGGGCTTGTCTTGCTTGTTCTCAAGTATCGCCTTAATATTCTTGTAGCGAGGATGACTGATGTGTGCCAGCGCTGTTCCACATGCGTTCTCTAACCGCTCTTTGGAATACTTGCTGGCCAACATGAGGATGGACTTTGCGCCATTGTAGCCTTGCTGTTCATATTTATATTGGGCGAACAGATTTGTGATCACCTCCACAGTGCTCACACCGATCTCGTTTGCCCATTTTATGAATCTGTCCTTATTCCATTCTTCATGGGCGTTGCTGCTTTCAGGCATGTGCTCAGGAAAGGTGTCATAGGCACCATCGTGCCCATAGATCCTGTTATGAAGTAATTGGTAAATCATCCGTGGGTATCCAAAGTGCGGTTTTTCGGACAGAATAGTGAGAGTCTAGAAAACCGCACTTTTATGTACGAGTCTCACGGAGGTGGATCATGGATCATATGACACATGCAAAGAGGCATGCATACTGGATGAGGATCATCAGTGAGTGCAACCAGAGCGGGGTGAAGAAGGCCCAGTGGTGCACAGAACATGAAGTAGATATCAAGGCGTTCTACAGATGGCAGAGGAAACTGCGGGCGGAGACATATGAGATCGCAGTGCAGAAGATGCCATCGATAGAAACGGAAAATGTGCCCATGATTGCAGAACTGAAGAGACCGGAACCGGAAAAGAGCGCAGCACCAGTCGAGCTGCACTGCGGCAATGTCACAGTCGAGATCCAGGAGACGGTCAGTGATGAATTCCTTACAAGACTGGTCAAGGTGATGAACAGTGCTCAATGATGCGACGTGCTTTGACAGGATCTACATCAAGTGCGGGTATACGGACCTGCGCCTGGGCATCGATGGGCTGGCATCGCTGATCCAGAGAGAATTCCACATGGACCCCTTCACTCCACGCTGCCTGTTCCTGTTCTGTGGAAGAAAGAGCGACAGGTTCAAAGGCCTGGTATGGGAGGAGTTATCCGCAGGCTTTTGTTATCCGCACATTTTTAAGTGAAGTACTATTATTGTTATGCACAGCCATAATAATGTGCGGATAAAAATATGAGTGATGTATCCTCTGCTTATGGAGGTATCTAGCATGGATACATATGATAAGAATGTTTCAATCGTGATCACTTGTATGAAGAATCGCCAATATCCAAATGAGGCAATCCTTAAATACATGAAGACTTACGACAGCATCAAACTTTACCTCAGGCAGCAAAACATGGAATATAGTTCAGGCTTGGGAGAATCATGGATTGAAAATGAAAATTGTGCACCTTTCAATTCACACAGAGATTACAAAATACAATACAGTTCAATAGCGAAGCTCAATGATGTATATGAATTTGGGCATGTAACAATCAAACATTTGACTATCGGTAAGCAAACAAGGAACATACTTATTTCAGGCATTTATAATGAATATCTTGAACAGTTTGAAGAAAAATGCAAAGCCAGTTACGAAGGTGAACAATTATGTGTCACCCATCGCAGGTGCACATATTTCATTCGATTTTTACAGTCACGAGGATGCATCGAACCGCAGAAAATCGATTACAGTGATCTGTTGTTTTATCACCAGAGCCTGAGCTATCTGAAAAATGTTTCCAGACAATTAGAATAAACATCAGTAAAGCAATTCCTCTACTTTCTTTCAGGTCTTGGAGCTGTCAAGTATGGAGCTCCATTATATATGGAGGCACTGCAGCTTGGGGTAACGGGATTCATAACACCATTCACAAACATTGAACGGACGCGGCTGAATGATGGATGCGATGAAATCTCCAGTCTCTTTCCGAATGAATATTTAACAGTCTGCAATAAAATCAAAATTAAACATCAAGAACTAGGTTATTGCCGTGATGTCATCCAATCACTTTCAAAAGCGATTGATCGATTGTTCCTATTCCTTGACTTCAACGATCTGCGGTATGCTCCGCAGATAGGCATAGCCTGGCTCAATTCCAAAAATACAAAACAGTCAATAAGCATGCTTGCATGGAAAACATCACGAAGACTGCTGTTCATGATCAATGATGCATTGAAAAGTGAAGATATCGAGCTCAGAAGGAAATACACATATAGAATCTCCGGTATTGATCGTCTGCCCGTTTGGTGTACTGATCCTATTAAAAGATTCGCCGAGCTTCTAACCAAGGAAAAGCTTGAGGATAATACAGTGGACAATTATATCTACTCTATTGTCAGATTCTGCAATTATCTTATCCAGAATGGAATCAGTTCATTTTCTGAAATCATAGGCAGGACACTCCTGGATTTCAATTTGCATGACCGGCATATGTCCTCTGAAGGAAAGAATCACTGTAATAACCGAATATGCCGGTTTTTGAAGTATCTTGAGCAGAACGAAATGATCACGGCTCAAGGAATATATCAGATATTGAATGCATCAGGTGCAAGCGCTGAAAAGAATGTCATCGTACTGAATAGCGATGAAGTCCATGAAGCGAAAGAATATATTTTGAAAGCTAATAATTCCTTTACGATAAGGGACAGTGCAATACTGCTACTTGGTACAGATATGGGCATCCGCGGCTGTGATATCGTCAATATCCGTCTTCAAGATATTGACTGGAATAAGCGGAATATACGATTCTTTCAGGATAAGACAGAGGTTGAAGTATGTCTGCCGATGCCGGTCTCAGTCGGCAATGCCATATTCAAATACCTTAAAGAGGCCAGACCACGCAGGAGCAGCAGTGACCATCTGTTCATCAATCACAAAGCACCTTACGGTCCACTGACAAGACATGCGTGTTGGAAAGCATTGAAAAGTGCACTGCCAGAGCGAAGCGTATATGGATCAGGTTTCCATGTGACCCGTAAGACCTTTTCAACAAACAGCCTCCGCAATGGGATAAAACCCGACATGATAGCAAACGCACTTGGTCATACCGACAACAAGAGCCTGCAGGTGTACCTTTCGCTTGACGATGACAGAATGGTTCTATGCCCATTGTCCCTCAGCAATCTAGGCATCCTTCCCGAAGGAGGACAATAAAATGCATGAATACGAATATGTCAGTTCGTTATCGTCATATATTCAGGATTTTTTCCATGAGAAACGTGCACTAGGTTATAAATATCGAACGGAAGAATATGTCCTGAGGCGATTTGACAGCTATTGGTACAGATCAGGCAATCCTGAATCAATCAACCAGGAGAACCTGGCTGGATGGCTGCAACAAAGCCCGACCGAAGGAAAGTCCCGTCTCAGTCAGCGCATCTGCACCGTACGGCTCCTGATTCTCTTCATGAAGGGACTTGGAATCAATTCCTGCGTCCCTTATGAAAAGATACGGCGTGCCAAACCTGCAGTGCACATAATGTCCTCTGATGAAATAATTTCTCTTTTCAATGTCATAGATGCATATTTCCCATCGAGAGAAAAAAGAGATACTGCACGGATGGCACGGGAATATGGGGTGCTGTTTCGATTGATCCTTACTGTTCACGGCGGAAGAATACGATGCATGCATGCGGTCATGACTTTCATATCGAAAGAAAAAACATCAACATTTATGACGCCAAAGGAAATAAAGACCGGATCGTATACATGGCTGAAGATATGGCAGCATTACTGAAGCAATATCTTGGATCCATGGATCCAACTATCAGTACTGAAAATAGATGGCTGTTCCCTGGAGTAAATCCAGATAACCACATATCATCCGGTGCACTGGCAATCAAATTCAATGAATTCTGGAATGAGACACCATATGCCAATACATGTGAAAAGAGACCAACGATACACGCATTAAGACATACTTATGTAGTTCTCCGAATGAACATTTGGATGGAAAATGATATAGATCTGAATATCATGATGCCATATCTCAGCAGACAGCTCGGCCATAAATCAGTACAGGAAACGTTCTATTACTATCACCAAGTCGCTGAAGCATTCAGAGCAATACACCGAAAAGATACTGTTGCGCATTCAGTCCTTCCAAAGGTGCGCATACGATGAATCCGAAAATCCAAAAGAGGCTTTTCTTCTACATGACAAGAGATTTTCTTGAGGTCTATATACCGCAGGACAGTGACAGCAAAAAAACTGTCAAGGCTTACCGGGACGGATTGACCGTATTCCGCAGATATGTTCTGGAGATAAAAGGATTAAAGATGACCAGCTTTACATTTGATCACTGCACATTTGAATTCATCCTTGATTACCGCAACTGGCTACTAAATGATCAGAAAAAGTCGCGTGCTACGGTCAATAATAGATTAGCCGCAATCAAATCCTATTTACATTATGCCGCCGCAAAAGATGTCTCTCTACAGCAGATACAGTTCAGCATCGCCAGTGTCCCATTCCTGAAAGTTCCGAAACCAATACGTCCGATCATTGAAGAACAAAATACTTTGAGAGCACTATTAGACGCACCTCCAAATACCAAGCTGGGATGCCGGGACACCATGATCATGTCCATCCTGTTCGACACTATGATACGGGCAGACGAGCTTATCAAGCTATCGCTCAAAGATGTTCAGCTGAATCCGGACAATTCTTATATATTCATTCACGGAAAAGGAAATAAGGAGAGAACTGCACCCTTATCCATTGAAACAATTCCATTGATCAATGCATATATGGATGAATTTCATAATGAGAATTTAAATACAGATGAACCTTTTATCTATACAGTGACACATGGTATCAGGAGCCGGATGTCAGAGCGCAACATCGAGCGCATCGTTAAAAAATATGCGGATATTGTAAGGAGAGAACATCCTGATCTGCCAGCTTCTGTCTACCCGCATATGTTCAGGAGGACCCGTGGAACATGTCTGTACAGGGACGGTGTCGAGATAGAAGCAATTGCGACTGCAATGGGGCATGCCAGTATCCAGACGACTAAGGATCATTACGCCTTCCCGTCATTGGAACAAAAAAGAGAAGCAATGAGAAAAGGAACAAATGTGCTCGGAGAACAAAATGATAT
>CAYLQV010000064.1:0-6637 GCA_964385925.1 uncultured Galactobacillus sp. | reverse complement strand
GATCACAGTTGACCGGTACTATGCAAGTACACAGACCTGCAGCGTATGCGGCACAGTACATGACCGCGACAGGAACAGTGCTGTCAACCTGAAGCAGGAAGGGATCCGTATCTTAGAAGAAAAAAATGTCATGGTGCTGTAGGACATCATGACTGAGACAAGGTACCGCAGGGACTGCGGGAACCAATACGCCTGTGGAGACTATGTAAGACGTGCTATCGACAGACACTGGAGACAGTGAGGCGCAGCAGTCATTGAAGCAGGAAGCTCCGACCTCTTAGCGTATGCGTAGGTCGGGGTAGTTCACATGGAAACAGTGAAAGACAAGCCGCTGGATGAAAGTGAAAAGTTTACGGTCGAAATGTTTGTCAAGGGATGTACCACCGTTTGTTCGAATTGGAATAAAAACAGCATGAATACAGAACCAGACCGAATGGAAAAAATGATGTATATCTATATTCCAAGTGCTCTTATGAAATACACAGTAAAATAGAAATGGTATCAAAGGTCACTGCGTACTTATTTTGATTCATACTTATACTTTATTCTTATTGTTCATGACACTCTAAAGTACGATTGTGTCAAATCAAAGGAACATATGATTTGAAAGGAGAAAGCACATGCTTAAGCAAGAAAGGAAAAATCGCATGACGATGTTCCGACTTCGTTGTTATTCTCTGCGCAGTGCTTCAATTGGATCCAAGTTGGCAGCCTTGTAGGACGGCAGAATGCCGAACACAATACCGATGAGCATGGAAAAGAGTACAGCAAAGATGGATGCTTCCACACTGATAGCAACCGGCGTCCCATTTAGCATCGATATAACATAGGCAAGAATGATGCCAACAATGACACCGAGAATTCCACCGATTGAAGTCAGTACGACCGCTTCGGTCAGAAACTGATGCAGGATGGTACTCTTATTTGCACCAATTGCTTTCTTTAAGCCAATCTCACTGGTGCGTTCTGTTACACTGACAAGCATGATGTTCATCACACCGATGCCGCCGACCAATAGAGAGATGGCAGCTATCCACAGCAGCATTGTATTTGTGCTCTGTGACAGCTGCTGGATCTGCTTTGCCTGTTCCAATAGATCCTGGGCTTCATACTTGTACTGCGATGTAGTCGAAGAGATCTTGGTGTTCATGATTGCAGCGGCTGCTTTGCCGATAGCTGTCATTGATTCCGTATTCTTGGAACGGATAACTGCACTTTGCGGTTCATCATATTCATACACCGAAGGCCATTGTCTGTCCGGAATATAGATGCTTCCAGAAGTTGACTGAGAATATGTATTGTAGTCTGCCATGGTCTTGATGGACGGCTCGAATTCTACTGACTTCACCGCAATGCCGACAACGGTAAATGGAACCCCATGGATTTCAATCGTCTTACCTAATGGTTCTTCACCCTGGAACAGCTGCTGTGAGCTGTTTTCATCTAACACAGCCACTCTGCGATAGCTTATCCGATCTTCTTCAGAGATGCCTCTGCCTTTCATGATGGTATAACCCGTGCAGTTGAAGTAATGAGTATCAATCCCATATACATAGCCACCGGACAAGGAGTTATTCAGATGATAGGCACCGTTGTAATCCTGGCGTTTGTGGAACAATGATGCATCTTCAGTACCATCAATCTTGCTCAGTTCAGTCCGTGTGGATTCATCTGATGTCTGGATATTCACTGGAATGCCTGCCGAAAAGTCATATTCATAATCGCCCTGGGTGATCCTGACGTTGACCGAATTGACCCCCGATCCAATCAAGTTCTGCTGGATCTGCTGATTGGTGCCTTTGATAGTTGATACGATAGCAATGATTGCCGCAATGCCGATGATAATGCCCAGCATCGTTAGGAATGATCTCATCTTGTGAGAAAGGATGCCGCGGAAAGAAAGTCTGATATTCTCGTTCATCCAGCATTTACTCCTTCCACAGCACTGTTGCTGATCTTTGTCTTAACACCTTCTATATCTCCGTCGCCATAAGGAAAGGCTACATAATCATTAGTAGTCAATCCGGATTTAATCTCAGTCGAATAGCCGTAGCTGGATTTGCCTGTTTCTACATACTGCTTGACAAGCACACCGTTGTTATCCTTCATGACATAATACCTGCCGCTTTCTTTGCGCAGATAAGCATTCGGAAGATAGATGGAACTGCTGACATCCGTCTGCTGAAACGTAAGCTGCAGATAGGTACCTGCAGTCATATCCACCGCTTCAGAAATATGAGCAGTGACTCCATAATATGAAACATTTGAATTGCCGCTATAGTAATTACTGTTGATCTCAGGTTCCCTTGACACTGCCGTCACTTGTGCTTGATACACTTTGCCATCAGTCCAGGAAGTGGCGGTCAAGGTCTCCCCAACTGCCACTTTATCCAGCAGAAGTTCTGACACTGCACCACTGATTGTGACACCATTACCGCTGATTACTGTCAGATACGGGCTGCCATCCTGCGGCGGGTTGACCACGGTGTGCACATTTTTTGCAGTACCGTCCTTCTCCGCATATACAATGCCGTCAGACAATTGTGACTTCACTTTTGTAAGCTCCAGTTCTGCCTTTCTGCGGTTAAGGTCGAGTGATTTAATATCACGCTGCTTCTGATTGATTGCTTTGGCGAGTCCCTCTGCAGTATATCCTGCCTGCGGCACTTCCGTTCCGGGATTTTCTGCTTCTCCCGGAACAATTGTCATCGGCAGGACATTCCATTTATAGGAGTCCTCATAAGAACTATCCAGATCTGCGCTGTTCAGAGTAATAGAACTGTCCAGTTCACCGTCCCATGTATTTCCTTCACGAATTTCGATTGATATATATATGATTGATTCTGACCGCTTCATAGCATTCAGGAATGTCCCATGTACCAGTCCGCCCTTCTGCAGAAGGAAGTGATATGGATGATTCTTGGTGCCATCATCGCTAGTTGCGGATGCATCTTTCTGATCAAGTGATGTCAGGCAGCTCCATGCATCTTCATCTTTGGTCGGCACTGGGGCTGGGGTTGCGGTCGGTGAAGGCACTGGCGTCGGTGAAGCAATCGGTGTTGTCGACTGCAGTTTCTTCAGCTCGTTCTGTGCCTTGGTAATGTTATTGACGATGGTCTGCACTTCCAGATTCTTGATATCCACTGTCAACTGCAGGCTTGTGATGTCATAACCAATCAGAGGATCACCGGCTTTGACTGCCTGACCTTCAGATACATAGACTGCCTTGACAATCTGGGTGGAACTTGGTGTGACGGACTGAGTATCTGTCTGTACAACAATGCCGCTGGTCGACATCGGATCTTCATAATATCCACCGTTCAAGTTGGATACTGAAAGAACATCAACAATCTTCTGCGACTGATTCCAGGAACGAATGCCGATGATAAGTCCGATGACTGCAGCAATAGAAATACAGACAATTAAAATTCTCTTTCCTGTTTTTTTCATGCTTCAGTCACCTCGACATTCTCGCTCAATTCACCATCAATGATGTGAAGGATCCTTTTTGCATGTGAGGCAACTTTCGCATCATGCGTAATCATGACAATTGTCATACCTTCATCATTGAGCTTCTGAAAGAGCTCCATGATCTGCTGCCCAGAAGTCTGATCCAATGCACCGGTAGGTTCATCTGCCAGCAGAATCTTTGGATGATTGATCATGGCTCTGGCAATTGCAACTCTCTGCTTCTGTCCGCCACTGAGCTGAGAAGGAAGAAAAGTCATCCGCTCTTTCAATCCAACCTGCGCCAATGCTTCCTTCGCTCGAGCCAAACGTTCCTCACGGCTGACTCCGGCATAGATCAAAGGCAAAGCTACATTCTCCAATGCATTCTCCTTGACCAGCAGCTGAAAGTTCTGAAATACAAAACCAATTTTATTCAGACGCACATTTGACATCTGCGAATCATTCAATTGAGCGATATCTACCCCATCCAGGATATATGTTCCCTTGCTAGCATGGTCAAGGCAGCCGATTATATTCATCAGTGTCGTTTTGCCGGAGCCACTCGGTCCCATAATAGCAATATATTCGCCATCATCAACTTGCAGCGAAACATTCTTCAGAGCAGGAACTTCAATCTGTCCAGCCCCATAGTTCTTGTCAATATTCTTCAGCTCGACAATCATGATCCGCTCACTCCCTGGGCTGATGTTACCTTGCCTGTTGTATTCGTTGCAGATACTTCTGTGACATTCATTCCTTCCTGATAGTTGTCCATCGGCCAGGCAATCTCATCTTCCATCTTCAGGCCTGACTTGATCTCATAAGCATTGATATCTTTATCCTGCTGGCCGAGTTCAACGGTAATCTTTTTGAGCTTGCCGTTGACTGCGCCCCATACATATGCAGTGTCCCCATCCTGAACAATATAGGAAGCATCCAGCCATATGCCATCCTTGACTGAGGACTGTCCATTGTTCGGTTCAATATAAATATGCTGGCCAAGCATGAGCCCTTTTGTGCTTTTCAAAGATACATAGAAAGGATACTTGCTGGTCTTCTCACCCGAAGAACTGCTGTCGTTCACCACGACATTAGTCGATGTACTTGTTTCTGGCTTCGTTTCAATGGAAGTGACAGTGCCGTTCCAAATCTGATTTTCATCGACACGGGAGCGTATGATAACGTTTTGATTGACCACAATACTTGAAATCGTACTCTCGTCCAAAGTACCTTTGACTCGATAGTCGCCGCTTTGGGTGATCTGAATATACGGCAGTACACTTCCGCTGCTGTCAGTGCCGGTCTTATTGATTGCCTTGATGGTCCCGGCGGTTGTGGAGACGACAACTGCATTATCAATTTCATGTTGATATTTTGTAATATCAGTCTGCTTTGACTGTTTGCTGTATTCATTCTGACGGACCGACATCTGTTTATTCTGGATCTGCAGTGTATAATCCAGCTGATCATCTGCACTGGCAGATACCTTCTGCTTTGTCAGATCTGCAATATCACTGTTCAATGCATCAATCTCATTATTCAATCCTTCAATTTCTAGATTGGCAGAGGCAATATTATTTGTGGCATCAGTCACATCATACTTGAACAGCTGGGTGCCGGCATCTACTGCCTGTCCCACAGTCACATATAGTTCACTGACAGTCTTGGCTGAATCTTTGTTGATATTGACTGTATCCTGCACTTCCACAACACCCGAAAAACGATTAACTCTTCCACCCGTCTGGCCAGTAACTTCTGCCACTTTAGAAACATAGACCACATCTTGTGAAGAGGATCTTTTTGACTGCACTGCAATGACAATACCGGTTGTTGCGACCGCGCAGCATATAGCGGCAAACAGAATAATCTTGGTTGATTTTTTCATATTGTTTTTCCTTTTTCTTAATACCGTATTTCTATAGTAACATATAGCTTTTTATAAGAAAGTTTGCGAAAACTTGAATGTTTATCACAATAGTCAAGCAATGATTTTTCCGCGATTTCTATTTGCAGACCCGTTAATAAAAAAACAATCTGCATGTGTAGCAGACTGCCCATTCGTACTATCATCCATGATCGATATAACATCTTACACTAGCTGGGGGTTTATTGTGAGACAATAACAGCCGGCTAATAAATAGACCGGCTATTATTATAAGCTACTGCTTTTTAATTAGTTTAATTCTCAAATAATTGCATCGTCCTTTGTATAGCCTTCAAGTGAGCCAGCCTTGACTTGAATACATGCATAACATATTTCACTGTCTTCAGCCGCGAAGAACTGTCTCTTTCCTTCTGGCGAAATACGGATCCAATCACCCGCTGCAAGGCTGATTTCTTCTCCATCCACTACTGCTTTTCCCTTGCCGGATAAGATTACATAGATCTCTTCATTCTTTTTGTGAGAATGGACAAAAGGAACTTTTGCGCCTGCCGGCATTCTGTTAACACTTACTTCCGCTCCGGTCAAGCCAATTTGATCATGAAGCTCTACTCTAGGTTCATTAGGTACGCTGATTTTACAGAAATTGCTCATACTGTTCATCTCCTTTTATGTAACAATTGTGGTTACATTAAATATTTTAGCATTGTTATATGTAATGTCAACGGTTACATTAAAAAATCCCATCCACATGTTTGGATGAGAATCTATTTTCTTTTTTCTTTTGCAATTAACTGCTTTGTTTCCTTTATTACATCTGCAAGTGTTGTTCTTGCCATCTCATTTTCCAATGCTTCCTGCATTTTAATCAATTTGCCATCCATGACCGTATGGATATTCCGTCCTACTGGGCACAATGGATTTGGTTCATCATGAAAACGGAACAGATCTCCATCTTCTACACAATCAACTGCTTTATAAATATCTAACAGTGTAATATCTTTTGGCTTCTTTTTTAGAGAAGTCCCGCCATGCCCTCTTTGCACTTCGATTAGACCGGCTGCTTTTAACTGCTCCGAGATTCTTCGTATCACGACAGGATTTGTATGAACACTAGAGGCAAGCAGATCACTTGTGATCTTAAAATCATCCTTCAATACATCAATTGCTATGAGCATATGAA
Source organism: uncultured Galactobacillus sp. (assembly GCA_964385925.1). Taxonomy (GTDB): domain Bacteria; phylum Bacillota_I; class Bacilli_A; order Erysipelotrichales; family Erysipelotrichaceae; genus Bulleidia. The sequence goes on along the minus strand of CAYLQV010000064.1, from coordinate 122 downwards.
TTGCAATGGTAAATCTACTTGATATCTGCATAAGTTAACATCCTGCCTTCTAGACAAGTTTATCATTACATCATTGTAAAGCAATCAATTATGACCAAAGTAATATCTTATAATCTATTCTT
>CAYLQV010000063.1:0-6746 GCA_964385925.1 uncultured Galactobacillus sp. | reverse complement strand
GTTTTCTTTCCCGATTCCTTGCTCAGGATCTGTTTCATTCCTCAAAAAAAGGATCCTCCCCTTCGCATTGCAGCAGGATCCTGTATATGTCAGCTTGATACCAGCTGTGCTTTACTTCCTACAAAGAAACTTTCATTATTTAGAATGACTGCATTTATCAGCATCAATTGCCAGCACTGTCATCAGCACTACCAGCGCATCCTCTGGATATACTGTATTGATGCAGTAACAGTCTGTCAGATTGAACAGATCTTTATTGATCTCAGCGATCAGACTGTGCTGTGAGTCAGTAATCGTATAATTCCATGTCATGATGTCACCCTCTACCTGCCAGCCATTGAAATCGATGGTATAGGATGGATGTAAGAAAGTAAAATTACGGTAGATCATTCCAATCTGCTCCCCGTCTGCATAGATTGCAAATCTTGGCATGATTGTCAAGATCTGTTCCTTTACAACACCAATATCATGGCCTGATGCATCAAGGATATGCAGGCAGTGGCCCCAGGAAAGCTGGCTCTCTACCGTATAGATCGTATTCCCATTTTCATCAAAGATGTCATAAGAATCCAGCCAAGAGAACAAGCGCTGTTTAAAGTACATTTTCATGTAAGTTCCTCCGTTGCTTTTATATTTAGTTCTTCTTCTGATGATACTTCTGACAGATCTGACGATGTCCACATACACTGCAGTGGCTCTTCTCTGGGACACCTTTATACCTGCAGTACAAAGTGTAGTGAATGATGTGGAAAACTGTTACTGCAGCGAATGCACCAGCTGCTGTCAATGCAATGATTTCAGTCTTTTTCATGACATGGCCTCAATTTTCTAAAATATTATCTTTCATATCTTTCTCAATCAATGGTACTTACGTGCCAGAAGGTTTGGTCTGTCTGATGACATCAATATATGAATTGAATATATCAATCATCTCTTCAGGTGCATCCTGGTCTTTGCAGTGTTATACCGTTACATTGATCATGATGAACGGATAGCATGGCTGTACACTGACAGTTTCATTTGTATTCAAATGCAGGATAAATAATTCGATATAAGTCTTTTTGCTGAGTTCACTGTTGATTGATTTATACAAATAGGATTTCCCTGTGACGGTAATTGTTTGAAGCAGCTCTACAACTCTTTTCTGATCCGTTTCTGTAATCTGATAGTTTGGGCAGACTCCAAATGAAACGTCTGCCGCAAGAACTTCCTCCTGTTTCAGATCAGCGAAAGGTCTTCGAGGCCAACAAGCACTGATCAGGATAAATGACAGCAGTATAACTACAGCAGCGGCAGCGATTCTGATGTACTTTGTTTTCACTTTATGCGTCATATTCAGAGCCTTTTGGACCTAGTGTTAATGTGACTGACTGCATGTGTGATGATGTGGGAATAAGTGCAACAAAATTGTATCTTTCTCTTATCAGTCTACTTCTATAATGTCTGCCGTGTCCAGTTCCTACGAAACACCGTAAATTGACTGAAGCAGTGAGATCCCCGTCTTCGTTTTAAAGATTTTATTCTTTGCATTGCTGATGTTATCTTTTGAATAACAGCTTTCATCTGCATTGACTAAATAGTCAGCTTCCAGCAGGATCTGATAATCAAGCCCATCAACATCTGTATAAGTGTGATGATGTCCGACCAGGTAAACAACTCGATTAAGAATTTCAGCCGGTAAATCCTTGTCAGTCAGAAATTCTTCTGCCAGAATAACACCCTCTGCTTCCTGATGCCTGCCATCTGTATTCCCATATTTTTTCCGGCATAGAGGACAGGCGATATCGTGGACCAGCGCCGCAGTTTCAACGGTCTTCTGCTCTTCTTCACTCAGGCCTTCACATTCCCCGATGATCTTTGCATAAGCATAAACTTTCAGAAAATGTGCAATATCATGAAGATTCCCATTTGCATATAGGATCATCTGCTCTGCAATCTTTGAGACATTCATATTTCAGTCCTCCTTGTTATAGATTGAAGCAATTATATCATTCCTCAGAAACATATCGGGAAGACACAGATTAAAACAATAATTGCGTCTCACTCCTTCTGAAATAATTTTGAGATGACTGCCTCTTTTCTGTTGATGAACATTTCTGTAATCTGATAGCTTTCAGTATCCTCATAATGGCATGGATGTATTGGACCATCATCAAATGTCAGGATTTCTGCATCTGGATAACCGAGAAGAATCGGTGAATGCGTCACGATAAAGAACTGCGAACCTGCATCTGTGCAACGCTTCAGCTCAACTAATAAAGAAAGCTGCCGCTGAGGTGATAAAGCTGCTTCAGGTTCATCGAGAAAATACAAGCTGTTCGGCTTGAACTGATTCTGCATCAGCTGAAGAAAACTTTCTCCATGCGACTTCTCATGGTATTTCATGGATGGATGCAGTGCATCTGCATAATCCATCTCCTTTGTTGCAACATTATAGAAACTCTCTGCTCTCAGGAAATATCCCCAGTTCTGATGACGCATGCTCTTAATGATTTTCAGCGCATCATACAGTTCGGAATGTGAATCATATGTCGAAAAACTGTAGTTCCTGCTGCCTCCTTCTGGATTGAAACCTGATGCAACAGCCATTGCCTCCAATAAGGTCGATTTGCCACTGCCGTTCTCTCCCACGAGAAAAGTGACATCATGCGAAAATGAAACCTTCGATACGTCATGAAAAGCAGGGATTGAGCGCAGATAACTGTCTTGATCAATTCGATCCCATTCAAATGCAATTTCTCTGATCAGTTCTTCTTTCATAGTACGCCTTGACCTATTCAACCCTTATAAATGTATCTCATAGCCACTGCAATTCACCCACCAGAAGCTTCCCTGAATCTGTTGAAGATCTCATTTCAGTAAAGAACGCAGAGTTTCATATTTAACTTGATTTTGCTTCTTTTTTATTATTGATCCAGATCAATAGAATGACAGCAGCACCAATGATGATGAATACAGTGCCAATAATGTAGACAAAAGTGAAGAAAATATTGAAAGGTTCTGAAACAGACTTCTGCGCATAAAAATCAGCAGCAAACATATCCTCAGGCTGCATGGCACTTTTGAACATCATCTGACCGACATAACCAAATGCATATATGGCTAGTCCGCTGCAGATCTCCATGACCCCATAGATCCAGCCATATTTTTTGATCATGTTCCCCATAAAACGTGGAAGATGGTCAAGCCAAGAGGCATCATTGAATGGAACCGCATGCTCTGTCAGCTCGGGAGCTGGTTCAGGATCTTTAGGCTGTTCTTCAGACAGCAGCCAGTCTGCAGTAACATCAAATACCTGGGACATCAGTCTTAATTTTGAAATTTCCGGTTCCGAATCTCCAGTTTCCCATTTAGATACGGCTTGTCTTGAAACACCCATTTTTGCAGCAAGGTCATCCTGTGACATTCCACATTTCTTACGGCAGTAAACTATCTTTTCATTCAGTTTCATAAGTTAACTCTCCTTCTACATTCAGGATGACGGATGGCGCAGTTGCACCGCAACCAACAGTGGCTTGCAAAACCGCAACTTGCAGTTGCTTATTCAGCAGACTGCTTCTGTATATCAATTCAGATGCCAATATCTTGCATTTTGGAATCATTTAATTTCTGATAGGATCCCTGCACCTCATCATTTTCATTTACTTCTTTATTTTCAGCAAACATGTTCACTGCAAAAGACATCATCCATACCCATGATCAACGTGCTTCCATGATCCATCTTTATCACGAGCCAAGATCCAATTCCATTGTTGATAGGTTGAATTTGGGTTGAGAGAGCCATCACCTCCGGAAGAATCAACATCGAAATTTGATAAGAATACGATTACTTCCGAAGAACCAACTTGTTCTGCAAAATCCAGATAATCATTGTTCTTATCATCGCCAATATATTTCAATTCGGTCATCGTGCATCCGCTGAACCCTTTTTGAAAGTAATCCAGTACGACCTTCTCCGCTGACTTGATATCTGCCTCAGAATAAATTTGTGACTGCACTTCTACAATAGAGACATTTTTAATGTTTCCTCCTGATGCTCGACAGGAAGAAAACATCATTGACGAGACGCATACGAACGATATGATCAACGCTTTTCTTTCCATTGCCCGTCTCCTTCTGCGCTTAGATGGTGGCATTTTTCAAAATGATCAGAGGAAATTATCATTGCTGCAGATATTTGAAAGCACATAGCTCCCATTCTTTATCTGCCTGTAGTGATTACTTTAATGTACTTTCAATTCATATTATGTGCAGTCATACTCTAAATAATGTGATAGTACAGCAGTGCATTTTGAATACCATTCTTATCAATATCATCTGTAATATAATCTGCAGTCTCTTTGACTGATTCCACTGCATTTCCCATTGCAACACCAATTCCAGCATACTGCAGCATCTCAATATCATTTTCAGCATCGCCAAATGCCATGATCTCATTCTGAGATAAATTCAATTGAGCCATCAATCTTTTCATACCAGTGATTTTTCCACCTTCTGCGGAAATGATATCTGCACCGCCGCCATTCCACCTGACCATTTTTGTTCCTTCTGGCAGACATTCCGAAAATGCTTTCTCTTCTTCCGGGGCTAAATATAAACAAGCCTGATAGATAGGCTGCCCATCATATGCCAGGGCTTCTGGAATTTCTGATGATATATTTGCCTGTACTTGACGGACCAGATCATTGACGATATTGATATAAATATGTTTTTCTTCTACCAGTAGAATTGGAACTTTCTTATCACTGAACATACCTACCAGAGAATTCGAAATCTTTTGGTTGAACGGCGCAGCAAAAAGCAGATTTTTATCATGATCCAAAATGAGCTGCCCATTCAGAGTGATATAGCCATCAAATTCCAAGTCATTTAAAGGCAGCTTTTCCATCTCAGTCAAATGTCTGCCTGTTGAAATGAAAATCTTGATACCTTTTTCTCGGAGTGCTTTCAAACTGCTTCTTGTGCTTGTTGGAACTTCTTTGGTAACATGCGACAGCAAAGTTCCATCTACATCAAAAAATACAGCTTTTATCTCTTTATGATTTTCAGAAGTTTCATGCTTGATCATATACACTCCGGTTTTGATGCTTTGTGAGCACATTATAACACTGTAAGTTCATACGACAAAATCACAGATAAAAGTCTGCGATTTCCATAAATATATTTCTCCTTGTCATTCAATATCTGCGCTTTAAAATACTTTTTAAACTTAACTTGCGGCGGATTTACTTCTTACGCTTATAAAATTTCAATCTGATATTCTTCCTGACAGACATGATTCAATCTCATCAATTCATCCCATGCACTCAACTTTATGTAACCATTCGGATAACTCACTCCGCTCTGGATATCAGTTTTCCGGCGGCTCAGTTCAATTTTCAGCTGATCCAATATTTTCCCAAGTTCCATTTTGAAGGGAGTGATATTATTTTTCTCTTTAAAAAGTTCGCTTATTACATATAGAGTCACAATATAGACATCAAAGTCAGTTCCAAAAAGCATTTCATATAAAGCCTGTTCGACTTTTTCTTTCACCTGCGGATTTAGGATATATGCAGGATATATAACTTTAGACAAGACCATGCTGGTATCAATGGGAGCTTGTCCAACATATTGCGAAGACTGAAATTCCCTAAGATCATATCCTTCCAGCATTTTTTCAATTTTATGAAGATCTGTTTCTTCCGAAAGAATCTCTGGATATCCAATTTCTTCCATATGCTTCATCTCCTGCTCTTTTCACATCAACGTGTTACTCTGATATTTTCAAGCCATACTTCAGTACAGATCATATTCTTTTCTTGATTGGATGACGGATGACAGTCTTCCATTTTTCAGGAGATACTTTTCGTGCATCCGACATATATATTTCGTGATGAAGTCTCGTCTGACCAAAATCATTTTCATAATCATGTTCTTCAATGAATTCATTCATCAATGCTACACTTCGTGGTTCCTCATCAAATGGTCCTAAATGCATCATCTGAACACACAATCCTTCCTCTACTGTAAGATATTCAGCAGCAGAACAATCGATGTGTTTTTTCTCAGCAGCCTTATGAACTGCCCAGTCGAAGTCAGCCTTTGCTACGAAATCAGGCAGTCTCAATACAGAGATCCAATTGAATGTTGATTTGTCAGAATAATCTACCCCAGTAACATTATCCTGCCACCAAAATCCTTCGAGCGGTGGAACCACATATTCAAAAAACCCCTCGATATGATAGTCACTCTTATAGCTCATTTTCAAAGTATACGCAACTGCATATAAAATACTAATTGCATTTTGATATGCACCGCCTTCTTCATTTGGATCTCCATGCCCGCGCACTGCAACATAGTTTGCTCTTGGTACATCTACTATTTCCGGCTGATTCTTTGGCATGTAGAATTCTTTGTATTCTTTCTTATAATCAAAAGCCATATTGTTCCTTCTCCTAAATTGCAGTTCATCTTTTCCTATAGCAGCTCAAGAATCATGATTCTCTGAAACAAGCTATCGGCGAATAAAATATAGTTTGGCAGGATCAATGATGCTGAACTGATCTTCTTTTAATTGTAATTTATCTTCAATTACCCTGATCAATTCAGATTCTTTCAGATCTGTATTAATTTTGATGGAACGATTGGTCACTGTTTCTATAGTCCCTATCGGCTTTAAAGGATAATATAATATTGCCTCATTAGTATCTGTGAACTACCCCGACCTACGCATACGCTAAGAGGTCGGAGCTTCCTGCTTCAAT
>CAYLQV010000062.1:0-7265 GCA_964385925.1 uncultured Galactobacillus sp. | reverse complement strand
CAGGTAAATCCTCGAACATTGCAAATCACGGTTGGGTCATTACATATTGTCTAAAGAACAACGTAGAATAAAGATTGTTTCAACGTGTAGAAATTGCACTATTCTGTTTCTTAAAAGTGCATTATTTGCACTTTTTATTTGAATAATAGTGCAATTTCTGTTATTCTGAAGCTGAAAGGCACTATATGAAAAACACCCTCAAGCTGCTTAGAAATAAAGCATCCATGACGCAGGCACAAGCGGCCTCTTTTTTAAACGTGTCACTGCGCACCTATAAGTCTTATGAAACTGATATTTCAAAGACAAAGACCAACACCTATCTTTACATGCAGGAAAGATTAGAAAAATTGACATTGATTGATGAAAACCATGGCATCTTAACGTATATAGAAGTGCAGCAGACAGTTACGGCTGTTTTAAAAAAATATCCAATTACTTATTGCTATCTATTTGGTTCATATGCGAAAGGAAAAGCCAGTGCATTCAGCGATGTTGATTTACTTGTTTCAAACGAAGTAGGCGGGCTTAACTTCTATGGACTCGTTGAGGATCTTCGTAACACGCTGCATAAAAAAGTTGATTTATTAACGGTTGATCAATTATCAGGAAACCCGCAATTGACAGATGAAATCCTCAAAACTGGCATCAAAATCTATGGAGATACCCAAGGACGATCTATATTATCAAAGAAAAATCATCATTGATATTCTTTTTATCATGAAACATACAAAAAATATTACTTTCATCCTATTCAACGAAAATGAAGTTCTTCAGGACTCGATGCTGTTCCGTCTCATTCAGATTTCAGAGAACTCTAAGAAGTTGTCAGAAGAGTACCGTTCAGCTCACAACAATATTCCCTGGCAACAATTAGCTGGGCTGCGCAACCGAATCGTTCATGAATATGGGCGAGTCGACCTAAAAATTATATATAACACTTTAAAGATTGATATTCCCGAAACATATAAAAAGATTTCCTCGTAAGAAGAAATCTCTTTTCATTAATTCTTTAATGAATTCAATGGGGAAGGAATTCTTCCACCTCTATTGACCATGACATCTGCCTTCGTTTTTCCGACCGGCATAACTGGACCTTCACCCATCAGACCGCCGAATACTAAGTGATCACCGGCATTCTTTCCGATGGCAGGAATCAAACGGCAGGCTGTTGTCTTTGTATTGATCATACCGATGGCAGCTTCATCTGCGATGATAGCGCTGATTGTTTCTGCAGTTGTATCACCAGGAACAATGATCATGTCCAGACCAACAGAACATACTGCTGTCATTGCTTCGAGTTTTTCGATGGAAAGAACTCCCTTTTCTGCAGCTTCAATCATCCCTGCATCTTCAGATACCGGGATGAAGGCACCTGACAATCCGCCAACACTGGAGGATGCCATGACGCCGCCCTTCTTGACCGCATCATTCAGCATTGCTAAACATGCAGTGGTGCCCGGACCGCCGCATGTCTCTAGGCCTATCTCTTCCAGAATACGCGCAACTGAATCGCCGACTGCTGGTGTTGGTGCTAACGATAAGTCTACAATACCGAATGGTACATTCAGCCTGCGGCTTGCTTCGCGGCCGACCAGCTGTCCCATCCGAGTGACTTTGAATGCAGTCTTCTTGATGATCTCTGCAATCTCATCCATGCTTGCATCCTTACCGGCTTTCTTGACAGCTTCTCTGACAACGCCTGGTCCGGAGACACCGACATTGATGACAACGTCAGGTTCAGAGACACCATGGAAGCCGCCTGCCATAAATGGATTGTCTTCTACTGCATTGCAGAAGACGACTAGCTTTGATGCACCGAAGCACTGATTGTCCTTCGTTAATTCTGCAACTTTTACAACGGCCTGTCCCATCAGCTTCACCGCATCCATATTGATGCCTGCTTTGGTAGAACCGATATTGACGGAAGAACAGACGATGTCGGTTTCAGCTAATGCCTGCGGGATGGACTCGATCAATGCCCTGTCACCAGGGGTCATTCCCTTCTGCACTAAAGCACTGTAGCCGCCGACAAAGGACGCATGGACTGCCTTAGCAGCTCTGTCCAGTGTCTTAGCATATTTGATTGGATCACCGCCGCTGGCACTTACCAGCATGGAGATCGGCGTTACTGTAATACGCTGATTGATAATTGGAATGCCATATTCACGGGAAATATCTGCTGCCGTCTTGACCAAGTCCTTTGCCTTTGCCGTGATCTTCTGATAGATCTTTTCACAGGATCTGTCGATATCACTGTCAGCACAGTCCATCAGAGAGATGCCCATCGTTATCGTTCTGATATCGAGGTTCTCTTCTTCAATCATGCGGATCGTCTCAAGAATATTGTCTGAGTTTGTATTTCTATTCATAGGCTTCCTCAGATTGTATGCATGGCATTGAAGATGTCTTCATGCATGACATGGATCTTCAATCCCTGCCCTTCCCCTAATGATTCCAGCTCATCTGCAATCTGGTGTGTCTTTTCCATATCTTCCGGAATTTCTACAATCATGATCATTGTAAAAAGATCCTGAAGAACTTTCTGTGTTACATCGACGATGTTGATGTTCCGCTGTGCACAGTTGGTTGCTACATATGCAAGGATGCCAGGGCGATCTTTGCCTACTACAGAAATGACTGCTCTCATAAATCATTCTCCTCCTGATGATTATGCATCTGCCTGCAGATCTTCCAATGAAAGTCCGCAGTAGTATAACTCCATTTCCAGGTACGTCTTTACATCTTTGATTGTTGTCAATGTTGTATCTTCACATCCGCTGGAAGAACTGCCTGTATCAAACTTTAATGTGCAGGCTCCCATAGAACCAGCATTTCCTTCCCAGCTGTAGGAATATGCAATAGAATAGTTCGTATATTTGAATGTCTTGTTGTTGAAATCTACAGTATATGACTCATTCTCATTGAATTTTGTACTGTAAGTCCCGTCACCATTATCCGTGTAATTGAGCCTTCCGACAAGTCTCTTTTTAAATGTTGCAGTTGTTGTGCTTTCGGCGGAATCATCAATCAGTCTTTCTGTTGTGATCGTCGAAGTATCAATATCCTTGTAATTGATATAGGAGGCATTAGCTGTCTTGATATCATCCGTCACTGCGACTGCGGTCGCATCCATCTTCAGATAAGATACACTGCTTGTATAATTGACGGCAACACTCTGGCTCTTGTATGTAACAGCGATGTCAAAGGAGACCTGTTCCTTGATGAAATACCCATCTTTGTTGAAGGTATCTGTGATTGTATTATCAGTGATCTGATAGCCGTCATACTGCGAGAATCCATAGCTGTCATAGCGGCTGGTGAACAGAGAAGTGGCAGAGGATGAATTCAGCTTGATAGTATAGCTGACATTTTCATCACTGTCCTTACTGGCAGTAATTGAATCAACTGTGCTCTGCTGGAACTGGAACGCATCCATTGGCACCAGCATGGAGGACTTCAGATCATTAAATGACATGTCCTCATAGTAATTGACGTTGTTGTAGGTATTGTACAGACGGCCCCCGTAGTAATATCCGGCAAGGTCTGAATCTGTTCCCTTGCTGGAAATATGCTGCGTTGTATGTGCAGTGACGCTGCCGGCACTGATGCCGGATGCCTCCAATGTACCGTCCATGACGAAGAGTTCATTGGAATTATCACTGTAGTTCATCTTATATGTACTGTTGACTGCTGCATAATAAGAGTCCGGTGTCTTTTTGTTTGTAAAAGAAGATGCGTAAGCAGTATATGAATCTGCATCAAGCGGTGCAGAAGATGCGGTAGAAACAGAAGCGGCAGTTGAAGATGTATTTGCATTTGTCCCAGCACAACCACATAACAATGTGAGTGCGAGCACTGCTGTTATTTGTCTTTTCATAATGTGTATATTCTACCACAGTTCACTTATATCTTTGTGTATAGGATCAAAGGAACAATTGCTTCTTCTTTCATGCCTCCAGCATGGTCTCCTTTTTTACCGAAACCCTTTTTATAGACAAGCTGGAGATCCGTTTCGGCAACAGCCAGATAATCCCCAATGAACTCCTCCATTCGTGGATGAACAGTCCCTTCTCCAAAGAAATGGCCAGCCATGACTTCCGCATGCGTATAAAGATGATAGTCTCTGCCAAAGACATCATTGAACCTTTCCACAAATTCTCTTTCTTTCCCATCTTTGATATAAAAGGCAATCGTTCTTGGCTCCAAAGCAGGTTCATGTCTGAAACATGCACACATGTCTTTCTGCAGAGCTATATCCTTTTGACGGACATCGACTTGAGAATGATCAGCAACAATTACCAACGCACAGTCTGCTGGAAGTGTTTTAACAAATTGTTCCGTTTCCTGCTCAATCTCCCTGATCATCTTTCCTGCCTGTCGGGAGGAAGGGCCTTCTTGATGCATCAAAGTATCGAAAGCATCCCAATAGGCATAGACAAAACGCATGCCATCTTCCTCTGCAATTTCTCCAGCAGTCTTCAAAAGGTCATGATAACTTGCACACGGATTGATCCTTGACCAGATTGGCCATACGGACTCACTGTTGATATTGTGTTCTCTGAGATCCTGCACCAGATCTTTATACGGCATTGCCCGCTCCACAAAATTATCATAGAATTTACTGCCGTACTGAGACTGTTCCCGGAAAAGAATAATATTGTCATCCATTTCGTGAAAGTACTGGTTCCACCCCAGCCATCCATTTTCTGCCGGGCTCTTCCCTGTACGGAACGAAGTTGTCGCTGCTGTTGTGGTCGGCGGAAAGACCGTCGTGATCTCCTTTTTCAGATGCGAGAAGAAGAAACCTGAACGCTTTAAATGCTTCTCCATCACGGAAATACCCATCGCATCGACTAGCAGTGCAATGATGCATCCTGGCTTTTTCTCGTTCAGCCATGCATCCAGATCTGGATCACTGTTGTGATATGTCTGCAGACCGTAGTATCTGCGCAGGGAACTGCCTGCTTCTGTCAATTGTCCATAGCTTTTCCAATCCATCTTCTTCTCCTGACTGTCACTATTATATCTAGATATACAAAAAAACTGCAGTCGCCTGCAGTCATCTTTGATCAGTAATTAGACCAGCTCAATATATGCCATTGGAGCTGCATCGCCACGTCTTACACCAGTCTTAACGACTCTTGTGTATCCGCCATTGCGATCCTTGTACTTTGGAGCTACTTCATCGAAGAGCTTCTGCAGTACTGTCTGCTGTGTCTTTTCATCAGCGACTACATCTCTGACGAAAGCTGCTGCCTGACGGCGAGCTGCCAGATCACCCTTCTTACCGAGTGTGATCAGTTCATCAACAACAGAACGCATGTCCTTAGCCTTAGCCTCAGTTGTCTCTACCTTGCCATACAGAATGACAGATGTAGCGAGATTTCTCAGCATTGCCTTACGGTGATCAGCGTTTCTTCCAAACTTACGATTCCACATAATGGTTCCTCCTATCAGTCAAAGGACTTAAAGCCCAGTCCGAGTTCGATCAGCTTATCCTTAACCTCTTTCAGTGATTTCTTTCCGAGGTTACGGACTCTCATCATTTCTTCCTCGGTCTTCTGTGTCAGTTCTTCAACCGTCTGAATTCCGGCACGCTTTAAGCAGTTATAAGAACGTACAGAGAGGTCGAGGTCTTCGATCATCATCTGTTGTCCCTTATTTGTCTGCTCAGCGCCGCCTTCCTTGACGACGTTATCCATTGCAAGTACATCTTCATTGATACCTGCGACGATGTCGAAGTGATCAATTAAGATCTTAGCTGCCATAGACAGAGCCTTCTGTGGATTAATAGAACCATCGGTCCATACTTCCATTGTCAGACTGTCATATTTAACATCTTCACCAACACGTGTTGGTTCAACGTTGTAAGCAACCTTTGTAATTGGTGTATAGATAGAGTCAGTATAGACTGTACCGATACCCTGTGAGCTGCCCTGGTTAAGCTGCTTGTTAATATCAGAGCTTACATATCCGCGGCCATTCTTAGCCTTCAGCTCCATTTCAAGCGTTACATTTTTCTCGAGATGCGCAATCTCAAGATCCTTGTTCAGGATTTCGACCTGAGCAGGGCATGTGATGTCACCAGCAGTGACAGTGCATGGTCCCTTAGCGGAGATCTGAAGACTGTATGTCTCGTCATCTTCGATCTTCATGATCAGCTGCTTCAACTGCAGGATGATCATAGAGACGTCTTCTCTTACACCCGGAATTGTTGTGAATTCGTGATAAACACCATCGACTTTGATGGAGAATATCGCTGCTCCCGGGAGGGAGGACAGCAGGACTCTGCGAAGCGCATTCCCGATTGTTGTGCCAAAACCTCTCTCTAATGGGGAGAGGACAAACTTACCGTAGTTCTCAGATTCAACGTATTCCTGTACTTCAAAATCGGCGCGTTCAAACTTTTGCATGCAACAATCCTCCTATTGTTCTTTTATTAACCACGCGGTCTCTTTGGCGGACGGCATCCGTTATGAGGGATCGGTGTAACATCGTTGATTGCAGTGATTGTAAGACCTGCTGTCTGTAAAGAACGAACTGCAGACTCACGTCCAGCACCTGGTCCCTTAACGTTAACTTCAACAGATTTCATTCCCTGCTGTACAGCTGCCTTAGCTGCTGCTTCAGCACAGAGCTGAGCAACGTAAGGAGTGGACTTACGGGAACCCTTATAACCTAATGCACCAGCAGAACTCCAGGAAACAGCGTTTCCAGCTTCGTCAGTGATTGTTACAATTGTGTTATTAAATGTGGAATGGATATGCGCAATGCCTTTTGCTACATTACGCTTTGCCTTCTTCTTACGAGTTACGGCAGTAGTATTCTTCTTAACTGGCATTTCGTCCTCCTATTACTTCTTCTTGTTCGCGACAGTATGACGCGGACCTTTTCTTGTACGAGCATTTGTCTTCGTACGCTGACCACGAACAGGCAGGCTCTTTCTGTGACGGAGTCCACGGTAGGATCCGATTTCCATTAAGCGCTTAATGTTCAAAGCAGTCTCACGACGGAGATCGCCTTCAGTTTTGATTGCATCAATCTGAGAACGGATGGCAGTTTCCTGTGCATCTGTCAGATCGTTTGTTCTTGTTTCTGTATCTACTCCAGCAGCTGCGCAGATCTTCTTTGCAGTTGTAGGACCGATTCCATAAATGTATGTCAGAGATACTCCGATGACCTTGTTACGCGGAATATCGACACCAGCAAAACGTGGCATATTTTATTCTCCTCTTATTTTCTATTAATTAACCCTGTCTCTGCTT
>CAYLQV010000061.1:0-7271 GCA_964385925.1 uncultured Galactobacillus sp. | reverse complement strand
TATCCGGCATGCAAAAAGATTTAAATAAAATCGAAAAGCTTTTTAAAGAAGAAAGATTTCTGGCAAAGGATGCATTGCTCAGTTCCCTGCCGCCAATCTCACCGCTTCTCAGCTTCGTAATATAATCACTGACGTCTTCCTTGGTGACCGCATTAAAATCATCAATTCCCTGCTCATTGAGATACACGATGAACCGTTCCACATCTCGGCGGTATGCATCCTGTGTATCCTTGGAACCAGTGCGGGAAAGCGAGACATGATTTAAGAATCTGTCGAGACATTCCTCAAAGTTCATGGCGGCTGATCATCTCCTGAATGATCTTCATTGACTGCGGTGCATAGGCACCTTTCTTGTCTTTCTTTTTGACACTTTCTTCCAGGTGAACAATACCGAAATTGGCATTCATCGGCTGGAAATGATTTGGATCTGCGTGTGTAATGTAATAGGACATGGCGCCGATCATCGTTTCATTTCCAGGCTTGACTGGTTCCTCCCCATTGAGAACATGAGCAAGATTAATGCCAGCCAGCATGCCGGAAGCTGCACTTTCAATATATCCTTCAACACCGGTCATCTGTCCGGCAAAGAACAGATCATCACGGAAGATATACTGATATGTTTCTCTTAAGCAGACAGGTGAATTGATGTATGTATTCCGATGCATGACGCCATACCGTACAAACTCTGCATGTTCCAGGCCAGGCACCATCTGCAGGACACGTTTCTGTTCGCCCCACTTCAGGTGTGTCTGAAAGCCGACGATGTTATACAAAGACGCTTCCACATTGTCCTGACGCAGCTGAACAACTGCATATGGTCTCTTTTCTCCCGGTTTTTCCAGTCCTACCGGCTTCATCGGACCAAACAGCAGTGTATCTCTTCCTCTTTTCGCCATCACTTCAAAAGGCATGCATCCTTCAAAGACTTTGCTGTCTTCAAAGCCATGCACCGGTGCTGCTTCAGCAGTGATCAATGCTTCATAGAAGGCATCAAACTCTTCTCTGTTCATCGGGCAGTTGATATAATCAGCTTCCCCTTTATCATAACGGCTCTTTTTATAAGCCTTGTTCATATCAATGGACTCAGCTGTAACAATTGGTGCCGCAGCATCATAAAAGTAGCAGTATTCACTGTGGATCAGTTCTCCCACTGCCTTGATCATTGCCTCAGAGGTCAATGGACCTGTTGCAATAATGCATGGTCCTGCCGGTATGGCATTGACTTCTTCATGAACAATCTCAATGTTTGGATCTTCCGAGATCATCTTTGTGACAGCTGCCGAGAATTTGTCACGGTCAACTGCCAGAGCAGATCCCGCCGGCACCTTATTCTCATCGGCAGCATGCATGATCACCGATCCGATGGTGCGCATTTCCTCTTTCAAAAGCCCAACCGCATTTGTTAATGCATCCGAGCGCAGAGAGTTGGAGCATACCAGTTCCGCGAACCCTTCTGAATGATGCGCTTCAGAATACTTCAGGGGCTTCATTTCAATCAGCTTTACATGGATGCCGCGCTTTGACAGCTGATATGCTGCTTCACATCCAGCAAGCCCTGCGCCGATCACCACAGCTTCTTTCATGGATCATGCCTCTTTCTTTGCAGCAGATTTCTTTGCTGCTGTCTTTTTCACTGCCGGCTTCTTCACAGCAGGTTTCTTGGCTGTTTTCTTGACCGTCTTTTTGACTGTTTTCTTTGCCGTCTTCTTGACTGTCTTCTTTGCTGCTGTATTCTTGGTTCCTTTATCTGCAGCTTTCTTTTTATCTTCCTTCGCTTTCAAACGGTCCTGCTTGGAGACGATTCGTTCACCTTCCAGATTCTCCATATAATGGCACTTCGGGAAGTTGGAGCAGCCAAGGAAGTATGTTCCGTAACGGCTCTTTCTCTTTAATAATTCCCCACCGCAGTCTGGGCAGAATTTACCTGTCGGTTCCGGTTTTTCGACATCCGGCTTTTCCAGCTGTCTTGTATATCTGCATTTCGGAAAGTTTGCACATGAAATGAATTTGCCATAGCGGCCGTTGCGGTATACCAGCTCACCGCCGCATTCCGGGCATTTCTCACCAACTTTTTCCAGCTCAAGCTTTTCCATATTCTCATATGCCTGATCCAGCAGCGGCTGGAACTTATTATAAAAGTCTTTCAGAGTTGGGACTTCTTCTACTTTGCCGTCCGCAATCTGGTCCAGTTCACTTTCCATCTTTGCAGTATAGTCGACATTGATAATGGACTTGAAGAATTCATCGAGCTTTTCTGTTGTCAGAACACCCTGTTCCGTCGGACGGAATACTTTTGTCCGGGTGGACTCAGAAGCTCTGTCCAAAGTGACATAGCCTCTTTCCTGGATCGTATCAATGATCATGGCATACGTCGATGGTCTGCCAATGCCGTCCTTTTCCATTTCCTTGATCAAAGATGCTTCCGTATATCTCTTTGGCGGTTCTGTAAAGTGCTGGTTCTGTTTGACCTGTTTTGGATCCAGGACTTCATTCATCTTCATCTCAGGCAGAATTGTATCCTTGGAAGAATCATAATCTTTATATACAGCTAAGAAGCCGTCAAATGTCATTGTCTTGCCGTTAGCAGCCAGATCATATCCATTTCTGCTCAGGATCACAACTAAAGAATCTGAAGTAGACGGTGCCATCTGAGATGCCAGGGCACGCGCATAGATCAGCTTATATAAACGATACTGTTCATTCGTCAGATAGTTCTTGATGAGCTCAGGATCATGATTCAAGGTAGTTGGACGGATTGCTTCATGCGCATCCTGTGCCCCCTCATCATTCTTAGCATGATAGGAAGCACCGAGATACTTCTTTCCGTATTTATCTTCAATCAGATCTTTAGCCTGATTCATGAATACATCTGAAAGTCTGGTACTGTCAGTACGCATGTATGTGATCAGACCTTCCTGCCCGCTGCCTAGATCAATTCCTTCATATAGGCGCTGTGCAATCGACATTGTGCGCTTTGCCGAGAAGCCCAGCTTTGTTGAAGCTTCCTGCTGCAGCGTGGAAGTAATGAATGGAGCCTGCGGTCTTCTGGCACTGCTGCTCTTTTTGATATCTGTAATTTCAAACGGACCGCGGCATGCATCATATGCCTTCTGTGCTTCTTCAGCATTGTTCAGCTCAGCCTTTTTCCCATTGATCTTTGTCAATACGGCACTGAATTCCTGCTTGTCTTTTTCAAATAGAGCATCTAATGTCCAATATTCCTTTGGATTGAATGCACTGATCTCTTTTTCTTTTTCGACGATCAGCTTCAAGGCAACCGACTGCACACGTCCGGCAGACTTGCTCTTGATCTTTGAATGCAGGAGCTTTGACAGCTTGAAACCGATAATACGATCCAAGATGCGGCGGGTTTCCTGTGAATGGACAAGATCCATATCGATTGTACGCGGCTTCTTGAATGCATCAATGACTGCATTCTTGGTGATTTCCTGAAAGGTGACACGGTCTACTTCATCTTCTGACAGTCCCAGTTCTTCCGCCAAATGCCATGAAATTGCTTCTCCCTCGCGGTCCGGGTCGGTTGCCAGATATACTTTATCAGCCTTCTTGGCTTCGCTTTTCAATTCCTTGACAGTATCCGTTTTATCCTTTGAAACAACATATGTAGGCTTAAAATCATTTTCAATATCGACGCCCAGTCCATCTTTACCCTGGATTGCCAGGTCTCTGATATGTCCCTTGGACGATACAACATAATATTCACTGCCTAGGTATTTGCCAATTGTCTTTGACTTACTAGGTGACTCTACGATAACAAGATTTTTCATTCGCTAAATCCTTCAACCTTCTAATATCTGAAAAGTAACAGTACAAAGAATAGCCCAAATCTTTTCAAAGTGTCAACTCTCATTCTCCAGACTGACCGTTTTTGGGCACAAAATCTTCAATCTGTACAGAATCGAACAAGATTCCTGCTCCTTGGGCAATTAAAAGGTCGCATCCTTTCCCAGCTTCCTCCCCAAAAGGATAAGGAAAGCACCAGATATCTTTTGATAAAGACAGTGCTTCATTCACGGTGATCATCGTTCCAGAATGAAGAGTAGCCTGGGTCACGATGCATGCCTCTCCCAGTGCGGCTAGAATGCGGTTGCGCCATGGAAAATGGTGTTTTCGTGGACCGACGTTGGAAGGATATTCACTCAGGATCAGACCTCTGCCGGCAATTTCATGATAAAGAGACCGGTTGCACGAAGGATAGCACTGTTCAATGCCGCATCCTATGACCGCTATTGTATTTCCGCCATGCAGCGCTGTCTCATGTGCGGCTGCATCCGCACCTTTCGCCAATCCGGAAACAATGACATATCTTTTACTTAAGATTTCAGCAGCCAACTTGGTATTTTCCTTCCCATACGATGTCAGTTCTCGAGACCCAACGATTGTCATCATCGGCTTCTGAAGAAGTTCCAGATTTCCCCGATAAAAGAGGATCCATGGCGGATAGCGGAGTTTCCGCAGGGCATCAGGGTACGCCTGATCAAAAATTGTGATATATGGTTCTTTGATCTTCTTTTCGCTGACTGCAAGATTCTTCTTTAAGGCATCTGCTATCTGATTCCAGTCACCTTGATAAAAATATGCATACTCTGCAATAATTTCTCTGATTTCCATCACTTTCTATATATAGAATAGATAAAAAAATTCTCTTGCGAGAATTTTACAGTTCCAGTTTTTCCTGTACAACTTTGACCGGTCCATAGCTTCTGCGGTGGATCGGTGTGATGCCGTACTTTTCGATTGCTTCTAAATGCATCTTGGTCGGATATCCTTTATGCTTGGCAAACCCATATTCAGGATATTCCTTGTCATACTGCAGCATCAGACGGTCTCTAGTAACTTTTGCAAGAATACTTCCAGCAGCAATGGAGATTGATTTCTGATCTCCTTTGATCAGATCAATCGTCTTCTTTCCTTCTACCTGGAATTTCATAGCATCCGTAAGGATGATCTCTGCTGGTGCATCTTCAGCAATCTGTTTCATTGCCTTGCGGTCAGCTTCCAGTATATTCAAACGGTCAATTTCTTTAGGAGATACTTCAATGATTTCAAACCAGAGTGCTTCCTCCTGGATGACATCATATAATAAGTCTCTTTTCTTTTCTGAGACTGCCTTTGAATCATAGATATCCGGATTCTCATAACCAGCTGGGAAAACAACACCTGCAACTGATAAAGGTCCTGCCAGAGGACCTCTTCCTGCTTCATCAATGCCGATGATCAGTTTCCCCTGCGGCCAGTATTCATGTTCATATTCATTCGGACACAGTTTTACGGTCTTCTTCATTGCCAGCTTTCTCCAATGTCAGCCTGCCGAGCTTTCCATGCCTGAGATCATTCAGGAACGACTCAGCCGCCCGTTTAATATCGAGGACATCGTCCTCTTTCTTGAAATGTCTCTTCACAGCAACTGCCTTCAGCATTCCATTCGGATTGACTTCTCCTGATTCATATATATGTTCCAATAAACCTGGATAAAGATCCTGAATAACATGGATGGTATCCATCGCCAGCATCTTCTTATCAAGAATATCATCATTGATGGAGCCAACAGCAGCCAGCAGTGAACCCGTCTGCTCATCATCAAACCGCGGCCATAAGACCCCTGGTGTATCCAATAGATCAAGATCTGGATCAGCGTGGATCCATGTCAATGACCTCGTCACGCCCGGCTTATCTGCAGCCTTAACGGTATTTCTGCCGTTGATGCGGTTGATCATTGTGCTCTTGCCAACATTCGGAATGCCGCAGGCCATTGCCCTGACTGCCCGCGGATGGATTCCCTTAGCAGCCTGCTTATCTCTTTTCGGTTTCATGACCTTAAGTGATTCCTGAATGATCTTCTTGCCGCATTTTGCATCATTCATCAGATCCAATGCAAGACAGGATACATTCTCCTGCTCCTGAAAATATCTGACCCATTCTTCTGTAGCCTTAGGATCAGCCTTATCTATCTTTGAAAGCACAATCAATCTTGGTTTATTCTGTGCCATCTCAGCCAGCATTGGATTTTTAGAAGCCTGTGGAATCCTTGCATCTCGTAACTCAATGATCATATCCACGGCTTTTAAGCGCTCTGTCATTTCCCGGCGCGCTTTTTCCATATGTCCCGGATACCATTGAATCTTTACCATGTTTCGACACCAAAATTACTGAAAGGCCAGAAAATGAAGATGCCCTTCGACTTGATATTTTCTTTCTTGAACGGTCCGTAGTAACGTGAATCGGATGAATGCGGACGATTGTCACCCAGGCAGTAATATTCATCATCACCTATAGTAATCGGCGACACATCTGCCATGAATGTTCCATTATAGCTGCTGACATATGTCTGATCCAGGAAATCTTCCTTGACATACTCACCGTTGATATATAATTTTCCATCTTTGTAAGAGACAGTTTCTCCCGGCAGACCAATGACTCTCTTTACCAGGTATTCATCTTTTTCAGCAACATAGATGATCACAATATCAAATCTCTTCAGACCGCTGATGTTGTAGCCGACAACATTGGAAAAGCCAACAGATGTATCACTCAGTTCCGGATACATTGAATTTCCCTTGACTTGTACCGGACGGATTACAAAGCTTGTCAGCAGAAATACTGCTACGATACATATTGCAAGATCACGAATAAAGGAAAGCACTTCTCTGCCGGCGGACGGTGCTGCTTCTTCCTTTGGCTTCTTCTGCGGTGAAGGTGTTTTCTTTTCACTATATATATCATGATCATCAGCCTGAGGATCCGTCAGTTTTTCCAGAACGCTTGTTTCGGAAAAAGCTGCATCATCCTCACTGACTTCAGGTTCCTTTTTTTCTTGATCATCATCATATGATGCATCAGTTAAGCGCTCCAGTACTCGCGTTACTGACATTTCCTCAGTATCATTCAGATCTGTGTTTTTCTCATTTTTATTCGTCATACATTTATTATACACGCAAACGTATCAATCCGAAGAACACACTTTCTTTAAAGCGCTTTCATTCAGAAAAAATAAAAAAGAGACCCGAAGGTCTCTGATTTCTGAAGCTTATCTGTCTTCCTTGATACGGGCATTCTTAGCAGAACGTCCCTTGAGGTATGTCAGCTTTGCACGTCTGACTTTACCATGGCGGAGTACTTCAATCTTCTCAATGATTGGGCTGTTGACAGGGAATGTTCTCTGAACGCCTACACCAGAAGACATCTTACGGACAGTGAATGTTTCACCGATGCCGCCATTGTTCTTATCAACAACTACACCTTCGAAGACC
>CAYLQV010000060.1:0-7959 GCA_964385925.1 uncultured Galactobacillus sp. | reverse complement strand
TAGTATTGTCAATTGCATTGGTAATTCATAGATGGGTACAATTTAACGTTTACCACACTTCCTGATGAAGCCTCTTATTTTCCTATCTATTATCATATTGGCATCACGAGATTTTGTCTTTGCTGCAGATACCTAGTAAGAGCATCTACAGATACAGGCTGGAACTTTATCACCTTTCCATCTATCCGCAGCACAGGAAAACGTTTCAATTCAAGCCGTTGGAA
The DNA here is from genome assembly GCA_964385925.1 of uncultured Galactobacillus sp. Taxonomy (GTDB): domain Bacteria; phylum Bacillota_I; class Bacilli_A; order Erysipelotrichales; family Erysipelotrichaceae; genus Bulleidia. The sequence goes on along the minus strand of CAYLQV010000060.1, from coordinate 7,735 downwards.
TTCATCCCACAGATTCTTGTCAGAAACGACATCCGAATAATCAATCAGCTGCCAATCCATATGCTGTTTTCTTGCATATTCCGTTATCTGATAACAGAATTCATCTCCTCGATCCAGGTAAATCTTGATGTTCTTCTTTGTCTCCTTCATTTCATTTCCTTCTCTCTATTGCGACCAACATCAGCCATTTGGTGTTCAACGCTTACCTTAAATGTTGTTTAATATCCGTGTTACTCACAAGATCTTATCCATGTCATCAAGACGGGTTGAGCCATTTTAATATTTCAGCGACTGCTCCAGCTGCATGTTCTTTTCTATACATTGTTCTGATAAAAAGTTTACTTACGATTTCCGCAGTTCTGATCCATAGCCACTCACAAGATGTTTCTATGGGGCGCTACGCCCCGTATTCTATTCAGCAAACTCTGTCTCTAGTTCTTTTGCTCCTGGTTTATATTTGGATGCATCATATCCATCTTCAAATCCAAATCTGTTCACAGCGGCGTATCCTGCCGCTTCCGTAAGGGTTGGAGCAATGAATTGTGATTCCTCGTAAGATTTGCAATGCTCTTTTACTTCTTCAGGAACAATTGCTACAAGCGCATATTTGTTGTTCTCTACCAGTTGGTCATGAAAGCCCTCACTGATTCCTTCAACAAATCCATCTAAATAATCTGTACCAATTCCCCTGCAGGACATCTTTATTTGCTTTCTGAATTCCGCAATGAAATGGTCTGCGTCTCTTCTTCCTATTCCAACTGCATATTCCATAATGCTCCTTGCTGTTTCTGCATCTGTTCTTGTCCCGCAAAAGATTGCCGTCTTGACTTTCCCTTTTTTGTATTTCACGCTGCCAATCAACGGTTCACAGCGGAAGTTATTTGCAATGATTTTATGAAGTTTCTGCTCCCATGTAATGTATAGATTTACTGCAGCAGAGCATTGGATCTCAACAACATCCTCTTTTCTGCAGCCTAGGACATCCGCCATCTCAATATGGTATTTCAACAGAAGTTCCTGTGCTTTGACCATTGCCACCTTCCGTTCATTCTCCGTTCCTGAGTCAGCCATTTCCAGCAATTTGCTGATTCGTTTTCTAATATCGCTCATTATCTGTTATCCCTTTCCCGGGGCGCAGCGCCCCCGAGTGCTATTTAGAGCACCCGTGCTTTAAATAGTTTCATCAGTGAATTGATGCTATGTCTTCCAAAGAACAACTTCAATTCGTTTATTTCATCCTTCTTTAAGCCTCTATATCGTTTTCCTTTAATGCCAACGATAATAAAGTCTCCGTGTATCACACCACGGCAGCTCTGTCTGTCAAATCCGTGATATAGAATCGGTTCAGATACGGAGAATTCTTATCCAGGGAAATGATTGCCAGATTTTCAAAAGCCCATGCTCTTGCTTCTTCTTTATCATCTAATAGACATGCTTTCCCATTTTCCAACAGTTCCTTGACCATCTTATTAATATCTTCTGTTTCAACTTTTTCAGGCAGCTTATTTGGTCTTACCAGAATATATGAATCTGTTTTCATAAAGACTCTCCTCCGGGGCGCAGCGCCCCGTATTAATTCATTTTGATCACTACTTTGTAGTGCTCTTCAGAATGCTTATCTAAAAATTCGTTCAAGGTCTCTTCTGAATAGAACGTACATACCAAATGTTCTTCCTTTTTCCCTTCAACGACCTTTTCAGAGAATACCTGGTACTCATACAGACTGTTCATTCATATTCACCAGTCTCTCTAATTTCAGGTTCTCGGGGTCGATGTAATTCTTTATAACTGGATATGCTATCGCCAGCCATTCTGGGTGTTCCACAAAGTATTGGAACTTATGCTTCGGGTCCACTTTTGCAATCCGGTCCTCTGCCAGTGCCAGTCTTGGGACGTAATCCAGCATGATTCCATCTTCACCAAAGATATCCAGGTCTACGCATTCCAAGAATGCTTCAGCTGCAGTCTCGGCATAGAACTTTCTATGTGCTCCGCTCATGCTTCCTAAAGATGTATCAATATGCTGCGCTTCTAAGATTTCTCCGAAATACGTTACAGCATATACATGCCGCTGCTGTTCGGTAAGGAACAGATTGAACCCACGTTCAAATAAGCTATATAGCAGCACTTTATCCCTGTGCTGATAGATAAGCCTTTGGGTCGTAAGCTTCTCTCCACGGCTCCCCGTAGGCATCTTCAGTATTGATGTAGAGCAGTGTGGAACAATACGTTCTTCTGCATCTGCATCTGTCATCAGCTTCCAATCCTTTGTAACAATCAGGATCCTGTGTCCGAACTGTGCGGATATATCCAGGATCAGGTCATTCAATGTATTTAGTCTAGGAGATGGATCATTATCCTTGATAAGCATTTCCATGATCTTTATCATTCTGTCCATTTTTATATTCCTTCCGTGGCATAGTGCCGCATCAGCTTAGCTTGACAATCGCTTTATCACGCAAGCGAACGATTGCTGCAGTTGCCTTTCTGATAAGTGCTTCTGTTGGTTCTCCCAGCAAGACAAATGCTAAGAAAAAGAACAACATCAATGGCCAAATACTTTTAAAGCCTGCAGTCCAACCATATGTACCTTTTCCAATGAGATATGCAATGGTACCGCCAATCAGCAATGCGCCGGCAAGAAAGGAAAGCACCTTTCCAGCAATCATATGCAATAGGCTCTCAATCACAAGGAACAAGGTAAATATAGCCATGATCAGGTACACAAGTACCTTGATAAGACTAATGAGCAGTGCTTTTCCAATTTTCTTTAACATCTTTATTCCTCCTCGCCCTTGAGATATTCAAGGATCAATGTCATCAGTTCCTGATCATAGGAAGCATCATTCTGTAATTTATACAGTGAATACACCTTCCTGCCTCCGGTCCGTTGATAAATGTAGTTCGTTAGTTCGTTGCCTTCGCTTGTCGGAAGAGATCTGACCTGATTCTTCAGCAGGAAAGCAAGGTCTTTATTGGTCTTCTTATTGTTCTTTCTCAAGATGTCATCCTGAACACGCAACATCTCAAGAGTTGAGAACAACAATGTCGATGTCTGGTCTGTACCAATTGGATAGGTATTATCATTTACACCATTCATCTGGCGGCTCCCAAATTCATCCGCATCATTCAACATTTTCGTGACTTTTTTTCCTGCCATGGTATCTCTCCTTCCTGTATCTTAGTTACGGGGCGCTGCGCCCCGTATGCTCTTTAGAACTTTCCTAACAATTCGCTCCGCAGCCTTGCCACGGATGTGCTCAATTCTTTTAAAAGTTTGTCCAGGTCTTCAGCCTCATCTTGTTCAAGTTCAAACAAGAATCCACTGTCTACTTCATTGGTCTGCTCCGCTGCCTTCTGCAGTGTCTTCTTCAATTGTTTGAACTGTTTGATCTGTTCATGGACTTCATCAGACTTCCGGTCTTTTTCAGCCTTATTCGGGTCCTCACCATTCTCCGAATCAATCAATGCGGCAGATCTGTTCTTGCTGGCAAAGTAATTCTTGATGTAATGCTCTGCAATGCCCGTATATGACGCAATCACATGCGCTCTTCTCTCTCCAGGCTTCTGCAGTTTTCCTTTGTTCTCTAAGTTATGCATCAGTTCATCCGTTATCTCGATGATCTTGTTCTTTTCATCATTGGTCATGTCCCGATGATGATTGGCAGCAATCATTGACAGGATCCGCATATTTGCGTCCTTGATATATTCCTGCTTCGCTACAGGAATCTTTCCTGTGATGTTGGCACCGTTGTATGTATACTTGTCTCCACGTTCTACCAGTAGCTGCAGGGCCTTCAGACGGCGATGACCCGAGAGTAGTGATACTTCATCAGTATTTTCATCCTTTGCGTATCCATCTACGTTCTGCATCAATCCGAACTGCTTGATATTGTCTGCAAGTTCTTCAATGTTCTCCATATCGTATGGATTGGCTTTATTTGGATGGACTTTATCAAGGTCCATCAGATTTACCTTGACCGCTTTTGCAGTCTCAAATGCATCCAGAGCAGAACCACTGTTCTTGCTCGTATCTACAAATCCTTTGAACTGGCCCATTATGCTGCCTCCTTATCGTGGAACATCTTTTCAAGATGGTGGTTTCCTAAGATCTCATCCACCAGCTGACGATAGCTGCGTGCTGCCTTTTTCTTCTTGTCATGGCTCAGCAGCAGGATCTTATGATCATTCAGGGAATCTCTCACTGGCTTGTCCTGATTTGGAATGACTGTCTTATAAGAATGCTTTCCATATTTCGCATTGATCTCTTTCAGACGTTCCATATCATCGTTAGTTCTGCCCTTGCGGGTCACAAGCACCTTGATGTCCATAGCAGGTGCATCTTCAAGCTGCTGCAGTACACTTGTCACATCTTCAATCGTGTTGTCGATTCCACGTAATGAATTGAATTCAATGTTCGTTGGTACAATCAGCAAATCAGCAACTGCGCATTCATTGAAAACGAACCAACTGAATGATGGGTTGTTGTCAATTACCACCTGGTCAAATCCTTTCAGATTCCGGAAGGCCTTCTGCAGCTTATTCGGATAGGATGTCAGTGGATTGAATTCCATCTGTTTCATTGTGTGAGTCAATAGTCCAGTAGACGGAATAATGTATGTGTTCTCAAGTGATGGAACTGGACAGATACAGTCATTGATCATATCCGGATGTTCAAGTACGGTTGAGACTGTAAGATTCTTTTTATCTACCTCCTGCACTGTCGTTTCATCCAGTAATAAGTTGGTGATGGATCCCTGTGGGTCTCCGTCAATGATCAGAGTCTTCATTCCATTCAGTGAGAAACCGGCTGCTAACTGGATGGCTGTGACACTCTTTCCAACACCACCCTTTTCATTCATGATCATCGTTGTCTTCATTTGTATTTCCCTTCCGGGGCGCTGCGCCCCGCATCATCTTCTCTTGATGGTCAATATGTGACCATTGATTCCCTTTTCTGCCTGCATCGTAAGAATAGATGCTGTCTGAACCACTTCATCTTCCTGGTAATCCTTTGGCACATCATTCAACCAACCGCTCCACACACAATCCAGCATCGGATCGCACGGGTCATCTTTTTCAAATGCGATTCTTGCATACACTGGATCTTCGTTGTCTTTATTAGCATCCATGAGTTCTTTAATCGTCATCTTGTCCTATATCCTTTCAATCAAAAATGTACTTGTTATAGAAACCTGTAAGTTCTTGTTCAAATGCCTCATCCAGCGCATTGACGTTATCTTTCAGAATGCTGCATCTCATCAGTGGTGAAATCTTTAATACAAATTTGTTATATTTGAAACTTCTGTTCTGAACTTTCTGTATCCATCTTCTGCAGAACTTAGTGAATTCTTCGCTCACCGTAGTTCCTTGTGGAGTACGGTTCTCATAGAAATATCCATCGTAGATGCAGTAATACAGCCGTTGCAGCCCATTCTCTATTCGGATGATTGCTGCATTGATCTTCATGATATTTGCCTGGATATATCTTGCATTCCCATCCTTGCGCTTGATCTTTGGAATACTGATCAGCTTGGTAACGATTGCCTGCAGTTTTCTCAGGACTGCATCCAGAATCTCGTATAGATGACCCATCCACCTGTCAAATCCAATCCGTTCCTGCTTATCTGCACTCTTTTCTGCAAAGGCATCTGCAGAGAATAACCTAGTCTTCATTGACCAATGACTCTCAAACTCTGCCTTAACATCACCCGCTTTAACAAACATCACTGCTCCAGGGTCACTTTCTTTACAAAGTTTTCCTGTCTGTTTGTTACGATATCGTGGTTTCTTGAAGCAAATCTGCACCGTCTTGAGTTCCGGGCTGTAATACCTTTCACTGATCAGGAAGTGAATATAGCGACCTTCTCCCTGGGGAACAATCCATGCTGCATAAGGAAGAATCTCATTCCCATTCATCAGTTCCTTCATGAACTTCTTTGCCAGTGCTGCAGCATTCTCTTCTGCAAACGTCCTTGGCAACAATACTTTTATCTGTCGTGCCTGTACATGCTCGTTCTTTGTGCTCGTATAAGGACGTCCCTCTTCAAACACAGCCAATTGCTTGAATAGTTCTTGGTACCCAAGGGAACCGGTATGATCTTCCACCAGGAAATATGTTTCATGTTCCTGCATGTATGCAGAGACATCAGTCACTGCACTGTCAGAGACATCAATGTATAGACGTTGCCGTAAGAATGTTGATTCAGCCATAGGCTTTTGCCACCTTTCAATGAAATGAGTTAATAACACATCATAGGTACCTAAGATGTTTTATTTAATTTTTCTAATTTCAAATTTCTGTTAAACGAAATTAACAAACAATATACGTTGAATTTTTTCTATGCTATTCTTTTTTTGTAAGCAAAAGGGTATGTATATCCTTCTGCATTACTACACGGCCTTCTGGCACAAAGCCTGAAGGTGAAAGATTGAATATAAGCTGACCGGGCCATATCAATCTAATTTCGGATCAGTAACGAACTGGTCCTTTTTTTATTTATCGTTGTTCTTCAATTTATAGAGTTCTTCTGCCTGGTGGAACATTCCTGCCATTAAGAAGAAGAATTGTGATGGTGGCATATTCACAGCCTGTGCGTAATGAATGAACGTAGATAGTTCGGGTTTAGGCCATGAGCCTTCTTCCGTTACATATTTGCTGAACGTCTGGCGGGCAACACCCATCTTCTTTGCAACCCGTGACTTCGTATAGAGCATTGGAGTATCCCCTTCTATACGGTCCAGGTAATCGTCCCGCAGCATCTTTCTTGCAATATCCAAGTATTCTGCCGTTTCCAGACCCTTTGGTTGATTATTTTTTATGATCATTAGCCTCCTCCTTCCATCGAAAAATGTTTGTAAATACGCAAAAAAGGCAGATAGTTAACGAACTATCTGCCATGCATGAGGCTAAATGGTGGTTCCTGTCGGGCTCGAACCGACGACCCACTGATTAAGAGTCAGTTGCTCTACCAACTGAGCTAAGGAACCAACTTAGGTGCTTGATTATTATATGATAACACTAGTTTGAATGCAACAGTTTTTTGACTAAGTTTTATATGTTAACTCACAAAGAAGACTGCCAATTAAGGTACTCTTTTAGAGTTTCTAAAATATAGACTGCTGTCCTTTCTATATGTTGATTAAAAACTGTAGAACCTTATAAGCATAATTCTCTTAATAAATTCTTCAACTTTTTTACCAGCAGTTTTATTTCCAGAAAGAATGCCAGGAGTTAGTCCTCTGCGCATGGACTATTTGTGCTTCTCAGAATATACAGACATTGATTGTCTTGACTGCGTCAATACACGGCTGCCGCAAGAGGCTCCTATATACAAAAAAATTCTGATACAGTGGTTTTCTACAGCTATTTAATCAGGCACGTAGATTCATTCTTGTCGACTGCATGATGCAGTGGATCATCATTAAGAGGGATGCTGATCCACTGCAAAGAAGTTCATACAGCCTGCAGATTAGAAGACAGTGATTGCGGTCTCATTGTTTTGTACGTATAAAGACAAAACTTTTTGACAGCTGCCGGTATAATTCTTCCGGTGTAAGAGCATCTACGTCAATCGTCTTCACTTCCTGCGGCTTACTGCCGCGGTTTTCAAACGGATTCATCCAGCACCTTCTTTCCCGGCCTTACCTGACCGCAGTTAAACTATAGTAAATACGACCGGAAGTGCTGTACACATTCATGTACAATGAAGTAAGAAAGAAGAAAGGCTTAACC
>CAYLQV010000059.1:0-8269 GCA_964385925.1 uncultured Galactobacillus sp. | reverse complement strand
AAATAAGGAGGTCACTTATGAGCGAAAACAATACAAATAAGCAGAGCTTTTTCTCAAAGCTGATCACTGAGAATCCAGTCTTTGGTCTGTATCTCGGCATTTGTTCCACCTTAGCTATTTCTACATCCATCAACAATGCATTAGGCATGGGTGTTGGCGTCATCGTTGTCCTGGTCCTTTCCAACATTGTTATTTCAATGATTGCCAAGATCACACCGGATGACATTCACATCCCTGTCTACATCGTTGTCATTGCAACGCTGGTCACCATCCTGGAAATGTTCATGCATGCTTATACACCAGACCTGTATTCAGCATTGGGTGCATTCTTATCCTTGATTGTTGTCAACTGCATCATCCTCGGCAGAGCGGAAGCATTCGCCTGCAGTCATACTGTCGGTGAATCTGCACTAGACGGCCTGCAGATGGGACTTGCCTACACATGTTCCCTGCTCTGCATGGCTCTGATCAGACAGATCCTCGGCACAGGCGTTCTGGCGCTGTCCAATCCATTTACAAATGCAGCAATCTTCTCAGTTAGAATCATTCCGGAATCTTATACAATTCCGTTCATGACTGGCGAAACAGGTTCATTCTTCACATTTGCCTGCTTAGCTGCTGCGGTTGCAGTTTATAAAGAGAGTGTTGCTAAGAAGTCTAACAAGAAGGAGGCTAAGTAATCATGAATCTATTTGCCTTGTTCATCAGCGCAATGCTGATTAATAACATCGTTCTGACTAAGTTCTTAGGCATGTGTCCGTTCATGGGTGTATCCACCAAGCTGGATTCTGCCATCGGTATGGGTGCTGCTGTCATCTTCGTCATCTTCGGCGCTTCCGTATTATCATGGTGCTTATACTACTTTGTCTTAGTACCTCTTGATCTTGAATACATGGAACTGATTACATTCATTCTGCTCATTGCTGCCTTCGTACAGTTCGTTGAATTGTTCCTGAAGAAGAATTCTCCTGTCCTGTATAAACAGCTTGGCATTTATCTGCCGTTAATCACAACAAATTGCACAGTTCTCTATGTTGCACAGGAAAATATTACAAAGAGCTATGATATCTTCCAGACAATGGTCAATTCTGTTGCTACTCCGGCAGGCTTTATGTTGATGCTGGTCATCTTTGCTACAATCCGTGAAAGACTTCAGGGAAACAATATTCCTAAGCCGTTCAAAGGCAATCCTATCGCCTTTGTTGTTGCTGGTATCATGGCAATCGCGTTCTCTTCTCTTGCTGGACTTGTAGGATAACCAATGAACGTCGTTATTGCAATTCTGATCATCATAGGCCTGTTTGTTCTTAATGCTTATCTGTTTGTTAAGAACAAACATACTCCGGTTCCAAAGGGCTGTGAGAATCTGACACCTGACTGCGGGAGCTGCGGCTTAGCTGATTGTACTTCGAGAGTGAAACCAATAAGAAAAGAGGAAAATGATGGTAATCATTAAGGCATTCGTATTGATGCTGATCTTAGGTGCTGTCCTTGGGGCTGTGCTCGGCTTCGCATCAAAGAAATTCTATGTCAGGTCAGACAGCAGAGTTGAAGATGTTCTTGCACTGCTGCCGGGCTACAACTGCGGCGGCTGTGGAAATCCTGGCTGTGCCGGTATGGCTGCCAAGCTGGTTGCTGGTGAGAGCAAAATTGAACAGTGTGCTCCAAGCAAACCAGATGCCAAGGAAGCTATCCGCAAGTATCTTGCTGAGCATCCTGGAATATAAGAATGATAAGACCTTCTGCGGAAGGTCTTTTTCATGAAAACATCACCTGTCAGTCAACGATTCTTAAAAAATCTTCTGTATATATAAGGTAAGAAAAGAGGACAAAGCAGATGAAAAGGTATGAAGTAGAACCATATTTAGGCAAAGCAGTTCTGATCTATGCCAAGAATCATGACATCTGCAGAGGCCGCTTTTACCGGATGCGCTTGATCAATGGGCACGAGGTGATGGAGGTCAGCTGCAGCAAAGAGGACCGCTTCCTGCCAGTCAATGATGTGCTGTATCTGATTGAGACACAGCGCAGCTGAAATACCGAAGAGATTCGGTATTTTTTGAGAATCAACGCTCTTTTTCTGTATATAAACACAGAAGAAGGCATTATATGAAAAGAACGATTGTATTGAAAATCATAGCCTGTATCGCCTCCGCCGGTATGATATTAGGATTGAATTATATCTTGTTCCAGATCTGCATGAAGGCAAAGTTGAATCTAGTCACTACGTATATCGCGGCGCAGGATATCCTGCCAAGGACCCAGATCACTGAGAATGATCTGGTGGCGGTGGAGATTGCTTCAGATTATCTCATCGATAACACTTTTAGCAGGAAGGAAGATATCGTTGGCAAATACACGGAGATTCAGGGGATGATTCCAGCAGGATCGGTCTTCTATAAACATATGCTGCATGATGAGAAAGACCTGCCGGATCATGCTCAGCTGCAGCTGAAAGAAGGCGAGACATCCTATGGTGTGCAGGTGGATGTGGCTTCCTTAGGTTCCATTGTTGAGGGCGAGCGCGTCGATGTCCATGTCAGTATTGATGCAAGACAGAATACACCGATTACGGGCATTCTGATCCAGAATGCCAGAGTCATCAGCATCAAGGATCACCAGGGACTTGCCCTGAATGATAAGAAAAGCAGCGGAGTCCCATATTTAATGGAGCTGGCAGTCCAGAGAACAGACTTAGATTTATTGAACCTGGCTGAAAGCACAGGCATTCTCAAGTTCTATCCTTCCTCTGATCCGTATTCCACTTCCCAAGAGGCATCCCTCGTCAACGATTCCGCAATGACAAGGTATCTGCAGGGCATCAAAGACGGTACGAAAACATGATAAAAAGGTTCCTTCAAGCCTTTTCAAATTGATGACAAAAGTGCGCATTCCATGAAAATTTTCGTAAAAATCGCAAAATAATATAAAAAAAGGCTTTGTTAAGCCTTTCTTGTTTTAGGTATCAGGGCGACTAGTGGGACTCGAACCCACGAGTGCTGGAGCCACAATCCAGTGTGTTAACCAACTTCACCATAGCCGCCAGATGCTTGATTATATTACCGCAAAGAGAAAGGGAATGCAAGCATTATATATAGAGATATAATAGAACAAATCAGGAGAGCAAACATGGAGATTACAGTTGCTGGGCAGCAGCGCCCAGTCTATATAGAATACAAGCGAAATCGGAATATGTATCTCAGGGTCAACGAGGACGGAAGCCTGCATGTGACCTGCCCGAGATGGGTCAATCAGAATGATGTCAGATCCTTTATTCTTGAGAAGGGGTCATGGATTCAGAAGAATGAACAGACCATCAAGAAGCGCCAGTCTGCTTTGAAAACAGGACTGGATGGACAGAATGCTTCCTGGCTCGGACATGAGTACCGCATTGAGACAGTTGAGTCTCATAAGAACTTTATGTTCATCGATGAAGAATCAAATACGATCATCTTTTTCCTGAAGGAAAATACCCCGCAGGAAAGAGAAAGAGTATTTTATCGAGAAGGTGCTAAAATGTTGAAGGCGATGATCAATGAGCGCCGCGGTGAATGGGATCAGAAGATCTGCATGGAACATCAGAGACCGCTGCCGAAGATCACCATCAAATATATGACTTCCCGCTGGGGAAGCTGTACGCCATCCCGCAGCCACATCAGCATGAGCGTCCGCCTGATCCATTATCCGGCCGAATGTCTGGACTATGTGCTGCTTCATGAATATGTGCATATCCTGGTGCCAAACCACGGCAGACAGTTCTACAGCATTGTGGAGAAGAATATGCCTGCATGGAAGGCATACAGTGATGAACTAAAATAAGGAGACAATATGAATACAGCAGAATCAACAATTATAGGCGCAGGTATTTTTGTCGGCGGCCTTGTGAGCTTCCTGTTCAGGGCTGCTTTCATAATCCTGCTTGCATGGCTGGTGAACAAGCTGATCAAGAAGGCAGTTTCACAGATCAAGCATAAGAACAATACGAATGATATGCTGACGGTATATATCCGCAGGATTCTGACAACGGTCGTATATACAATTGCAGCATTCTCAATCCTTTCTGCCATTGAACCATTATCAGGCTTAGGATCCACCGTACTGGGCGCAACTTCCGTTATCTCTGTGATTATCGGCTTAGCCGCACAGGAGACCTTCGGCAACTTCATTGCCGGCTTCTTCTTGGCAATCTCGCAGCCGTTCTCGGTCGGTGATGTCATCACACTGCCGGAAAAGAATATTTCCGGAACTGTCAAAGAGATCACGTTCCGTCATACCGTGCTGCAGACCATTGAGAACACACAGATGATCATTCCAAACTCAATGATGAACTCTGCGGTCCTGGAGAATAAAGTATTTGGTCAGGATTTCTATACACGTTTCATCAATGTCACAGTCAGCTACGATACTGATCTGGAATTAGCGAAGAAGCTGATCACTGAAACAGTGATGACGACGAAAGGTGTCATTGATCTAAGGACACCGGAGGAATTACAGGAACATAAAGAATTTATTCATATCAGAGTAGCTGAATTTCAGAGTTCCGGCATCCAGATCACATTCCCTGTCAGTACAAAGAATATGGGTGATAATTTCCTGGCAACTTCAGATATTCGAGAAGGTCTGCTCAAAGTATTTAAAGAGAATCATATCGAGATTCCGTACCAGAAAGTACAGATTATAAATTAAGCTGTGAAAACAGCTTTTTTCTTTGCCTGACATGATAAAATAAATCTATGAAAAAAGTGATGATTGCAGTTCTTTCCATCCTGTTTGCAGTGATGATCATGACTGCTTTTCAAGTCAGGGAGACAATCGCACATACTGGTGTAAAAATCAGTGCTGAACCGGTGGTGACAACAGGATACATCATTAAGATGCAGATCTCCTGTGTGCGGTCAAATCAGACAATTACCGGTGTTACTTATGAACTGGTCGATGACGATAATATCAATGTGCATATCGCTATGGACTATCTGGGACGCAATGAGGTCCAGGAAGATCAGACGCTGCAGCTGCTGATGAACACAGTTACAAAAGTGCACTTTTTAGTCAATGATCAGATGCTTGATGTGTATTTGGTCAAGGACGGAGGAATGTGGAAAACGGAGGGATGAAAATGGTTACATTGTTACATAATTGTTTTCATGCTTTCTCATTGAAACGAGATTTATATTACTTGAATGAAAAGAGAATTCTGCTATATTGGAATTAGAGATTCAGTAACCCGAAAGATAAAAGATTGGAGCGTCTATATGGAAAACGAAGTGCTTTTTTTTCCTATCTTCGAGGGCAGCCATACATCGGCTGATATGCTTTTAGACGGGGTTTGTGATTCTCGTAAATATTGGATTTAAGGTGGGCATATTACGTTCACCTTTTTATGTCAAAAAACTGATAATCATAAAAGGAGGAAATCATTATGGATCAGGTAAATCAGGAGTTCTTTGATGCAGCAGGTTCCGGCGACTTTGGCAAAGTATGCGCACAGGTATCAAAAGGCGCAGATGTCAATGTCGCGAATGGGGACGGACGCACAGCGCTGATGCGCAGTGCAAAGAGAGGATATGAAGATATCGTCAGATTCCTTCTCGATAATGGAGCGGACACAAGAGCACGTGACAAAAATAATAAGACAGCTCTGATGGGTGCCGCAAAGAAGGGACATACGGAGATCTGCCGCATGTTGATCCATGCTGGCGCAGATGTCAACTCACATGATAATAAGGGCAGAACATCATTGATGAGAGCTGCTCTGCTGGGACAGACAGAAACAGTGCAGTATCTGATCTCTAAAGGTGCAGATGTCAACGCATCGGACGAGCAGGGCAGAACAGCATTGATGGAAGCTGTTACGGGTTATAAGGATGATATTATCAATTTGCTGCTGGATGCAGGTGCAAATGTAAATGCTGAAGACGCAAAGGGATGCACTGCATTGATGAGAGCTGCTTATATTGGAATTCCTGATCTAGTCAGAGAATTATTGGCGAAAGGTGCAGACAAGGACAAGAAGGATTATCAGGGCAACCTGGCAATTCACTATGTCAGAAAAGAATGCTTTGAAGATCTGAAAGGCTTCTTGAAATAAGGTACGGGACGATGAGAGATTATCTTGCAAATGAAGTACGGAATGTTGTTGTGTTAGGACATTCCGGAGCAGGCAAGAGCTCCTTAATTGAAGCGTGCCTGTATACAAATCATCAAATTGACAAGTATGGAACAAATAATGATGGAACAACTGCATTGAATTTTGATCCGGAGGAAGGCAAGCGCAGAACATCTGTATACTGCCATTTAGCTCCGGTTGAATGGAAAGATAAAAAGATCAACTTCATTGATGTGCCGGGATACATGGATTATGTCGGTGAAGAAGCTACAGGCTTGATGATGGGCGACAATGCCCTGATCGTTGTTTCTGCTAAGGACGGTGTCGAGGCAGGAACGGAAAGAGCTTGGAAGAATGCTGTCAATAAACAGAAGCTGCCAACGATTTTCTTCGTCAATAAGCTGGATGATGAAAATGCAGACTTCTCCAAGACAGTTGATGAATTAAGAGATACATTCGGCAAATCAGTCTTCTTATTTGAACTGCCGATCATTGACGGCAGAACAGTGGTTGGTTCTGTCAACATCCTGCGTCATAAGGCATGGTACTATGACAAGCCGGGAGAACCGCAGGATGTACCGGAAGTCATTAAGCCGAAGGTCGATGAATACTATAACGAGATCGCGGAAGCAATCGCGATGACAGATGATGATCTGCTGGAGAAGTTCTCCAATGGTGAAGAATTTGATGAGCATGAGATTGCCAAAGGCCTGCGGATCGGTGTCAGGAACGGAGACATCCATCCTGTATACTGCGGATCAGCAGACAAGCAGACAGGTATTGAAAGACTGCTGGATCTGATCACAGAGTTCTTCCCAAGCTATGCTGAGAAGGGACATGTCCATGCCTTGAATCAGAAAAATGAAACTCTGGATATGGAGACCAATGAGACGGAAGCATTGAGTGCCTTTGTTTTTAAGACAATCATTGACCCGTTCGTTGGTAAAGTATCTTATCTGAAAGTTATGAGCGGCGTGCTCAACAGTGATTCTCAGGTCTATAATGCCAAAAAGGATGTCATGGAGAAGATCTCACAGATCTATGTCATCAACGGCAAATATCAGATTGGTGTCGGCAAGCTGTTTACCGGTGATATCGGTGCAGTTGTCAAACTGCAGAATACAGAAACAAATGATACGCTGTGCACAAGAAGCAGAGTTGTCCATTATCCGGATATTGACTATCCGCAGCCAATGCTGGGATATGCCATCAGGCCTAAGACAAAGGCAGATGAAGATAAGATGTCAGTTGGCATCCGCAACCTGATGCAGGAAGATGGAACGATCCGCTTCGTCAACAATGATGAGACACATGAACAGGTGCTGTATGGAATCGGTGATCAGCACATCAGCTTGATCCTGGATAAGCTGAAGGCAAAGTATAAGGTTGAAGTAACGACCAGTACGCCGATTGTACAGTATCGTGAGACAATCAAGGGCAAGGCTGAGGCTCAGGGCCGCTATAAGAAGCAGAACGGCGGTGCTGGACAGTTCGGTGATGTCTGGGTCAGATTTGAACCAAGTGATGAACCGGACGGCGATATGGTCTTCGCAGAAGATGTCTTCGGCGGAGCTGTTCCAAAACAGTTCTTCCCGCCAACTGAACAGGGCTTGAGAGACTGCATGAAGCGCGGCCCATTAGCAGGATTTAAGGTCGTCGGTGTCAAGGCAACGCTGTATGATGGTTCCTATCATCCAGTTGATTCCAAGGAAGTTGCCTTCAAGGAAGCAGCTAGACTTGCCTATAATGCAGCAATGCCTAAGGCAAACCCAGTTCTGCTGGAACCTATCGGCAAAATCGTTGTAACTGCACCGGAAGAGTATACAGGCGCCATCATGGGAGACTTCACTAAGAGAAGAGGTCTGATCATGGATATGACGACTAACGATGACGGTGACCAGATCATCAATGCCGAGGCACCAATGGCAGAGATGCTGACATATCAGAACGAATTAAGAGCGATGACACAGGGCAGAGGCTCATATGTCATTACCTTTGACAGATATCAGGCTGCACCTAAGGAAGTTGCAGACAAGGTCATTGAAGAAGCCAAGGCAAGAAATAAGGAAGAAGAGAAGTAAGGATCAGGGCAGTGAGAAATCACTGCCTTTTCTGGTATGACGGGCATGTCATACATCGAGGGTGAAAATCCCGAGGGACACC
>CAYLQV010000058.1:0-8499 GCA_964385925.1 uncultured Galactobacillus sp. | reverse complement strand
GATTTACGCGTGGTTAAGCGATTTGTCAACCACACGATTGTTAACTGTTAGAAAATATTATAACAAAAAATCAGTAATATTGGGTAAAAACAAGATGAAAAACAGGTAGTATTCATAACTAAACCGGTTTATTTTGTTATTGTAATGAAAGCGCTTATCAAGGGTAATGACAGGATTATTCCAAACGACGCTTCAAGTACGGGCTCATTTCATTTAGGAGGGAAAAATAATGAAAAAGGGTTTATTTGGTTCAGTTATGACTTCTGTCTTAGCTGCATCAATGCTGGCTGGATGTTCCAGTGCAGCAGCACCAGCAGCCACTGCAGCAGCAGCGTCTGTTGATTCAAAGAGTGCCAGCGAGTATGACACATGTACAATTCGTTTTGACTGGTGGGGTGGCGACACACGTCACGCAGCGACCCAGAAGGCTGTTGATGCCTTCATGAAGAAGTATCCTGGCATTACTGTCGAAGTCAACTTCGGTGCTTGGACAGACTGGGAAACAGCAAGAGCTCTGGAGTATCAGTCAGGAACAGGTTCTGATCTGACGCAGATCAACTATTCTTGGATCTCTGACTATGATGCTGATGGCAACACATTCTTAGATCTGAACACAGAGAGCAGCATTATTGATCTGACACAGTATGATTCCACTCTTCTGAAGACATGCGAAGATTCCAAGGGTCAGCTGGCTGGTATTCCATTAGCAGTCACAGGCCGTACATTCTACTGGAACAAGACAACATTTACAAAGGCGGGCATTTCTACACCAACATCTCTGGATGAGCTTTTAGCAGCAGGCAAGACATTTAAGGAAAAGCTTGGCGATGACTACTATCCATTAGAGCTTGGTGAATATGACCGTATGCTGCTCGTAAGCTTCTACTTACAGGCACAGACTGGCGAACCTATCATTGATGCAAGCGGCAAGCTCACAGTCACACAGGATCAGCTGAAGGATGGCTTAGACTTCATCCAGAAGCTTGAAGATAATCATGTTATTCCTACATTGGCTACAATTGCTGGTGACGGCAATGTTACACTGAATGAAAATCCAAAATTCATCGATGGTCATTATGCAGGTGTATTCGAATGGGATTCTGCTCCAGCTAAGTACATCAAGAACCTCGGCGAAGGTCAGGAATTAGTAGTCGGCGGCGAGCTCAAGGGCTTAGGCGACAAGGCTACTGGCGTTTCCGACAAGGTCTCCATGTTATTCGCTATTACAAAGACATCTGAGCATCCTCATGAAGCAGCTATGCTTCTGAACTACCTCGTCAATGATGAAGAGGGCGTTACAATCCTCGGCTCCGAGCGTGGTATTCCATCTTCTAAGGCAGCTTACGATATCCTCGACAAGGCCGGCAAGATTGATAAGACAGTTGCAGCAGCTCACAAGGCAGTCATGGATGCAGATCCAATGTCCTTCAGCCCATTATTCGATAATGCTAAGCTCAAGGGAACATCTGCAGCATATACAACAATCTTTGATGCAGTATCTTATGGCAAGCAGTCTACCGAAGAAGGCGCTAAGGCTCTGTATCAGGCGTACATGGAAGTCTGCAAGAACTAATCGCACTTCAGTAATATACTAATAGTAACCAACAAGAGCCTGTAATAGAGCAGATCTTTACAGGCTCTTATTCAGATTGTGAGGAACAATTGCATGAGTAAATTCAAAAAATTTGCTAAGAACAATATCGGCTTCTTCTTCTGTTTACCTTGGCTGATTGGTTTCTTGGTATTCAAACTCTATCCGTTCTGTTCATCTCTCTTCTATTCATTCACAGATTACAATCTGTTCAAGGGAATGACGCAGTTCACACTAAAGAATTACATCAACGTATTTGCAAATGATACCGAAAGAACAGCACTTCTAGTTACATTCAAATATGCATTCATGACAGTACCTCTGAAGCTTGTCTTCGCACTGTTCATTGCATATATCCTGAACTTTAAAATCAAGGGAGTTAATTTCTTCAGAACTGCATACTATATTCCGTCAATTCTCGGTGGATCAGTAGCAATCGCTGTTCTTTGGAAAGCTCTGTTTAAGGATGACGGCGTCATCCATACACTATTTGCACTGTTTGGAGCATCCTCTCCAAGCTTCTTATCAGACCCAGGCTGGGCTTTGTTCATCATCTGTCTGCTTCGTGTATGGCAGTTCGGTTCAGCTATGGTCATCTTCCTTGCCGCATTGAAGGGCGTGCCAAACGATCTTTATGAAGCAGCATCTATCGATGGTGCCGGCAAGTGGAAGCAGTTCTTCAGCATTACAGTACCTCTGATTACACCGGTCATCTTCTACAACCTTGTAACACAGCTGGTGCAGGCATTCCAGGAATTCAACGGACCGTTCATCATTACACAGGGCGGACCTCTGAACTCCACAACGTTAATGTCACTGCTGATCTACAACAACGCATTTAAGATCTATGATATGGGCAAAGCCTCTGCACAGGCATGGGTGCTGTTTGTCATTCTGATGATCTTCACATTAATTGCATTCTGGAGCCAGAAGCACTGGGTCTATTACCAGGATGAAGGCAGGTAAGCGAAGATGACAACAGCTGTTAAGACAATTTCTGATTCACAGAAAAAGATCCGCAACAGACGTATCCGTTCAACTGTGATCCGCTATGTTGTACTGATCCTCGTCGGCATTATCATGATCTATCCATTAGTCTGGATGATCGGTGCTACTTTCAAGACAAACTCTGAGATCTTCACATCGCTGAATCCATTCCCTTCCAACCCAACGCTGCAGGGATATATTGATGCGATGGCTAACTACGGCGGCAAGATCAATATCTGGCTGGCCATGCTGAACACCTATAAGTTCGTTGTACCGGAAGTCATCTTCACACTGATCTCCTGCACATTGACTGCTTATGGTTTCTCAAGATTCGAATTCAAGGGCAGAAACATCATGTTCACACTCATGCTTGCAATGCTCTTCCTCCCTCAGGTCGTATTAAATGTTCCGCAGTACATGATGTACCAGAAGTGGGGATGGGTCGGTTCTGAACTCTATCTGCCATTATGGGTTCCATCCATGTTTGCTACAGAATCCTACTTCGTCTTCATGCTTGTCCAGTTCTTGAGAAATATTCCTCGTGATCTGGATGAAGCTGCGAAGATTGACGGCTGCAATGCAATGCAGATCTTAGTCAAGATCATCGTTCCAATGCTGATGCCGGCCATCGTATCATGCGCATTATTCAAGTTCATGTGGTCATCAAACAACTTCATGGGCCCATTGCTCTATGTTAATAAGCCTGCGTATTATCCAGCTACAATCTTTGTAAAGCTGTCTATGGATAGTGATGCAGGATTCAACTGGAACCGTATTCTGGCAATCTCCCTCATTTCGATTTTGCCGAATATCACTGTGTTCTTCTTAGCACAGAATCAATTCGTAGATGGAATTTCAGCAGGCGGTGTCAAGGGTTGATTTTTGACCCTTGCATCACCTGTTTCATTGTTTTCTGAAGGGAAATAAAATATGAAAGGTCTATTCAATATCGACAACCCGGTCATGCGTTTCATCACAAAAGTCGGCTACCTGTGGTGGCTTGATATTTTGTTTGTTGTAACGAGCCTGCCGGTATTCACCATCGGTGTTTCCATTACTGCACTGAACTATGCATGCATGAAACTCCTGGATGATGAAGGAAGCATCACCGCAAATTACTTCAAGAGCTGGAAAGAGAACTTTAAGCAGGGAACAGGCTTAGGCTTGATGTATCTGGCCTTTGCGGCATTGATTGCTGTTGCCTTGGTCTTCTACAACAAGATGGATCAGAGTGAACTGAAGCTGATGTGGGCATGCGTTATTGCCATCGGCATCTTGTATCTGATCTCTTTATGCTGGGTGTTTGCTGTGCAGTCAAAGTTTGTCCATCCAGTGATGGATACAATTCACTATTCCTTTGTCATTGCCTTCCAGAACCTTCCGGAAACATTTTTGATCCTGGTCACAATCATTGCTGTAATTTTCCTGAATGTGACGCAGCCGTTCATTGTCCTGTTCATCACTTTGAACTTCGGCATCGGCTGGTGCTTCTATCTGTTTGCTTATTTCTACCGCCATGTATTTGACCGGTATCTGAATAAAGATGAGCATCGCAGAGCATCGAAAGAAGCAGATCCAATTTTAAAATAAAGAAAAGAGGAAGATATGCAGATTGGGGTACGTTTTCACGATACAGAAAAGCTTCCATTTGAAGAACGCCTGGCAAATATCAAGCGGCAGGGTTTTTCCTGTACACATATTGCCTTTAAAAAAGTGGAAGACCTGCCGGATTCTCTATCTTCATTGACACCTGGCTACGCAGCTTATTTGAAACATGCCTTTGCGGCCAGCGGCATTGATGTTGCTGTGCTGGGCAATTATCAGAATCTCGCCAATCCAAATGCTGAGAAGCTGAAACAGATCCAGGCGAGCTATACCGCACACTTAAGATTTGCATCATTATTAGGATGCAGTGTTGTCGGTACAGAAACAGGAGCACCAAATGAGGATTATCATTATGACAAAGAAGCCTGCCACAGTGATGCTGCCTTAACAACATTTATCAATAACCTGCGGTCGGTGGTCAAAGATGCTGAAAAGTTCGGTGTCATTTTAGCGATTGAACCGGTCTATAAACACATCGTATGGAATCCAGAAAGGGCACGTACTGTTCTGGATGAGATCCACAGTCCTAATCTGCAGGTCATATTTGATCCAGTCAATCTGATGCATCCGGACAATCTGGAACATCGTGATGAGATCGTTGCACAGGCTGTAAAACTGCTTGGTGATGATACTGCGGTGATCCATCTGAAGGATTATCAGCTGATCAATGGTGAAATGGTATGCATGGCATGCGGATCAGGAGATATGGACTATTCTCAGATCATTCGCTTTGCCAAGGAAAAGAAGCCTTTCATCCAGGCAACCCTTGAGAATACAAAGCCTGACGATGCAGTTCAGGCACGTGAATATATTCAAAAAATCGAGGCGTCGCTATGATCAATAAACAGACTGATGAAAAGATCAGGAAATATTTAGATTATCTGCTGGCAAACAGTTCCGCGGAATCACCGATGTGGAACAAGGAAAAAATCCTCAGCGGGAAGCCGAATAAGTGGAACTATATCGACGGCTGTATGATCAGTGCTGTTCTGTCGATGTATGATCTGACGAAAGATGAAAAGTATCTGAAGTTT
Organism: uncultured Galactobacillus sp.; assembly: GCA_964385925.1. GTDB lineage: Bacteria > Bacillota_I > Bacilli_A > Erysipelotrichales > Erysipelotrichaceae > Bulleidia. Next base: position 3,282 of record CAYLQV010000058.1, on the reverse strand, counting down.
GCGGATGACTTTGACGGCTGGTTCGTACAGGAAGATGGATCAATTAAAACGTATGATCCTGAAGAAAAAAATCTGGACAATCTCAATGCCGCCAGGAATCTGTATCCACTGTATCGTCTGACTGGAAAAGAAAAATACCGGAAGGCAATGGATACAGCACACCATCAGATTGAAATACAGCCGCGTACCAAGAGTGGAAACTTCTGGCACAAGGCAATCTATCCAAACCAGATCTGGCTGGATGGTCTGTATATGGCACAGCCGTTCTTCATGCAGTATGAGACAGAACTCAACGGCATGCATGGATGTCAGGATTCTTTCCATCAGTTCCAGAATGTTGAAAAACTGATGAGGGATCCAGTGACTGGACTGTACTACCATGGCTATGATGAATCCCGCCAGGCAAAATGGGCAGATCCGGAAACAGGATGTTCAAAGAGCTTCTGGCTGCGGTCATTAGGCTGGTTCATGGCTTCACTGGTTGAAACTGACAGCGTGATGAACGAAGCATTGTACTTCGAATACAGATATCTGCAGGATATGCTGAAGAATGCAGCGGATGCAGTCCTGAACTATCAGGATGAAAGTGGGATGTTCTATCAAGTCATTGACCGTAAGGAAGATGAAGGGAATTATCTTGAGACCAGCGGTACTGCTCTGATTGCATATGCATTGTTAAAAGGTGCCCGCTTGGGTTATCTGCCGGAACGTTATGGAGAAGCCGGCGAAAAGGCATTTCAGGGAATTGTAAACCGCTATCTGCAGCTCAAGGATGACGGTACGATCAATCTCGGCGGGATCTGCTTAGTGGCTGGACTTGGTGGGGAAGACAGACGCGACGGCACACCTGCATATTATTACAGCGAACCAGTTGTAGAAAATGAGGCAAAGGGAACAGCTCCATTTATTCTTGCATATACAGAAATCTTAAAACGACAGAAGTAATTCAAACAGGGGAAAAGAAAATGCAATTTACAACTTCGATTTTCAACCGGTCAATTACGGTTGAAATGATGAATCAGGAAATCTATGAGATGAAGCGGCCGGTGAAGGTGTCGGTTGATGGGAAATACGTTCTTACAACAAATAAGAATGTCTTTTCATTGACAGGACTTCAGCCGGATCATATCTATACCATTACTGTTGAAGCTGATGGTGAATCTGCAGAAGAGCAGATCCATACACTCAGAGAATCAGTCCTGTTCAATGTGCAGGATTTTGGTGCAAAGGGAGACGGTGTTTCGAATGATACATCATTCATTCAGGCTGCGATACTCTCCTGTCCAAAGAACGGTACAGTATATGTTCCAAAGGGAATATATTTTGTCACGCCTTTATTTTTGAAGAGTGACATGACTCTGTGGCTGGATGAAGGTGCAGAACTGCTCGGCAGTGCTGACCGCAGAGATTATCCTATTCTTCCAGGGATGACTACAAGCACAGATGAAGCAAGTGAATATAATCTGAGCAGCTGGGAAGGAAATCCTCTGACATCCTTTGCATCATTGATCACAGCCGTCAGCTGTGACCATGTGGATATCATCGGTCCTGGTACGATCAACGGCAACGCAGATCATGGCGACTGGTGGATTGATCACCGCAGCAAGCGTATTGCATGGCGCCCAAATACTGTTTTCTTCAATGACTGCAGGCACATGCGCATGCAGAATGTCACGGTCAAGAACAGCCCATGCTGGACGATCCATCCATACTATTGTGAAGACCTCTGCTTCCTGAACTTGAATATTCAGAATCCATATGACAGTCCGAATACAGACGGCTTTGATCCAGAATCCTGCCGGAATGTACTGCTGCTGGGAACGAAGATCAGTGTCGGTGACGACTGCATTGCCATCAAATCAGGCAAGTATTATATGGCCGCGAATCATTTCAAGCGGACAGAAAATATTGTCATCCGCAACTGTGATCTTGAAAGAGGCCATGGCTCTGTAACTGTCGGCTCTGAAATTGCTGGCGGTGTGACAGGTGTCAAAGTAGAACAGTGCCTGTTTGATTCCACAGACCGCGGTGTGCGTGTCAAGACAAGAAGAGGCAGGGGACAGCGTTCTTTATTGGATGATATTACCTTCGACAGAATTGTCATGAAGAATGTACACATGCCTATTACGCTGAATATGTTCTATTTCTGTGATCCTGATGGTCATACTGATTTTGTACAGAATACATCACCAATGACAGTCAATGAAATGACACCTAGGATTGGCTCAATCCGTGTCAAGAACACAGTATGCACCGATGTAGACAGTGCATTCCTGTGCGCTTACGGACTGCCGGAAATGCCGATTGAAAAGATCTCGCTTGAGAATATTGAAGCTGACTTCCTCCCAGAAGACAAGCAAAGGGCTGACCGGCCGGTCATGATGGACCGTTTTGAACCAATCAAGGGTGTTGGTGTATGGGCATGCAATGTAAAAGAACTGAACATGGAAAATGTCACCATTACAGGATCCAGTACAAAAGAACCAATACTAAAGAATGTTGAAACAACTTCATTCGAAGAAGTGAATTATAAGTAAAAGCCCTGCAGCAAGTAACAAACGCTGCAGAGCTTTTTATGTACTAGATATTTACTTGCTTGTATAGTATGCAACGACGCTTCCTGCATGATATTGGACACCGTCATATGTGAATTCATTGATGCAAAGGCCGATATACCAGGTGGTAAATACAGTGGAACCTAATGTTTCACTGGTTCCTCCTGCATAAGAAACAGCTGATGTATTCACCGTCCATGCAGAAATATCGGTTGAAAAATGACCATTATCATAGATGTAATACTGGCAGTTATCACAGGTAATACCAACGAATGCAGCAGTACTGTCCTTGGTGGAATATTCATAGTAGATGACATTTGCGTTTTGCTTGATTTCATCATAGGAAAGAGTTGGTTCTGTTGTCATGTATGAAGTACTGACGGCAGCTAGTGCAGATCTTGCATTTGCCTGATTCGCAGCCAGACGTGATCTTGAAAGCTGCGCAGTAAAAATAGGTATTGCGACAGCTGATAAGACAGCAATGATAGCAACAACAATCAGCAATTCTGCTAGAGTAAACCCTTTTTTATTCATGCATGTTTTCATATTTAAATAATACTGGATACTATTTAAATTATAATGCAATTTGTTTGTATGTTTCGTGAATATTCTTCATGCTGATGAGTAAGTTGCATAATGTGGATAAAAAGACCTCAGTACATACTGTACTGAGGTCAATGGCATCAACTTAAGGGAACTTAGGCTGATGCCATTTTCTTTTTATCCA
>CAYLQV010000057.1:0-8864 GCA_964385925.1 uncultured Galactobacillus sp. | reverse complement strand
CTCGGATGCTTGTCTTCTGCTCAATCTTCAGCCCATCCAGCAGCCATGCCAGCTGCAGTTATAGAACATTTCATTTTTCAGATGACCAAAGAAACCTTCAAAAGCGGCATTGTCTGGCAAACAGCCCTCAGCATTGCGTTCACCAGATTGGCATTAGGCAAGACTCCCATCCTCCAACTGACAGACATTCCATCAAAACAGTTAATGACAGGGATAGATATACTTTCTCGGATGGAATGGAAAACTATGTGCTATCCGTGAGTCACTTTTCATTCGATTTATTCGCATGAACATCACGATTGACGAGATTCTCTGATGCCACACTGAGTTTATCCTGATAAGAGTTGTATTTACGTCTCCTGCGTATCTTGACAACAAAGGATCCCTCCTTCATGATTCTGCGGATGATCTTTCTTAAGGCATAGTTTTGACAGTGGGTATTTATTCTTCAGAGCGCTGATTATTACTGCCTTCTTTCTGTTCATGACAGTTGGCTAATGTGGAATTGACTTTTTCACTTCAGACCAGAGTTATTGACATAGAAGATCCCTTTGCTAAAGCAAAAATAAGCATTACTACTATATTTCAAAATTGAAATTAGCATTGTAATATCTGAATATGCACCAGCAACTACCAGTATAAACAAAAATGATATTATACTTGAAATCTTATATTTCAAAAATAAAGTTAAAATCAGGCTTAGAAAAACAACAGGAAGGGTTATAAAAATATTTGGAAATAATAATATTTTCATCATTTGTCTTTTATTAACCTTTTCTGTGCAATGCGTCAATAATGAAGTTTGATAAACATAAATACATTTTTCTTCTTCATTAGAATATGAAATACAGTGTAAGAGTTCATGGCAATAAAACAAAGGAATTAAAACAAGCAAACCAATGATATCAAATATAATAGTTTGTTTTAAACCAAATTTCGCACTATTCAAGTATAAAAAAAGCTGTTTTTCATCGTGATAAATTTACAATGAACATACAAAACTGAACAGACAACATTCTATTTAAAAAAAGCTCTATGTACATCGTTAATTTCATCAAACTATCGTTTTGCTGCTAAATCAAAATTCCTATATAAAATTATTCTAACACATATCCTCATTAATCATCCTATATCAAAACAGAATGAGAGAAATCTGCGAAGTACATACTTTGAATTGACCTTTAAATGTATACCCCTCAATAAGCAATAGCCCAGTAGGTCAGAATATAAATAAAATACATTAAACCCTGAAATTTCAATATGTGCATTGTCTGAACTGTTGATTCTATTGTCTAAACTGCATTAGTATTATAGATTATTAATTCATCAGAGATGATTGAGTACATGATTTGACTCAAACTTTTGCTTGATTTTTATTTGTATATTTTTGATTATCTTGTAAATCGGTACACGTTTTAACACTTAAAGTGCACTTATTCATGGGCATTTGAAACGTACCTGTAATGTCCATAGCTGTTCTCCTAATTATTGTTAGTAAATATTATATAGAACAAAATATTCACCGGAAAATATGGGACCTGTTCTATGACTTCTTTTCTGTCATCTGCATAAAAGTACCTCTCCTGCATTTCCATTCATGCGTTATAAATAATTTAACAGGTTTCTATTTGGAGACTCAAGGCCCGTAAATGGATAATATAGTGGAGAATAGGTATGAGAATGTGGATAACTACGATATTTGGTGGATTACTCACGAAAATACCGATAATTTTTGGGACAACTTTCGGAGTCAATTTTACTTGACCTCATGTTAAGGTAATCACAGGAGGAAGAACATATGAGTTTCTATGAGAATTTGTACCACATCTACTATGATGGAGCCAAAGAAGAACTGCTCCAGAAGGGCTATATTGAGCCCACAGATGATCAGATCAATGCAGCCGTCATTGAGAATGTCATCTTTGATGTCATCCGCTGTAAATAAAAAAATTGAGATAGAGAAGACCTGTGAAGGAATGCTCTATCTCTTTTATATCATTCATCCATCTGGCTCATATCTTTGATATTCAGACTGGGCTCATTCTCAATAGATGCCTGTTGCTGTGCTGGGGAATCTTGCTGTGAAGGTTCTTCCTGCGGCTTACCAGGCTTATCTTTTTTCTTTGGACGTTTCTTTACAGGTCTTTTAGTCTCCTCAGTACCATTGTCATCCTCAATAGCAATAGCTGCGTTCTCTCCCTGCCGGCAAAGCTCGTCATAGCCGTCCTCAAGCGAGAAACGATGATGCGGCCTCAGTTCCTGGACAGGTGCTTCTTCCTGTTTTCCCAAAGACTTGAAGAAGATATATTTGTTAAATGGACGGTATCTTGTGATGAATGGATCATGCCGCTGACGGACAAGGACTGCTTCTCCCAGGGAGAACCTTCCAAGCCTGCCTTTGGTCACAATCGGTACGACTTCATAATTGCCCTTCTCCTTGTTCCACTGGAGCTTGTCACCGACCATATCTACCATATCCTTCTGCGTATCTTTGCTGCCGCCAAGAAGATACACGACATTCATCACATTCGACTGGATCATCTTAGAGAAGTTATGGTTGTACTGGATCTCTAGCTGGCTGAAATCCTGTACCACCATCGTGAACCGGATTCCTTTGGATCTTGCGGCAGAAAGGACACTGTTCAGGTCCTTGAATGCCGGTGCGATGCCAAACTCATCAAAGATGATATTCAGCGGATACTTCAGTCTCTGTGATTCCTGGGTCCTGGCAATACGTGCCACTTCCTGCATCATCTGGTTCATGAACAGTACGACGAGTGGATAATAGGTCGTCTTTTCATCATGTGCGATCAGGAACACAGCGATCTTCTGGTCCCATAGCTCATCGTAATTGAAAGATGAATAGCTGAGCATCCGGGAGATATCTCCATTGATGATGCCAAGGCTGATATAGGTAGCGAACACTCCTTCAATGGATCCTCTTGTCTCTTCTGGCGTCTTGATGATCGATTCCAGGGACATGACCGAGTTATCGCCCTTCTCCCTCATCTCATTTAGATAGAACTTCAGCAGCAGATCTGGATCGCTGTTGATATCGGTACGTATCTTCTTGAAGCCATCATTGACTGTCATCTGGAAGTTCTTGAAATTGATCTGATCTGCAGCTAATCTGGCGATATTGCCCTTGTCATCGATATATTCATATTCCAGAAGGAACCATACGATCCCTACGAGCAGACGCATGCCGTTCATGTTCCAGAAGTTCGTATTATCTGCTTTCATATTCGATTGATCTCCCTGTGGGAAGATCGCCATTGCCACATCCTGCAGATAATCAGATGCCTCAGAGAAATTCGGCTGCGGCCTGGTCCGTTCCATCAGGGAAAGGCCTGCCTTTGCGGCACGCTGTGATTCCATCAGCGTATGGATCTGATTGATGATCTTGTTCTGTTCATATGTCGCTGTTGTATTCTCAGCCTGCTTGATCAAAGACTGGATCTTCCCATTGAGCAGCAGGTATTCTTTCTTCGCCTTGAGATATTTCTTACGGAAGCTCTTTGTCATCTGTGCATCTGCTGCTTCCTGTGCCTTTCGGTAAGCCTTTGTAGTCAGGTCGAACGGATTCCAGCTGTCCCCTCTTTCCGGATCAATGAAATTGATGCTGACGACCTTATATCCGGATTCGATCAGCTTCTTTCGGTGGATGCGATGCAGCTCACCTTTCAGGTCATTGATGATCATTGATTCCCCTGCCATGCGGCAGAGCTGGATCAGGATATGGATGATGCTGAAGGTCTTGCCGGAATTCGTTGTACCAATGACCATGTTATGGGAGTCAGTGGCATCGAGCCAGATGGTCCTCCATTTTGTGATGATCGGCAATCCAGCACGGACAACTGTCTTCTTACCACCGATCTCCCATTCTTTCAATGTATTGAATCTCCGGGAATCAGGCTGGTTCGTCTTCCACAGCCACCAGTTCCACAATCGTTTGGCCGGATCATAGACATAATCGCAATAGTCCCTGAAATGGAGCCTTGAACAGAACAGCCATGCCAGGGCTTCAGCCACCAGGATATATGCCGCACCCGATGTCATCCGCATATCGATTGGCTGATTCAGGCGGCCGATCAGCCAGATGATCACTGCCCAGAAGAATGCAATGATCAGCCAGATCACCGTAGCTATGCCGGCTATCGTGATGACATTTCCAAGGATGATCTCGTTATGACTGTATTTATAATGAACGATGTTTCCATGCCGGTCGAAACGGATCCTCTGCAGCCCTTTCTTTGCCTCATGGACAGTTGCCAGATGGGCATACTGCAGTTTCTCTTCCTTGGTCAACCGGCGAAAGGCTGCCTTCCGCTTCTGGTCATTCTTACTTAGAGTGAACAGACGGATCAGTATCAGGAATGCACCCAGACCAATGATGACAGCCATAAGGCGGAAGTACTGGTCATTGCCCTGCCACCACAGGATCTTTGGATCGAATACAAAATGACATTCCTGCCGATAAGCCGCAATGTCGTAATGGAACGACAGGAAGTATGCCAGCTGCATTGACAGGACAAGGACGGACAGGATCCATCCGATCAATATCAGGACGCCTCCTGCAAAATGCTTCATGACCTGTCGCCCTTCAGATATCTGCTCACTGCCTGATCCTCGATCTTCTGCGGTGCAAGCTCATCATCCTGGTCAAGATATGCATTGATCTCCTGCTGGATTGCAAAGTTCTTTTCGGTGATCGCTCTGCGTACATCCTTGGTCACATGCTGAGAGAATGTACCCGACATGACATGATATACCTGCCGATTCATTCCATATGATTTGTTCATATAGTTGACCACGTGCTGAGCATGTTTATTTCCGTGATTTGCGGAGAGCTTCATCAGCTGCAGGGCCTGTGCCTTATCTCCTGCAGATGGCCTGTTCTCCATCAAACCGATTGCCTGGTCGAACAATAGGTCATTCTGCCCAGCATGCATCTTGACCTTATCTATGGCCTCGCTCAGATGATCCTGTTTCCATTCCCGCAACTGTTCTGCAGTCGAGAAGTCCATGTTCTTTAAGTTGTCCAGGACACTGTTCGCTAATTGGACACGCAGCTTGTTGTCCTCACTCTGTTTGATCGTTGCGATATTTGCATTGTTCATTTGATTCATGTTCATTTCCAATACATCCAGCTTACCAAGGAATTCCTGATACTGTTCCTTGATCCCATCTGCCTGCAGGATCTCATCTACGATATGATCCAGCTGCGTACGAAATGGGACCATATTGGCAGAACCATACTGCAGCCTTCCCTTTGATGGGAGCTGGGAGTAGAGATTCAGAGCATCTTCTAATGTCGCATAGGACAGACTGCCAGCCTGTTCAACAATGTCCACTTTTATGGACTGGGCATCTTTCAATACATCACCTGCAGTCTGCTCCCATTTTTCTACGATTGCTCTGCGTCTGAGCAGGTCTGCCGTGAACACCTGCTTGATCATATCCAGTTCCTTCGGTTTCAGCTTGCCGCGGAAGCGTGTCTGTTCCTTCTCCATGAACGTGATATGCATGTGGGGATTCTTCTTATTGGTATGGTAATCTTCCCACCACAGCATGTTCTCTGGATCCAGATGCATCCGGTTAAATATCTTGTTCATACAGTCAGATGCAATGATAGAAAAATCCCCCTGGTCCTTCAATCCATATTTTCTGAGCAGGCTCTTGTCCTGCAGGGACACAACAAGTGTCCATGCAATATTTCCCTCTTTACTGAAATACTGCTTTGACTGTTCTGCCCATAGTTCCCTGTCTTCTTTTGTATAGAGCTTCTTTGCTCCTGCCTGTGTAAAATACTTCTTTGCCGAATTCTCTGTGGCACCTTCTCTTGCGGTATAACCGGCAAAGCTGCCAAGCTCATCTTCGTTCATAGAATCCTTGATGGATTCTTTCCGGGAAGTATAGTTCGCCCAGCTGCTCTTTCCGCCGAACATCGTCTCACTGGTCACAATGCCGGGGAATTCAGAATACCTTGGTGCTTGTTTCCCAAATTCAAAGAAATACGCCTTTATTACAATATCTGCCTGTCCCATATGTCCTTCTTTCCAAAAGAAAAAGAGCGTAATAAAGATCCGCTCATTGCCACCATTATTACTTGTCCTCAGTATTTATCTCTGTGTTATATTGTGTCCTATCTTTTGCCATTTCCAGTAGGATATCGTCAAAGGAGGTGTGCTTTGACAGCATCCGGCGGATTTTATCTTCGTCCTCCGGCATGTTGCTGGCCCGGAACAGTATTGCAAAGCACATTCTGTTCATCACAGTTTCAATGTTCAGATCATCATCAAGAACGGTGCACTTCTTCAGGACCTTTGCCATCATTTCTGTTTGTGAATTGAAATATGGCGTTAGAATACTATTCAGTGCTGCCGTCATCATTGAAGTATAGGCCCCCATCACCTTGCCATCCATGACTTTCGCATAGTATTCCAGCAGAGCCTCTTTCATGATTCCTGAACGTGAGTTAGGTATCATTCCTCCTGGTCCCTGTTCTTTTGCTTTCTGCTCCATCTCTTCCAATATGTTGATAACATCTTCTTCAAAACGTACACCGATGACCTTGCTCATAAGTATCAATCTCCTTCATTTCAGGTGTTAACAATCTGTTAACATGTGTTAACAAAAAAACAGAAAGTGTTAACAGGTGCTATTGCCTGCTAATGCTCTCTGTTCAGCTAAAATCGGGCATTGCCCGATTGTTCAAACAGGAGATTGTTAACACAAAGTGTTAACAAAATCCCTTATCCTGCTTATTATTTTTTCTTGCTTTCCTGATGTGTACACTCTCAGTTCGTGATTGTCCCTTCATTGAGCAATTGCACTGCCTTGAGACGCTTTCTCTGGGCAATGTCCTTCCGATAATTCTTGCCCTGGAATGCGATTGGCTGGCATACTTCAAGGATCCTGTCATAGATTCTGGCCTTATCGATATCAGCCATTTTCATGTCACCCAGGCCAAGGTTGGTCGTGATGATCATCGGCTTGCCGCTCCGGTATCTTGCATCGATCACAGTGAAGATCTGTTCCAGGGCATAGTCTGTAGATCTCTCTGAACCGATGTCATCAATGATCAGGAAATCATATCTGTTCAGGCTGTTGATATACTCATTCCTGTCCATGTCATACTTTCCTGACAATGCATTCAGGATCCTCGGCAGAGATGTCATCAGGACTGGGACGCACCGGTCGATCAGGGCATTGGCAATGCATCCTGCAAAGAAGGTCTTTCCTGTCCCTACAGAGCCAAACAGAAGCAGTCCGATATTCTATTCTGGGCCTTGAACTCGTCCCAGTTCTCTACGTAGGCCCTGGCCTTGTCCAGGAGCGGATTGTCACCAAAGTCCTGGTCAAATGTGTAGTTACGCAAGGAAGGATCCTGCAGGCCATTGGTCCGCAGTTCCGGATAGCATACTGTCTTTCTCTTGCCCTCCTGGCATCTTCTCTTTCCTTCTCTGCAGCCTCCTCACATGCACACAGGCATTTGACCTTTTTCTCATGGCCATCCCATTTCAGGACGGTCTGTCTCACCCCTTTGCACTTGCTGCAGTGAAGAAGACCGTCATTGGGGTCCAGATATGTATCTGTATTATCCAGTTCTGGAGATACTGTGATGCTGTCGATTGCTCCTACCATGCTCAAATGGATCATATTGTTTCACCCTCCTGCACCGTATAATCCGGTTGCTTTTTTGTATTCCTGTATGTCTTATGCTCATCTCTTCTTGCCCAGTTGCGAATGGTCGCTAAGAAGTTCTTGTATTTCTTTCCTGTTGATTCAATGTAGCAGGAGACATCTTCAATCCGGTTCTCGTAGTCATTAGGGAATTCTTCCTTCAGAATCTGATATTCTTGATCAGAGAGAAGTACGTTTTTATATATTGTTAGAGTCTTTACTTCAGCAAGATTTTTCATTCTATATATTCAGGCAATAGATTAACAATGCAAGTCTTAAATCAAACATACCTTGAAGATTCTTATAATAACTCTCCATATTTTCTGACAAAAGCATTCTTCGCTAATGCAGCCGTCACAGAATACAGAAGAATCACAATAATCAGATAAACAAAATACAAAATTTCTAAAGGCTGTGGTCCCTGTCCAAAGCCGACAAAAACTGCAATACCTGTGCTGATCAAAATTCCACCTGCGGTCAGAAGATATACCGGCAGAGAAGCATGGCTCTGGAGAAGCGGAATATGCTTCGTGCGAAGCGTATGAATTACAAATGACTGCGTCCACTGTGATTCTACAAACCACCCTGCCTGGAACAGTGCCGCAAAAGCAAGCTGACTGGAAGGACTCAATGAACCATAGGCACCGCCGCAGACCATCGGACAGATGACAAAGAACATAAACAGATAAGTCGTGATATCAAAGATTGAACTCATCGGGCCAATTCTGAGCATGAACTGACCGATTGAATCTGCATTCCACTTCCGCGGTACTTTCAGGTAATCTTCATCCACGTTATCAAACGGAAGTGCAAGACAGGAAATATCATATACCATATTTAGAATCAGCAGCTGCACCGGCATCATCGGCAGGAATGGAAGAAAAATACTCGCTGCAAGAATCGACAGCATATTGCCAAAGTTGGAGCTGGCTGTGATCTTGATATATTTAATTGTGTTTGCATACGTTCTGCGGCCTTCAACCAGACCGTTCTCCAGGACATTGAGGTCTTTTTCAGTCAGAATAATATCTGCCGATTCCTTTGCAATATCAACTGCACTGTCAACAGAAATTCCTACATCAGCAGCCTTCATCGCTGACGCATCATTGATGCCGTCGCCCATGAATCCTACCGTATGTTTCTTCCGCAGCACTGATACGATCCTGGTCTTTTGATCC
>CAYLQV010000056.1:0-9254 GCA_964385925.1 uncultured Galactobacillus sp. | reverse complement strand
TTACGCGTGGTTAAGCGATTTGTCAACCACACGATTGTTAACTGTTAGATTAATTATTTGAAGCAATATTTCCGATTGATCATTTCCATTTGCGAAAATTGTTTTTTCTATATATTTCCGGTGTAACACCAGTATTGTTTTTAAATGATTTAATGAAATGACTGGATGATGAAAAAGAAAGGTATTCTGCTATTTCTGTTACGGATAGATCATAATACTGCAATAGAACTTTTGAAGCTTCAATCTTTGTATCTCTGATGTAATCAGAAATGGTAATACCTTTTTCTTTCTTGAACAGCATTGAAAGATAGGTATCTCTTGTGTCGGTGTAATGTGCCAGGCTTTTCAGTGTTATTCTTTCATGAAGATGCTGATCAATATAATCCATACTACGGAGGACTGCCAGAGAATACTGAGTATCTCTCTTAAGATTTTTCATCCGTTCCGTATATTCTTTAAACATAGAATCATGTAAATCAAATAACTCTTTGATGGAAATACATTCATCTGCTTTTTGAATATATAAATCACTGATATTGTAGGATGTCTCAGAATCCATACCGCCATCCATGCAATAGCGGCAGCATAATGTAGTACTGGCAACAAACATATATTTCCAGCCCCGTAAAACATCCTTAGAAAGAAGGGAAGGGGCTGCACTTTCAAAAGCCTGTTTTCCAAGGAGAATACTTTGATCATTGCCTTGTTTCATCATCTCGTATTGAAGCATCTCCTCATCATATGTAGTATGACGGAAATCCTCTTCACGATTACGAAAGAATGTGGATGCCAATGCTTGTTCAATATCTGTTTTCATAGTTCCTCCTACATTCATAAATCATAATTAAATGCTATATATAATAACTACATGTTATTATATTTTCTTTTAAAAAGATAGACTGAATGCATTAAAGGAGGAATATAGAATGAATATGAAGATCTTGAAGTTTGGCATATTTGATGCAATATTCTGGGGATTTTGTGCCTCTTATTGCGGCTTTATCACTTCCTATTTGTTGGCGGAAGGAATGAACCGCACGGTACTCAGTATTGATATTGCGGTATACATGATCATAGCATTTGGTGCAGCTGTCTTCTGGGGCGGATGTTGTGACCGCATGCATTCTAATAAAAAAGTATTTATCCCTGAATTCATTTTGACGTTTTTTCTTGCATTACTTGTATTTGTAATTGCAAAGATCAACATACGGATCACATCTTTCATATATCCATTATTCGCTTTTGCGGTATTTCCACTCGGCTCAAATATGGATGCCTGGATGCTGAGGTATCTTGACCATGATACAGCAGCATATTCGAAAGCTAGAGCAATGGGATCAGTCGGCTATGCTGTCCCAATGCTGTTCTGTGGTCAGCTGATCCATCTATTTGGATATCCAGCAATGATCATTACGGCATCCGTTTATGCATGTATTACATTGGTCATTGCAGTATTGATGGCAGAACAAAAGGAAATAGGAGTTATACATACTGATAAGAAGCAATCGTTCAGGAAGTTATTCAGCAATAAGAAATATGCTATGATGCTTGTCATTGTATTTCTGACAGGTCTAGCAGTGGCTCCGATGAATAATCTAAAGATTATCTTCCTGCAGGAAGTTGGCGGCAATGTCTCTTCTTTCGGAATTGATTCGTTTATCGGTGTCGGCTGCCAGGCATTATTTATTTGTCTGTCAGGAAATATGCATAGAGTACCTGCAAAGATCAGACTGCTTGCGATGTCGATATGCATGATGGCAGCAATGTTCTTTACAATGATGGCTCATTCACCAATACTGGTCTTCCTTGGGACAGCTGTCTCGAATTCTTCGTTTGGCATCATGCTGCCGACCGTCCGTGAGATCACCCAGAAAGAAGTTGATGCATCTCAAGTTAATACAGCATATTCATTATCTGATGCGATGTACAGCAGTGCAGCTGCGGTTGCCGCGATGTCATACAGCGGATTTATGATTGATGCATTGGGAACAAAATCTGTCTGTTTGCTTGGACTTGGTATAACAATTCTTGTAACACTACTGATTACAATCCAATGGCTTGGAAAAGAACAGAAGCATGCTTCACAGATATCACTTGCTTATGAGCAGAAATAAAACTGTTCCAGAAGAATGACATAAAAGAGGAGCCTATGAATAAATATAAAAACAGTTATTTCAGTTATTTTCTGATGTTCAATTTCTATTACTTCTCCTGGGCAGTATTTGCCGCTTTGATATCCGTTTATTTGATGGGAAAAGGATTCACAGCAACTGAAGTATCATTTGTCATATCTGCTTCATTTGTATCATCTATGGCAACTCAGCCATTAATTGGTATGGCTAGTGACAAATTCGGTGCGAAGAAGGTAAATATTATATTATTTATCCTTGCTGCAATTGGAGGTGTGTTCTTTGTATTTGCAAATAACTTTATTACAATTCTGATTGGCTATAGTTTTGTATTGCTGATTCTGAATGGAACAAACCCGATGATTGAAAAAGCTGCGACTGCTTCTCCATTTTCCTATGGAAAGATACGGATCTGGGGAACGATTGGATATGCAACAGGTTCACAGGCTGCCGGCCTGATCTATGACTATATTTCACCATCTGCAGTATTTGTAACATTTATCATCACGATTCTATTGGCTACAATCGGTATTCTTGGAACTGACCCTAAGAAAGAACCAAAACGCACAAAAGAAAACGAAGATCAGAATGTATTGAAGATTCTATTTACAAATCGGAAGTATGTTTATTATCTGATCATTCATGGATTATTTGCTGGCCTGGTATCGATGGCAAATACTTATATTCCAACCATGTTCACAAGCAGGGGACTGTCTGCATCAACTGCTTCGATCATATTATCTCTTGCTGTGATATGTGAATTGCCTATCGTGTTCTTTTCCGGTAAATTCATGGACCGGTTCAGCAGTAAGAGCTTAATGATTACTGCTATTGCTGTGACATTGCTGCAGTATCTGAGCTATTCTGTATCGCTGCCATTAGTATTACAGATCATAACAACATTTATGGCAAAGCATACCATGGGAATGCTATTTATCATGGTAAATCTGAAGGTAGTAAATACTCTGATCGCACCAGAACATCAAATTACCGCTTTAGCATTTGTGGCAACTGTCACAAACTTAATGAGCATCGTATTTCAGTCAATGGGTGGTGCATTCATCGATACACTTGGCTATCAGAGTTTATTCTTGATAGCATCAGCGATTATGGCATGTGCATTAATCATGACGCTGTTTTACAAGATTCCAAGTGGCAATGACCTGAAGCTATTCTCAGGTAAATAAAAAGAAAGAGGAAATAAAATGAAAACAAGAAAGATGGAATTAAATGAGATTTCAGAAAGAATTGATCCAATCGTTAGCATGAGAAAAGATAACTGGTTTTTAGTTACCGCAAAAGACAAACCGGAAACATCAATGGTCTAACAGCTGCCTGGGGAGCCTTTGGCAATGTATGCGAGAAATCAACAGTGACAATTTACATCCGTCCGCAGAGATATACAAAGCATTTTTTTGATGAAGCAGGATGTTTTACGATGACATTCTTTGACTTGAAACAGTATCAAGAAGCATTGGTATACATGGGCTCGCACAGCGGTGCTGATGATCCAGAAAAGATAGCAAATGCTGGTCTGCATGTTGCTGAGATCGACCAGGCTCCAACCTATGAAGAAGGAAAATATGTCATCGTCTGTAAGCCATTTTTTGTACAGCAGCTGAATCCTGAAAACTTTACGGATGAGGGAATCAGAGAAAAAGCATATCCGAACAAAGATTATTCCTATATGTATATAGCAGAAATTCAAGAAGCTTACGAGATTCTAAAGTAAAGAAATTATTGTATATGTGAACAGGATAATGAGAGGACAAAGGTAAAAAAATGAATACATTGACAATCGTACTGCCAATTCTGCTGATGCTTGGATTAGGTAAATTTCTTTCAGTAAAACAAATCGTCTCTGCAGAAGCTATTACAGGAATGAAGACATTGATATCATCCGTCATGCTGCCAGCAGTGATCTTTAATGCAATCCTTACAACAGATTTTGATCAGAATGCACTGATGCTATGTCTCATTGTTTATGTACTGTATACTGTCATCTTACTGCTTTCCTGTAAATTGCATCATAAAGATCAGTATGTAATGAGCTCTTTTCTTCTGGCTGGTACGGAAGGAGGGATGCTTGGATATCCTTTATTCATGTCTCTCTATGGTACAGATTCTCTTTCTGTATTAATGCCATTAGACCTCGGTAATATCCTATTTGCCTTTACCTTTTTTATAGTATTAATACAAATCGCAAATAATCCTGAGACGGATAAAAAAGAAGTGATCATACAATCATTGAAGAGCCCATTGGTAATTTGTACCGCTGTGGCAATTATATTGAATATTACAGGGGCGGGAAACTGGTTCCTGTTTACTGCAATCGGGGATGTTTATCGTTCCATTATTTCAATGGTCTCTGCACCAATTACTGCTTTGGTTTTAATCTCAGTTGGCTATGATCTGAATTTTGTTAAGGAACTGATGCCGGCCGTCTTAAAGAGCTGTTTGAAAAGAATGCTGATCATGGCAGGCTGTTTAACACTGATGCTTACCGTATTCCGTGGTCTGATTCAAACACAGCAGCTGCTTGTGGCGTGTGTGCTGTATTTCAGTCTGCCTCCGCAGTTTGTCACAACAGTATTCGTTAAAGATGTCAATGAACGCAGATTTGTTGCGACAACACTCTCTGTATATGCTTTGATCACCATTGCATGCTTTACATTGCTGACAATGTTTGTTCCACTATATTGAGAAATTAAATGGTTTGTAAATGGTATGCCATTTAAAGCTTCTGCCAAAACGAAAAACCGTGTTATTTCACAGCTGAAAGAGAATGCCATTGAATGGATAAGGACTAAAAATAGGAAAGTATATTGTAAAGTTTTATTTACGGAGAACACAATAAATTATTTCATTTCACTATTGACAATCGGGATAATATATTCTATAACTGTAGCGTACTACAGAAAGGAAATATTATATGAATGATTATCCGATTGGATATTTAATAAAGCTGATCAATGACAGATTAAAGACAAAAGCAGATGCTGACTTGAAGAGTGCACATTTAACACTTTCACAAAGCCGAGTATTGGCATTTATCAATCAAAAAGGTGGGCAGATGACCCAGAAAGAGGTCGAAACATACTTGGATGTTGCTCATCCAACAGTGGTAGGAATCATCTCTAGAATGGAGCAAAATGGCTTTGTTGCCTGCTGTATGGATCCATCCGATCATCGTAATAAGATTGTAAAGCTGACAAGAAAAGCAGAGAATGCTGGCAAAGATATGGAGAAGTTGATCTCCGAGCATGAAGAGCTGCTGCTGAGAAATATGTCAGAAGATGAAAAGAAAGAACTGCAGAGACTGCTTGAAATTGTCAGTAAAAATATCGATTGAACTGCCGGGAAACCGGCTTCAATTATGCTCATATATGTAGCGTGCTACATTATAAGAAGGAGAACATATGATCAGAACATTAGCAAAGAGTTTAAGAGAACATAAAAAAGGTTCCATCATTACAATGATACTTTCCATCTTGGAAGTCGTATTTGAGATTGTTATCCCATTATACATGTCAGATCTGATTGATTTCGGCATTGAAGAAGGAAGCCTTGCCAACGTATTCAAGTATGGATTTGCCTTGATCCTGTTTGCGGTCATGGAATTACTTACAGGTGTGCTATCCGCAAAATTTGCCGCGAAGGCATCCGCAGGATTATCTGCAAATCTACGACAGGATATGTATGACAATGTTCAGAGATTCTCATTTTCCAATATTGATAAGTTCTCATCTGCTTCTATCGTTACACGTCTTACCACGGATGTAACAAATATCCAGAATGCATGGCAGATGATCATCCGTATGGCAATCCGTGGACCAGTCATGATGATATTTGCCATGGTCGTATCATTCAGTATCAGTCATGATATCTCAATGATCTTCCTGGTATTGATTCCTGTCCTTGCCGTACTGCTGTTCTTCATCATGAAATGTGTCAGTCCTTATTTTAAAAGAGTATTCAAGACCTATGATCAATTGAACAGTGTTGTAGAAGAAGATGTCAAAGGTATTCGGGTCGTGAAATCCTGCAACCGGGAAGACTACGAGATTAAAAAGTTCGATGGTATCTCAGAATCTATTTATAAAGACTTCAGTAAAGGTGAAAGACTGCTTGCGTTGAACTCTCCATTGATGCAGTTATGCATGTATGGTGTCATGATCCTTGTCTCCTGGATCGGTGCTAAAGCGATTGTTGCAAGTGGAAATAATATTGCCTTTGGTTTGACGACGGGGCAGCTGACTGCTCTTTTGTCCTATGCACAGCAGATCTTAATGAGCTTGATGATGCTTTCAATGGTCCTGACAATGATCACGATGAGTGCATCCTCCGGCAACCGTATTGCAGAAATATTAAATGAAAAGCCGGACATCACAGATCCACAGGATCCAGTCACAGAAGTGAAAGATGGTTCTATCCGTTTCGAGAATGTCGACTTTGTTTACAGTACGAAAGCAGATAAAAAAGTACTGAATAATATTAATCTGAATATCAGCTCAGGTGAGACAATCGGTATCATCGGAGGCACCGGTTCTTCGAAATCATCACTGGTTCAGCTGGTCTCACGTCTGTATGACGCAACAGCTGGAAAAGTCAGTGTAGGCGGTGTTGATGTAAAGAAGTATGACTTGCATGCATTGCGTGAATCCGTGGCTATGGTGCTGCAGAAGAATGAATTGTTCTCCGGTACAATTGCCGAGAATCTGCGGTGGGGCAATGAAAATGCCACCGATGAACAGCTTGTCCAAGCCTGTCAGTTAGCCTGTGCAGATGAATTCATCAATACACTGCCAGACGGATATAACACTCATATCGAACAGGGCGGCACCAATGTCTCCGGCGGTCAGAAGCAGAGATTATGCATTGCCAGAGCACTGTTGAAATCACCAAAGGTGCTGATCCTGGATGATTCGACCAGTGCAGTTGATACTAGAACGGATGCTCAGATTCGGAAATCATTTGCCGAAAAGATTCCGAATACAACAAAGATCATCATTGCTCAGCGGGTTACGTCTGTTCAGGATGCTGACCGTATTATCGTGATGGATGACGGCAGAATATCCGCCCAAGGCACACACGAAGAATTATTAAAGACATCCAACATTTATAAGGAAGTCTACGAATCACAGCAGAAAGGAGACAAGGATCATGAGTGAGAATATGAAACAGAAGAAAAATATTTCGTTTGACATGCAGACTTTAAAAAGACTTCTATCTTATATGAAGCAGTATAAGGCTACTATGATTGTTGTTGTGATCTGCATTATATTGAGTGCCGTCGCCAGTGCAGCTTCTTCCATGTTCCTGCAGTCATTGATCGACACCTATATTGTTCCGCTGCTGGGACAGGATCATCCTGTCTTTACAGGACTGCTGCATGCTTTGATCATTATCGGCGTTATCTACTTTGTTGGTGCTATGGGCACATGGATCTACAACCGTTTGATGGTTACCATTGCCCAGGGTACATTAAAAAAGATCCGTGATGAGATGTTTGAGAAGATGCAGGCACTTCCGATTGGTTACTTTGACAGCCACACGCATGGCGAGATCATGGGCTTATATACCAATGATACAGATACACTGCGGCAGATGATTGCCCAGTCGCTTGCTCAGCTGATCTCATCTGCATGTACGATGATTGCTGTATTCTGCTGCATGCTGTATATCAGTCTCTGGCTGACATTGATCGTTTTAGCAGCTGTCTGGTTCATCCTGAAGGTTGTCGGCAGGATTGCTGGTGAGACAGGAAAATGGTTCGGTACCCAGCAGCAGACGCTTGGTGATCTGGATGGCTATGTCGAAGAAATGGTCAATGGTCAAAAGGTCATCAAAGTATTCAATTATGAAGAACGCAACAAAGCAGAATTCCGGAAAAAGAATGATGCGTGGAAAGATGCTGCAACCAAAGCAAACGGCAATGCAAACGCGATGATGCCTCTGCTGAATGCTTTGGGATATGTACAGTATGTCTTGATAGCTATTGTAGGAGCGTGGCTGGCAATCTCCAGCAGTGCAAACCTTACCATCTTTGGCATGAATACAATGACACTTGGCATGATTGCTTCGTTCCTGACGCTTTCCCGCAGTTTTACAAATCCATTGTCACAGATCTCCAATCAGTTCAACTCCATTGTTACAGCGTTAGCTGGTGCCTCCCGTATCTTTACATTCCTGGATGAGAGGCCGGAGACAGATAATGGCTATGTCACCTTAGTCAACTGTAAAGAAGTGAATGGCGAAATTGTTGAGACTTCTGAAAAGACCGGTATGTGGGCTTGGAAACATCCACATCAGGCGGACGGCACCATAACATATCAGAAACTGGAAGGAAGAATTGTGCTGGATCATGTCGATTTCTCCTATGTGTCTGATAAGCAGATACTGCATGATATCACTCTGTATGCAGAACCTGGTCAAAAGATAGCCTTTGTCGGTGCCACTGGTGCCGGTAAGACAACGATTACGAATCTGATCAATCGTTTCTATGATATTGATGATGGCAAGATCCGTTATGATGGAATCAATGTCAATAAGATCAAGAAAGCAGATCTCAGACGATCATTAGGCATTGTCCTGCAGGACGTCAATCTGTTTACGGGAACGGTCATGGACAATATCCGGTTTGGTAGAGAAGGTGCAACGGATGAAGAATGCATCAATGCAGCTAAGCTGGCAAATGCAGATGAGTTTATCCAGATGCTGCCGAATGGATATCAGACGGTCATTGATGGAGATGGCAGCGGCCTGTCGCAAGGGCAGCGTCAGCTGATCTCCATTGCTAGAGCTGCCGTAGCAGATCCGCCAGTCATGATCATGGATGAGGCAACTTCTTCTATTGATACACGTACCGAAGCTTTAGTCCAGGAAGGTATGGACAGATTGATGAAGGGACGTACAGTATTTGTGATTGCACATAGACTCTCTACCGTTCAGAATTCTGATGTCATCATGGTATTGGATCACGGTAAGATCATTGAACGCGGTGATCATGACAAACTGATTACAGAAAGAGGTACATACTATCGGCTGTATACCGGTGCATTTGAATTGGAAGGCTTAACCTCCAATTTGGTGATTTTCAGTCAAAAAGTCCAATATTCTGTGGAA
>CAYLQV010000055.1:0-9269 GCA_964385925.1 uncultured Galactobacillus sp. | reverse complement strand
TTGCTGGATCCTTTCTTCTTTCTTGAAAGCTGTCTCGACAAACGGGCCAGCTTCTGCCATTGAATTATTATTGGAACATTGGCTATCGAATTGTCGTTATTGACTTGATCTGGATTGCGGCGGCGATGCTCGAATTAATGAACTGCATTTTCCCTGGTGTTATCAATAAGTGGGTCCACCGTGCGTTTTTGGTGGCAGTCGGCATCAGTACTGTTGTGATGTTTCTGGTACGGTCACAGGACTGTGTGGCAATGAATTATAAGTCTGTGATCTATCTTGCTGCTTATCTGATCTATTTCGTCTTCTGTCTGATACGCCATTTCATCAAGGTGAAGAAATTGACTAGAACAGATATTTTCACATTGATTGGTTTTGGCATATTGTTCGGTGCTGAGCTACTGGAAGCCTTCTATGTACGGAGGTCAACGGAAGTAACGCATGGAGGGTATTCTGCTTTGGCAATGGTTGCTTTCATCATGATCATGATGGCTGTTGCCGCGCTCAGAGAACGTGAAACAGAAGTTGCTTTGGCACAGACACGTCAGCAGATAAAATCGCTGGAACAGATTGATCATATGAAGACGGAGTTCTTCCGGAATATGGCCCACGAGATCCGTACACCTCTGGCAGTGACAAGCGGCTATGCCCAAAGGACAAAGCATCGGCCACTGTGAAAGCGGATGATAAGAAGAGACTGACAACAGAAGATGACCCAGTATTGACCGCAACGGTCACAGGTCTGGTGAACAATGAACTTGCAAGCAAACTGACCTATACAATCAGCCGTGCAGCAGGAACAGCCACTGGCACGTATATCATCACGCCTTCTGGAGATGCTGTTCAGGGCAATTACAATGTCACCTATGAAACAGGTACCTTCACGATTACTACAGAGGTACAACTGACGTACTATCTAGATCAGGAAATGCAGGCGTATCCAATCGGCTCGCTTGTCTACAAGACTGGTGCAGTAGCGCCGACAGACCATACACAGCCTTCTTCTCTGGAAATCAAAGTAATTCCAGGATCAGCAATTGGTACAGATGCTGTACCAACGGTATGGCTGGTACAGGATAACAATACGTCTGTCCAAGTGAGCAGTGATGCGCTTACCTTCAAGGTTGTAACAGATGCAACGACAACACCGCAGACAACGACTCCATATACGGCAGCGGAGCTTGCAAATCTGAATGTAAGTGCAGATACAACAATCTTCATTGCTGTAACAACTTACAAGATTACATTCCGTCCGGCTGATACTGCGACAACATCTCTTGCTTCAACGCAGCTGCTGGAAAGCACCTTCGGACTGATCAAGGGCATGGATCTGCTGGAAGCAAATATTCCGGAGCTGTATGATACAGCTGGGACAGCTGTTACACCATTCTGCTATGTAACATCTACAACAGATCCAGCGGTCTATAAATACAGCAAATCGGCACTGACAAATCTGACAATTGATGAAGATGTGATTTTCTATGTCAAATCCGGCACTCCAGATACGCCATATGTTCATTAACAGTCTGTAGTGAATTCTTCAAGGAAGGTAGGACTCTGTGATCCGACCACTGTAAAGCAGACACATTCAATAACGAAATGATTCATGATGCCTGGCTGAACAATCAGTCAGGCTTTCTTTATGCTCTGGCAGCTAGTTCGTCTGGATGTTGTTTGCAATTACAGGCAAAAGACATTACTATTACGTGGTTGTGGAGGACTGCTATGATCGTTTCATTGGAAGATGTCAGCTATAAATATGCAATTGAACCGATACTTGACCACGTGAACTTTGTGGTCAATGAGAAAGATAAATGGGGTGTAGTCGGATTGAACGGAGCTGGAAAATCGACTTTCATGAGGATTCTGGCAGGAATTGAAAAACCAGATTCAGGCAAAGTGACGCTCCTGAAAAAATATAAGATTTCTTACTGTCCTCAGAACATGGAATTCCCAGCTGGAAAGTCGGTATATGAAACAGTGCGTTCCGCTTTAACAGAAGAAGCGGAAGTATATCAGATCAATGCAGTATTGAATAAACTTGGCATTACAGATTATGGACAGAAAATTGATGTTCTCTCTGGCGGACAGAAGAAACGTGTCGCCTTAGCAATCTCCTTGATTCAAAAAGCGGATCTGTATCTATTGGATGAACCAACGAATCACCTGGATCAGGAAATGGTGCTGTGGCTGGAAAAATATCTGACACGTGTATCCAAAGCAGTCGTATTGATTACCCATGACCGCTATTTCTTATCAAGAATTACAAATCATATTGTTGAAGTAGATAATGGTCACTTATATCAATATAACGGTGATTATGCAGACTATCTTGAACAAAGAGAAATACGCCGTGAACAGGCAATGGCCAGTGAGCAGAAAAGGCAGAACTTTCTGCGCAAGGAAATTGAATGGATCCACGCCGGTGCACAGGCAAGAAGCACCAAGCAGAAGAGCAGAATTGAGCATTTTGAAAAGATAGCCGCAATGGAAGTGCAGCAGGAACATGAGAAATTAGAACTGAAGTCTGCAACTACAAGACTTGGCAACAATACAATTGCATTAGAACATATTTCAAAGTCCTATGGTGATAAACATCTTTTTTCCGATTTCAGTTATACGATCAAACGGATGGACCGCTTAGGAATCATTGGTGAAAATGGGTGCGGAAAAACAACTTTACTGAAAATCATTATGGGTCTAGAAAAGGCGGACACCGGGACAATCCGGATTGGTGAAACTGTAAAGATTGGCTATTTTGCGCAGCACAATGATGTCTTTGAAGAGAATCAGAGAGTCATTGACTATTTGAAGGAATTTGGTTCTGTTGTCTATACCGCAGATCATGAAGAAATTACCGCAAGTCAGATGCTGGAGAGATTTCTTTTCTTTAAAGAAGACCAGTATAAAATGATTGAAAAGTGTTCCGGCGGTGAGAAGAGAAGACTCTATCTCTGCTCAATCTTGATGACAGCACCGAATATTCTGATCTTGGACGAACCGACCAATGATCTGGATACGGATACATTGGGTGTGCTGGAAGATTATCTGGATGATTTCCATGGCGCCGTTTTAGCGGTCAGCCATGATCGATATTTCTTAGATAAAACGATGGATCATCTTTTAGTATTTGAAAATCAAAAAATCATTGAGAAGCAGGTATCTTATTCAGATTACTTAGAAGCGAAAGAAGATCATAAAGAAACACAAGCAGTGCAGCCGGTGAAGGAAAGAGAAAAGAAACCTGCTGCACACCTGACTTATAACGAAAAGAGGGAACTGCAGAACTTAGAACAAGCTCTGCCTCAATTAGAACAAGAAATTGCAGATCTGGAAAATAAACTGGCTTCTGCTGCAGACTATAAAGAGATTCAAGCAATCGGGGACCAGCTGCAGAATCAAAGAGATGAATTGGAAAAGAGCGAGCAGAGATACTTGGAATTATCTGAAAAATCAAACTGAAGATCAAATCTTAAGCCCCGGCGCATGAAAAGCCAGTCAGCCGACCTCTAAAATCAGTTCATTATTGAAATATAGCTGAAGTAAGAAAGATGTCTGTTGTTCGTGCAGACATCTTTTTTACGCAGGAACAACTGATCAAAGAGCCTGAATGTCATCATAGATACGACGCATGCTTTGGGGCTGCTTATGTTGAATATATTGTATATTGACGCAACCAAAACTAACAAAATCATATAAATAATGTCAGCTTAAGTTGGTGGAAAGCATGGTGCATACGCCTATAATAAGAGAAAACGAAAGTAGGAAAAGTATGCTGAGTGAGAATTTAATGATTTTGCGGAAAAGGTATCATTATTCACAAGAAACGGCAGCTGAAAAAATAGGTGTATCCAGACAGGCATTGGCAAAATGGGAAGCAGGGGAATCAATGCCGGAAATTGATAAATGTATGCGCATTGCAGAACTTTATCATGTTTCATTGGATGATCTTGTCAATTATTCACAGAAGGAGAGTGGTCTGCAGATCCCGGAGAAGGGAAAACATCTGTGGGCAGTCGCTGTCAGTGAAAAAGGACAGATTGTGATTCCAAAGAAAGCCAGAGAAATCTTTCACATCAAAACAGGAAGCACTTTACTGCTCCTGGGGGATGAATCAAAAGGACTGGCTATCGTATCTGCCGATGTCATGGAAAAGAACATGCAGGAAATGATGAAAGCAATGAAGAATGGCAGTTCTTCTGAAGAGGAATAAGACATGTCCTCCATCCTTGAAGTAAAGAACCTGTGCAAAAAGTATCCTGCTTTTCTGCTGGACCATGTTTCCTTTTCTGTTGAACAGGGAAGCATCATGGGACTGATTGGCAGAAACGGAGCTGGCAAGACTACGACCATGAAGTCAATGCTGGATCTTGTCCATCCTGATGAAGGTGAGGTGTTGTTCTTTGGAGAATCGATGACAGAGAAAGATAATTCTGTACGTCAAAAAATCGGATATGCTTCTGGCGCAAACCAATTCTACATCCATAAGAAAATAAGAGATGTCACTGCCATGACAAGGACTTTTTATGCTAACTGGAGCGATACAGAATATCAAAAATATATAAAGATGTTCGGGTTAGATGAGAATAAGAAATTGATGGAATTGTCAGAAGGAATGAAAGTGAAATATAGTCTGACCACTGCACTTTCCCATCATGCAGAGCTTTTGATCCTGGATGAACCGACCAGCGGTCTTGACCCGGTTTCCAGAGAAGAACTTCTTGAAATCTTCCAGTATCTTGCAAAACAAGGAACTGCAATACTGTTCTCGACACATATCACAACTGATCTGGAGAAGTGTGCAGATGCAATTACATATATTCAGAATGGATGTGTGATTGCTTCCAAATCTTATCAGAACTTCTTGAAGGACTATCCACAGCAGCATTCTCTGGAAGATATCATGGTGCATCTGGAAAGAAAGCCGATGCAGTTCGATCAGGAGTAAAAGATATGAAGAAACTATTAAGAAAAGAGTTCTGCTTTACAGCTCTGCCGCTGACATATTTCTTTCTGTTGTTTGCCTTGATGACGATGATTCCTGGGTATCCAATCCTGGTAGGAACATTCTTTGTATGTATGGGGATCTTTCAGACATTTCAGTCAGCCCGTGAACAGAATGATATCCTGTATACCGTATTGATGCCGGTTGCTAAGACAGATGCGGTCAAGGCAAGATATTACTTTGTTGCATGCATTCAGATGATCTTCTTTGTCATCAGTACACTCTTGACAATCATCCGCATGACTCTATTTGGACAGGACCAGGTGTACCTGAATAATCCGATGATGAATGCCAATCCGATTTATCTGGGATACATCCTATTGATCTTTGTATTGTTCAACTGGATCTTTGTCAATGGATTCTGGAAGACAGCATACAACACAGGCAGACCGTTCCTGATGTATGGCGCTGCATCCTTTGTACTGATTGGCATTGCTGAAACAATTCATCATCTTCCTGGCATGGCATGGATGAACACAGGGAATGAAGGACTGTTATCTCAGTGCCTGTTCTTAGTATGTGCAGCTGTTATTTACATTGTCGCTGGATCTCTCTGCATCAGACAATCATGCCGGAGCATTGAAAAAATCGATCTGTAAAAGCAAAATGATAGAGGGAATCAGTGACTGATCAAATTTATCATATTCCAGTCATTTGATCTGGCATGCGTTGTCTTCCTTTTACACGCTGATTTATGGATATCGAGTCAAAGTCAGTGCTAAAATGACGTTAGGTAGTTATTAGAGAAAGGTGGATTTTGATATGAAGATTGCTATGGCAAATGATCATGCAGGAACAGCATTGAAGGAAGAAATCAAAAAGTACCTGGAAGCAGAAGGATATGAAGTGAAAGATTTCGGGACATATGACAATCAGTCCTGTGACCTCTCGGATTATGTACTGCCGGCTGCGCTGGCTGTATCAAATCATACCTGTGACAGAGGAATCTTTGTGGATGGGGTAGGATATGGCAGTGCGATGATTGCCAACAAGCTGCCGCATGTCTTTGCCTGCGTCTGTCAGGATCCATTCTGTGCAGCTCTTGCTAGACAGCATAATGATGCCAATGTCCTGTGCATTGGCGGCAAGATCATCGGTTCTGCAATTGCAATGGAAATTGTGAAAACATGGATGCATACAGATCCGCTGGATGGCGAGAAGTATGTCCGCCGCAGAAATAAAGTGGCAGAGATTGATAAAGAACATTGTAAGTAATTCTGCTTTTCAATCGTTCGTTATATAGGAAGGTGCTCTGTTCAGTATGGGCACCTTTTTGTTATGCCTATGGTAAGCTCAGCAGAATATCGAAATCCTGACTTTCCCTTTTTCGCATCTGGAATAATGTCTTGATGTGGGATATATAATAATGAAAGAGGTGATGATATGTCTATTGTTTATGCAATGTGCGTTCCTCATCCTCCTTTGATCATCCCGGAAGTGGGAAAAGGAGAGCAGCAGGGGATTCAGAAGACAATTGATTCTTATGAAGCAGTGATGAAGAAAGCAGCATCTTTTCAGCCTGAACTGGTCATTATTACCAGTCCTCATGCAACAACTTATCTGGATTATCTGCATATTTCCCCTGGCAGCCATGCGGAGGGCAATTTCGGACAGTTCCGGGCATCAAAGGTCAAAGTAGGAGCAGACTATGACGAACAGTTTGTTCATGAGCTTTCTCAAAAATGTATGGAAAAGGGAATCCCTGCTGGGACCCAGGGAGAAAGAGATCCCGAACTGGATCACGCAACAATGATTCCTCTCTATTTCCTGCATCATTATATAAAGGATTTCAAAGTTGTCCGGATCGGCATTTCAGGGTTATCTGCCCTGGCACATTACCGCTTTGGTCAGGCTGTTCAGGAAACTGTAGAAAGCCTGGGAAGAAGAACAGTATTTATTGCCAGCGGCGATCTCTCACATAAGCTGAAAACAGATGGCCCTTATGGCTTTGCCAAGGAAGGCCCGGTATTTGACCAGGAGATTACAGAAGCTTTTGCGTCGGGAGACTTTATGCGTTTTCTGACTTTCGCTCCAGCTTTCTGTGACAAGGCTGCTGAGTGCGGCCTGCGTTCATTCCTGATCATGGCTGGTGCACTTGACCGTACAAAAGTCGCAAGCCGGCTGTATTCCTATGAAGAACCTTTCGGGGTAGGCTATGGGGTAGCAGAGTTTGTGCCGGAGGGCAGGGATGCATCAAGGAATATCGGGGACCAATACGAGGCTTTGATGATCAAGAAAGTCAAAGAAGATCAGGCAAAGGAAGACCCGTATGTGCATCTTGCCAGGGAGACAATCAGTCGTTCTATCAAGCATCTTCCCGATGTAAAAGATCTTGCAGGTTACCCAGAAGAAATGCGCAGCCGGAAAGCTGGCGTCTTTGTGTCAATCCATGAAGATGGTCAGCTGCGCGGATGTATTGGGACATTCAAGCCCACAACAGAATGCATTGCTAAAGAGATTATGCAGAATGTTGTGTCTGCTTCTTCAGAAGATCCTCGCTTCCCGCCAATTGAAGAAGAGGAACTGGACCGTCTGGTCATCAGTGTCGACGTCCTGGCAGAGATTGAACCGGTCGAGGATGTGCGTGAACTTGATCCGCATCGCTATGGTGTCATTGTGTCATGCGGCGGCAGAAGAGGATTGCTGCTGCCAGATCTGGAAGGTGTTGATACTGCTGCTGAACAGATTGATATTGCCAGAAGAAAAGGCGGCATCTCAGAAGATGAACCGCTGACTCTCCAGCGCTTTGAAGTGGTGAGGCACGTATGAAAGTTGCTTGTGAACTCTGCCCGCATCACTGTTCGCTTGAAGAAGGACAGACGGGTCTTTGTCTTGCCCGAATGAATCAGGACGGGAAGATCATTCCAAAAGCCTATGGCATTTTAACTTCTCTGGCACTGGATCCAATTGAGAAGAAGCCGTTTGCCAACTATATGCCTGGACATATGATCCTGTCTGCAGGCAGTTTTGGCTGCAACATGAAATGTCCGTTCTGTCAGAACTATGAAATATCTTATGCAGATTCCTGTGAGAACAGAGAAATCTCTCCAGAAGAGCTGGTATCTCTGGCTGTTCAGGAAAAGGTCCATGGCAATATCGGCCTTGCATTTACCTATAATGAACCTTTCATCAATTATGAATATGTCCGAGACTGCTTTCAGCTTGCCAGGAAACAGGACCTGAAATGCATTCTTGTTACAAACGGCATGGTCGCTCAGGAGCGGATAAAAGAACTTCTTCCGTATGTGGACGCAATGAACATTGATCTTAAGGGTTTCCGTCAGGAGATCTATGATATCCTGCATGGAAATCTGGAGTGCGTGAAAGCAAACATTGCTCTGGCTGATCCATGCTGCCATGTTGAAGTTACCAGTTTGATCGTTCCGGGATTGAATGATGACCCTCATGATATGGAAGAAGAAGCCAAGTGGCTGGCAGGTGTGGATCCAGAAATCACGCTTCACATCACCAGATTCTTTCCGCGCTATCATATGGCTGACAAGCAGCCTACGCCGATAGCGGTGATTGATCAATTGGTGGAGACTGCCTCTAATTATCTTGTCCATGTTTATCGTGGAAACTGCTGAAGATTGATGAATCAGATAAGACCCTGCATACTGATGACAGCCTGCAGGATCTTTTGCTTTCTTCACTTCAGGGCATTATACTGGCAATTTCATGCAAAAAAAGTATGTTGATTGTAGTGAGGCCCAATGAGGGAGCCTGGGAGAAATTATCCAATGAAAAGAATCGTTCTAGCAGTTTCCGTGATCCTTTGCATTCTTGCAAGCGGATGTACACAGAAGACCAGTGATGCTGCAGCAAGTCAAGGCTACACAGTCCTCAAAGCAGATGAAGCAAAACAGATGATCGATGCAGGCAATGTCATCATTGTCGATGTCAGAACAGAAGCAGAATATGATGAAAAACATATTCCCAATGCCATCAATGTACCAGTGGAAAGTATTACCACCGAGAAGCCAATCCTGCTTCCTGATCTGAATAAAACACTTCTTGTTTACTGCCGGACAGGAGTCCGTGCTGCTGCAGCATCAAAAAAGCTTGCAGCGATCGGCTATACCAAGATCTATGATATGGGCGGGATTGTTGACTGGCCATATGATACCGTTACAAAGTAAAACAACGAGCAGAAACAATAACATACCAGATTGTCACATGGATGATCTGGTTTTTTAATGATCAGGACTTTAATTTTTCTAACAGTAAACAATCGTGTGGTTGACAGATAGACAGTTGACATATAATA
>CAYLQV010000054.1:0-9509 GCA_964385925.1 uncultured Galactobacillus sp. | reverse complement strand
ACTGCTCTTTGGTGAATATGTCATTGCACTGACTGAGAACAAAAAAAAACCGAATCTTGCGTTTGTTATATTTTTGAGGACTGCATGCTGCTCAGCCGCAGTACTTGATTTTATTTCAATATTCAATGGTATGTATTTTGGCACCCTTAATGGCTATCACATCAGAGGACCTTTTTATCTCATCAATCAGAGCTGGATCCTGTGTGTCATGCTTGCTGAGTTCATCTTCATTCTATCCAAGCGGAAGATCATTGGCAGTTCTGCCTCAGCATTAACCTTGTACGGACTGATTCCAGCAGCAGCAAGCGTGCTTCAGATCTTCACGAATGAATATGTACTGCTGTATCCTGCAATAACATTATCAATGTTTATTCTTTATGTAGTCTCCTATATCAGCCAGGCACGTGAACTGAATCAAAAGAATATTCAGCTCGAAAAGGCAATTGAAGAAACTGAAAAAGCAAAGCGGGCTGCCGAGAAAGCCAATCGTGCAAAATCAGATTTCCTGTCTTCAATGTCACATGACATCCGGACACCTTTGAATGCAATTATCGGCATGACGGATATGGCAGTTGATAATATCGACAACAAGAAACAAGCTTTGGATAATTTGAATGTAGTGCAGTCTTCTTCGAAACATCTTCTTTCTTTGGTCAATGATGTGCTTGATCTCTCAATGATTGAAAGCGGAAAGATTGCAATCGCCAAGACCGAATTTATTCTGCCGGATCTGCTGATTGAAGTAGAAAAGATTGCCTGGCCTTTAACCGTTGCAAAGAATCAAGAGTTCATATTGGATGCCGACAAAGTAGATGATGAATTCTATATTGGTGATGAACCTAGACTCAAACAGATCCTTGTCAATTTTCTCAGCAATGCAGTAAAGTACACACCTTCTGAAGGTAAAATCATACTTTGTATTGAAGAAGAAAAAGCAGAGGACCAGAAACATGCGGTAATCAAGATGTCTTGTATAGACAATGGCATTGGTATAGACAAGGATGTTCAGGAAATCATATTTGAACCATTTGTCAGAGAAGTGAAATCAACAGTTAATCCAATTGAAGGAACTGGATTGGGGTTGACTATCGTCAGCAATATTGTTAAAGCGATGCACGGTACAATCAGTGTTGTCAGTGAAAAGGGAATAGGTTCTACATTTACAGCATGCATTCCGCTGGAAATTGCTGATGAAGAAAAGATGCTGCAGCAGTTTGATGATGTGAAGGATTATTTTGTGCTGCTGAATGCGGATGATGAAGAGACCTGCAATTTTATAAGGGAAACCTATCCACAAGTAATCGGTGTTCCATGCGATGTGAAAATGACGGCAGACATTCTGAATCATACTGCTGTATACAGCAGCCGCTATGATGCCATTATCAGTATCAGTGAAACAAGGACAGTTGACGTCATCCGCAGACTGAGGGAGCAGTTCCCGGATACGGATATCGTCTGCGGCTGCCGCATGAACATGCTTGAAAAAGAAGATCAGATTCTGAATGCCGGTGCGGATGCTGTTTTATACCGCCCAGCATTCCGCTCGACAATGTTTGAAGAGTTTCAGGAGCTGAAGCGGAAAAAGAGCAGGCGGGCTGATTCTGAAAAATACCTTGAAGGAAAGAATATCCTTGTCGTTGAAGACCAGGCAATCAATTACCTGATTGTTGAACATATGCTGAAAAATGCAGGGGCTTATGTATGGCAGGCAGAGAACGGTCAGGAAGCAGTCGATATTTTTATGGGATCGCAGACTGGCAGATTCGATTTGATCATGATGGATATTATGATGCCGGTCATGGATGGCTATACAGCAACGCAGAAGATCAGAAAGGCAGACCGCCCGGATGCCAAGACAATTCCGATTGTTGCCATGACTGCCAATGCCTTTGCAGAGGATGTACAGAAATCGAAAAGCTATGGCATGAATGCACATATCAGCAAGCCTATGGAACCAGAGACAGTCAAGGAAGTTTTGATCAGATTATTGGATACAAACGAAAAGAACTAGCACTTGGCAGTGCTAGTTTTTCAGTATGGCATGGACAATCAGATAAATAATCAAAGCATAGAGCAGCAGGATCGGAATGGCATAGTACCACTTCTTTTTCGGCTGTGACATCATAGCCTTGGCTTCTGCCGCGAATTCATCAAACAGTTCCTTCGGCATAGATTGAACTGTCCAGGCAATCATTGCCGGCAGGATGATGCAGTCATCCAGATATCCTAGAACCGGGATAAAGTCCGGAATCAAATCGATTGGTGACAGCGCATAGCCGACCGTCAGAGCAGCTAAGATCTTTGTTTTCTTCGGTGTCTTTGGACTTTTCATCGCTAAGTATACTGCCGGCAGAAAAGTTTTAATCTGTGCGGCTTTTTCTTTGATCTTCATAACAATATTATACAAAGAAGAATTCAGATTCTGACAGCAATATTCACTTATGCATTTAAGCAAAAGGGTGTATATCTTTGATGAAGATTTTCTTTCACTTCTGGAATAACCATATCAGGAATTGGAATTGCCGGTGCTTTGTTCGAAATATATGCTATGAATGGTATTTCGTTTTATTCAACAGGAAAGGGTTAGGAGACCAACAATGGATCATTCTAAAAAGTGGCTCAGCGTATTTGCGGCATGCAGTATGCTGGCGACCGGATGTTCTGCTTCACAGGCATCCACTGCTTCAACAGCTTCATCCTCTTCGTCATCTTCATCATCCATTGTTACAAATCTGAGCAAGATCGACAGTGCTAAGTGGCAGTACAATGCCGAAGCAGATGTCTATTATCAGATTGGCATCAGCTATTGTGAAACACCAGCAAATTCAACTTATGAAAATCTCGCTGTCTTCGTACCGGGTAACTATTTCACCGGCAAACAGAACAGTGACGGTACATATACTGTTTCTGTCAATGAAGCAGGCAAGTCTGGAAATTATACAGCAGCTGCTGCGCCAATTGTCATGCCGATCAATACACCAGGATATATGGCACAGGCAGCTTTGAGTGAATATCAGGATGAGAGTGCTTATACAGGCCAGGGCTTTGTCTATGTATTCGCAGGATGCCGTGGACGTGATGACGGTGCACCTGCAGGTGTCACAGACATCAAGGCAGCTATCCGCTACCTCCGCTACAGTGCAGATACCATCGCTGGCAGTATGGACAATATCTTTGTCTTTGGTATGAGCGGCGGCGGTGCCCAGTCAGCAATTCTCGGTGCGTCCGGTGACAGTACTATCTATGATTCATATCTGACTGCGATTGGTGCAGTGCAGGGTGTCAGTGATGCGGTAGCAGGTTCGATGGACTGGTGCCCAATTACGAATCTAGATACAGCCGATGAATCCTATGAATGGATGATGGGCTCTACAAGAAGCGGACTTTCAACTTCTGATCAGGCTGTCTCTGACGGTCTGGCCAATGCATGGGCTGAATGGGTCAATCAGGCAGGCCTCAAGGATGAGAATGGCAATGCATTGACACTGGAAAAATCTGATTCCGGCATTTATCATAGCGGTTCTTACTACAACTATGTAAAGACACAGATTGAAACATCCCTGAACAACTTCTTGTCAGACAATACATTCCCATATGATTCCAGTTCAGCTTCCTCTTCTGCGGGCATGATGGGTGGTATGACCGGAGGTGTGAAGGGCGGTATGACCGGCGGCACTTTGCCAAGCGGTACAATGCCTGCAATGTCTTCAGGTACGACCAGCGGTGCAACAAGTACAGCCGGGGGTACAACAGCCGGCGGCACCGCTGACAATATTGCGCGTTCCACAACATCTTCGATCTCAATTACCCTTTCCGGCACCTATGAAACAGCACAGGCATATATCGATGCCTTGAATGCCAATGGCACCTGGGTCACATATGATGC
This sequence comes from uncultured Galactobacillus sp., assembly GCA_964385925.1. Lineage (GTDB taxonomy): Bacteria > Bacillota_I > Bacilli_A > Erysipelotrichales > Erysipelotrichaceae > Bulleidia. The sequence goes on along the minus strand of CAYLQV010000054.1, from coordinate 5,623 downwards.
ATCCACAAATCAGGCATCAATCACAAGTGTCGCAGATTTCTGCAAGGCGATGAAGGCTGCTACAAAGTCTCTCGGTGCCTTTGATCAGCTGGATGCGGGACAGGGCGAGAACACGCTGTTTGGCTATGCAGACGGCAGCGGAGCACACTTTGATTCCTTGCTGGCTGCAATCGTCAAGGGAACCGATTACGAATCAGCCTTTACAGCAGACCTTGCTAAGAAAGATTCAGTCGGTAATACCGTTGATGTCAGAGTCAATATGTATACACCTTTGTATTACCTGCTGCAGTCGTATGACGGCTATGGAACAAGCACAGTCGCAAAGTACTGGCGCATCCGCACGGGTATTTCACAGGGTGATACAGCGTTGACAACTGAAATGAACTTAGCGTTGGCATTGGAGAACTACAGCGGTGTTAAGAACGTGGATTTTGCCAGCGGCTGGGGCATGCAGCATACAATGGCTGAACGTACCGGCGACAGCACCACGAACTTCGCTGCCTGGGTCAACCAGTGCATGGAAAACTGATCAATTTCAAATGGAGGCTGGTATTCCGCTGGCATTTATAATGATCTTCTTAGCATAGTTCCTGATGCGCAGAATCTATCATTCAACGCAGGTCGCTAAAGAGCAGATCAATACTTTTATTGATCAGATGAATATTCCTGTAAAGATGGGGTCGAAAGAAAAGAAAGTCATCGTAATCACGGTGACGATGCTTGTTCTATGGATCGCATCCAGCTGGATCCGTTCCATCAGTGTCATGGTCGTTGCGATGCTTGGCTGCTGTGTCATGTTCATGCCAGGCATAGAAGTACTGAATGTTGATGCCTTTGTCAAAGAGGACCGCTGGGATGCATTCTTTATGGTGGGAGCAGTTATTTCTATGGCACAGGCAATGATTACCAGCGGGCCAACCCAGCTTTGATCATGCTGACGGCTGCTCTATGCGCAGGAAACTGCTATCTGCTGCCATTGGATACTGTCCCCCTGATTACTTATTCAAAAGGATACTATTCCATGACAGAAATGATGAAATCAACATTCCTGCTGCAGATTGCCATGATCATTCTCTGCTCTGTATGGCTTCCGCTATTATCCAATCTATTCTGATTCCAGCGTCTGGGCATCCTGCTCAGACGTTTTAATAACAAAAAAACCGCCTTTTGAGCGGTTTCTAGGCAGGGGTAGAGAGAATCGAACTCCCATCAGCGGTTTTGGAGACCGATGTACTACCATTGTACGATACCCCTAAGAAAAAAGTGACGAGTACGGGATTCGAACCCGTGAATGCCGCCGTGAAAGGGCGGTGTGTTAAGCCACTTCACCAACTCGCCATTGTGGTGCTCAAGTATATTATCACGTACGGTCATCAAACGCAACAAAAAAATGGATAAAATGAAGGATAAATCCAACAATTGACAGTGACTGTTCAAAAGCGCTGAAAGGTAGTACGAGCTCTCTTTGAAATGCAAATGAAAGCGCTGTAATTACACACTTTTTTGCAAAAATGCACAATGGCAATTATAATACTACCGTCACCTGTACCAGAGCGTACAGCAGATCAATTCTCAGACTTAGGTAACCTAGGTCTGCCTATGAATCTTGAAAGAATGGCAGTGATCACATCATGATCGATGAAAGGATATTTAAGAAGTAAATCAATGAGAACAAACAACAAAGAAGATAAAGTTACCAGAGCCTCCCTGCATACACCAACTGTGAATGCAAAGGGAAATATGCACAGCTCCGGTAAGGTTGAAGTCCTGGCAGGAACTTTAATGAAGAGCTATGCTGCCAAGGAAATGGCAAAGATGCGTGCTGTGTTTGAACAGTTAAAGGCACAGGGTGTCATTGTTGAAGAGACAGAAGGAAGAGCACGCTTTGCTAAGACATATGTCTTTAAGAGCGCAAATGATGCCGCATCCTTCCTGCTTCACCGCGGCGGTGACAACAGCAGTGCATGGCATCCAGCAGCTGAACAGAAGCCGACAGTGAAAAAGCCAGTTCATCAGCAGCAGGCAGAAAAGAAAAAGGAAATAAAAGCAGGCAAGTCTGCTCCAGCCAAGAAGCAGGAGCATACAGCTGCAAAACCAGCGCCAAAAAAGCAGGTAAAGAAGCCAGCGCAGCAAAATAAGCCTGCTGCACCACAGCATACAGAAAAAAAGCAGACTCCTGCAAGCCAGAAATCTGCGTCCAATCATAAAGGCGGTTCATCCAAACGCAAGGATCCAAGAAATCCAAGAGGCATCAGACCGCAGGGAAATGATGCTGTCAAGGAAGCTCAGAAGGTTGCCGCAAAGGGATATGTCCAGTTTGCCGGGATGCTTCAGGGTGTCAAAATAAAGCACTAATCTCTTAAGGAATACCAGTCAACGTATTTCTTGAATGCAGAAGGAATTGCCAGAGAGGCTAATTCCTTTTTGTTTGCCAGCACACAGTGATCCAGTTTCAATGATTCAATCTGTTCCACCTGGATCTCATATGCGTGCATATGCCATTCTAAATGCGTAAAGATATGCCTGGCTTCCGGCAGATGAGCAATCTTTAATGGGACAGCTCCCATCTTCTCTGCTTCCTTCAATGCATCCTTCTCACTGATATATCCATCCATGCCAATGAACTCATATAATCCTGCCAGCAGACCTTTTTCAGATCTTTTGTGAAGCAGAAAGGAATCACCATCCCGTAAGACCAGAAGGGTGCGCTCAACTATCTTTCTTTCCTTCAAGGCAGAACGATACGGAATCTCAGACCAAAGGTTCTTTTGTTCAGCAATGCATTTGTGCTGCAGAGGGCACTGCATGCAGTGAGGTGCACCGTTAGGCACACATACAACCTCACCAATCTCCATCAATCCCTGATTGAAGGAAGAGAAGAACCCTGAAGGCTGCTTTTCGGCATAAATATCACACATCGTCTCTTCAATCTGTTTTTTGACGGCATCATTGCGGATATCATCTTTGATGGCAAAGTATCTTGCCAGAACACGCAGTACATTCCCATCAACGGCAGCAACCGGCAGATCGTATGAAATAGAGGCAATCGCACCAGCAGTATATGGACCAATGCCTGGCAGTTTTAATAAAGCCTGATGATCAGCAGGAAGCTTGGCATCATATTCATCAACCAGTACCTTTGCACATTTCTTCAGATTTCTTGCCCTTGAATAATATCCTAAACCTTCCCAGAGCCGCATCAGATGATCATCATCACATTCAGCTAATGACTTGATATCCGGAAGTTCCTTTTTAAACAGTGCATACTTAGGCTTTACAGCCTCAATACGCGTCTGCTGCAGCATGATTTCACTGAGCCATACATCATATGGATTCCCGGTATCACGCCATGGCAGAGAGCGTTTAGCGGCATTGTACCATGTAACAATATCTTCAGCTGTTTTCTTTGTTAATTTCAACATGAAAACATTATACGTTGTATTGGGAAAAACTTCATGTTTTGGTATAATAGACATGCGCACGCGTAGTTCAATGGTAGAACGTCAGCTTCCCAAGCTGAATACGCGAGTTCGATTCTCGTCGCGTGCTCTAGAGCAGTAAATTTGCATTTGATTATAGGTTTCGCTTCACGGCATCATTTTTCTTGAATATAAGCTTCAAGAAAGGGGTTTTTGTAATGAAAAACGACAAGCATGAAGTAATCAAGTTCAAAAATGGAGCAATGGTCCTGGATGTTGATGTTAATATGGACAAGCGGACAGTATGGCTTTCACTTGAACAAATGAGTTTGCTTTTTAATAAAGATAAATCAACGATTTCCAGGCATATCAGGAATGTATTTAAAGAGGGAGAACTCAATGAAAATAGCGCTGTTGCAAAAAATGCAACACCGCTAAAATTGATGGATCCTAGAACTGGTAAGCTTAGAATTACACCAACATTAATTACTTATTACAATCTCGATGTAATTATCAGCGTTGGTTACCGAGTTCATTCTAAACAGGGTATCGTATTTAGAAAATGGGCTACAGGTGTATTGGATGATTATTTGATCAAGGGATATGCTGTAAATGAAAAGAGACTGTCAGCATTAAATAAAACAGTAGAAATTCAATCAAAGATGCTTGCGGATACACTTGATATAGATTCAAATGATATTCTTAAAGTTGTGACGGAATACGCCAATGCACTTTCTTTATTGGATGATTATGATCATCAGGTGTTGAAAAAGCCAAAAGGAAGGAAGAAAGCCTTAAGCCTTAGTTATGAGGAAAGTCGTGAGCTGATAAATACAATGAATTCAACTTTCCAATCAGATGTCTTTGGAATTGAGAAAGAACCAGGAAAGTTGGCGGGAATATTGTCCGTAATCGACCAAACTGCATTAGGGAAAGAAGTCTATCCAACGTTAGAGGAAAAAGCCGCGAATCTTCTTTATTTCTTGATTAAGGATCATCCATTTGCAGATGGCTGCAAACGGATTGGTGCAGCATTGTTCCTTAAGTATTTAGATAAAAACAATTTTTTGTTTCAAAATGGCATAAAAACAATCAGTGACAGTGCCCTTGTTGCAATGACGTTATTGATTGCTGAATCGGATCCGAAAGAAAAAGAAATTATGATATCTCTTGTAATGAATTTTCTGAAATAAAGAATGTTCTGCTTTAAAAACTTATATTTTATAAAAGTTATCAAAATCAAAAGCTATCAGCAATTACAGGCACCTCTTAGTTGTTCCGGATAAGAATTCTTTATTCGAAATAAAAAGAGGTGCCTTGATACTTGTAGGTTTCATATTAACTTTCATCATGAATATTTGGAATATAAAACCAGTAATGATTAGGAAAATATCTCTAGATTTTCTGAACATTAGAGAAAATTAAAAATCATGAAAATCAATCCATTATTACGAAAAAAAGCTGACATATTTTTTCAATTCTTTTCATGGCAAATATGTCAGCTATATAATGTAAAAGCTTAAATTTATTATTCTTCAGCAATTGCTTCAATTTCACACAGAACGCCAGCTGGAAGATCTTTAACTGCTACACAACTTCTTGCTGGTTTGGAAGTGAAGTATTTAGCATAGACTTCGTTGAATGTCTTGAAATCATTGATATTTGATAAAAAACAAGTTGTCTTAAACACTTTTTCAAAACTGCTGCCTGCAGCATCTAAAACGGCACCAACATTTTTACAGCTTTGATCTGCTTGAGCTGCAATTCCTTCAGGAGCCTTGCCTGTATCTGGATTGACAGGTGTCTGACCGGATGTATAAACCATATGATTTACAATAAAACCTTGTGAATATGGACCAATTGCTGCGGGTGCTTTAGCATTACAGATTACTTTCATGTTTCCTCCTTGACTGAACTGTTCAGTGTCTTTCTTTGATTGCAATATATAGTTTTGATTGAAATTCGTCAAAGACATCCATATTTCGCATCACGAAACTTTCAAGCTGAAATTTTTATTCATAATAGATTTCATGTATTCAAAATGATATGATATAGAAAATTGAAATTGATTGGCGGATAACTTGATAAAAATCGATTTTTACGAAACCTGTTTTTTATCGTCTAGATGATTTTGATTGATTTAAGAAAAAGAGGAATCGAACATGTCAGAAATCAATGTTGAAGTGGGGAAAAGAATCCATAAT
>CAYLQV010000053.1:0-9604 GCA_964385925.1 uncultured Galactobacillus sp. | reverse complement strand
CAGATGACTGCGTGATAGTCGTGAAGAGCGAGTCCAGTGCGAAACGGGTCATGCGCACCATCACAGATTACATCGAAAGGAAACTTGGGCTGAAGGTCAATGTGACAAAGACACACGTCACAAGACCGAACGACCTCAAGTACCTTGGCTTTGGATCCTGGAAGGTCACAGGAAAATGGCAGGCAAGGCCGCACAAGGATTCAGTCACGAAATTCCAAAGAAAACTGAAGCAGCTGTGCGAACGCAGATGGAACATCCCATTAGACCAGAGAATCATCAAGCTGAACCAAGTGATACGAGCTGTATAAATTATTTCAGCATCGGGTCAATGAAATCAGTTATGGCAAAGATAGACCAACGCTTGAGAACCATGATACGTGTCATCATCTGGAAACAATGGAAGAAGCCATCTAAGCGGCTGTGGGGACTCAAGAAGCTAGGAGTTCCTGCAAAGATTGCCGAGAGAGAATCTCAGTGGGGAGACCACTACCAGTTCATAGCTACAAAGTCATCACTTGGAAGGGCAGTCAGCAAACAAGTCCTTTCGAGGAAAGGACTTGTCAGCTGTCTTGATTATTATCTGGAACGACATGATTTGAAGTTCAGCTGAACCGCCACGTGCCGAACGTCATGCGTGGTGGTGTGAGAGGGGGAATTTATATCACTTTTCTCCCTACTCGATTAGTAAAATTACTTGGAAGCATATTACTTTACTCTATGAATGAATCCTGTATGATGCGTATATGGAAATACTAAAACTCTTTCTTGAGGGGCTACTCTCATTCTTCTCCCCCTGCGTACTTCCGTTGGTGCCATTGTATATTGGCTATCTGACGCAGGACGCAAAGGTGACGGCAGAAGACGGCACAACTACATATCGAAGAGGCAGGACACTGTATCTGACGGTTGGCTTCATCCTGGGAATCTGCGCTGTATTCGTAATTGCAGCGCTGGGCAGTACTGCTCTGCATGCGTTTTTTACAGAACATACCTTTATTTTCCAATTGATCGGAGGTGTCTTATTAGTATTCTTTGGACTGGTATCTCTGCATGTAATCTCGATTCCGTTTTTAAATCAGACCCATCTGCACACGATGAAAGTAAATGGAGGTATGGGCTTCTTCAAAGCTGCCTTCATGGGATTCTTCTTCTCCTTTGCATGGTCGCCATGCGTGGGTCCTCTTCTGGCGCAGGCAATCGTCAAAGCAGCTTCTGCTGATTCTGCTTCGACTGGCTGGATCTATATTGCAGCATACGCCCTGGGCTTCATCTGCATCTTCCTGCTTCTGGGCTTCTTTACGACCGAAGTACTGAATCTTCTGAATAAGTATAAGAAGGTCGTCAAGTATACAGGCGTGATTGCTGGACTTGTTGTCATTGGCATGGGCATCTGGACGCTTGGACAGGCAGTCCAGACCTACAATGCATCGATTAATGCCATCGGCACAGCTTCTGCAGAGACACAGTCATCAGCAGAGCCTTCGGCTTCTGCATCTGCACCAGCAGCATCTGCTTCTGCATCTGCTGCTTCAACACAGACAGACATTGCCAAATATGACTTCAGCTTGAAGGACGGGGATGGAAATACGGTCACACTGAGCAGCTATCAGGGCAAAACAATCATCCTGAATTTCTTTGGGACATGGTGCCATTACTGCAATCAGGAAATGCCTGGACTGCAGGATATCAATAACAATGATCCAAGCGTACAAGTACTGATGGTTGCGGCGCCAGGCCTGAATGGTGAAGGCGATATTGCCTACGTTGAGAACTACATGAAGACAAAAGGCTATAACATGAAGATTGTATATGATACTGATCTCAAGGCAACAAAGATGTATAAAGTGTCTGGATATCCGACCAATTTCATCTATAAGCCAGATGGAAATCTGCTTGGCTATGTTCCTGGTTATGTATCAGACACAGATATGCGGAACTTCATTGCACAGTCTCAACAATGAAAACTGTTTCAGAAAAATATTTAGAAAAATGTTAACTTTTCTTGTAAAAATGATTGACATAAGAATCTCTGAGAGTAAAGTATAGTCATACAAGCGATGAAAAGAAGAGTAACCAGCCGCTAGTATTCTAGAGAGTCCTCGGGAGCTGAAAAGAGGGTATACGAAAAGCAGGTGAACATGATCTTGGAGCTGCGTGGTCGATAAGTAGATCACGACGGGCGGTCCCGTTATAGACATAGAGTATTTCTGATTGGATCAGCGTACTTGAAGAGGAGATGATCGTGAGATCATTTTAAAGTAAGGTGGTAACGCGTATAACTACGTCCTTACAGCTGATAAAGCTGTGGGCGTAGTTTTTTGTTTATATACCCGCATAAACCTTTTCAAGGAAACTAAGGGAGGAAAAGAAAATGACAAACACAATCAAGAAAATCGCAGCCGCAACACTCATTCTGGCATTGGCAGGATGCTCTGCATCTAGCACAGCCACATCAACCGCAGCATCATCTTCAACCGCATCTGCTTCCGATAAGGTCATCAAGGTCGGTGCAACATCTGTTCCGCATGCACAGATCCTGAATGAAGTTGTCAAAAGCGTACTGGCTGATGACGGCTGGACGTTGGAAGTAACAGAATTTACAGACTATGTCACACCGAATACTGCTCTGGAGGAAGGTTCTCTGGATGCTAACTATTTCCAGACATTAGGCTACATGAACGATCAGAATACCAGCAACGGTCTGCATTTAGCAGCAGCTGTCGGTGTTCATATTGAACCGATGGGCATCTATTCTTCAAAACTCACTGCAATCAGTGATCTGAAAGACGGGGCAGCAATCGGTGTACCGAACGATTCTGACAACCTGGACCGTGCATTGAGACTGCTTGTTCAGAAGGGCATCCTGAAGGATCCAGGCACAACAGATTATGTGACTGAAACAACCTTCAATGGAAATGCCACACTGAACCCTCATAACTATGTCATCACACCAGTTGAGGCAGCACAGGTTGCCCGTTCTCTGGATGACTTCGCAGTTGCAGTAGTCAACGGCAACTATGCATTAGAGGCTAGTCTTCCATCTACACATCCAGCTCTTGAGATTGAAGAGTTTACAGAAAAGACAAAGATTGCCCGCACAAACTTCATCGTTGTAAAGCAGGGAAATGAATCTACGGAAAAGACAAAGGCACTGATCAAGGCGGTTACTTCTGATAAGGTTGCCAAGTATATCGAAGATACATATAAAGGTTCTGTCATCACATCATTCATTGACAAGGATGGTAAGGCAGTCAACTGAGTCAAAAGCGAGTATAATCAATAAATGTTCAGGGCATCTTCCTGAACATTTATCTCTTTCTAAAGAACAAGGAGCGTAATTATGATTGATCTGGTTAATGTAAGAAAAAGCTTTGGGGATCTGGAAGTCCTCAAGGATATCAACATTCACATCAATGACGGTGAGATCTACGGCATCATCGGACAGTCCGGTGCCGGAAAATCAACATTATTAAGATGCATCAATGGGCTGGAATCCTATGATTCCGGCAGTATCATCGTGGATGATAAGCCAGTGACATCAAACAAAAAAGAACTGCGAGCACTGCGGAAAGACATGGGCATGATCTTCCAGAACTTCAATCTGCTCTCACGGCTTGACGTCTATGAAAATGTTGCTCTGCCGATGAAATTCTGGGGCATTGATCCTAAGACACCGAAATCAAAGCAGAAGATAGAAAATCTGATCAAGCTTGTCGGGCTGAAGGACAAGATGCATGCCAAGCCTGCAGAGCTGTCAGGCGGGCAGATGCAGAGAGTTGCGATTGCCAGGGCTTTGATCAATGATCCAAAGGTCCTGTTATGTGATGAAGCAACCAGTGCACTTGATCCGAGAATCACGAAAGAGATTCTGCAGCTTCTGCAGAAGGTCCATGATGAATTAGGCATAACAATTGTCGTAGTCACGCATCAGATGGAAGTTGTTAAGCAGCTGTGCGAAAGAGTCGCTTTTCTGAAGCATGGTGTTGTCTTAGCGGAAGGGAAGCCGGAAGAACTGTTTGTTCATCCAAGCGATGACATCAAGAAGTTCTTGGGTGAAGAAGGAACTTCACTGCCGAATGAAGGTGTAAATATTCAGCTGTTCTTTACCGAAGATTCCAATGAACCGGTCGTCAGTGAAATGGCAAGGGATCTGGATGTGGACTTCTCCATCTGCTGGGCAAAACTGGAAGACTTCCGTGCAAATGTATATGGCAGTCTGATCATCAATATTGAAAACAAAGACAAGTTCAAGGTGCTCGAGTATCTTGATGCCAAGAATGTGAAATGGGAGGTGCTCTGATATGTGGGATGTCATTCTTAAAGCGACGGGTGAAACACTGTACATGGTGTTCTTCTCCACGCTGATTGCAGTGCTCCTGGGTATGATTCCAGCGGTCATTCTGACATTGACTGCACCGGACGGCTTAAAGCCGAATCGTGTGGTGTATGGCATTCTGGATGTCATTGTCAACGTGTTCCGTTCTTTTCCATTCATTATCTTAATGGTCATTGTCATTCCGCTCACCCGTGCGATTGCCGGCAAATCCATCGGCACCACGGCTGCGCTTGTTCCTTTGACACTCTATGCTATCCCATTTATTGCGCGTGTCTTTGAGAATGCGTTAAGAGAAACAGACTCTGGCGTCATTGAAGCTGCCAAGAGCTTTGGGGCAACCGATATGCAGATCATCTGGCGTGTCTATATCAAGGAATCTGTTCCTCGTCTGCTCAATGGCATTACATTATTGATCATCAACATGGTCGGTGCTTCTGCAATGGCAGGAACAATCGGCGGCGGCGGTCTAGGCGATGTGGCTATCCGCAAGGGATATCAGAGCTACAGCGTTGCCTACCTGGTCGTTACTTCAATCATCCTGATCATCCTTGTCCAGCTCGTGCAGGGCATCGGCAACGCGCTCTACAAGAAGAAGGCGTGATCTATGCAGAGTTCATGGGAAAATGAACTCATCTCTCTACAGAAAACAGACGGCAGCTCTTTTGAAATCTTTGCAAAAGATATCCAGAAGACAGCAGGCCGTCTTTCTTTTGAACGTGATGAGAACAACGAAGTCTATTTTGAAATTGAGGAAGTATATCGCCGTCATCATTACGCCTCGAATGCTTTATATGTTTTTGTTTCAGCAGCCCACAGTGAATGGCAAGTGCCTGTGATCCATGCCAAGCTGGCGAGGATAAATGAGGATGCTATGCATGTCATTGAACATAATGGCTTCCAGCGGATTGCAGCCGATGAAGATAGCCTTTATTACGCGCATCACTGCGTGCAGACACGCCAGGACGATGACTATCATCCCGCAGGCAGGTCAGTCCTGTATTTAGCAGGTGGATGCTTCTGGGGCATGGAAAAGGTATTCCAGCAGCTTGATGGTGTCACCGATACAACTGTGGGCTATGCCAACGGTCATACCGATAATCCTACCTATGAAGAAGTCTGCCGCAATGAGACGGGATATAAGGAGACTGTACGGGTGACGTTTGATCCGGAAACTGTATCGCTTGAGACTATCCTGAAAGCATATTTTCTGTGCATTGATCCAACTCACCGCAACCGTCAGGGCAATGATTTCGGCACCCAGTATCAGACGGGTGTCTACTACCGTGATCAATTCTTAGCTGCACCGGTCAATGCGTATTTTACGGAGGAGAAAAGGAAGCATGTACACTTCTTTGTTGAATGCTGCCAACTTACCTCATTCTATGAAGCAGAAGAGTATCACCAGGATTATCTCGATAAAAATCCACAGGGATACTGCCACATTACACCTGTCGAATTAGAAGAAGTGCGTGCATTGAATTGCTCAAAACATCAGCAGCTGCCGACACCTAAAAATTTTTAAAAAAATTTTGTTTTTCTCCTTGCAAGTTACGCTGGGGAGTTGTATTATTTCTACGTCCAAAAGGGCATTAAAAAAAACGGCTAACACAGCCAGTAGTTTTAATGCCCTTTTTTGTTGTTTCAAGGGCTGGGAGGAGATATTAGTATGAAATATATTTTTGTGACAGGCGGTGTCGTATCAGGACTTGGCAAAGGAATTACAGCAGCATCTTTAGGAAGACTGCTGAAGCAGAGAGGCTTCAAAGTCATCTCACAGAAACTTGATCCATATATCAATGTTGATCCAGGCACAATGTCACCATACCAGCATGGTGAAGTTTTCGTCACTGATGACGGTGCAGAGACTGATCTGGACCTCGGTCATTATGAAAGATTTATTGATGAAAATCTAAATAAATATTCAAATTTGACAACAGGTAAAGTGTATTGGAATGTCCTGCAGAAGGAAAGAAGAGGAGAGTATCTTGGTGAGACAGTACAGATCATTCCTCACATCACCAATGAGATCAAGCGCTTTATCTACTCAGTCGGCGAAAAGGCGAGTGCAGATATCGTCATCACTGAGATTGGCGGTACAGTCGGTGATATTGAATCACAGCCGTTCATTGAAGCCATCCGTCAGATCAGTATTGAAAAGCCTGATGATGTCTGTTTCCTCCATGTCACACTGGTGCCATATATCTCTGGATCCAATGAATATAAATCCAAGCCGACGCAGCACAGTGTCAAGGAACTGCAGAATCTTGGCGTCAGACCAAATATCATCATAGCAAGATGTGACGGCAAGCTGCCTTCTTCCGTAAAGGAAAAGATGTCCCTTTTCTGCAATGTCAAACAAGACTGTGTCATTGAAAATACAACTGTACCAGATCTTTATGAAGCACCTTTGATGCTCGAGGAACAGCACCTCTCTGAGATTGTGTGCCGTGAGCTGCATCTGGATGCGGGAACGATTGATCTGAATGAATGGAATGAAATGCTGGAGCGCATTCACAGTGCCAGCCAGGATGTTACAGTCGCCCTGGTAGGCAAGTATGTTGCCCTCCATGATGCATACTTATCCGTCGTTGAATCTTTGAAGCATGGCGGATATGAAACTGGTGCCCATGTCCATATCAAGTGGGTCGAATCTGAAGATGTCACTGATGAAACAGCAGCAGCAATCTTCCGCGATGTTCAGGGCATTGTCGTACCTGGCGGATTCGGTGACCGCGGCATAGAAGGCATGATTGCCAGTGCTAAATATGCAAGAGAAAATAATCTGCCGTACCTGGGTCTGTGCCTGGGCATGCAGATAGCGACAATTGAATTTGCCAGAGATGTATTAGGGTATACGGATGCCAACTCCAATGAGTTCAATCCAAACAGCACCCATAAAGTTATTGACTTCATCCATGGCCAGAGCGATGAGATTGATAAGGGAGGCACCATGCGTTTAGGCGCATATCCATGCACGATCACTGCAGGTACATGGATGGAAAAGCTCTATGGCACCAATGAGATCTCTGAGCGCCACCGTCATCGGTATGAATTCAACAATGACTATAAAGAAGAATTCGAGAAGCATGGCATGACCATTGCCGGCATCTGTCCACAGAATCACTTGGTGGAAGCAGTTGAAAATCACAGCTGCGATTTCTTCGTTGCGGTACAGTTCCATCCGGAATTTAAGAGCCGCCCGAACAAGGCACATCCTTTATTCAGAGGATTTGTTGCAGCAGCATTGAAAAAGATAAGCGCATAAGGCATTTATCATGTAAAATAGGGACGGACAGGACAGAACCTGACCGTTTCTTTTTGAAGGGAGAAAATAATGGCAGATAAGATCATCGTATTAGATTTCGGCAGTCAGTATAATCAGCTCATTGCCCGCCGGATCCGCAACTTCGGTGTCTACAGTGAATTGCATCCTGGTGATATGAAACTGGATGATATTTTAGCGATGGGTGACGTCAAGGGAATCATCTTCTCAGGCGGACCTAACAGCGTCTACGATGAGGGAGCACCAACATGTGATCCCGCCATCTTTACCAGCGGGCTGCCAATTCTTGGTATCTGCTATGGCATGCAGATGACACATTACATGCTTGATGGTGAAGTCAAATCATCTGACAAGAAAGAATATGGCAGAACAGAGATTGATGTAACAGAAGACAACGCTTTATTTCATGGTCTGCCGGGACATCAGGTCGTATGGATGAGCCACGGTGATCAGGTTGCAAAACTGGCGAGTGGATTTGAAGGTATTGCTCAGAGTGATACATGTCCATTTGCGGCCAGTGAGAATAAAGAAAAGAAGATCTACACACTGCAGTTCCATCCGGAAGTACGCAACAGTGAATATGGTCTTGATATTCTGAAGAACTTTGTCTTTAAAGTATGTGAGGCTAAGAACAACTGGTCCATGAAGGATTTTATAGATCATCAGATCTCAGAGATTCAAGCCAAAGTGGGCGATGACAAAGTATTATTAGCACTTTCTGGAGGTGTCGATTCATCAGTAGTTGCTGCTTTGCTGAACAGAGCGATTGGCAAGAATCTTTACTGCATGTTCATTGATCATGGTCTGTTAAGAAAGGGTGAAGCTGAATCCGTCATGGATACCTTCTCCAGAAATATGGATCTGAATCTGATCAAGATTGACGCCAAGGACCGCTTCCTGACAAAGCTGGAGGGTGTATCAGATCCAGAACAGAAGAGAAAGATCATCGGTGCTGAATTCATCTATACATTCCGTGATGAAGTGGCAGAACTGATGAAGGGTACAGATATCAAATGGCTTGCACAGGGCACTCTGTATACCGACGTTATTGAGTCTGGGACAAAGACAGCTCAAACAATCAAGTCGCATCATAATGTCGGCGGCCTGCCGGAAGACTTGAACTTTAAGCTGATTGAACCACTGAACCGCCTGTTCAAGGATGAAGTCAGAGAACTGGGTACAGAACTTGGTCTGCCGGAAGAGATGGTATGGAGACAGCCATTCCCAGGACCAGGCTTAGGAATCAGAGTCTTAGGTGAGATCTCTGAAGAGAAGCTGGAGATTGTAAGAGATTCCGATGCTATCTTAAGAGAGGAGATCCGCAAAGCAGGCCTGCATAGAGATATCTGGCAGTACTTCACATGTCTGCCGAATATCCGTTCCGTAGGAGTCATGGGTGATCAAAGAACCTACGACTATACTGTAGTCATCAGAGCTGTCACTTCTATTGACGGCATGACAGCTGACTGGGCACGTATTCCATATGATGTCCTTGATAAGATCAGTACACGTATTGTAAATGAAGTTGCTCATGTGAACCGCGTAGCTTTGGATATTACAAGCAAGCCGCCGGGAACAATTGAGTGGGAGTGAAAGACTAATATATTTATTCTTAATCGAATGCTTTAAAGGAAGAGACAGAATACGGTCTCTTCCTTTTTTTGTATGACGGGCATGTCATACATCGAGGGTGAAAATCCCGAGGGACACCTGTTGCCGGTGAACCCGATAGCGATTCGCAAGTTTCACATCGTGAGGTGTGGGAGAGAAGAAGCGATAGCGAAACCGTGGCCTTACGGACAGAAACCTGATATCAAGGCACATGCGGTGGACAAGATGACCAGAAGCATCAAAGTCCAAGATGGCAATCGTAAACCACATGTGTAAATCAGGAAGGTGAACGGGGAAGGATGTATGGTTTATCCCGCGACTGCTGGTGTCTGTCTTTTTCTGCCTTTGACATTGGGAAGGCAATATCCCTTATG
>CAYLQV010000052.1:0-9748 GCA_964385925.1 uncultured Galactobacillus sp. | reverse complement strand
TCCGTAAGAACAGAAAAATGACATTGGATGAGTTGTCTGCAATTGTTTTCAAGAGCAAATCAACTTTGTCGAAATATGAAAAGGGTGAGATTTCTGTAGATGTTGAAACTCTATATGATCTTGCAGATGCCCTGCATATTCATGTGGAGCAGCTCCTGTATAATCGCCCAGTCCAGGAGAGGGCAGCATTGGATGAAATCAGTCCTGCATTTTTCAAGGGACTGACCAGATTCTATTCCTATCTGTATGATGGGAGAAGCCGCCGATTGATGCGATGTGCATTTGATGTATTGTCAAAAGTGGAACATAACAAATACAAGATCATGATGTACATGAACTTCAATGATTATGAAAATTATCAACAATGTGAGAATACATATTGGGGATATATCGAGCATTACGACGCATTGACGGTGATTGAAGTTACGAATCAAGATACGCCGATGGAAAAAGCGAGTATTCAGATTCTTGCTTCCTATCTTGATTCAGAGATAAAGTGGGGACTCTTCAACGGTGTGTCATCAAGACCGATGATGCCGATTGCAATCAAAATGCTGTTCTCAAAAAAGCCGCTGAAGGAAGATGATGAATTGATCAACAAGCTTAAAGTCTCGAAAGAGGACATTGGGCTGTTGAAACTATATAATATGTTCTCAGTCACCTGAGCTAGTTTCCTTAAAATCAACAATCCGATTAAATTCGGATTTTTTTTTGCTTTTGCAATAGATTCCAAAAAAATGCATTAATTATTCCACTCAAATGAAACTTTTAAGCAATAAATTCTATTGTAGCAAAACTGTAAGCGCTTTGATAGGTGACATTTCACTTACTATACTGTCTGTATCAAGGAAACAGAGCTGTGTTAAAAGGAGGAATGAAATGTACAACTTTGATGAAGTGATTGACCGAAAGAACACCAATGCAATGAATATTGAAGGATTCAGGGACTATATTTTTCACGCTGATGCAAGTATGAAATTCCCATATAAGGATGACGAGTTTGTGCGGATGTGGGTCGCTGATATGGAGTTTGCCACACCTGAATGTGTCATCAATGGGATGAGAAAAAGACTTGACCGCCGGATCTTTGGATATACTAGGGTGTTTGATCCGAAATATTTTGAAGCATTCTCGAGCTGGTGCAAGAGAAGATATGATTGGACTTTTGATAAAGAAGAGCTTGTGATGTCGAATGGGATTATTCCGGCACTGTATGAACTAGTTGATTACATTACAAAGCCAGATGAAAAGGTAATATTCCTGACACCATCCTATGCCTACTTCAAGTATGCTGCCGATTTCCATGATCGTGAATGTGTCTGCAGCAATCTGATTGACAATGATGGTTATTACACGATTGATTATCAGGATCTTGATAAGAAGTGTGCGGATCCAAAAACGACCTTATTCATTTTATGCAATCCTCATAATCCAACGGGTCGTGTCTGGAAAAAAGAGGAACTGGAAAAGCTGGGCGAGATTATAGAGAAACATCAGATGTGGGTGATCTCGGATGAGATCCATTGCGATCTCCGCCGTACAGGAATGGTCCATATCCCTTTAGGAAAAGTAATGCCTGACTATGATCGTCTGATCACTTGCATGGCACCTTCAAAGACATTCAATCTAGCGGGACTGATGATTTCAAATATTCTGATCCGCGATGAAGGGCTGCGTAAAATATGGTTGAGCCGTCACTACAATTTTGATAATCCGCTCAGTATTGCGGCAGCTCAGGCAGCATACGAAGATGGAGAGGATTGGCTGAATGCACTTTGTACCTATCTTGATGGAAACTTCCGGTATGTAGGAGAGTATCTGCAGGAGCATCTGCCTAAAGCAAAATACCGTCCTTCTGAAGCAACGTATCTTGCGTGGGTGGATCTGAATGCATACTTTACACCAGAAGAGAAACTGCCACTGTTCTTTGCATATAAAGCTGGCGTTCTTCTAGAAGGTGGAAATATGTTCGTACAGGATTCAGATGGTTTCATTCGGCTGAATCTTGCCTGTCCGAGAGCTACCCTGGAGGAAGGCCTGAAGCGTATCTGTGATGCTGTCAACAACAAACATACGGAAAAATATCTTGGAGAGTAAGTCTGGAGAATCATCTTCTGACTAGAAAGCAAAAATGGGGAAATGATTATGAACACATCAGATCTTAAAAAATTAGCACAGGAACAACAAGAATACATGGTAGGAATGCGTCGCCATTTTCATGAAAACCCGGAATTATCAGGGGAAGAGCACGAAACAAGAAAAGTACTGATCCATGAAATAGAGTTCATGGGCATTCCCTATGAACTGCTTCCTGGCACTGGGATCATTGCAACGATCCATGGTGGAAAACCTGGCAAGAACAATCTGCTTCGAGCAGATATTGATGCCCTGCCAGTTCAGGAAGAAAATGACAACTTAAAGCAGCAGAAGAAATGTCTTTCTAAAGTGCCAGGGAAATGTCATGCATGTGGCCACGATGCACATATGTCAGTTCTGCTGGGTACGATGAAGGTACTGTCGCAGATCAAAGATGATCTAGAAGGTAATGTCTATTGCTGTTTTGAAGAGGGCGAAGAAACGAATTGTGGCGTAGACAAAATGATGACAGCTTTAGATAAGTATAAAGTTGACAGATGCTTTGCACTGCATGTTTATGCAGGATTGGATGCAGGAAAGGTCAATGTAGTACCGGGTCCAAGAATGGCTGGCACCGTCGGGATTGGCATTTACATCAGAGGAAAAGCTGGTCACGGTTCTCGCCCAGACCAGGCAATCAATCCAATCATTCCTGCTGCTCATATCGTTACCCAGTTGAACTCAGCATTTATGAATCAGTTGAATGTTGAAGAAACGGTGACGTTAGGATTATGTGTTCTGAAAGCTGGTGAAGCTACCAATGTGTTTGCAGATCATGCATACCTTGGAGGCACCGCTAGATTCTTTAATAAAGAAGAAGGCGAAAAAGCTCTAAAAATCATCAATACCATAGCTGAAAATACTGCTGCTTGTCATCAATGCACTGTAGATTATCAGCCTAGACACTGCATCAGCCCATATCCAGTAATTAATGATGAAACAGTAGCACTGCATACACAGGGAATGATCAAGCAGATCTGCGGTGAGGATGTGCTGGGTGATTGTGACCGTTGGTACGCATCGGAATGCTATAGTGCATATCTGAATCGTTATCCAGGAGCACTAGGTTTCCTGGGAATACGGAATGAGGAGCTTGGCAGTGGTGCTGCACATCACAATGGAAAATTTGATCTTGACGAATCTTGTTTATCATTAGGCGTTTGTTCAGAATTAGCATTTGTTTTCAGCAAATAATAAAGGGGAATCCACATGGAAAAGAAAAAAGCGTTTAAGATGCCGCATCTTCTATGGATCATGTTCGGTATCATACTTCTGTCTTGTCTTGCAACCTATTTAATTCCAGCAGGAAAATTCGCAACAGATGCAAATGGATCTATCATTGGCACAGAATTCAGCTACCTTGGCACACAGACTCCGGTCAGTCCATGGGATGCATTGATGCTGATGAAATCAGGTCTGAATGGTGCAGCGACAATCATGTTCGTTGTCATGATATCTGGAGCTACCATAAGTGTTGTCCTGGATACCGGTGCAATCGATGATCTGATGAACTGGGCAGTTTACAAAATGAAGGATAAAGGAAGCAATCTTCTGATTATCCTTATGATGGTATTGATGGCATATCTTGGAGGTTTTGGTGGTACCGATGCATTGATTGCTGTTGTTCCGATTGGTATTGTTTTTGCTAAAAAGTTAAAACTGGATCCAATCTGTGCATTGGGCGTAACTACATTTGCAGCTTTGGTAGGCTTTGGTACAGGACCTGCTCAGCAGGCTACTACACAGATGCTCATGGGTGTGACTCCATATTCTGGTTTCTTTACAAGACTGCTGATCATGAATTTCTTCTTGCTCGTTGCGGTTGTCATGGTACTCCGCTATGTAAAAAAGATAAGAAAAAATCCTAAAGCATCTCTGATGTACAGTGAAGGCTGGGATCCGGAAAAAGAAGACAATGATGTCAAAGAAGATGAAGTTCTTAAAGATGTTCATCTCAGCTGGAGAAAAATTGCTGTCATCATTCTGTTTATCGCACAATATATCGTTATTGTAATGTACAACCTGCTCGGCGGCGATTCGAGTCTGACATTTGATTTCATGATTGCTGTTATGATCGTTACTATGATCTTAGTAGGAATTGTTGGTGGAATGAGTGCAGATCAGCTAGGCAATAGCTTTGCTAAGGGCCTTGCATCTATGGCATTTGTAGCATTTGTAATCGGTATGGCTAAAGTGATTTCATTGATTCTTACAAATGGTAATGTCATTCATACAATTGTTTATGTTCTGACACAGCCTTTAATGGGACTGCCTAAATCATTTTCAAGTGTAGGACTAACATTGATTGTGTCTTTGATCAACCCAATCATTCCTTCCGCAACTTCAAAAGCAGCAATCCTTGTACCAATCATGAAGCCAGTTGCTGAGGCACTGGGGCTTCAGCCGAATCTGACAGTTGTTGCATATCAGATGGGTGATAGCTTTACAAATCTTATCTCACCATTGTTAGGATGGATGATTGGTTCATGTGCAATGGCAAATGTTCCATATTCAAAATGGCTGAAATGGGTATTCCCTAAAGTCATGCTGTTTATCCTTCTTGCATGTATCATTATATTTATTTTGACTACAAGCGGCTGGACAGGAGTCATTTGAGGAGAGTCTGATGAAAAAAGAAGAATTTATTAAGAATTATATTATTGATCGCAGAGGAACCAACAGTACAAAATGGGATCAACTGAAAGAAAAATATGGCAGAGATGATCTGATTGCTATGTGGATTGCAGATACTGAGTTTCATGTTCCAGAATGCGTTGAGGAAGCTCTGATCAAAAGAGCAAAATTAGGTGCCTTTGGATACTCTTTTGTGCCTGATTCATATTACAAAGCATATTCAGACTGGATGCAGAATAGACATGGATTTCCAGTAAAAAAAGATTGGGTGCGTTTTTCTACAGGATGCATTACTTTGATGGCATGGATGATCAATGCGTTTACACAAAAGGATGATTCAATTTTGATTCTTACTCCGGTGTATTACCCATTCAGAAATGTCATTGAAATGAATTATCGCAACCCGGTTGCAGTTGATCTGGTCTATAAAGACAACACATTCTATTTGGATTTAGATGCAATCGAAGAAGCTATCGTCAAAAACAATGTAAAGATGTTCCTATTATGTTCTCCGCACAATCCAGCAGGAAGAGTCTGGACAGAAAAAGAATTGAAAGATCTGCTGGGCTTATGCCGTAAGCATCATGTGCTGGTTGTCAGTGATGAAATCCATCAGGATATTATTCCAGGCAGTCATCAATTTATACCAGCAGCAGTTGTTGACAATGGTGCATATCGTGACATGGTACTGACGATCAATTCTGCATCGAAATCCTTCAACATGGCTTCGCTTCTGCATGCACATGCGATTATTCCAGACGAAAAGCTCAGAGCGGAATATGATCGGTATTGCAGAGGAATCAATAGAACAGAAATGAATGTGATGGGATTGGCTGCCACAGAAGCGGCATATACTAATGGTGGTGAATGGTTCGATGCATCTCTTGAAGTAATTCGTGATAACTACAATTACTTAAAAAGCGAGTTAGAACGGAACGAGCCAAAGATTCATGTCTGTGCTTTAGAAGGGACGTATCTTGCATTTCTCGATTTCCGAGAAGTTGTTCCAGCCGAAAAAGTAAAAGACTTTATTATTGATCAATGTCATATTGCGGCTGATTTTGGTGAACAGTTTGGTGAGAACTGGCAGGGATTTGCCCGTTTGAATCTAGCAACAGATCCTGAGTATGTAAAGAAAGCGGTCAGTAATATCATTAGTGCATTGAAGAAATGAGCAGAAAAAAAGCCTGATATCATTGTGTATCAGGCTCTTTCAAAATTTTGAAGAATATACAGACAAAATAGAATAGTAAAAGGAGAAATTGTTTTATGAAGAAGAAAATTTATTTTGCAGGTTCAATCAGCGGCGGACGGAAGGATGCGGAGCTTTATAATCGAATCATTAAAATGATGCAGGAGACCGACATCGTGCTGACAGAACATATCGGAAAAATAGATTACTCCACAGCAAACCGTACACTGGCAGATGAACAGGCAGTTTACAACCAGGATACAGCATGGCTTTTGGAAAGCAATCTCGTAATTGCTGAATGCTCGCAGCCTTCACTAGGCGTCGGATATGAGATGGCTTATGCCGAAGCACACAACAAGCCGGTCTATATTTTCCATAAAGTACCATCAGATATTCATTTTTCGGCCATGCTTTCCGGCAATCCTTATTTCCATGTGTACAGTTACGAGACAGAAGAAGAAATGCTTCAAAGAATAAAACAAATTCTCTGTGATGAATCAGAGGAGATAGCATGAGAGATTCGGAACTGTTCTTTACACAGACAAAACCAAGAAGGCTCTTCTTCACGGTTGCTATTCCCGGTGCGGTAAGTATGTTCATGTCATCCCTATACATCCTAGTTGATGGCATTCTTGTCGGCAATATTCTCGGTGAAGTTTCTTTTGCTGCACTTAATCTTGCGTTTCCGTTTGTGCTTCTGAACTTTTCTGTCGCTGACCTGATCGGTGTAGGTTCATCAGTATCAATAGCAATTGTACTTGGTGAGAAGAGAAAAGAGGATGCAAATAACTGGTTTACCTGTGCCTGTATTATGATTATCCTCTGTGCCGTGTTTATGGGCGGTGCTTTGTTTATTTTGGCACCATGGTTATTTCGAATTATGGGTGCAGAAGGGGAACTTGCGGAATATGCGGTAAAATATCTGCGGGTGTATGCAGTTTGTTCTCCTGCCACTACTATCGTTTTTGCAGAAGATAATTTTCTGCGAATTTGTGGAAAAATCCGTTTTAGCATGACGCTTAATATTGTGATGTCCATTTTGAATGCCGGGTTCGAGTTTGCATTTCTGTTTTTCCTAAAATGGGGTGTATGGGCTGCGGCTCTTGCAAACTGCTGTGGAATGTTCTGCTGTGCAGTCATAGCTCTGATTCCCTTTATACAGCGGAAACTGGATCTTATGTTTGTGAAGCCTGCTTTTTCCAAGGAGATAGTTTTGACCACGCTTGCTGGGGGAAGCCCGAACTTTCTCCAGGATATGGCAGGAAGACTGACTAGTATCGTATTAAATGCGGGTCTTTTGAAATTTGGCGGGACTATGGCTGTATCAGTTTACGGTATTCTTATGTATACAAGAGATGTCCTCCAGCCAATTCTATATGGGATGTTCGATGCACTTCAACCGGCAATCGGATATAATTGGGGTGCTGGAAACAAGATAAGAATCCGCAGGATTGAACAATACTGTTTTTGCGTGACGGGAATGATATCAGTCATGTTTACAGCACTCCTTTTTTTTATGCCAAAACTCTTTATATTCATTTTCATGAAAGATATGCCGACCGAAAGTCTTCCGACAGCAATAATGGCTATGAAAATATTCAGTGCGACATTTTTGACAAGATGGTTTTCATTTGGTGTTCAGAGTCTTATGACGGCGATCAGAAAACCAAGGTATGCCTCGGCCATATCTGTATCGACTACACTGGTGTTTCCATTGATATGGATTGCTTTGCTGTGGCCTTTCAAATTGACGGGTATGTGGATGAACTTTCCCCTCACGTCGCTTTGTGCAGCGATACTCGCAATTGTAATCCTCAGACGATTCTGCCAACGGGAATTTCACTAAAAAGAACACCGATTATTACGTAATCATCGTCTAACTATAGTTATTATCATATTAAAGAAATAGTTAGAAATCTTACACTTTCCCATGACAACGGTGTTAGAAAGAAAATAAATTTACTTATTCTTAGCCTGTGAAAGATGACTGGAGACCGTTACCACAGATGAAATCTAGGATTAGAACAATGAATACAACGACAAAAAGATATGAAGCTGCAGCTAACCTGTTTCATTTCACCAATGGTCATTCGCACCATATCATTTGTTAACTAATGAAAATAATATAATTTGTGAATTATACTTTTGTAATTATTCAATTGTTCCCTTGATTTGACGCTAGCACGTTTCAAAGCAACATGAATATGGGCATTTTAAGTGTCAAAACGGGCACTGATTTACAAGGTAATCACAATATATGAAGAAGAACAAAGCAGAATTATGAGTTAAGCCAGGTCCTCAATCCTTGTTGACATAATTGCACAATTTACATACTATTCATATAAGCTAAAGTTCCCTGAATTTGACACTAGCACGCTTCAAATTTTCACAAATAATGGCATTTTTAAGTGCCAAAACAGGTTCCGATTTGCAAGTCGATTACAATATACGAAGAAGAATAAAGCATAACTATGAGTAAAGGTTAGTACTCAATCCTTGCTGACACTTATATACGGGAATTTATACGTATGCTAAACTGAAAATAGAGAAAGACCTGTTCCTAAAATAAGACAGGAACGATTCGTTTTTAAAGCCATTACTTACATCAGAGGTTATTCAGGTTGTCAAAACACGTAAAGGAGGCAACCATATGATGCATACAGCGGGAAAGAAAAAGATGATTTTCTGGATAGCGGTCGTACTGATCCTTGGATTATGCTTGGCTGCATTCTGGCCAAGAAAACCGTTTGCCAGTCTGAAACAAGACGATATTTCATCTATTGATGTTTCCTTTGGCTCGTACCCAGAATACCCGCTTACCGACACAGATGAAGCTAAAATCATAGAGTATTTACAGACAATGACTACAATTGGGAAGTCCTATTTTTACAAATCGATTCATCGTACCTTGGACGAGAAAACATATATTGAAACATTCATAGTTCATTTAAATACGGGGGAAGATATTACAATTGAACCGGATTATCCGTTTGTTACCATTGATGGAACTGTATATCATTGCAATGATAAAGAAACATTGAATGGGATGATTGATATATACAATTCGTATATCGATGTCATTCGCAATAACAGTAAACCGATCAGTATGCATTCAATAAAGATGTCTAAAGGAGGCCTAAATATATGAAAAAGAGTGAGATCATTGGCTTGACCATCGTATGTGGAATCTCAGCAGTCGCTGTTTTCCATATGTGTCATTATATGCTGTACTGCAGATATAAAGGAGACCCTAAAAAGAGTCATTGTGCAGTCTGCGGGCATCATAAAATCTGCCAGAAGTATCATCATAGGAACAGCCAATCAAATGGATAGAGAACAGATCGTTCAGCAGTATTTCCATGCATGGCTGAATCAGAACAGAACAGTCTTCGATAGGATCTTTACAGAAGATCTGTATTACAGTGAATGCTATGGACCGGAATATCATGGACTTAAGGAAGTGAAACACTGGTTCGATGACTGGCAGAGGCATGGAAAGGTCCTGCAGTGGAATATCCTGCATTGTTATCAGGATGGCAGTCATCTGATTGTAGAATGGTATTTCCAATGTGACTATGATCAGAAGCAAAATGATTTTAATGGAATTTCAATGATTGAATTTACGGATCAGAATAAGATTTGTTCGATCAAAGAATTTCAGTCAAAAGCAGAGCATTTTGATCCCTATGGTAAGTAAATTCGTGAACATTTGCATTGTTCACGTTTTTTGTTTCGTCTTAGGGACAGTTGAGTGCAAGAAGTAATAAGAAAGAACTATCACGGCAG
>CAYLQV010000051.1:0-11017 GCA_964385925.1 uncultured Galactobacillus sp. | reverse complement strand
TGTACTTATTCATGTACAATAAGATGTCAAGTCACCAAATTGGAGGTTAAGCCAAATGGCACTTTGAAAAAATTTACTAAATTTGGCGTTGCTTTAACAGCATTATCATCTCATCTGCTGACTCCTGCATTCCTCTAGATATCCATTCCTCAATCCATCCATAGATTCCTGAAAACATAAAGGCCGCTACATATGCACCGATATTCGGATATTCTGGTTTTGGCCCATATATCTCTTTTAATGTGTCCCGGAGAAGATATAAAATGCCTCGTTTATTCAACAATCCGTAAAAGTCTGAATGCTCCTTCAACATGCCGAATAGACTTCCAAGCATCTGGTCATCCTTGCTCCTTTTATCTTCACCTTCAAAACTTGGATGGGCTTTTTGCCAATCAAAGATCATTTTTCCGATATAGGTCTTGATGATGTCTTCTTTATCTTCATAGTTTCGATAAAAAGAGACCCGGCTGACTTCACCCATTTCTGTAATATCTCCTATGGTAATCTGCTTCATTTCCTTCTTCTTGAGCAGTTTGATCATTGCTTTTGTAATCTGTTCCCTTACATATGTATTTCTTTCTAGATTGCCCATCCGCACGATGTTACATCCTCCTTGCTTTTGTATCATTTCATGTAAATCTATTGAATCAATGTGAATCCGATGCTACATTTGTTTCATCTTGATGATACATCTGTTACATCATTACATCAAGGGAAAGGATCTATATGGAAACATTTTTCACAAGAAAAAGAATTATGATACTGATCATTGTTGTCATTGCAGGAATTGTTTTAGGAAGGATTGCTCTTCGAGCAATCGGTAATCTTATGCTTGGTGGCTCCTTATTTGGAGGAGACTTCTTATGAGAAAGAAGAACAAAAAAGGTGGAAGACATATGTTCGTTTGGCTATGCATCGGTGCATTTCTGATTTCCTTTATCGGTTCAGTAATTTTCAAGCTCACATACGTCTCTCCAGAGATGAGACAATACTCTGTCAACTGGAGCGAAGATATCGGCACTGTCCAAAAAGATTTCAAGTATGGGGAAGCAGATGCCAATACATTTGATCTGTATCTGCCGAAAGATAATGCAAAGAAATCCTATGGTCTTGTCGTGTATCTGCATGCAGGCGGATTCACGAGCGGGGATAAGAACGATGATGCAAAGATGCTTGAATGGCTGTGCTCAAAAGGATATGTTGCGGCTGGCATCAATTACACACTTCGCAGTGATGCAAATCCTGATGCCAATATCTACACTCAGTCGATGGAGATAAAGCAGAGCATTCCTTCGGTGATAGAACAGGCTAAGCAGTTGGGATACAACATTGACCGCATGGCAGTCTCTGGCGGTTCTGCCGGCGGTTGCCTAGCCCTTCTCTATGCCTATCGTGATGCCAAAGATTCACCTGTACCGGTAAAGATGGTATTTGAGGCTGTCGGTCCATCCAGTTTCTATCCTGAGGACTGGACCAATTATGGTCTTGATCAGAATAAGGATGCTGCTGCCGCAATGTTCAGTGTCATGTCAGGCAAAACAATTACAGCAGATATGTTCGGCACCAAAGAATATGATGAGACAATGAAAGATGTCTCTGCACTGCTCAATATCAATCAAGACACGATTCCAACTGTAATGGCCTATGGAACCTATGATAAGCTGCAGCCTTACTTAGGTTCTGTACGATTGGATGAAGCATTGAAGAAAAACAATGTTACACATGAATACATCGTTTTCCCTCATTCTGGTCATGGGCTTCAGAATGATACTGCACTGTATGCTAAATATATGCAGAAAGTAGTGGAATATCTAGACACTTATTTGAAATAGTAAAAGAGAAAACGAATGATGAAAAAAGTGATGAAAATTATACTGCTTATAATCTTTGCCATTGTCATCTTAATTGTTGGTGCATTCGTATCGCTGACACTGATTGTGAATTATCAAAATGCGAATTATTACAAACTTGCAAAACCACAGGGCGAGATTGAAAAGAAATATACGCCTCTTGGCTCTTATGATGTTTCATACACGGAAGCAAGTGCTGAGAATGATACATATAAAAAATATGAGATCTGGTATCCTGCAGCCATGTCCACCAGCCAGGATACATACCCTGTTGTCATCATGGCAAATGGAACGGGAGTCAAAGCTTCGCAGTATAAAGAAGTATTCAAGCATCTGTCCTCCTGGGGCTTTATCGTTGCAGGAAATGAAGATGAGAACTCACGGACAGGTGCTTCTTCGGAAGCAACTCTGGAATATTTGATTACACAGAATTCAGATTCCAACAGCATCTTCTACCATAAGCTCGACTTAGAACACATTGGCATCGGTGGTCATTCTCAAGGCGGTGTTGGTGCTGTCAATGCTGTGACACAGCAGAAGAATGGAAACATGTATAAAGCACTCTTTACTGCAAGTATTACTTCCACTGCACTCGCAAGTGCTGATGTATTGGGTGCTGAATGGGTCTACGACATTTCGAAAGTAACTATTCCCTGCTTTATGGTCGCAGGCACAAAACATGCGGATGCGGGGACTGCTGCAGATAAAAATGCTACGGAAGGTCAGGGAATCAGTCCCTTATGGTCAATGACAGCCAATTACAATGCACTTCCGGATACCGTTGATAAAGTCATGGCAAGAATGGTCAATAAAGATCATGGTGATATGCTCAGAGGTGCCGATGCTTACATGACTGCTTGGTTTATGTATTATCTAAAAGATGTTAAAAATGTAGAAAATTGCTTCTATGGAAATAATGCTGAAATCATGACCAATACCCTTTATCAAGATCAAAAATCAAATCAGCATGTTCAATGATTAAATAAAACGCTCTGTTGAGCGTTTTATCATACTTCAAATGCCGGTTGGCAGGTTACGTAATTCACTACTATACGGTGATTTATAGACCAATTATGGCTTTGTTTAGAAATATCCATAAAGATAAAATCCAATATATTTCTATCAAGTATTACAAATTTCTTCAAAAACGTCCCTACAAGTGTCCCTAATTAATCTGAAAATTAAGTTTGTAATACGTCACATATAATACACCGGTTCAATAGGTTACAAAAAGATAATATGTTTTACTCTTTTATGAATTTAACTTGAAATTCACCCTTTTCATCAAGTTGAATACTAATTTTTAGTTTGAACAATTTTAGAAGATGGCTCAATAGTATTTGTTCAATAGGATCATTGCCAAGTTCTCCGTATGTTGATATATATACGTTCCTAAGTGAGCTTGCAGCAACCATTTTATATTTTTCATCCAAATTATCAAATTCAATCAATAATAGATTCCATGATTGGAGTAAATCATTTCGGCATTTTTCATCTGAATTTTTGACGCAACCAGACAAATACACTACAAACGCGTTTGTCACTGAAAAAATGCACCCGTTTTTAATCATTTGATGGATAAAATGAATTAGTTGATCACAATCTATCTTTTGAGTAATCATCCAATTAGTAAGACTAATTACTTGAATTTTTATATCTTCGGCTTCAGAAAAAGTTGTTAGCATTGCTTCTGTCCCTACCAAAGTATATCCTTCCCTAACTGAAACTGAAATTGCATCATAATCGGGAATTCCTAAAATTTCAGTCATATTTAACGAATTGTATTTATTGGATTCCCAATCAGAATAATTGGTTGTTTTTTTGATATTATTTGCATAGTTCACAAGTTCTCCTGCCCATTTTATCCATCTATTTTTAGTCAATTCATCATCAGTCGAGGTAAAGATTTTATTATTATATTTTCCTAAATATGACACTTCATTTCTTTTATAGTGATTAATAATATTTGTCGTGTCTTCTTTTATTTTAATTAACGTAGAATCTGTAATATAAACATTTGAATTTTTCAAGATTTCTATCGGAAATTGTATCTTTTTTAATATAAGTAATGATGTATAAGATAAAATAAAATCATTCGTATTAGCCGTTTGTTCATTTTCAAATTCGCGGACACAATATTTTTGGTCTTCCAAAATCATTTCAACAAATTGCGTATATGATGCTGCAGTAAATTTATAAATCATATGAAGAGGTAATGGTACATCATCAAAATTGCTATATTGTTGCATTAAATCATCAATTTTTTTTGATTCAGGTAGAAAGTGTTTAATCTGTTCAACGAAAGAAGATACATTCATTTCACCATGATCCACAGGAATTGGAATTGATGTCAGAGATCCGTTCATCACGCACTTTTCAAAACACACTCTAGAAATATACGTTTGTAATGGTGTAATCTCAATTATTTTATAATCAATATTTTTGATTTGAATTATTTCTCCAATGGTTCTATTTAACAATCCCAGGCTTGCAGCATAATCAAAATATATTTGCACATCTGAATGCCAAATATAAGGGCATTCAGGCAATACCTGTTCATCATGAATACAATAAATTATCTGTGTTTGATTATTGCATTCCTCTAAAACAATTGATGTTTCCACATTAATCTTTGATATCTTTTCTACTTTTGTTTCTTCAGAAAACTTAAATTGAATAAATTGAAAAAAAGCTGGATTATCTTGATTATCACTTAAAAACAACGCCTGTTTGTTATATTTACGAGCACTTACAAAATCATTCTTTGTATAATACGCTTGAGCAGCAAGACAAAGCATATCACATTTCTTACTATTAATAGCTGTTTGAATATACTTATCTTCAATGTCACGATTTGTAATCAATGAAATACGTATTATGGCTCTAGTCACAGATAAATTTGATTTATCTTTTTCGAATATCTCTTTGTAAAGTTTTAAGGCATCGATATACTTTTGATTACCATAAAAAATTGATGCTTGATAATACTTCAATTTAACAGGATCATAATTTATTTTTTTTATGGCATTTAGATAGTTTTCGGCAATCTCATACTGTTTATAAAATAGAAGTGTGTTCATCATCAAATCAAACGAATGCAAAGTTAAGTACTTAAACGTATATTCTTTGCATTTTGCGAAAAACTCAGAATTAGAGTATGTTGACGAATCATTTCTTCTATAAATGTCCCAATATTCATAATAATCAGAATATTTATCTTTGTATTTTGCGAGAGATGTTTGCACCTCATCTTTTTTTCCAAGAGATGTCAAAGCATCATTATATAAAAAGAAAATTGCCGGAACTGATTCGAGAAGCTCTTTATGTTTTTTTATGTTATCAATTGCTTTTTCTGCATTGCAGTGATTTGCTAAATATTCGACCAATAAACTGTATTCCTTTTCTTCAGAGCAATAACAATATAGTTCTTCAAATTTTACTGTTTCAGCATTTATTAAATGTAAATAATAACAGCTCCGTATTTCAGGGAGATGTCGTGTGCCTTCGGGAATCATACTGTAAACTTCCAAAAATTTGTTGTTGCATATAACACTGACTTTTATCAAACAAATATAGTATTGATTTTTCAAATCATTCGAAAGTCTTTCATATACAGTTTTTTTTGATAATAATTTTTCAAATTCCAAATCAAATTCTTGTTTTACATCTTCAAGTTTCTTATTGCTTGATGATGAAATTTTTGACGCTATTTGAATCAATTCTAAAAGCAGTGAATTAGTTGTTCCCAATTCCTCATCAATTGCATTTTCATTATTAATAAATTTCTTTTTTGATAGATATATTACAAATATTCGTTTAACAAGTGGCTCTTCACTCAACTTTAAATCTTTATTAAACGTATAATTATGAATCTCGAATCCACACTCAGTTTCTATAAGTTCTGTAAAAAGTGATGATAAATCATCGCCAATTAATGAATTAATTATTATCTTAAGATTATTAGAACAAACTAATTGATCATAACCTGAAACATCAATATTTCTCCAATACAATATTGGAAGAATATTCCGAATGATTGTTTCTCTTATTATTAAATCTTTAATTTGGCTTATTAAATATCTAACTTCATTGATATTTCTGTCATCAGAAAAAAATATTGAATTGAGAATTTCACCAACATTTTCTAAATCGGTTGATTTTCCTGAGATTGCAGATAATAGTTCTCTTTCATCATCAAATTCACCATACCATATTTTATTGCATATTGATTTTGCTAGTTTTTCCGCTATACCATTGCTCAGATGGTTTATGGACTTGAGTTCAATTACAAGATCAGACTTATTTTTGTTATTATTATCTTCTAATTTATCAATTCTCGTATTAAATTGTTTAATAGCATTTAATGTTTGTGTAGTTGAATATTTTTCCGAATCAGATAGAGATTTTCGAAAAAAATCATTTATATCTCTATCAATCAAACAGCAAAACTCTTCTAAAATTTCTCTGTCATTAATAGTAATAATTGCTTGATTATTTGAAGCATATTTTTCTGCCTTATCAACAAAAGAAATCATCAATTCTTCAATTGGTTCTGTTCTTTCCATAGCTAGTGCATTCTGCATCACTTTATTCAGAAAGTTACACTGCTTAATAAATTCTAGAAACGTATCACTATTAATAAATGTGTTTTGATTTTTTTTAATGAAAATCTTTATATCTGAATGCAATTTTTTTGCAAATCTCTTCTTTTTTATCTTACTTAGTAATTTGTCATTTTTATCCATTAATACATCAGTAATAAATGTATCAACAATCGATAAAAGTAAATTTACTAAAGCAATATTCATAAATACTCCTTTCTACATATAACGCACATTATCTTCTAGAAGATTTTAATTATTATATAGTTGTGTCCAAAATATATTAAGCAAAAATCAAGATTTCTCTATAATCAACTAGAAATGTATTGCAGGCTACTTTTCAAATTGTTTCATCAATGTAGTCCCCATATCTTTTATTAGAGGTACAACCAAGGCATTTCCCATAGTGAAATATCTCCATCTTTCTGGCATTGTCGCTGTCCAATCATCTGGGAAACCGTCCGCTCTTTCGCATTCAATAGGTGTGAGTTTTCTGATCATTCCAGTTTTCTTGTCAGCAATGACATGGGTACTTCTGTTCAATGAGCCTTCACTGGTCAGCATTGTCCTGAATGGCTTGTCGGTCGGATCAGGGAATGCAATCGGTCCTTCAGAGAAGGTATATTCAAATCCTTCAGCTGACTTTCTCTTGATCTTCTTGGCACCCTTCATATAGACCCACTTTGGCATTTGTTCACCGGAAATGAAATAATGCTCATCAATCTTTCCGGTTTCCATCAGCTGTCCAATAGTGATTGGCTCTTTTTCTACTGGTACAAGTTCCTCTGAATATATCTTTCCATTGATCATCATGCCTGCATTCCAGAATGCAGCCTTGAAATGGTCCGTGACCTCTACAAGGTCCTTATATGGCTCTACCGTCGTATAAGTAGGCTTCTTGTCCTTGATGTGCTCATCTTTGACAGCAAATGTCTGAGCAAAGAATCCATCCTTCATGAGCCAGTTGATCCATTTGTCTTCATTACCTTCATATTCAGGCAGTTTCTTCATCTGTTTTGCTGTCTTTGTCTCTGGTGAAGCAGCAAAGATGAATGTACGTCTTCTTCTCTGCTGATAACCATAGTCTGCAGCATTGACGACACGCCATTCGACCGTATACCCTTCATCAGCAAGGCATCTTAAAATGATACCGAAATCACGGCCACGCTGCTTAGCTGGCGACTTCAGCAATCTATCAACATTCTCTAATATCACGTATTTCGGCTTCCGGAGCTTAATGATGTCATTGATTGACCACCATAATACACCCTTCTTGCCCTCGATGCCCTTGGCACCTGTATGTGCAACCGAATAGTCCTGGCATGGGAATCCGCCTGTGAGTAGATCATGCTCAGGTACTTGATCCAGTACAGTGTTGATATCTTCATTGACCAGGGAATCCTCGCCAAAATGTGACTTATAGCAATCTGCAGCATACTGCACTGCCTTGCCCGGTTCCCATTGGTTCGCCCAGACTGTCTTATAACGGTCTGATGCAGCTTCGAATCCTAATCGCAGACCACCTACGCCTGCAAAAAGCTCTACTACTTTGATGTCTTTCATAGTCTCTCCTCCTATATGAAAAGGTGCCGTATGAGATACGGCCATCTTTGAATCTGTCCACTTCGACAGAGGCTGTGGACTGCCAATAGAATTATAACATCCAATGCCGTATCGATCAATACAATATGAAAAGATGGCAGCATTTTATTCTGCTGTCATCCGGTTCATATATGCATATTTTTCTTGACCTGGGCCAAGATATAGCTGTTGTTGAGCCAAAAGCACTGCTTTGTGAATTTTCCACCAGTAGGCAACGGATATGTGTCTTTTGCATCTCTGGCAT
The DNA here is from genome assembly GCA_964385925.1 of uncultured Galactobacillus sp. Taxonomy (GTDB): domain Bacteria; phylum Bacillota_I; class Bacilli_A; order Erysipelotrichales; family Erysipelotrichaceae; genus Bulleidia. The sequence goes on along the minus strand of CAYLQV010000051.1, from coordinate 2,720 downwards.
GAGGTCTTACGTGACATACTGGATGATCTGCTTGTTTTGGAAGATTGGTACATTGTCTTCCACTGGAAGCATCGACATTCAGACCTTCTGCAATGACTTTTTTTGTCTCTTCCCAGACATCCTTGATATCACCTTCAAGGTCTTCCTGTGGTACGTTCCAGAACATGCTGCCTTTCAGATACAGCTCGTCACTATCATTGGTGCCGTAGACTACAAAGAAGAATCTCGTACCTTCAAGATACTCTCTAAATGTTGACTCTTCCCATTTTTCTTTTACAATCTCAGTGAATCTAATGACTGGAAATGACATATTTTCCTTAATCTTGCCGTTCTGCCCAATGCGAATCGATTTAACGATGATTCCTGCCTTTTCAAATTCTTCTGCACCATTGCCCTTCGTACCTAGCATCCGGAATGCAAGCATTGATTCAAGGTTCTTAGGTGCTTTCTCATATGAGATGTCATACTCGGAGCATAGCTCACTTACCGTTTCACCTACATGTTTACTTATCTTACGATTAACCTGTTCTTCAAAAGGTGTAGATACGGTATTATCGTATATTTTCTCATATTCCGGTTTTGTTGGAATGATGTAATGATTCAGGACATAGGTCATGTATGTCGATTTAAAAGAAAATGCACGTGGTTTTGCAGGAATATCACTATTTGGTTGCTTTCTCCTTACGACCGATGTAGAAGACTTTGTTGCAGCACCCAGATACATAGTATCTGACTCTGATAGTTCATTTGCCTTGCCTTCTTTTACCTTTTTAGCAATGATTTCGAAGTCATGTTTTATAATCTTCAGATCTTCTTCTGGAGGGGTAAAGAGATTTGAGTAATCAATTCTATAATCTAGCTTATTGACATCCTTTTCGAATAAATAATATATCAGGAGCATCAATTTACCTTTGCTCCAGAGATGACTTGTCTCGAAGGTCTCGTTGATGATTGCATTATAATCAATCATCGTAATTATCAAGCGTTCCTTTGCAACCTTTTTACCATTAGGATTGATCTTATATGGAGTCACTTTAAGTTCTACGCCAGCTTCAGGAAAATCTGGCCTGGAATCACTGTTGATATCATAATGAAAGAAATGAGCCTCAATGAGATTGCCCATACCCCCTTTATAATTTCGGCTGCTAACAGAATCTGCATAAGCACTTTGTGGTTCCTCTACTGCTGCATCTGCACGTAGTACATCGCCGAAAGTCTTTCCAATGAGTTTCTGTGAATACTCTTCAATACTGTGAGGATCAGTCTTATCATATTCAACTGCTTTCTTAATATATGTCATCTTCTGTATCCTCTTCCTTTACTGATTCAATGATATCATTTACTTCATCAACACACATATCTACATTTTTGATAATATCAGATGACCAGAAATGAATCACTGTCCACCCCATTCCACGCAATTGTGCATCAACCTTGTTGTCGCGATCAATGTTCTCCTGAATCTTCAGTGTCCAGTACTGATTGTTATTGCCCTTCTTGACCTTTTCTTTCAATTTGCTGTTCCAATCACGTCCGTGGAAATAATCAGAATCGCAGAATATTGCTACCTTGTATTTCGTTATGCAAATGTCCGGCTTCCCAGGAAGCTTTTTATAGTTCTTACGATATCGATAGCCATAATGCCAAAGAGCATGTCTTAAAAGAAGCTCACAGTTAGTATCTTTGCTGCGTATCTTTCTCATTATTCTTTTTCTCTGCTCTGTAACACCAGAGAAGTGCCGATATTTCGTCTTCATATATTCTATATTAACATCGTATATTTACATTTAGGAATAATCTATAATAAAAGAAAGGATTGTGTTATGCCTGATAAGAAAAAACAACATTATGTACCTCAATTTTATATGCGATTATTTGCAAATGAATTTGAAAAGTTCTCATTGCTAAACTTGAACAATAAAGCAATATTTTCAAATGTTCCATGCAATAATCAATGTTATGATGATTACTTTTATGGTGAAGATGGTACCATAGAGCAGCAATTAGGACAGCTAGAAGCAAAATGGGCAAACATTATTAAAGAGGCGAAAAATAATCTAAATCTTGATGAAGAGCATATTTCATCGTTAAAAGAGTTCTCAATTTATCAACTAATGCGTACTGAAGCAGAATATAACCATAAATACAAAATTAACCGAGAGCTTTATATTGAGCAAGCCAAATCATTTGCCTCATATAAAAACATTCCATTTAATGATGAAGTAAAAAATGAGTTATTAAAGAATTATGAAGACAAAGCATCTCCAACACAAAACGTGGAATGGGCTAAGGATTTAGTTAAATATATCGATGATTTACAATTACTCACCATTCATTACGAGACCAAAACAGAATTGATATCATCCGACACTCCGGTAATAGCTTTTAATCCATTTCATAAATTTAGTGTTGGTGCTGCGGTTATCGGATTAATAATCATATTTCCAATCTCTCCATTTGATTTGATAGTTTTATATGATTCAGGTATTTACAAAAAAAATACAGTGTCTCAACATATTGAATCAAATAATGAAGAGGAAGTAAGAATGTTAAATATGCTTCAATTTTTATCAGCTGAGAAAACTATTTATTGCTACCGTCCTCAAGAACTGAGCACTTTTACAGATGACGATTATCTAGAAAGAGACAAAAACAGAAATAGACCGTAAATGGTAAATCATCCGTGGGTATCCAAAGTGCGGTTTTTCGGACAGAATAGT
>CAYLQV010000050.1:0-11040 GCA_964385925.1 uncultured Galactobacillus sp. | reverse complement strand
AGGGACCGGTTTCGAAAACCGGCAGACGTGAAAGCGTGCGAGGGTTCGAACCCCTCCTTCTCCGCCATAACAGAAAAAAGAACTGATGCGCGTCAGTTCTTTTTCATTTGGCCCTTTAGATAATGATACAGCTTCCGGTTTGTCTCATCACTGATGGAATGCTCAATCTGATGAGCATCTGCTTCAGCATTCTTTTCACTGACGCCGATTGCTACCAGAGCTTCCTTCAGAAGTTTTCTCTTTGCCAGTACTTCCTTGGCAATCTTGTGACCAGCTTCACTTAAGACCAGCTCATGCGACTCACCAAAACTGACATAGCCTTCTTCACTCATCTTCTTCATTGCTACTGAGACACTGGCTTTGGAGAAGCCCAAGTCGCGGGCTACGTCCACTGAAAAGCACATCCCATTCTGCTTCTGCAGATCAAGGATTGATGCCAGATAATTTTCAACAGATTCTCTTTCTTTCTTTAAAGGTTCCATGAATTATACCAGTCCTATCAGGATACCAATTAAATGTACTATGAATGCAGCAGACCAGGCAAGAGCACATTGGAAGATTACAATGAAGAACGCCCATTTTCCACCGAGCTCGCGCTTAATAGCGGAAACAGCCGCAACACATGGCGTATACAACAGGCAGAAGACCAGCAGAGAAAAAGCTGCCAGCGGTGTAATGGCGCTCATAATCTCAGCGGTGCTGCCAAACAGCACGGAGATAGTCGATACAACAGATTCCTTTGCCATGAAGCCAGTGATCAATGCCGTAACAATGCGCCAGTCACCAAAACCGATTGGATTAAAAATAGGAGCAATCGCGCCAGCTGCCACTGCCAGAATGCTGGTTGAAGAGTCATCAATCAAATTCAGTGATAGATCAAAGTGCTGCAGGAACCAGATGATGATGGTCGCTACAAAGATAACTGTGAACGCTCTCTGCAGGAAGTCCTTTGCCTTCTCCCACATCAGCATCCAGGTCGACTTGGCACTTGGCAGACGGTAGTTCGGCAGCTCCATGACAAACGGCGTTGCCTCACCATGAAACACTGTCTCCTTCGATACCAGTGCAACAATGATGCCCATCAGGATGCCGAGGAAATACAATGCAAGCATGACCCATCCTGCCTGCGAAGGAAAGAATGCATTTGCAAAGAAACCATAGATTGGCAGCTTTGCACTGCAGCTCATGAACGGTGTAAGCAGGATCGTCAGTTTTCGGTCACGATCAGAAGGAAGCGTCCGGGCAGACATGACACCAGGCACCGTACATCCAAAGCCAATCAGCATCGGCACAATACTGCGTCCGGATAAACCGATTTTTCTCAACAGCTTATCCATCACAAAGGCAACACGCGCCATATAGCCGCTGTCTTCCAGAATAGACAGGAAGAAGAACAGGATCACGATGATTGGAATGAAGCTGACAACTGTACCGACACCATTGAAGATACCGTCGATCACTAGGGAATGTACAACACTATTGACCTGCGCAGATGTCATCCATGCATCAACTGCATTCGTCAAGGCACCAATGCCTTCTTCCAGCAGCGTCTGCAGGTATGCACCTATTACATTGAAGGTCAGATAGAAGACCAGACCCATAATGCCGATGAAGAATGGAATCGCTGTATATTTGCCCGTCAGAATACGGTCAATCTTTCTCGATCTCTCATGTTCCTTCGACTCCACTGGCTTGACAACTGTCTGATCACAGAGCTTTTCGATAAAGCTGTAACGCATATCAGCGATTGCTGCCGCTCTGTCCAGTCCTCTTTCTTCTTCCATTTGAGTGATGATATGCTCCAGCATATCTTTTTCATTTTGCTCAAAATGCAGTGCTTCTAGAATGCGTTCATCACCTTCAACTACTTTGGTTGCCGCAAAGCGGAGCGGAATGCCAGCCGCTTTTGCATGATCTTCAATCAGATTCATGATGCCGTGCAGGCAGCGGTGCACTGCGCCATCATGGTCGTTCTCATCACAGAAATCCTTACGGCTTGGCTTCTCTTGATATTTAGCAACATGAAGTGCATGATCGACCAGCTCATCTATACCTTCATTCTTGGAAGCAGAGATGGCAACAACTGGAATGCCTAACGCATCTTCCATGTCATTGATCAGCACAGAACCGCCGTTATTGCGCATCTCATCCATCATGTTGAGAGCCAGCACCATCGGCCGATCCAGCTCCATCAGCTGCATGGTCAGATAAAGATTTCTTTCAATATTTGTTGCATCGACGATATTGATGATACCGGTTGGCTTTTCCTCTAAGATAAATTCACGCGAGACAATTTCTTCACTTGTGTAAGGTGAAAGTGAATAGATGCCAGGAAGATCAGTGACGCTGGTATTGTGGTGATTGCGGATCTCACCGCTCTTGCGGTCAACAGTCACGCCGGGAAAATTGCCGACGTGCTGATTGGATCCTGTCAATTGATTGAACAATGTTGTCTTGCCGCTGTTCTGGTTGCCGGCTAAGGCAAAAGTCAGTGTAGTGCCTTCTGGAAGCGGATGCGCTGTTCTGCGGTCATGGTATTTGCCGCCTTCACCAAGGCCAGGATGCAGCTTTTCTTTTCTGACTGACTGATTCTTTTTCAACTGATTGGCAGTGATTCTTTCGACCGTGATCTTTTCAGCATCCGCCAGGCGGATCGTCAGCTCATAGCCATGCAGCATGATCTCAATCGGATCGCCCATCGGAGCATATTTAGTCACCGTCACTTCAGTGCCTGGAATCATGCCCATATCAAGGAAATGCTGACGGAGTTCTCCTTCACCTCCAATAGCAGTGATTTTTCCAGTCTGTCCTATTTTCAGTTCCTTCAGGTTCATAGAGTTCTCCTTTAACAGTGATTAGTCTACGCTAACTAACCTCTGATGTCAACTGATACGTTCCGTCACATGCCAGAGCTGCAGAAAAAAAGAGCACCGCAGTGCTCTTCTTGGATTACTTCTTAGCTACTAAAGCTTCTTCGCCTCTCATGTAGTAAGGCTGTACATACTCAGGCAGACCATCGCCGTCCTGCATCAGGATGACTGGGTTTCCGCTGATCAGCGGGTTGAGATAATTGTAGCCTTCTTCTGTGATTCCCTTGTATTCAGGAAGCAGCCATGCAACTGGGAAATTCTTGACAAAATTTGCAACCTTGGAAGCATCGATAGCAAAGAATTCTGCATCATATACTTCGCCGGCTCTTCTCTTGACACCGACCATCTTGCCTGTGAATGCCTTGTCAGCAGATCTGTTCAATGCGGACATACCGAGTCTGAAGGACTCTGTCACATCAACAAGGGACTGTTCTGTTGCATGGCATCTCTGTGCTGTAGAAAGATCCTGCACCTTGCATCTTGGAGCTGCTTCAGCATCCAGGATCATGGATTCCAGAGCCTTGCCGGCACCGCCGAGCACTGCATGTCCGAACTTATCATTCTTAGCTTCGCCAGCAGCGAGGTAGGAACCGTCTGCATAGTGAGCACCTTCAGATACAACAACGAAGCACTTGGACTTTTCATCAACAATCTTCTTGACGCTCTTTAAGAAGACTTCCTTGTCAAACGGCTGTTCAGGAACAATCAGCAGATCGACCTTGCCGCATAAGCATGCAGATGCTGCTAACCAGCCTGCATCTCTTCCCATTGTCTCAAGGATGAAGACTTCCTTACGGGTAGATGGATATACGTTGACATCATACCAGCACTGCAGAGCAGTTGTAGCAATGAACTTTGCAGCAGATGCAAAGCCAGGGCAGTGGTCTGTTTCCATCAGATCGTTGTCTACTGTCTTAGGGCAGCCGACAAATCTGTGGTTGGTAATGTTATTCTTTGCAGCATATTCAGATAAAGCAGCGACAGTGTCCATGGAATCGTTGCCGCCTGTGTAGAACAGTGTTTCAATATCATACTTGTCCATGATATTGATAATCTTTTCAAAATCTTCTACATTCTCTCTCTTCAGCTTATAACGGCATGAGCCTAAAGCAGAAGACGGTGTCTGACGCAGAACAAGGTTCTCATGTTCAGGCATGTTTGTTAAATCAACAAATCTTTCCTGCAGGATTCCTTCAATACCATTTAATCCGCCGTATACATGTTCATATACAGGGTTCATCTGGTTTGCCTTAACAACACCGGCAACGGTTGCGTTGATGACGGAACTTGGTCCGCCGGACTGTGCTACGATACAATTTGACATATCTATCTTTTTCTCCTTTTATTGCGCTTCCATTATAACAATCCTAAGCAAAAAAAAACAGAGACTTTCATCTCTGTTCTATGCTTCTTCACTGAGTTCTTCCCACTGTTTGTATAAATGAGCCAGTTCATTGTGCACATCATCAATGTCCTGGTCCAGAGCATTCATTTTCTGATAGTCCTGATAATACTCCGGTTCATAGCGGAGGTCGCGGAGGTCTTCCAGCTCGGCTTCCTTATCAGTGATCTGCTCCTCCAGCTTCTTGATCTCACGTTTTATCGCTTCTGGAGAAAGCTGGCGTCTTGTCTCCTGCGCCTTGTTTTCTTCTTCCGAAGCCTTCTTTTCCGTTGCCATGACCATGGAGGCCTTGGCAACTTCATTTTCCTCATACTCATTCCAGCTCTTCTCGATGAATTCAGCGCTGCCATTCTCGAACTTCAGCAGGCCGGTCGCCAGCTGCTGGATGAAATAGCGGTCATGGGAGACAAACAGAATGGTGCCTGTAAAGCCCTTCAGCGCCTCTTCCAGCGCTTCCTTGCCAGGAATATCCAGATGGTTGGTCGGTTCATCCAGAATCAGCAGATTGCTGTGCTGCAGAAGCAGCTTAGCAAAGGACAGACGCACCTTCTCGCCGCCGGAAAGGACATCAACAGACTTGAAGACATCATCTGCACTGAACAAAAACTGTCCAAGCACAGAACGGACAGCTGTGCGGTCCAATTCTGGATAGTCATCCCACAGTTCTTCAATGACTGTCTTGCCGGAAGAGAACTGTGCCAGCTGCTGATCAAAGTATCCCTTCTCAATTTGATGGCCAAACAGGAAAGCTCCCCCTAATGACGGGATCAAGTCCATTAAAGTCTTGACAAATGTTGACTTGCCGGTCCCGTTTGGACCGATGACGGCTATCCTGTCGCCTCTTCTCATCTTCATTGTGACTTCAGTCAGGACATGATCATAGCCGATTGCCAGATGGTCTGTCTCCAGGACCTTCTCGCCGCCTTTTAAGTTCGGAGTAAAGTGGGCATGAAAATTTCTGCTGTCACCTTTATCGACGGTCACCAGTTCCATACGGTCCAGATATTTGATCTTAGACTGTGCAAAGGCGGCCTTATTCTTCTTATAGCGGAACTTTTCTATCAATGCCTGCAGACGTTCTATATCCTTCTGCTGGCGGTCATAAGCAGCCTGCTGCCGTTCCAGATCATTCTCACGCTCTACTACAAAGCTGGAATAGTTGCCTGTATACCGCTTCATCTTTCCATATTCCATACTGTAGACACAGTCTACCGTATGATCCAGGAACATGCGGTCATGCGAAACAATAACAACAGCCTTTGGATAGTTTTTGACATATCCTTCCAGCCATTCAATCGCATCAATATCCAAGTGGTTTGTCGGTTCATCCAGCAGCAAAATATCCGGTTTTGACAGCAGCAGCTTTACAAAAGCAATCCTAGTCTTCTGACCGCCGGAGAACTCACCAATCTTCTTTGACAGCTGTTCAATTGGAAATCCGAAGCGCGTAAATACTGTCTTCATCTCAGACTCCCAGTGATAGCCGTTCATTGCTTCAAACTTTTCCTGTGCCTCCGCATACTGGTTCATGACTTTTTCGGAATAGTCTTCGGCCATTCTGTCTTCAAGTTCATTCATCTTTTTCTGCAGTGCAAACACCGGTGCATAAATGGTCATCAATTCCTGTTCGACTGTCCAGTCATCATGTGCCAATACTTTCTGCGACAGATAACCGATCTCAGTCCCGTTCTGACGGGCTACATTCGCACTGTCAAAGGATTCTTCACCGCACATGCAGCGAAGAAATGTTGTTTTACCGCATCCGTTGCGGCCGACGATGGCAATCTTCTCCGTACCTTTAATTTCAAAGGTCACATCGCTGAAGATCTCATCCGCACCATACGCTTTGGATGCTTTTGATATTGAATACAGCATATGCAGTCTCCTTTCCTTTACCAATAAAAAACAGAAATGCCAGCCTTGTAAGGTTACCGCATTCCTGTTCTGATTTCAATTCTTTTAGAACTGCAGATTCCGTGGGGTCCTTGCGAATGGAATAACGTCACGGATATTCTCCATGCCGGTCACATACATGACAAGTCTTTCAAAGCCGACACCAAATCCAGCATGCTGACAGCCTCCGTATCTTCTCAGATCCAGATACCACTGCAGGAAGTCCTTGTTCATGCCAAGTTCATCCATGCGTGCTTCCAGGACGTCGAGACGCTCTTCTCTCTGTGATCCGCCGACCAGTTCACCAACACCCGGAACCAGGCAGTCAACCGCAGCGACCGTCTTTCCATCTTCATTTTGTCTCATATAGAAAGCCTTGATATCTTTTGGATAATCCGTCAGGAACAATGGTCCGTCCGCAATCTTCTCACACAGATATCTTTCATGCTCCGTCATCAGATCCATGCCCCATTCGATCTTTGTATTCTCGAACTTGACACCGTCTGCGACAGCCTTCTTCAACAGTTCAATTCCTTCTGTATATGTCATTCTTCTGAAATCAGAATTTCTGACCTTGTTCAGTCTTTCATTCAGGGTTGTATCAATCCGTTCATTGAAGAACTTCATTTCTTCCGGACAGTTGTCATAAACATAGTTAATGCAGTACTTGATCAGATCTTCGATGACATCCATATCATAATCCAGATCAGCGAATGCCATTTCCGGTTCAATCATCCAGAATTCTGCCAGATGGTTTGTAGTGTTTGAATTCTCCGCACGGAAGGTTGGTCCGAAAGTATAGACATCACGGAATGCCATCGCATATGCTTCTGCCTGCAGCTGACCGGAAACAGTCAGGCTTGCATGCTTGCCAAAGAAATCTTCATCATATTCGGCATCGTCTCTAGTTGTAACAGTAAATGTCTCACCGGCACCTTCTGCATCATTTGAGGTGATCAGCGGTGTGTTGACATATACAAAGCCCTGGTCCTGGAAGAACTGATGCACTGCCATTGCCAGACAGCTTCTCACTCTGAAGACAGCTTCAAATGTATTTGTTCTCGGTCTTAAGTGCCCGATCTCACGCAGATATTCAAAGGAATGTCTCTTCTTCTGCAGCGGATAGGCAGGATCGCATGCACCTTCCAGAACAACTTCTGTTGCCTGGATTTCAAATGGCTGCGGTGCATCCGTTGTAACGACATATTTGCCGATGACACTGACTGATGTACCGGTACCGAACTTTGCGACCTCGTCGTAGTTGGATAAAGTATCCGCCGAATATACGACCTGAGCATTCTGAAAATAGGTACCATCATTCAATGCAATGAATGATACATTCTTGCCGGCACGGTTCGTTCTGATCCAGCCCTGCAGCTGAACATATTCAATCTGGTCCTTTTCCAGTTCTGTTCCTTCTTTGGTGAGCTCATAAAGCTCACGGATACTCATTTCTGTTGGCATATTAAAACTCTCCTATTAATATCAAAATTTTTAATTAGTCCTTCATGGAGTTTGTCTCAAAGACAAGTTCCTGAATGGAAGATACGACATCGACCGATCTGACATAGACGCCCTGCGGAACAGAGAAATGCTCCAGCGAGAAGCTGACAAATCCACGGATGCCTTCCTTGACTAAAAGATCCACTGTTTCCTGTACATTCTGGTTGATGCAGAGAATAGCTATTCTGCATCCCTTCGGCATTTTTTCCGAAAGATCCTTGATATCATAGACAGGAACTAAGGAACCCTTTACATTTTCCGGCTTCAGGTCAAACGCACAAACAATTTCACCGACCACATGGTTCCAGTGATTGTAGTTCAAAAGTGCTCTTCCTAAGTTGCCGGCACCGATCAGGATGATCTTCTCATCGAAGCTGACACCCAGTTGGTCTGAAAAGATCTGAATCAAAGAATCCACGTTATAGCCGTAGCCCTGCTTTCCCAGATTCCCTAAGAAGCTGAAATCACGGCGGATTGTCGTCGATTCAATCCCTACATAATCTGCCAGCTGACGTGACATGATCCTCTCCACGCCGTCTGTCTTCAGTTTTCTGAGTGCTTTCAGATAAACCGGATATCTCTGCAATGTAGCACGAGGTACTTTTCTTTCATTACTTTCCATATTCATCACCGGTTCAATTTTATCACTGATTGTGTAATTTGTGAAAAATTTTGTGAATTTTTACACGATTTTGTACAATTATTCTTCACCAGGCATAGAAAGACCCGGATCAGCAGCGACATCGAATGTTCCAAACAGCCCATGCTTGTATGCAATATAGCCGGATGCGCCGATCATGGCAGCGTTATCCGTGCAGAACTTGATTGGCGGCTGAGACAGTTCAATTTCCGGGAACTGCTTCATGCCTTCTGCCAGAATGACTCTCAGGCGGCTGTTTGCGGCAACCCCGCCGGCAGTGATGACCATCGCTGGATGGAGATCCTGAACAGCCTGCAGCGTCTTGCCGACCATGGACTGCAGAGCAGTCTCCTGGAAAGCATAGGCAACATCTTCCTTGATAATCGGTCTGCCTGCTCTTTCTTCTCTGGCAATCAGCTGGCTGACAGCTGTCTTCAGACCGGAGAAGGAGAAGTCATACTTTCCGTCGACCTTTGGTGTCGGCAGTGTATAATGCGGTTTTCCTTCCTTGGCCATCTTATCAATGACAGGTCCGCCAGGATATCCTGTACCCAGGACTCTGGATACCTTATCGTATGCTTCACCGATGGCATCATCTCTGGTTGTGCCCAAGACTTTGAAGTCCCAGTCATTTTCCATCCAGACCAGCTGTGAATGTCCGCCGGAGATGACCAATGCCAGCAATGGGAACTTCAGATCATGGTCAAGCGCAAAGCGGTTGGCATAAATATGTCCGGTCATGTGGTTGATTGGCACCAGCGGCTTGTGAAATTCCCAGGCCAGCGTCTTGGCTGCCTGAACACCGACATGCAGTGAGCCAATCAGACCAGGTCCCTGTGTAAAGGCAACGGCATCGATGTCATCCATCGTGACACCGCTTCTGGTAATGGCTTCTGTTACAACAGTGGAAATATTCTCAACATGGATGCGGCTGGCAACTTCCGGTACAACGCCGCCGTATTGTGTATGTACGTTGATCTGACTTGATACAACGGAAGAGAGGATATCCTTTCCGTCCTTAATTACCGCGCATGCTGTTTCATCACAGCTCGACTCAAGCGCCAGTATCATTGTCATATTCTAGACCTCCTAATGGTTTGACCATGAGATAGGCATCTTCCCCATCATCATAGTAATTCTTTCTTTTATTCACGGTGATAAAGCCGTTCTTTTCATAAACCTGAATGGCACGGTCATTGGAGACCCTTACCTCCAGCGTCAGATTCTCACAGCCATTCTTGATTCCCTGCTGAATACAGTGCCTCAGCAGTGCATCTCCATAGCCTTTTCCCTGATATTTCTTACTGACAGCGATATTAGCAATCTGTGCCTGCTCATATGTGATCCAAAGATCCGCAAAGCCGGCAGGTACGCCATCTGCTTCATAAATATAAATTGTTGAGAAAGGATTCTCAGTGAACTCATAGATGAATTCACTTTCCGGCCATGGGGAAGACGGAAACAGTTCCTTTTCCATTTCCACCAGCAGCGGAATGTCTTTTTCCTCACTGATGCGGATCATGCTTTCTTGACAAGGTAGGATTCACTTGGCTTCAGATACTCCGGAATGACCAGATGAACATTCTCTGCCTTTTTCCATTCCTTCTGCAGAGCCGCAAAGTTCTCAACAATATCAGGCCAGACATTTTCGCGTCCAACCAGGGCACCGTCTCCGATGACCTTTTCATTTTCATCAATCTCCAGATCAGCAATCTCAACTGCTTCCAGTTCTCCGACAGCCTTTCCGTTTTCATACGTGCATGTATAAACACGATTTCCGCGTGCATCTGTTACGACCCGGCACTTCTCCATGCCAGCATACAGCTGCAGGGTGCCGATTGTATAAAGAGGAAGCTCTCTCATCGCGCAGAACACTTTAGCAACTGTCATCGCAATGCGGACACCTGTATAGGAACCCGGACCTTCTGAAATAACAATCTGATCGATGTCCTCCGGCTGCAGCTTTACTCCATCCATCATCTTGATCAGCTTCGGGAACAGTTCTTCCGACTGCTTTTTCCAGCAGGCTTCCTGGACCTTGGCAATCACTTTATCATCCTTGATCAATCCAACGACAAGCCACGTATGACTTGTATCCATACATAATGTGATCATATCAATTCCTCCAATAGATCTTCATATTGTTTTCCATGAGCTGTGAAGACAAACTCTCTGGAGTTCTCTTCCAGCAGCTTGATGGAGATGCGCATGTATTCATCCGGGATCAGCTTCGGTACAAACTGCGACCATTCGATAACTGTCAGTCCGTCGTCATAGAAATATTCTTCAAAGCCAAGGTCTTGATCAATTCCTTCTAAACGGTATGCATCAATATGATACAGAGGCATTCTGCCGTGATAGATCTTCTGAATGGTAAAGGTAGGACTGGTGACATTCTTCTTTATATCAAGTCCCTTAGCAATGCCCTGGGTCAGCGTTGTCTTGCCGGCACCGAGGTCTCCATCAAGTAAAAAAACCATATTTTCACTGGCGTTTCTGCCAAGCTTTTCTCCCAGCAGATGTGTTTCTTCTAAGTTGTTTGTCTGTGTTTTGAATTCTCTCATAATATTCTGCCTCACGCTTGGATATTATACTCCGAATATGCATGTAAAGCTCACGAAATGCGCTTAATTCGGCATTTTTCATCTGTCTCTATTACATGCATTTTGAAACAAATAAAAAAGAGAAGATTGCTCTTCTCTTGATGACCTGGCAGCGAGCTTGATTCACCT
>CAYLQV010000049.1:0-13465 GCA_964385925.1 uncultured Galactobacillus sp. | reverse complement strand
TTCTATTATATGTCAGCTGTCTATCTGTCAACCACACGATTGTTTACTGTTAGATTTCTTTTAAAATATCATTCTTTTTTCTTGTAGATTTGAACTGAAGATACAATGCCAAGCTTCTCCATTGGCAGATACATTGAAAATGCATCCCTTTGTGATCTTCCTAAGTTATTTACCACAATCAATTCAGCATGATTGATGCCTTTTACCGCATTTGTACTGAGATCAAACAGATATTCCGGAACAATTCTTGTGCCGCAGTCACTGCCATTTAAAATCAACTGTACAGTTTCGTATGCTTCAGGAATGAACAGCATTGCCTGTGTATCATCCAAAGAGAAAGAAAAGGAATATGTAATCTTTCCACTGAAATGCAGATAGAGCCCATTCAATTCTCCAGTGCTTGTCTCCTTTACAGCCAAAGAAAGTGAACTGTCATAGCTCTGCATAGAAATTGCAAAACCGTCCATAATTTCCTGTGACAAATCTCCTCTTTGCGGCTGCATCTGTTTACTGTCACCTGAAACAATCACCATAGATTCATATGGTGCAAGGTGCAGGTGGAATGCGGTCTGATCAGAATAGTCTGCCTGAAGATGATACGTTGTGTTTGCGAAAGCATCATAGATCATCATAGGCTGATTCCCCAGGATTGTAATATCGCTGTCTAGCGCTTCAGAAATGCTTTCATTTGTAAACATCCATGCGGTTCCATCCTGACACCGATATTGATAAGCAACTAAATGCGGCAAATAGGAAGAAACATGTATTTCCGTCTGATCACTTAAAAGTGCCGGAAGATCTTCCAATGATACAATTTCTGCATGCAATTCCACTGGAGCATTTTGTACTGCATAAACAGGTACTGCTTCCGCTATACGATTGATGCATTCAATAAATTGTTCAGGCAATTCATCACATCCTGGAATGACTAGAGACCGATAAGAACAATGATTGATCTGATATGCATTCTCATTAATGACAGCCTTCATCAAATAATCTTCACTGATGATATCTGTATCTATCTGGTGCTGTTGAAGTACTTTACATGGCTCCTGGAACATCATTGTATTTCCAGACCATTCCGCAAAAGCATGATAGAGAACACCGACTTGAGCCTGTTTCACCCCATGAGAGAAGATTTGGCAGAGTCTATCAGCATAGCCGGACCATTCATGAAAGTATGGATACTGTGGATTCATACCATGTGCATAAAAATGCGGCGGACAGTCCCAATCAGGAAAATCAGCAGGATCAAATGCATGCGGTACAATCCAATTGACACCATGAGAAATCATATGATCCGTGATCCATTTCATTGTCTTCAGACCTTCTGCCCATCCATACGCGCCAAATGCCTCACACATAAGACGTCCCTGTTTTTTCGAATCCAGCTTTGCAGCAGAAGCTCCCATCCGTACCAGTGCATAGTGATAGAATTCCCCATCACTTCCCCCGGTAGAAAAGGAATCATGATGATAGTCCATTCCAGGGACCACCTGACCGCCAATGATATCAATACCTGCCATATCCTGCCCATCAACGGCACGGAAATAATGTCCTGGTCCGACCCCGAGTCTTGCATGTACGTTATCGTCTTCAATCACATGGCCAATATAATCAACGTGATGCGCACGGCACCATTCACCAATCCTACCCGTAAAGTTCTTTTGATATAAACGCGTAATAATATCCATATACTGATAACGGCACATGGAAGCATGCTTTCCTTCTCCACCGAACAGATAGATCAAATCAGCAATATCCAGCCCATTTTGTATCCATTGACGCTCCACTTCTTCATTCCATGGCAGCGGCATATCACTTTTGCCAATCATTTCTTTACGGCTGGAGGAATTACCAAAAGACGGTTCATCAGAAAAGAAACCGCATATCGTACTGCCGAAACGGTCAGCGTAATGTTCGTAATGTTTCTGATAAACTTCCCGTAAAAGAATATCAACTGCTTCCGGCCGCATTGGATCCAGATAATCTTCTACATTTCTTCCGTCACTGCATAATGTAATATAAAGTACAAAAATGCTCCAGTTGCCGACAGGCAGGTCAACTGTTAAAGTCCCATCATAGCTCTTTTCCGTCAGATCCAGTTCTGTTCCAGTAAAGATGCGATGCGGTCCACTCGTATCCTTTTTCACTGCCACACATGCCAGAGCATGATCTTGCTGGTGTCTTGGATCACTCATTAAAGCCCGCATGCCAGCAGGTTTTGAAATATCAATTTCCACTTCTTTTCCATTCGACTCCAGATCAAAACAATGATATGTCAGATATCTTCTTTTGAGTTCATCCGGCACTTTCCCATTCGCATGCCCTGTTGGAAATTTATCATCATCTAATATCCAAACATGCATATCATGTGCTTCTGCCTCAGATACGATTACATTCATTGTATTCCACCATCCATCTTCTAAGAATTCAGGATGCGGTCTGGATTCAACACAAAAATTACGAATCCCCTGCTCGTACATTTTATTAATATACTCTTTGATTACTTCATCACTTTGCCCTTTTTGCCAGAAGAATGGAAAAAGATGGCTAGGCGATTCATGATTTAATACATCATCAATATTTTTCATAATTGTCCTATACTTTCAGATTCATGCGATAGATATCTTGCTATAACCTCTTCTGCTTATTCTTTCATTCGTCTAAGAAGGTGGTGTAATTTCTCGACAAAAAACAACGATTCAAAATCGTTGCTCTATATCAATTTAATTGTTCCCCAGATTTTACTAATCCTGTTTTTTTCAGTTGGATATTCTGTCCAGCAGTATTTGTGATGATCATCATCACTCCTGTATAGTAATCCTTTTCTAATTCTTTTAAATTCACCTTTACAATAGGTGTCCCCGCAGAAACATATTGACCCTGCTTTGCTTTCATTAAAGAAAAACCAGCACCATTTGCATTAACAGTATCAATCCCAATATGAACCAACAGTTCTACACCATTTTTCATAGTTATCCCAAATGCATGCCCAGTTGGAAATAAGGCAGTTAATGTACCATTTGCTGGTGCACAAATTACTGCTTCATCTTCTTGGGCTAAGAAAATAATTCCATCTCCCATCATTTTCTCTGCAAACATCGGATCTGGTGCTGTAGTAATGTCTGCTAACTCCGCATCTGCTACTGCAAGGATTGCATCATCAGATACAGTTGTTTCGGGTTCTTTTTTATTTTTAAATAGATTGAACATACATTCTCCTCTTTCAACTATTATATTCTAGCTTTAGATTAAATTATTATTCTCATCATCATCCCAAATACGATTTAAATAATAACATACAGTGCAGTCATTCTTCTTTAATTGTCGGTCAAAAATCCCATCCGGTGTCAGTTTTCGTAAGAGATTAAAGCATGCTCTGCCATGGTTGATTGCCAGATCTTCTTCATAACCTGCATCCATCAATGGTTTAACAAGACTACGGAAATGTGGGGTTCTTCTGGCATAAACCGGCAGACCATCTTTTTCATCGATACTGGCAAAGCGGTCATTATACGGCACATAATGTTCTACACCTTCCTGTGCATGCCCTTCCAGAATATATTTTAATGTCTCATAGTAACGATCTACATAAACTGCATCATGCAGTCCATTTCCTGCAGCAAGTACATCATATGCATCGCGGAATGATTTCCATCGACATACATTTTTAAATGAAGTCTCAACAGAAATCCGTGAATCAAAGAAATTTCCATTCAATTCATCTCCGCAGAAAAGAATGCGATTCTTTCGATCTAAAAACTGCAGTGAACCTAATGCATGTTCGGAAATTGCATACACTTCCAATTTACGGTTTCCAAGATCAATCTCATCGCCTTCTTTTATAAAGACGACAGGATAATCAGATGGAAAATTCATCCCACGTTCTGCAAATTCGCCAATCGGTTCTGATCTTCTAATGTAAGATGTCTCTGACATATACACTGCATCAAATAGATAGCAGTTGCATGTATGATCCCAATGGCAATGAGATAAAAGCATCCGGTAGATTGGTTTTGAAGTCAAGGTCTGACAGAAAGCACGGATATTGCCTGCTCCCATGCCGGCATCAATTACAATCGCTTCATCTTCTCCTTCAATCAGATAGGAATAGTCTCCATCCGACAGGACCTGCCATGTTCCTTCAGCAATTTTCTTTGCCTTAAAGTATGGTTGAGACATCGGCTGAATCTCACCATTTTCATCTTCTATCAAGATATCATTAAAACGTGACCAGTCTAATGGTTCCATATTTTTCTTCCACCACATATCATTCTCCTTCTCGGCTGTCATATGCATTTTTCAGCATATGAACTGCTCGACTCCAGCGGTCCATTCTTTTCTGATAACAATCAGAATCGAGTGAATCATGGTATTCTGAATATTCTCGATACGCAAAAATCTTTTCTTTTTGATAGATACCCGCATGAATTCCTGCAAGATATGCTGCACCTATCGCTGACAGTTCTTCCTGTGTACTGGCACAGACAGTTGTCCTGGCGGTATCCGCTAAGAACTGCATCAAATACTGATTCTTGCTTGGACCTCCATCCGTCTTCACCTGCTTGATAACAAGCCCGGAATCCGATGTCATTGCATTTAATACATCTGTTATCTGAAAAGCAATTGATTCCACCGCTGCTTTAATCAATTCATTTCTTTTTGTTGTGCGACTCATACCGCAGAACATTGCTTTCGCATCGTTGACCCAATATGGTGCACCCAGCCCTGTAAAGGCAGGTACAAGTACCGTTTCGTCCATCGGATTTGCATTTTTCACAGCATCCACTGTATCCTGCGGTCCTTCGATCAGATGCAGATCATCCTGCAGCCAAGTGATTACCGCACCTGCATAATTGATATTTCCTTCTAGTACATATTCACGCACACCATCAATACTCCAAGCCAATGATGTAGTCAAACCATTTGTACTGTGTTTTTCCTCTGTACCGATATTCATCATAATAGAGGAACCAGTTCCAAGTGTTGTTTTCACCTGTCCTCTGCTGTGACACCCCTGGCCATACAATGCTGCATGAGAATCACCAAGCACTGCCACGATCGGAATTGGCTTATCAAAGAAGCCATCGGCATCGGTTGAGCCAAAACATGCATTAGAATCACAGATTTCAGGAAGATTCTCTTTTGGAATATCAAATAGAGCGCATAATTCTTCCGACCAAGTCCCCGTATGAAGATCATAAAGCTGTGTTCTGGATGCATTTGATGCATCTGTCTTGAATTCCTTTTTACACGTCAGATTGTAAATCAGCCAGGTGTCAATTGTCCCTAAACAGTATTCGTCCCCATGGACAGTATGATTGATAAGCCATTTCATCTTGCATGCTGGAAAGTACGGTGACAATGGAATCCCTGTAATTTTGCAGATTCTGTCTGAAGAATCTTTATATTGTTCTGCTATATCTTTTGCTCGTGAACATTGCCATACAACAGCATCAGCCAATGGCTTACCTTCTTTGTCCCACATCACTGTTGTTTCTCGCTGATTGGATATACCAAGGCATGCGACATCATCCTTGTGAATACCCGCTTCTGCAACAACCTGTCGAATCACATATAATGTATTTTCGTAAATTTCAATTGGGTCATGGGAAACGTACCCATTTTCATCAACAATCTGTTTATGTTTCTTGTCAGCTCGTTGCAGTAATTTTCCCTGCTCATCAAATAAGACAGCCTTGGTGGATTGTGTTGACTGGTCAATACTCAGAACGTATTTCATATACCGAGTTCTTTAATAGTCCTTGCAACAATTCCTTTTTCATCTAGACCGTAGTACGCAAACATCTCTTTATTCGTACCCGAAATTAAATGCTCATCTGGCAGATTGATTTCAACCAGACGTTTTGGACAGTGATGACCCAGTACTTGTGCCGTCATTGATCCCAATCCACCAAAAGGATTATGCTCTTCAATCACAACAACAAGTTTTATATCCTGACATGCTTCAATCAATGTCTGCTCATCGAATGGCTTGATACAGTACATATCAATCAAGCCAGTAGAAATTCCTTTTTCATTCAGCATTTCCATTGCCTTCTTTGCATATGGAACAATTTCTCCACAGGATACGAGCAGGACATCTTTTCCAGAGCCTAATACATTTGCTTTATTTAATTTAAATTCAATATTTTCATCATAGACATCTTCCGTAGGATTTCTTGAGACACGAATATATGCTGGCTCTTTATCCTCCAGCAATGCCTCAATCAACTTTTCCATCTGGAACCGATCGGATGGATCATATACACGCATGCCTGTTAAAGCAGACATTGCTGCAAAATCCTGGCAGGAATGATGCGTCATTCCAAGTGCACCATAGGAGACTCCGCCCGAGATTCCAATCAGTGTCACATTTGTATTCGAATACGCAACATCAACCTTAGCCTGTTCATAAGAACGTGTTGTTAAAAATGACGCAGGTGATGCACAGAATACTTTCTTACCGCAGGCTGCTAAGCCAGCAGAGATACCTACCAGATCCTGTTCCGCAATCCCTACTTCCACAAACTGATCAGGATAAGTATTCGCAAAAGGCGTCAAGGAAGCCGAACCACGTGAATCAGAGCATAATACAACAATGTCCTTGTCATTTTCTGCCTTCTTCAGTAGAACATCACAAATAGCCTGACGATTTGAAATCTGATTCATCTTGCTAATACCTCCTCAATTTCTTTCACTGCCTGTGCATACTGCTCTGCACTCATGACACCATGATGCCAGGAAGCAGTATTTTCCATGAAGGAAACTCCTTTTCCTTTCGTCGTATGCGCTATGACCGCTGTTGGTCTACCTTTATAGTTCTTTGCAGAGTTATATGCCTTTTGAAGTTGTTCACAATTATTACCATCTTCCACTTCAATGACATTCCAATGGAATGCCTCAAATTTCTCAGCCAAGCTTGCCGTAGACATGACATCAGATGTTGTGCCTGAAATCTGCAGTCCATTCAAATCAACCGTTGCACATAAATTATCCAGATGATAGTGTCCAGCGGCCATCATAGCTTCATAGTTCGAGCCCTCTGCCATCTCACCATCTCCTAACACAACATACGTACGATAGTCACGATGATCCATTCTTGCGGCAAGAGCCATTCCTGTTCCGATTGCTAAACCATGTCCAAGAGAGCCAGAATTTATTTCAACTCCTGTAACATCTGTATTTGGGTGACCGATAAACTTCGATTTATATTGAGAAAATGTTTCAATTGCCTCATTGACATCAAAGAATCCTTTTTCCCCTAATACACAATACAGTGCATCTGTACAATGACCCTTTGATAACAAGAAACGGTCACGATTCGGATCTTTCCAGTTTTCAGGAGATATATTCATTTGATCAAAATACAGAACAGTTAATATATCCACAACAGACAGGTCTCCCCCAACATGTCCTGCTTTAGAATGATTGATCATTTCAATAATATCTCTGCGGAGTTCATATGATTTTCTTGTCAATTTATCCATTTCATTCACCTCTTATATATGCCTTTACTTCTTCTTCCACGTCATCATATAGATCCGGTTTCACACCAATGTACTTGCATGCCTCATATAATACAGGGACAACATCCTTATGAATTCCAACACAATGATGGATATACGGTCCTTCAACAACCTTTGCTTCCAATCTCTTCAGATTCTTTACTTCCACCCAAAGATATGTACCCTTCGTATATGGTCCTTCCACACCTTTTGCATTTCCCAGCAGCAGAGAATACGCGCCATTGTCTCCATCAAAACGGCACAGTGTTAGATCACCTTTCTTTGCCTCTGCTTCCACTGCCCCTGGATGGTCAAATGCTAATGGATATCCAATTGTAGGTTTGCAGGAAGCACAAGAGATTGGCCAAGGACCACAGTGCTGCAGTAATTCACCATTCTCGTTGTCAGGATGACGCACTGTCCAGTCAGCAAAGAATGTTCTTGCTGTATCCATGCCAGCAGCTTCCATCAATACAGCCGTGACCGCACCATGGATATCTGTTTCACATACGACAGGGAAACCTTCTTCATTCAGCAGGGAATTTGCTGCACACGGCATAATACCGATTTCAGACTGTAGAGCATTCCAGCACTGAATAGCCGCAGCATTGCATCCATATTTATCTGCAAGATTCCGCATTGCCACTTTTAAAGCAGCAATTGTCTCTAATTGTTCATCTGATACCTTAATTTCAAATTTCTCACGACAGTATGCAACAACGTTTTCCACTTCTGTTTTCTGCTCTTTTGCCTTTTTCATTTCAGCAGTCAGTTCAGGAAGCGGAATCGGTGAAAGCTGGATGTTGAACTTTTCCAGCAATTCTCCTTCATTGCACATAGTTGACCAGAAATCAAATGGTCTAGGACCAATCTGCAGGATCCTTGTAGAACGAAATGCTCTCACAACATTGCATACTGCTAAAAAATTATTGATTCCTCTTTCAAATTCCGGGTCGGTTAAGCGGCAGTTACATAAGTATGTAAAAGGAATTTGGAAACGGCGTAATACTTTCCCGGTTGCAAACAGACCACACTGAGAATCTCTCAGTCTGATTCCATTCTCGTCCGGTCTCTCATCTCTCGGTCCCCAGAGCAGCACTGGTACATTCAAATCCTTGGCCAGCCGTGCAACTTCATATTCCGTTCCAAAATTTACATGCGGAACGAATATTCCATCCACTTTTTCTGCTTTGAACTTTTCTGCAATACGAATACGGTCATCATCCTCATGCAGCAGACCATCTTCGGCAATATCATCAATTTCCACAAAATCAACATTGAGCTCCCGCAGACGCTTTCTAGTAAGATCTGCATATTTCACTGCATCCGGTGCGGAAAATATACTCCGTCTCGTTGGTGCAAAACCTATCTTCACTTTTGTCATTAGAATCTCCTCGTTCTACATTTTCATCATCGAATAATTTAAATTTTTTTCATAAATTCTGTATAATATAGCTATGTCTATCACTGCGAAGGATATTGCAAAAGAACTTCATATTTCTCCTGCTGCTGTTTCAATGGCACTCAATAACAAGCCGGGTGTCTCTGAAGAAACACGTACGCAGGTTTTTGAAATAGCCAATCGAAAAGGCTTTAAGTTTTCTAAAAAGATGTTGAAACGGAATCACAAAATGATTGCGTTTGTATTCTTTAAAATGAACTTTGTCTTTGACACACCGTTCTTCTCTGAACTTGGAAAGGGAATTGAAACAACAGTGAAGGAAAAAGGATACCATTTGAACGTCTACCATATTCATGACGGTGATGATATTCATGAAGAAGTTTCCAATATACTGAAGGATGACCCAGAAGGCTTAATTCTCTTTGGAACATTGATTACTAGAGAGGAAGTTCATCATTTTAATAACTTGGGAATTCCTACCATTCTTCTTGATGCGTACTTCGAAGAATTTGATGGCGATACAGTTGTAATCAATAATATGGATGGAGCACAGAAAGCAACGGAATATTTAATAGAACGTTGTAAAGCTTGTCCTGGATACATATCTTCTTCTGAAACCTTTTCAAATTTGGAAGAAAGAGCGAATGGCTTCTATAATGCTCTGCATCATCATGGGTATCACTCATCCCGTGCAATTGTGCATCATGTGATTCCATCAATTGAAGGAGCACATGCTGACATGCTTGATATCCTGAACCGCAATGAACCTCTAGCCTCATGTTACTTCTGTGATAATGACGAGATTGCCATTGGTTCAATGAAAGCATTTGAAGAAAAAGGATTCCGCATTCCCGAAGATATCAGTATCATCGGTTTTGACAATATGTCCTATTCAGAAAATGCGGAACCTCCGTTGACTTCTCTTGATGTTCCAAAGCAGTATATGGGAAGAGTCGTAGCTACACGTATTGTTGACCGTATTGAGAATCCATACGATCATCATCCAATCAAGTTTGAAATCAACACTCATTTAATCATTCGTAAATCAATCAAGTGATTTATAAAAGGTTCATGCTGAATATGCAGAACCTTTTTTCTTTTGGCTCAAGCTGTAGCCTTCACTTTTTTTGGTCTACCTTTAAAATTCTTCAGACCTGCGCCTTCATCTGGAGTACCAAATCCAATAATCAGACCGGTAACAAGTGAGACAACAAATGCAACACCGCAGGCAATGCATGCATACAGCAGATTATTATCTGGTCCAGTATATGCAAGTACATTCAAGAAGTTAGCTGTTGCGAAAACATAAACTTTAACGCCTAAGAATCCGCCAATCAAACCACCGATACCACCACCGATGATTTCGCATGCCATGGCATACTTATTTCTTAACAAGACAGCAAATAAAGTAGGTTCAGAAATACCGCCGACTAAAAGTGTAATTGCATTTGCTGAAGCAAGCTGCTTTTCTTCACCCTTTGTGCGCAGGAAATATGCAACTGCCATGCCCATCAATGCATAGTTGGAGATGTTGGAACCAGCAAGGATAACAGGATCGTAACCGAATGTCATCATGTTCATCAAAGCAATCTGAATGACTGCAATATGCATACCAGTAGCAACTAAGAACATCCAGAATGCACCAATAATTGCAATGCAGAATGGGCCAGTTGTTGTAGAAAGGAATGTGATTGCTGCTGCGAAGCCTAAACCAATCCAGTTGCCTAATGGTGCTAAAGCACAGAACATAACTGGAAGCATTACCATAGCAGTCAGGAATGGAACACCGATAACCTTAACAGATGTTGGAATATGCTTATTAAAGAAGTTATACACGTATTTCAGAATCCAGATTGTTAACAGTGCAGGAATGACTGTCTGTGAATAGTTGTTCAACGGCATATTGATTAAACCGAAGATTTTGAATGGATCCCCTGTTGTAACAAGATTCAAGATATTCGGATCAATCAGAAGTACACCAAGAAGCAGTGCAAGTGCTGTATTTGTATTCAGTTTCTTTGATGCACCCCATGCTACAAATACCGGCATGAAGTAGAAGCCGCACTGTCCAATAATGTAGAATGTCTGCATTAAATTGCTTGATTCGTCACATACATTCAATAATGAAGGTCCGAGAAGTGCATAGAACATTTTGAAGAATCCAGCTGCCATCATGATTGGAATGACAGGTGCTAATGAACCAGAGATATAATCCAAAATCTTTGATGGAACTTTCTTGATATCGAATGGTTCTTTTGCATCAAGATTTTCATCAATTGCTGCGGATGCTCCAATTCCTGCTAAAGCGCAGAATTCAGGATAAACATCCGAAACCTGCTGACCAATAATGACTTGGAACTGATCACCTGAGAACTGTGCGCCAAGTACCCCTTTTACTGCCTTGACCTCGTCAACGTTGATTGCTTCTTTGTTTTTTGGTGTAATACGGAGTCTGGTCATACAGTGAACAGCGGATTTGATATTATCTTTCCCACCGACACCTGCCAGAATAGCGGTGCATAATTCTGAATAATTTGCCATAGATCCCCTTTCTGAAATCGCATCTCGATTTTCTGCTGCGTTCGTTATCCGTATTGGCTGGCGGATAACTCAACTGTTTTTAGTTTAGAGAAACATGTAAGCGGTGTCAATGATTATTAAGCGCTGTTTACTTAATAATGATTATTATTTTTATTACTATTTCGATAATATTTAGTTATTTAACTTAATATTTGGCAAAATAAGAGAACCCAATCCGGACGCTTTTGTGTATCCAGAATTGGATTCTCACATCTTTTTATTCATCTACTTTTATTCAACATGGACGACAACTGTTCCAAAAGACGTCATTGGCGTTTCATTGTGGTCTTCAGCGCGAATAATCAAAACAAAGAAATCTCCTGATGCAGCATCTGCCGGAACTGTAAAATGTGTTGAGGCATGTGCAACTTCCCATACCCGCAGATTATCAGCGACACCTGAGTATTTATTATACAGCGGAAATACTTCCCAGCAGATTGAAACTTCATCATAATCCGGATCAGAGACGACCGCAGATACTTCAACCGTCTTACCTGCTTTTGCCATAATATCTGTTTCGCTGATTTCTACAATTGGTGCATGATTTGCTTCCGAAGCAGTTTGATAACACCAGCGGGCTCTTGCTGCCCAGTCATTTTGATATGCTCGAATGAATGGATTATAACTTTCTACTTTTCCAGTCTGCGGGTGATATGGAAGACCACCTTTCTCATCATTTGCAAACATTCTTCCAAGCAATCCGGGATAAAGCACATCTTCATTCCCACGCAAGCCAAACGACAACAGCGGGATGTACGTATTGGAATCTCCTTCACCAATAAAATCATATTGATTGAAGTGCATTGCCGGAACATTTGGGAAGCCAAAATCCAGTGTAGCATTCAGACCGAATTGATATACTTCAGCTTCTCCTTCAATCCGTACGCCATCTCCCATAAGATGGTATTCATTCATCAAAGCAGACTTGCCGTTGTGAATGTATTTTAAAAACCAAGAAGCTTTGAATTGTTCTTCAATATCAGGTTGCCCTGGTCCCATCAGCTGGTAAGTGCCATATATGTTTTCCGGCCATAATGTCTCGAGACCTGGATAGATTTCAGGAATCTTCGCATCAAGCCATGAGTTGTCCTGGCCAACTCCCTGATTGATTCCAAGCACCTTTGTCTTTCTTGCGATTCTTCTGGAAACTAGCTGCCAATCATCGTTCCTGCCATATTGTTCATAGGTAGAAAGCAACGCACGGACAATTGTATTTGCCCCTCCCCAGGACTGCAGATAGACAGGTTCATCATCTGGAGACAATAAGGATGCTTTGATTAAATCAGATCCCTCTGTATCAAAACGAATATCCCCTTCGAATTCAATGTTGCCAACCTTCGTTATAGACAGCAATTCTTCAGGCGAAGGATATCCCTCAGCATTCTGTCTAAGGAAAGGATATGCTTCTGCATATGACCCTTTCCAAATATTTTCAATCCATCCCATCGGAAATGGTCGAAATGATTTCAAATTTTTTCCATCTGGATCAGGTCCAAATTTTTTGCGAGGTCTTTCTAAACCAACCATACCACTTGTACGATAATGTGGCGTTACTTCCCCTAGTGTATGTTCTCCATCTCCATTGAAATGATACTGGCTCGCTGTATAAACGATCCCTTTCAAATCAATTTCATTGAGATAAAGACATAGATGAAGAAGGGAATTCATATCATCTATCTCACCATCCGTAGTTATAATTGTCTTCAGTTTGTTCATGTACATTTCCTCTCCGATTTCCGTATATAATGTGTTTCAATTATTTCAGTCTATGAAAACATAACATGCCAGTCAACAAAGATTCATTTATTTTCACTTAATTAATTTTGTTATTTTTTGTCGATGGTCACATTTATTTAGTTGTTTTACTTAATTTTATGCTCGTATCGTATTTGTAAGCATTCAAATACTTTTATTTCTTCTAACAGTAAACAATCGTGTGGTTGACAGATAGACAGCTGACATATAATAGAAT
>CAYLQV010000048.1:0-13767 GCA_964385925.1 uncultured Galactobacillus sp. | reverse complement strand
GCATGCGTGGTGGTGTGAGAGGGGAAATTTATATCAATTTTCTCCCTACTCGATTTGGAATCATCCTTCTTTCTTTGTATATAAGGACAAGGAGGAAGCAGAATGAGAACAATACTTGTTACACCTGAACAGCTGGATGCCTGTGCATTAAGAATGGATGAAGAGAACCAGGCATACAGCAGGAACACAGATGCATTATTTAATGAAGTGGATGCACTTGGCAGTGCATGGCAGGGGAAGGATAATCTTGCTTTTGTATCACAGATCTCAGGATTCAGAAATGACTTTAAGCAGATTGGCATGCTGTGCAGTGAATACAGCGATTTCTTGCGAAACTCTTCCCGGAGCTACCGTAGTACAGAAGAAGAGCTTGCTGCACAGGCAGCCCGCTTAGAGAGGTAGTCAGATGTCAGATATCAGAATATCTCTAGATGAAGTCAGTGCATCCGCACAAAGGCTGCGGAGCCTGAATACTTCAATGTATGATGAACTGAATGCAATGAAAACAGAAATGAATGCACTGAATGCGGCATGGGTATCCGATGCATCTGAAGAAATCAGAACAAGATTCAATATGTTTGCCAATCGTTTTGAAAGTGAAAGGGAAAGAATCGAAGAGTATGCTAGATTTCTTGATCTGACGGTGGAAAGCTATGAAGCTCTCGAGTCTTCTATCAAATCAAATGCATCGGGCATGCAGGTATAAACAGGGAATCTTCATTGCAGCTGCAGCTTTGTTATGCTGTACTGGCTGCCGAAAGAACATCGATACCATCTCACTTGGCGAGTGGATCAAGGAACTTGATGAGCAGTCAGGAATCAGTGCATACAGTCAAAAGGAACCGTATTATTCAAATGTATCACCGGACAATGCGTACTATTCTGCTGTGCAGGCAGCTGTTGAGTGGCAGGTGCTGGATCCATCAGATACATTTGAACCAGATATCCCTTTGACGAAGGAATGGGCTGCGATGACGCTGACCAACTTGACTGGCGAAGATACAGAAGGAACAGCAGTGGTCAATGACCTGAGTGGATCAGCGTTTCATGAAGAAATTAAAAAGGCAGTTGATTCTGGTCTGATGGAAACGGATGCGGCGAGCTATTTTCATCCTAAACAAATCATCGAACGTGATGAAGCAGAACAGCTTATTGCAAAAGCTGTGCTTTCAATCAACCATAGGACCTTCGAAAATAAGGAGCCAGAAATTGAATGGAAAGAATCAGGCAGCACCATAGAAGAAACTCCGATTGCTTTTGATGAAAGGACATTGAGTGGTTCTTTTTCTTCGGAAAAGCAGTTCAAGAAAAATGATATTCTTCACTGGCATCTCAACAACAAAGATTACTGTTATGCCGTAGATAAGGTGAACATTGATCATAACAGACAGAATGTTCAATGCCGCAAGATCAGCTTCGATGAGGATGCAGATGCATTGAAAGTCCAAGGAAGCGATGACTTGGATTTCTCCAAAGCACTGGTGCAGATAGACAACCATCAGATTGTCCAGCAGTCTGCGGCATTCGTACATGGTGATCCATACTTGACTTCTATGAAACAGCAAAGGCTGCAGAAAGAATTCAGTATTGGCGATTTCAATGTTGTTCTGGAAACTTCTGGATCATCAATCTTAGCAAAGGCTTCCCGTACAATGTCATACGGTACTGTGATTTCAGCCGCTGCAGTATTGAATCATGTTCATATCAACTATGCCTGGGTTCTAAAAAATATGATCTGAAGAATGCTTATTTCAAGATAGAGTTTGACAGTGAAGAGGATCTGTCAGTCAAAAATGAAAAAGGGAAAACTCTTTATGGAGATTTTTCCAAGATTGACAGCAGTGATTTCTTGCCTTCTCTGAAGAATCTGTATCAGACAAAGAATGATGCTCAGGAAACAACCTTGAAGCTCTGTCAACTCACTGTACCGCTGCCGAATGCACCGGTATTGAATATCACAATGAATTTAGAACTGTCTCTGAGTACTACAGGAAAAGCTGAGTTGATCTTGACACAGGAGAATGGCATCGGTTTTGAAACGAGAAATGGTGTCATGCGACTGATCAAGGAAAATAAGGGGAAAGCAGATGCAACGATACAGGCTACCACAAAGATACTGGCTGGTATTCGCTTTGGACTAGGCCTGTTGAATGGAACGCTCATGGATGCAGGTATCCATGCCGGCGCAGAAGGTGTCGTCAAAGCAACCGTTCATTTATACGACTCTCAGGGAGAAATGACCAGTGTAAGTACAGATCTGCCTGGCGATGCTGCTGAAAACTGTGCAGAAGGGAATGATAATGTGCTGGTATGCACGGATGTCAATGCACATTGGGTATTGAATGCATCTGTGAACTCCAGTGCTTCGTTAGCAGGAAAATTTGGCATATCAAAGGTATTTGAACTGCTGGGTGAAGACAATGCTCCTTTCATTCCAGGACTGAACCATCATTTTGAAAACGGACATGCAGTTGATCAATGTACAAGAAAGAGCAGACGCTTTCTTCCAACGGCAGATGGTATTACAGCTGCAAAGCATATCTGTCTGAAGAAATATTCATTTGCGGTAAAAACAGGCAGCATCTCCCAGATTGAAATTGAGGCGCTTCCGGATGGATACACAGAAGATGATCTTGTATACGAAAGTTCCAATACGGATGCTGCAGATGTTGATCAGGCAGGCTGTGTTCATGGAAGAAGCCAAGGCAGTGCAGTAATCACAGTGAAAACAAAAGATGGAAAGCATACGATCCACTGCAATATCATCGTACCAGCTGAGTGATGCAGGTACTGATAAAAGAAGACTTCCGTCTTTATGAAAGGAAACTGATAGGAAACCATTCAGAGATCCTTCTGTTTGATAAAAAAGTCGTCTTTATCTATGCAAATCAAAGCTGGAGGATGAAGCTTCCTTATGATTTCATTTATTGTAAGAAGGAAGAAATCATAGCAGGTGCGGTCATCGAAATCAAAGTGAGACAGACAGGAAAGATCTGCCGTATGTCATTCCTTGAAGATGTACCAGAACAATATCGTAAGTATGCCTGCAAAAAGATATTGCATCTTAGCAGAAATCCAGATGCAGATATCTTCTGTAAAGATAATATTCTGATTGACACAGAAAATCACACTATCGATACAACCAGTGAAGATGTGGGACTGAATGGAGAATGCTGCCAGCATGCCTGTTATCATCATGGTGATCTTCTGCTTGCTTTGAACA
Organism: uncultured Galactobacillus sp.; assembly: GCA_964385925.1. GTDB lineage: Bacteria > Bacillota_I > Bacilli_A > Erysipelotrichales > Erysipelotrichaceae > Bulleidia. The sequence continues at coordinate 10,544 of CAYLQV010000048.1, read as the reverse complement.
TGAAAATCATTTTCGGCCCAGATTTTATCATGATCCGCAGTCCGGAAAACAGGATAGAGCTGGATTTATTTCATCCTGAAAAGACGGTACATCCAATTCCACTCATTCAGTGGCATATAGAAGAAATCTTCATCGCGCCAGAACAGCCAGATCATATTGTTATAAAAAGGCCGGAAAGAATTGCTCCAAGTCCGATGCAGAATACAGGTCTGACGATCCTGCCGTCGATGATGATGCTTTCTTCAACACTGCTGGTTGGCATCTATTCATCATACCGCTCATATCAGAACGGCAGGGATTTTCTTGATGTTCTGCCGGCTGTATTGATGCCAGGCATGATGTTGTTAAGCACCTGCATCACATATCCTGTCATCAATCATTTTCAGAAGAAAAGAAATCAGAAAGAAATACAAAGGCGAAATATTGACTATCAGCTGTATCTTGATCAGACATATGAACTGTTCAGAACCCGGCAAAGAAATTACTATTTCTGTCTGTATCAAAAATATCCTGCTCTCAATCGTATTCTGTATCAGTTAGAAGATCATATCTTTCCTTCATTTCATGATTTTCTGCTGTTAGGATGGATCACATGTCTAAAGAGCATCAAGATAGAGATGGCAGAGAATGAAGAAGATGCAGTCATCAGTGACATGATGCAGAATTTTTCTGCTAAGATCAATCAGCCGGTCCCAGAACCGGTGCTGATCTCTCAAAAAAATCATCTATTGATTCAAGGAGACAAGAAAGAGGCAGTGTTTCTTTCGCTGCTGATCCAGTCAGCGCTGTACCGTAAAGATACGGTATTAATTACAGACCTGCAGTTCATGAATGAACATTCATGGCTGCGCAGACTGCCTGGAATGTACAGTGAAAACAGCAGACATATCTATACAGATGATCCTAACGAAGTAAGTCTGCTGGATCGCATGGTGTTTGTCACAAAGAATGAATGGAAAGGCAGGATTTCTGTTTCAATGGCAGATGAAGAAGGGGAGGAGGAAATGATTCTTTTTGCGTCTGACAGACCATATCTCTGGCGCTGCCGAAGTCATGCACAGATGCCAATCAGACTGAATACGCCATCATATCATTTTCCTGAAACAGCTCTTCCATATAGACTGTTCAATACCAAAGAGACAATTTCGTTTCTTGAGATGTATCATGCAGAAAATTCAAAAGATCTTGAAATCAGACAAAGGTGGAAGAGAAATAATGACTGCCGGACTCTGCAGGCGTATCTAGGGAGAGATGAAGCTGGTCAGATTCTCTTTCTAGACCTTTCGGAAATAAAAAATGGACCGCACGGATTGATTGCAGGGACAACAGGGAGCGGGAAGAGTGAAATGATCCTTACGCTTCTTCTTTCTCTGATGGTGAATTACTCTCCTGATCAGCTACAGATAGCTTTTATTGATTTTAAGGGAGGCGGTGCATCGCATATCTTTGAGGTCCTCGGAGAATCTTTGCCCCATATCTGCGGCAGTCTTTCTAATCTGGATGACAATTGTGAGGAACGTGTCATGTATGCATTGAAAAATGAATGTCTGAAGAGACAGAGAATACTGCATGACGCCGGTACAAAATATCATTTATCTATTATGAATCTGACTGATTATCGTCTGCTTCAGAAAAAAGAAAGTACTTTAGAAAGAATTGCTGATCTAGTTATTGTCGTTGATGAATTTGCGGAACTAAAATCTCAGAATTATGAAATGCTGAAACAGCTGATCTCAATAGCACGTATTGGCAGGAGTATTGGCATCCATTTGATCTTGAGTACACAGAAACCGGCAGGGGTTGTCAATGATCAGATCTGGGCAAACAGCCGATTCAAAATATGCTTGAAAGTATCAGAAAAACAGGATTCCATGGAAGTTCTTCATTGCCCAGACGCCGTGGAATTAAAGCAGCCTGGGGAGTTTATCATGGAATGTGATGGATCTATGGTTAAAGGAATCTGTGGATACAGCGGTACACGAAGATCACTGCAGAAAATCAAGCTGCAAGTTATCGGTATTAATGGCAGTATCGAGGATGATTATGCATCATATGGTGAATTTGATGAACCTGAGATTCTTTCTGTATGCAGAGAAATCACGCACGCATGGTGCGGACATGAACGGGTAAGGCAGCTATGGTTTGATTCTCTGCAGAAGATCAGTAATAACGAACTGCTGCAGCATCATGCAATTGGACTGATTGATGATTACTATCATCAAGTGCAGCCATATTTGATTTTTCATTATCAGGCTGGAATTCACTGGGGCTTTCTGACTGATGATCACTGTGTTAAAAAAGGTCTTATCAAATATCTCTGCGCATACATACAGAAAGAATACAAAGACACGCAGCTGTTTATCGTAGATGACAGAGATTATGAAGGACTTGAGAAGGAACAGAAACATCTAACATCTGATGAACTATATCAAATGGACACTGTTTTGAAAGATCCACATCAGAATAAAATAGTGCTTATCTCTGATCCAGAACGTTGTTATGATAATTCTAAATTGAATATTCATGAATTATTAAAGCATGCACAGGAGTATGATCTGCAGATGATATTTATTCTTTCCCAATGTTCGTCAATGACGTATCGTGACCAGAACATGATCCATCAAAGGATTGCTTTGAAGAATCACAGTATTGATGAAATCAGCAGCTTTCTTGGTGTGAGAGTGCAAAGAAGCATCCAGGATGATCATTCAGGGTATCTGGTCAATGAACATCTTCTTCAAATGAGGATAGGAATCATTGAAAATGATGAATGATAAAATGGTCCATATCTTTCTGATGACTGCATCACAGCAGCAGATGATTGAAATACAGGTATCTGAATCAGGAAGCTTTCATGATATCATCTCAGCCCTGAATGAAATGAACAGAACGGATCTGGACTGTACAAATGTACTTGTATATGAAAGAGAAAGTTGTCTTTTGTGTGATATGGATGTTTCTCTTTACAGTTTAAATGTCACAAATGGGATGGTGTTTGAAGTATATTAAAAGATCTGGCAATCGCCAGATCTTATTTGTTTGCAGATGCTTTTAAGAATAAGGCAGTTCTTTCACTCTTTGGATGGTTGAACAGCTGATCCGGAGTGCCTTCTTCTTCAATTTTCCCCTGATCCATGAAGACAACACGGTCTGCAACATCTTTGGCAAAATTCATTTCGTGGGTGACAATAATCATTGTCAAGCCCTGAGTTGCCAGATCCTTCATGACGGCTAATACTTCACCGACCATTTCAGGATCAAGTGCAGAGGTAGGTTCATCGAACAGCATCAGCTTTGGATTCATACAGAGAGCACGTGCAATTGCAACTCTCTGTTTCTGGCCGCCGGAGATTGTACGCACATTTGCGTTGGCAAAATCCAGCATGCCTACTTTATCTAAATAGTGCAGGGCAGTCTCCTTGGCTTTATCCTTGGAGACCATAAGTACTTTTTCCTGCGGCTTCATGCAGTTCTGCAGCACATTCATATTATTGAATAGATTGAACTGCTGGAAGCACATACCAACTCTAGCACGGTATTGATTGACATTCTTTGTATGGAGAATATCCTGTCCTGAAACATTGATCAAGCCGCTGTCCGGCTTTTCCAGAAGATTGATACAGCGCAGCAGAGTGGATTTACCGGAACCGGAACGTCCAATCAGGCAGACAACTTCACCTTCATTGACGGTGAAATCAACACCTTTTAGAACTTCTAATGAGCCAAAGCTCTTATGAATATCTTTAATCTCGACAAGAGGCTGATTTGACATAATCATCTTCCGCCTCCTTTCGTTGATGCGAGGTGTCTTCTGATATAACCGACACTCTTTGGATTCGTATCACTCATTGGTACAGTGACATAGGAAGTGCGGTTCATTCTTCTTTCAATGAAGTTCAGGATCAAGCTTGCAATACTTGTTAAGAACAGGTAGATCATTGCTTCAATAAAGTATGCTTCTGTGAAGTGGAAGGTGGATCCTGCAAAGCTCTTTGTCTGGAACATTAATTCAGTAATTGAGATGATCATCAATACGGATGAATCCTTGATGTTGACGATTAATTCGTTGCCAATTGCCGGGAATGCATTCTTGATTGCCTGCGGCAGTACAACAGACATCATTGTCTGTGCATTGGACATACCTAAACTGCGGGCAGCTTCCGTCTGTCCAACATCTACGGCCTGAATCCCTGATCTGACAATTTCAGCCATATAAGCACCAGTATTGACACTGATGACGAAGATAGCTGCGGTCATATTTGTCCAGTTAAATACATGCAGCAGTGCATAGTATAAGAAAAGTGCCTGGACCATCATTGGGGTGCCGCGGAATACTGTAATATAAATGTTGATAATGATATCAAGCAGTTTTTTGAAGAAGCGGGAAACTGGACCTGCTGTATAGTCCAGTTTTACCGCACGTAAACCACCGACGAGCAATCCTAAGATCAGGCCGAAGAATGTACCGGTGAGGGAAACAAACAATGTTGTTCTGACACCAAGAAGTATACTGCTGCCGTATTTACTTAGAATATCAAGACAATTCTGAATGAACATCAGTTCGTAGCAGGCTGACGGTTAACAGCTGCTTCCATCAGTGATTCTCTCTCAGATGTAGAAATATTGCTCAATGCAGTATTCAATGCATCCTTTAAATCTGTATCTGTCTTTCTGACTGCAACAGATACTGTTGTATCTGCAGTGAAGCCCTTGCCGGAAGCAAATCTGACAATGGACAGTTCCTTGTTAGCGGCAACGACGCCGTTGGCAACTGGAAGCTCAGAAACTACACCGTCAATAGCACCGGACTGCAGAGCTTGAATGGCAGCTGGGAATGATTCCGCTGCCGGCTGGTGAGTGACACCGTTGATCTGATCAATGACTTCATCATAGATTGTATTCATCTGGCCTTGTACAGTAGCACCAGAGAAATCCTGAATGCTGGTTGCACTTGCATATTTGCCGTCAGCACGAACAATCATGACTTCTTCTGATTCATAATATGGATCAGTGAAGGAAACTTCCTGTTCACGTTCCGGTGTATCTGTCATACCAGCGATGATTGCATCAATCTGGTTGTTCTGCAGAGACAGAATCAGGTTGTCCCAATCAAGCTTTACAATTTCGACATTACGGCCGACTGCTGTGGCAAGCTTTGTAGCGATGACGACATCATATCCATCGCAGTAGTCTGCGCTGGAAATCTTCTGGGTCGTATCGTTGGCTGTCGTTGTTGTCCAGTTAAATGGAGCATAGTTGCATTCCATGCCGACACGCAGTGTTTCAGTTGCTGTTGTAGATGAAGATGCTGAAGTAGTTGTGGAAGCTGTGCTGCCGGATGCACATCCGGTGAGCAGCAGGGCGGAAGTGATGACTGCTGTAGATGTTCTTACAATTCGATTCATATAAAACCCTCCTGAATTTTCATAAAATAAAACCGTATGTGTTACTATTACATACGGTTTAATCATCCGATAAGTAATAGCTCCTCTTCATATCTATGAAGGAGTGGTACAGATGTTCTCTGTATCCCCACATCAATGCTTCGCGGACATTGACGTTCGGCGATGATTACCTTTCTTCCATTTCTCAGCCTGCCGGCTCAATGAAGTACTCTTTTGCATCGCTACCTCTATACGAGTGTTTTATTTTATGACAGTACTATAGGAGACAATCGTTTGTATGTCAAGAAAATACATTAAAATGTTTTCTGAAACTGTTTACAGTTCCGGAAAAGTGTATGTTTTTTGCGGTTAGGCCTATATATTGGTATAATAACTGAGCTTATGGATGCTGTAATCTTATTGAACAAACCGATGGAAATGACTTCATTTTCCGCTGTCCGTGCATGCCGCAATATTTTTCATGAGAAAAAAGCAGGGCACACAGGAACATTAGACCCCAACGCATCTGGTCTAATGATTGTTCTGCTGGGAAAATATACGAAGCTGGTGCCTTACTGTGTCAGCAATCATAAAAAGTATCATGCAGAATTTCAGATGGGCACCGCTACAGATACGGAAGATATCTGGGGAACTGTGACTGAACAAAGAGAACCTAAGACGCATTCTAAAGAGGAACTGGAGAATGCTTGTCACAAATTCATTGGTCATACCCAGCAGATCCCGCCGATGTACAGTGCCATTAAAAAAGACGGAAAAAAGCTCTATGAATATGCCCGCAAAGGGGAAACGATTGAACGGGAACCTCGTGAAGTAGAAATTGCATCATTGTCTGTCGAACAGATTGGTGAAAATCTCTACAGTATGGATGCTGATGTTTCCTCAGGGACTTACATCAGGACATTGATCACAGATTATTGTGCAGCCGTCGGCGAAATCGGAGCAATGACTTCTTTAATAAGGAGAGGCATTGAAAATCTGTCTTTAGAAGATGCATGTACAATTGAAGAACTGGAAGAAGGAAAGGGAGTTTTCCTAGATCCGCTTTCGGTCATTGACCCTGAATGGAAAATTGTTGAGTGCCGCATGCCGGAGATGGTCATGCAGGGGAAGCATGTCTATTTAAATGATGAAACAAGCGATAAAGTAATATTTGTGAAAGAACATGAACTCCTTGCGGCTTATGAAAAGCAGGAAGATGGCATGTACCATTGTAGAAGAGGCCTTTTTTAATATGAGAATGATAATGCTCAGCTTAGATTGTGAGAAAGTTCCACAGATTCCAATGTGTGCCTGCATTGGCTATTTTGACGGCATGCACCGCGGGCATCAGGCGCTGATTGCGGAAACAGTTGCAATGGCAAAAGAAAAAGATGCAGAGACAGCAATGATCACCTTTGATCCAGATCCATGGGTCACAATCAAAGGACTGCAGAATGTGAAGCACATTACAACCATCCGGCAGCGTATCAATAAGGCTGTATCCTTTGGTATTGAAAATATTGTAGTACTGAAGTTTACTAAAGAAATGGCACAGCTGTCACCGGAAGACTTTGTCACAAAAGTATTAGGGAAATTGAATCTGAAAGGGATTGTTTGCGGATTTGACTTTCACTATGGCAGCATGGGCATGGGAAGTTCAGAGACATTGCAAAAAGATGCCTCCTATGATGTCAAAGTTGTCGGAGAAGTAGATGATGAAACCGGCAAGATCTCTTCGACTAGGATTTCCCAGTGCATCAGTGAAGGAGATATGGAACAGGCATCGGAAATGCTTGGTTATTATTATTCCATTGAGGGGGTTGTTGTACATGGCCGCCAGTTAGGTACTGAGATTGGCTTTCCAACAGCCAACATTGACTATTCAGAAGAATATCTGCTGCCAAAGCCGGGTGTATATGCATGCATTGCACATATCGGCGGCAGAAAATATAGAGCAATGGCAAATCTTGGACATAATCCGACGTTTAATTATCGGCAGAATCTGTCTCTGGAAGCATATCTGCTGGATTTTGACGGTGATATCTATGAAAACACGATCCGCCTGGATTTTGTTCATTTCATGCGGGAGGAAATGTCATTCCGTTCGAAGGAAAATCTGATTCTTCAGCTTGAACAGGATGTCAGGAACGTCAGAAAAATGATTGATCAATTATGAATGAAGAATATTTTGCACGCATGAAGGAAATGCTGAAAGACGAATATGATGCATATCTGGCAGTTCTGGATGAAGAACCGCAGAAAGGCTTCCGAGTCAATCCGCTGAAGTGCACAGAGGAACAGCTTTTTGCGTGCATGGACCTTGTACATGAAAAGAGTCCTTATGCGGAGCACGGTTATTATACTGAAGCCAGGCCTGGTATCGGATATACACCGGCATATCTTTCAGGACTGTTCTATATGCAGGAACCAAGTGCATCCGCTGCAGTTACCGTACTGGACCCTAAACCGGGAATGTATGTAGCTGATCTCTGTGCGGCACCAGGTTCAAAGAGCACACAGATCTTGGAAATGCTGCAAAATCAGGGACTGTTAGTTTCAAATGAGATCAATGCAAAAAGAGCACAGGCACTCTGTGAGAATATCGAGCGCAACGGTGCCGGCAATGCAGTTGTACTGAATGCTGATACAAAAGATATTGCCGATGCGTTTGAAGGATTTTTTGATGCTGTCTTATGTGATGCCCCATGCAGCGGGGAAGGCATGTTCCGCAAAAGTGATGATGCGGTCAATGACTGGTCACAGGCAAACGTGTTAAAATGCGCTGCACTGCAGAAAGAAATCTTGGAGAATGCCTACCGCTGTCTGCGGCCGGGCGGAATCATGGTATATAGTACCTGCACATTCTCAAAGGAAGAAAATGAAATGAATATGTCGTGGTTCGTTAAGAATCATCCCGATATGAAGATTGTACGGCCAGATGCCAGTTTTGGCAGACGTGCATATGCGATGGAAGGCGGCACCGAAAATGCACTTCGAATCTTCCCAATGGACGGCGGAGAAGGACACTTCATCTGCCGGCTTACGAAAGATGGAGATACAGTGCAGCGTGAGCATCGTCTTCTGAAAGGAATTCCGATATCACAAAATATTCTGCAGACAGTCAATGAGATTCTGGCGGAACCATATCCTTATATGTATTTGAAGAACAACCGTCTGTATGGCGGTACTGTTCCTTTTTATGACTGTGGAAGGTGCCACATTCTTAGATACCAGGTATACTTGGGAGAACTTGTAAAAAATGAACGCTTCGAACCGGATCATCATATGGCAATGTCAACTGTAAGCAGCTTCCGCATCAAAGTTGATCTGGATGATGAAATGCTGAAGAAATATATGCATGGAGAACAGCTGCCAATCGCAACATCTAAGGGATATTGTCTGTTGACTTGGCATGACTTTGCAGTAGGCTTAGGGAAAAGCGATGGTTCATCGATCAAAAACAAATATCCGAAGGGTCTGCGGACAAGATAAGGAGTGTATCCATGGAATTGGAATTATTCAATTTTATTGATGAAACAATTAAGTACTATGAACTGAAGAAGCCTTCATTTACATATGTAGAAGGACAGCTGGTCAGTTTGTTCAAGGAAGTTGCAGGAGAATCCTCTGATACACTGCTGTCAGTAAAATCACGTGTCAAGTCCAGTGAAAGTCTGCGGGAAAAACTGATCCGCAACCGCTTTTATCTGAACTATACCACACCGGAAGAAGCTCTGAAGAATCTGACTGATTTGATCGGCGTGACATTTGAATGCCGTTTCATCAGAAATGAAGTAGAGCTTTATCATTCCTTATTTGCGTACTTTGAAGATGATGGAAAGATCTTCAGCAAGTGCAGAAAGAATCCTGACGTTTATTTGAATCTTCATATGGCACAGCCGCAGACACAGCGGAACGGTTTTACAATCTACCGGATCGATGGATTTTATCTGTTCAATGGCGAGCGCATCAATTTTGAACTGCAGATTAAATCTCTGGTCCATACGTTCTGGAGCGAAATTGAACATGAAGTTGTATATAAGAATCCGGATTTTGTCATGTATGATACATTCAACCGCAATATGCTCGGTGCCATCAGAGATAATCTTGATGTAGTCGACCGTCAGCTGGAAATCATGTATAACGAGATCTCATATCAGTCGCAGCAGGCGCAGATTGGCATGGATGAGAAGGGCTTCAAGAGTTTTGTCGCGCGCTCGATCAATGAACTGATGAACCGCAAAATGAAGGAGTCTGTCGGCTTTGCAACAGATTTCAAACAATGCAGTGCTATTCTGGCACAGTATATCTATGTCAAAGATTTTCTGAATGGAACGCATAACCCAGAACGGATGATTGATTATCTGCAGCTGCTGAACTATCTGACAGACACGAAGATTGAATTCAGAGAAGAGATATATTTGGAGCACACCTATGTATCACAGGATTCATTCTCAAATATTCTTGGCGGCTACTGGCAGCAGCAGCTGAATAAAAACTTTCAGTGGCACATCTTCTTCTGCATGCTGTTCACCATCCAGCCTGGCAATAACATTGAAGACTTTTCAGATTTCATCGATGTGATTCATCTGCTTCTGATCCAGCCGACCTGGTATGCCGGATTATTCAAAAACTATGGTGAGAAGGAAGCAGAAGGCGTCCGCAGCGCGCTGGCAGGAACATTGGCGCAGGCATTGGTCAGTGTTGATAAGATCGACATCATCCATGAAGAAAAGGTACTGGATGTCATGGAAATGTTCCGTACCTATGCGGAGATGGTAGAGAAGGATTATGAAGGCTATGCTTCCTACCAGAAATACGAAAAAGAGATCTTAGCTGAACTGGCACACCGGGTAACCGTTATCTTCCAATAAGAAAAAAGAACTGATATAATAGCAGAGAGGTGAAATTATGGCACAGGATTATGTTGTATTAAATGAGAATCAGGGAAATGGCATGATTGCAATCAACAAGTCAGTTTTCCGTTCAATTGCTGAAATCAGCATTGATGATATTGAAAATGCAGTAAAGGTAGCAGAAGCACGCTTTACCAGTCCGCTGACAGTCAAGATTGTAGATAATAAGCTGCATATCTCTGCTGATATCAAGGTCAAGTACGGTGCCAATGTCGCTGCTACATGTGAACTTGTACAGAACAAA
>CAYLQV010000047.1:0-14556 GCA_964385925.1 uncultured Galactobacillus sp. | reverse complement strand
CCTTGATGACCAAAATCCGGTCATTTGTCAACCACACAATTGTAGAGTGTTAGATTTCTAATTCACCTTCAATGTTTCATAAAACAGCAGTTCCTAAATGTAGAGCTGTTTTTTTGAACATAGAAAAAGAGATACAATAGAAACAAAAGAAATGAGGCGCGGGCATGATTGGTGGTTTCTCTTTTTATGAGATTTGTTTATATTTCATGATTTATTCCTTCTTTGGCTGGATCCTGGAGGTCCTATATCATGCCATCACGAAAGGGAAGATCATTAACCGCGGTTTTCTAACTGGACCAGTCTGTCCAATCTATGGGTTTGGTGCTGTTGGTGTACTGATGCTGTCGAATAGAATTGATACGATCAGCACACAGGTCAGTGATGTCACCGGAAGCTCAAATAATCCATCCCTGTTCTTTGGCGGTATGATCATTACCACTTTGATTGAATTATTCGGTGGATGGTTATTAGATACGATGTTCCATACTAGATGGTGGAACTACAGTGAACGCAGATTCAATCTGCATGGCTATATCTGTCTTGAATTCAGTGTTCTCTGGGGACTTGCAATCATGTTCTGTGTCCGGATTATTCAGCCATTGATGGTACATTCTACCGGCATTCTATTACCAAGCCGCATTGGCTGGCCGATTCTTACGTTCCTGTACGTAATCCTGTTCATTGATCTGATTGTTACCATTTTGACAGTTCAGGGATTGAACCGGAAACTGGCAGAACTGGATAAGATCCGTGAGGCAATGCGCAAGCCAAGCGACAAGATGACAGAGACCATAGCTCAGCCAGCACTCCTTACCTCCCAGCATGTTGCAGAAACGAAAGTACAGGGAGCTTTAGTTAAAGCAGAGCTGAATGATAAAGTAAACAATGCAGCCCAGCAGTTGAAAGAACAGCTTGCCATACAGCAAGCAGAATATGAAGCGCGGATGGATGAATTGGCAAAGAAAAAGCAGACTCTGCTAGATGACCTGATGAATCATGGTCATAAGCATGGTGTCCGCCGTATCTTCAAAGCCTTCCAGCAATTGGAACAGCATCGTTACAATGATGCTATGCAGGAAGTCAAAGAAGCATTTAAGAAGAAGTTTCAGTAGATATCCATCTGCTGGCCTTGGCAAAGATCAAATGAGTAAACACATCAATGCTGATGTGGGAAGGAGCTTAATGAAAAAGAAAGATATTATAAAATATGCATTGATCAAAGCACTTCCTGTCATCATCAGTTACTTGTTCATTGGTATGGCATATGGCATTGTCATGACCAAAGCAGGATATAGCATTTGGTGGTCTTTATGCATCAGTCTAACAGTCTACACCGGTGCCTTTCAGTTCATTCTAGTATCTCTGCTCAATCAAGGTGCTTGCTTGCTGACAATTGCATTGACTGCTCTTTTTATGAATTCCCGCCAGACATTTTATGGTCTCTCTTTTTTAGATGATTTCAATTCGATGGGACCAAAACGCTGGTACATGATCCATAGTCTGACCGATGAGACCTATGCCGTCAACTGCACTTTAAATAAAGATGAAACAGTTACTATCAATGACCGCAGAACAATCATGTTCTATGTAGCGTTATTCTCGCATTTGTCATGGGCAGCAGCGACCATACTGGGAGGGTTCTATGGCAGTCTGATTCCTTTTGATCTGACCGGGTTTGATTTCTGTATGACTGCTTTATTTGTCACCATCTTTATTGATCAGTATAAGTCTGCAGATAGGCATTTCCCTGCCCTCTTTGGTCTCTGTATTGCCATCCTGTTGTGTATTCTTTTAGGACCTGACAGATTCATGCTGCCAAGCTTAGCACTCACCTGTGCGATTCTTCTCTTAAAAAGAACAATCCAAAAGGAGGAGCTATGCTGAATAACATACAAATTGCATCAGCTATTGCTGTTTCCTTTATCTGTACAGCATTTCTACGTTTTCTGTCTTTCCTATCCTTTCGTAAAGACAAGCAGATTCCACCCTTTATCCAGTATTTAGGTAAAGTGCTCCCTTCGGCTATCATGGCAGTCCTCGTCATCTATTGTCTGCGGAATACTGGTACCGGTTCGTGGCAGTCCGGAGCTGCACAAATTGCAGCTGTTCTATTTACTGCGGTAATTCATCTTTGGAAAAAGAATACATATCTCAGTATTACATCTGGTACTGTATTCTATATGATTCTGGTTCACCTTCTATTAGTATAATCATCGCAGCTTTTTTGTTTATGAAATCAATTTTTCTCAAGTTCATATACTGACTTTTTTCAGGCAAATGAGATATATTGATTTCACCGCAGTGAAGTCGTATCAGACCTAAAGAGGCTTGTTTCAGCAATAAATAAAAGACTTATTCGATTGAATCAGAATGCATCTTTTGTTGTAGAAGCACCTCTTTTACGACGAATAAAAACTCATATCCGAGCCAGCACAGACGGGCCTGTTATTATTGATTGCTTTCGTTTTTGATTTCTTTTACAGCATCGCTCTGTTCAAGAATTCAGTTGGTGGGCTAGTTAATCGTTAATAAATGGCTAGATCAAGCCATTATTCTATAGCAATCTGGATGCTAGAACACAAGCTTGTATTTGTAATATTTCCTCATTTGGGAACTGTTTCTTATTGCAGATACTACTCTTGAACTTCTTGTTGAAAGATTCGATGAGGATTAAACGGTAATTCTGAATCTTCTTGCCGCTATCAGCACTGATTTCCATTCGCACATGAAATATTTTCTTTGATACTGTGTCCCTGCGGGCACTGATTTATGTTGCATCTCCATAGATGACAGAGTAGCACTTGGATAGCGGTCTGGAAAGAAACTCTTTAATCATCTCTTTTGTCGCCTTAGTGATGTTGGAGATCGTGGTTGGCATGTAATAGATACCACATTTCTTCTCAATGAGGCTAGTAACCTCGAATGTCGTGATTCCTTTGGTATGCATTTGAATCATTATTTCGATTTCGTGGAATCGCGATTGGTATCTTTCCAAATCGAGTTACAATGCCCCTGAATATCCGCATTCTGGAAATTCCCAGTGTTATAGACATCTACTGATCAGTATTGTAATCAAGGAATGATGTGAGCTTCACCCGAAGCAGTTCATTTACACAATATTCAAGTTCAAAACGCATCAACTCATTTTAAGCATCTGATAAGCATTGACCATAGAATACTGCTTCTTTAAACTCTGAAGTAATATCCATCATAGAAGACCTACTCGAATTTAGTGCGATAACTTGATTCCAAGGATATGGTCTTTCTTTTGTATAGGTGGCTATGCTTACATATGAGGATTTATATAATCTTTATTTCGGTGATGCCACGATGGCAAAAAGAGTTATCATTTAAGCCGTAACTATCGTTTTATTAGTAATTGCCTTATTCTATTTGAAGCTGATGAAATAAATTCCGTAAATCATTACTGCAGTGTAGAAGTACACAGTGTATCAGTAAATTATTGCATGATTTGATAAAGAAAAAGTTGTCTTTATTATATATAAAGACAGCTTTTAGGGCTTTGATAGTAATCAAATTCTTCTTGTTATAATTATCTAGGTTCTGTGTCCTCAAATCCCATGTAGTTTAAAATGTTGGGTACCAAATCAATGTTTTCAACAGCAATGACGGCCTGCTCTTGAGTAATTTGCTGTTTATCAAGCATTGTCTGAATTTGTTTTGGAAGTGATTCATTGTGCTGGTTTTGAAATGCTCTTGCAATGGACTCAACTGTCGTATATACCAGACGATCATTTAGAGTAAATCCTTTTTCTTCTAGCACATGAATATCTTTTTCCACTGCGTTTGACGTGGCCGCACATACCCATTTTTCGCCTGTCTGAAAGAGCAGGTACAAGTTAGTGTTTGCAGGTTCTTCAACTCTGTAATCTAGACTGCCAGGATATTTAGAGACATCTTTAACGTAAATACTGTGATTTATTCTTGCTAATACATGAGCCAGCTGAACTTCAGTAATGCTCTGCTGCCTGAGCAGAATACTGCCAATTCTTTGATTCTGTTCACGTGCTTCTTTCAGTGATTTTTTTATCTGGTCGGGTTGAACATATTTTTCGCCAATAATTTCATCACCAATTTTTCGATAATATCTCTGAAGGGTCTCATTACCGAGGAATTCATGATCTGTTTTTGACCAGATAATCTTCTTTTTCTTGTTTTTGACTTCTTTTGATCCAGTTATTTTCATTTTCCATGCTTTAATTGAAGCGGTTAGGTTAATGATATTTCCTCATACCATGCTGATTGGCATGACGGGAGGAATCAACGTAGATGCAATTACACTGCGGAATCCATATACATGTCCAATCGCAATAGCGCGCAGTATTTGGCGATAGATCATAATAATTGTTAGAATCTCACAAAGAAAATACGAAAGAGTACCCTTTGGGTAAATGGCTGGAAGATTGATAAATAAGGAAATCAAGAAGTAAATAAAGACAGCATACCCTGGGAATACCAGAATGTTACCAACTTTTGCTTTCAAATCTTTATAAACACTGTATTTTGCAATGAAACTCAGTTTGTTATTATGAATCACTTTTGATAAATTCGTTGACTGCATTGTTATGCCAAAAATCCAACGGGTTTTCTGTCGTACAGCTGTTTGGAATGTGTTTGGGAAAAGGCTTCTGGTTGCAATATATTCCCAATGAACCTTACCGCTGTCCTGCACTCGCTGAACTCTTTCCAGAACGTAATGAACTTGATAGCCTTCTTCAGATAACGACAGTGAAAGTTTATAATCCTCAGTTAACGCATCTTCCGGCAAAAGGTTAGATTCACGATGTGCATCCAAGACTTTTCTTGTAATTGCAAATCCAGTTCCAGCAGAAGGTACAACAGCATGCATGCTATCCCGCATGACCATAATTCGATAATGCTTTTCTGCAAATTCGTCTGCATAAGTTCCTGTTGTCATAGTCTGAAAAAATTCTTTAACGTCGGTTTGTGAATGATTGGGAAAACCGGAAACTGCAATACATCATACGAATTCAGAAGATAGTTTGTAAGACTCAATTCATATGGATGCAGCACATCTTCGGAATCATGAATTGTCACGGATAGAAATTGAATTTTATGTTCCTGCTCATAAACATGAATTTCATCTAATGCATGATTAATATTATCTGCTTTGCATGTAGGACCCGGAACGACATTAATTACAACATGAACGTTTTCATACTTCTCTGCTAAATCCTGTACTACTTGAATTGTTGCAAGATCGTTTGGATACACTCCAAGGAATAAATGAAACATGGAATGAGGATAAATCTGCGTTGCCATTAAATGATCTACAACACTGCCAATTACATTATCCTCATGCCAATTGGCAATGATTACAGCAAGTAATCGCGGCGGGACGTTATTTACATCTTCAATTTTGATATATGATGGTTTAATAAAATGAAACAGTCGTTTAATAAAATAGGATAACTCAAAAACTAGATCATCAAAACCAAAGAAAAGATATGCAATAACTATAATTAATCCAATAATATATAGCAGAGTTTTCATAACAGATCATCTCTCTTTCAAAATATGTACAATTTTTTCTGAAGCATGCCCATCTCCATAAGGATTCGATGCATGACTCATTTTTTCATACAAATCATGATTGTCCAGAAGTTGACTGAGATTGTAATATATGGAGTCCTCATCAGTTCCCACTAACTTCAGTGTACCAGCCTCCACCCCCTCTGGCCGTTCGGTTGTATTGCGCATGACGAGAACTGGCTTTCCAAGGAAAGGAGCTTCTTCCTGTATTTCTCCGCTATCCGTCAATATCAAATAGTTGCGTTCCATGAAATTATGGAAATCAAGTACATCCAGCGGGGAAATCAAACGTATGCTGTCTTTTGATCCAAATTCCTGTTCAGCCACTTGACGAACTTGTGGATTCATATGAACTGGATAGACTGCTTTGCAGTCGGGATGCGTATCCAACACTTTGCTGATTGCCCGGAACATGCGATGCATCGGCTCACCAAGATTTTCTCTTCTGTGAGCAGTAATGAGTATTAATCTGCTTCCCTGTGCCCAATCTAGAATATCATTGTGATAATCCTTCTGAATTGTTGTTGTTAATGCGTCGATACTTGTGTTGCCTGTCACATAAATGTTTGCGGCTGTTTTTCCTTCCTTGATCAGATTGTTTTTCGCCAGCGCTGTTGGCGCAAAATACAGAGAAGATAGAATATCTACTGTCTGGCGGTTAAATTCTTCCGGAAAGGGAGAATCGATCTGATAGGTACGCAAGCCTGCTTCGACATGGCCGATTGGAATCTGCAGGTAAAAAGCTGCAAGGGCAGCTGCAAAAGCACTTGTTGTATCCCCATGAACCAGAACAATATCTGGGTGTACCGCTTCTAAAATCGGTTTTATGCCTGACAGTATAGTACTTGTTGTATCAAAGAGAGTCTGGTTCTCTTTCATAATCTGCAGATTAAAGTCCGGTACAACATGAAAAATCTCCAGCACAGAATCTAACATTTCTTTGTGCTGACCCGTGATGCAAACAACGGTCTTAAAATCGCTACATTTTTTAATTCAATGATTAACGGACACATTTTGATGGCTTCTGGACGAGTCCCAAAGACGAGCAAAATCGTTTTATATTTTCCCATAGATATTATTCCCTCAAAGTGAATTGATATGGGTATATCTGCTAATGAAATTATAGAGGCTGCATCAGGAAGTGTGGGCAGGAAAGTCAAGGCCATAGGGACAGTCGGGTATACTGTCGATTGCGAAAAGATTACTTTATTGATAGTGTTAAAAGTTAAAATTTTAAGTTCGTTACGTCACAGCCATAACTCGTATCTATACAACCTTGTGAAACAGTCAATAAGAATGATACCGTTTTTGATGTGCATAACAGCTGGTTTTCTTTAGACAAAGTTCAGATTTCAAAGATAGTACTGTATATTTACGCAGGCTGCATAAATACAGCTTGTGTTTTATCGTAAAATGGACAGAAAAGCACAATTCTAAACTTATTTCTGGGTTGACATGCCGTATCGTCTTATTCAAGAAGGAAACACAAAAAACAACCATTGAGAAACATGCATGAAACAGATTCTTAATGACAATAATGCAGTGAATATGAACTGTAGGAATTATTTACTATTTAAAAAATAAATGCTAATATATAGTTTGATTTAACAGTAGTTTATTTCTATTCAGCACCGCTTGGATATGATAGAAGGCAGTAAGGAAATTGATTTGTGAAACCTTGGATGACATTGCTGGGAATTTTAGGATTTATCTGCTTTTTTACCGCAGATTTCAATGACAGGAAAATGCATGAGAAGTTGCTTTCCTGGTTTTTTCCATGTGGAGCTGTGTTGCTTGCCATCGCAGTTCTTCTCCAGCTTTCGTTTCAAGATGCCGCACTTCATGGATTTTGGCTGACTACCCCGATCTTGCTGCTGAGTGCCGGCTGTTTTATTATGCTGATCAAATGCTTATTCTTTTCATTTCCAGCTGCGGATGCATATTGTGAGCCAGGAAAAATAAGACGTGTATATGATATGGGAATGTATGGTTTCTGCCGGCATCCCGGATTTTGGTGGATGCTGTTTCTAATGATTGGGCTTTCACTGATTGCTGGATTTCCAGTGGGTTCCCTTGCAATCTATACCCTCTGCAATCTGCTGTTGATTCTTTATGAAGATCGAATTGTATTTCCGGAGATTCTTTCTGGATATGAACAATATAAAAAGCGAGTACCGTTTTTGATACCGGTGCGACGCAAATAATGCTGTTTGAAAAGAGGAAAACAGAGATGAATTTTCAGGAGAAATTAAAAACATGGCCGCGTGAACAGATTTGGAATGAGTACTGTGGATATTTGAATCTTTCCATCGATTCCTATATGTATATCCAGAATCGATTGATGCTGGAACAGATTCATCGATGGAAGAGCAGTCCATTGGGACAGCAGCTTTTGAACGGGAAGGATCCAGTTTCTATTGATGAGTTTCGCAATATGATGCCGTTGACAGATTATTTTGATTATGCAGAAAAGCTGCTTAAGAAAGATAAAAATTCTTTGCCGGATGACCCAGCCGTTTGGATTCAGACCACGTGGGAAGGCGGTATACGGCCAATCAAGCTTGCGCCCTACAGCAGGGATATGCTTGACGTGTATCGGCATAACATGCTGTCTGTTGCCTTACTTTCTTCCAGTCATGGAAATGAAGATTTCGATCTTCAGGCAGGTGACCGCGTTCTTTATGGCGGAGCACCGCTTCCCTATGCAACTGGACTGATCCCCTCACTTCTGAATGAAGAGATAAAATTAGAATGGCTCCCCGACGCAAATGATAATGGGCGTGGATTTTCTGATCGAATTAAAGAAGGATTCCGCATGGGACAGACAGGCGGAATTGATTATTTCTTTGGAATTGGCAGTGTAGCAAATTATATCACCGATAATTTTTCGAAGAGTACTGGAAGCGGCCAGCATAAGACCATTGTTTCACCAGCAATTGCTCTTCGCTATTTCAAAGCCAAGATACAAAGTAAAAAAAGTGGTAAGCCAATCTGTCCAGGCGATATCTTTCATTTAAAAGGATTGATCAGTGCCGGTACAGATGCTGCATGTTATCGGAAGAAACTTGAAAAATCATGGGGAGTCGTTCCAATGGAAATCGCAGCAGGAACGGAAAGTACCTGTATCGGATGCGAAACATGGCAGCATCGCGGAATGGTCTTTTTCCCGGATGCAGCTTTCTATGAATTCATTTCAGAAAGTGAGCTGCGGCGAGAGATTGAAAACCCTGATTATAAGCCACGCACATGCCTGATGAATGAGATTGCTGAGGGGCAGAACTATGAACTTGTACTGAGCATTTTTCATGGCGGAGCATTTATGCGCTATCGGATTGGCGACATGTACCATTGTGTTTCAGCGAAGCCAAATGAACTGCCACATATTTCATTTCTTGACCGATGCCGAAATGTGATTGATATTGCAGGATTTACACGCATTACAGAAGACTCCGTCAATCAGGCAATCAAATTGTCTGGATTAAAAATCGGTGAATGGTTTGCTAAGAAAGAATACAACCCCGATGGTATCCCTTTTCTTCACATGTATCTAGAGATGGAGGAAAATCAGCCATTATCTGAATCTTTATGCATTAATACACTAAGTGAACATCTGTCTGTGTATTTCAAGTATTTTGACAGTGATTACAGTGATTTGGAAAAACTGCTTGGAATTGATCCACTTGAAATCACAGTACTGAAACAGGGAACGATTCGAGCATGGGAGAGTAGTTCTGGCAGAAGACTGCTGCGTATTAATCCAGATATGCTGGATGCAGCAGATATTGTTACGCTACAGGCAAGAATGGATTGTATTCATGGAGGTTCGCTGAAATGACCTACGTTCCTTATCTTTATGTCAACTTGACAGCTCTCTGCAGCTTTGCACTGCTTCTTCTTGCTTTTTTAGCATCGAAAAAAACGTCTGAAGTCCGCGCATTTATCGTTATGCTCCTGGCCTGTATCCTTTGGGTCGGAGGATCAATTTTGATGCGTCTGCAGGTTGTGCCAGGAATTCATTTCTGGTTTCATGTTTCAATTGTTGCGCTGTTTACAATCCCAGCGCTTGCTTATGAGTTCATCTGCAATTTTGCTAAACTGAAAAAACCGTATTCGCGAGCTGTCATCACAGTTGGAACTGTGATGATCGATTTTTTGACAATATTTGATTTTGTGCTGTCAGAACCAGTGGGTGCAGTGCACGCAGACGGCGGCATTGTATTCACCTATGATATGAAATGGCCAATTATTGTAGTCGCAATTCTTGCATTAATTTACCTGCTGTATATGGTCAAAGTATTCGTTGAAATTATTCATAAGAAAGGAAAATACTATCCAGGGATTCGATTCATCATTATCAGTTGCGCAGTAATGATTTTTGGCAATATGATTCAGATACTTCCCGGAAACATTTTCCCATTTGATGCCCTAGCTGGAATATTCTTTGCAGTCTTCCTGATGCTTGCATTGTATCAGAAACATATGTTTCACCTAAGTCTTTTGATATCGCGCAGTTTTGTAATCTTCGGAGGATTGCTAATATGTGCGATCGGAACATCTTTCTTTGTGACTATATTTCGTAATCTTTTAATGTCTCTATTCAAGATTTCAAGCAACGGAGCAATCGATATTGTCATCCTGCTGTTTGCTCTGCTTCTGGACTTCATCTATCATCTGCTGAATAGAGTTGTTGACAATTTATTCAGTCATACATCAGATCATTCTAGAGTTCTGCAGAGGTTTTCGGACAGTGCATCGCAGAGCCTAAGCACATCGGTTATTGTTGAAAAACTGGTGGAAACAATTAAATCGGAAGTGCCGGTCGAGGAAGTTAATGTCTGCCTGGCAAGCCGAGAAGGCTATCAATCTTTTAATGGAAAGCATAAGCTTTCCACACGTCTATTCAGTGTTTCGGCAGACAGTGCTTATGTTAAATATTTTGAGAATACAAATAGTTCTTATTATATGATGTCTGATTTCCGTACAGATCCACTATATCGATCTGTCTGGAAGAATGAAAAGATACTGGAAAAACAAATGTCTGTTGCATGTGTATTTGCAATTCGCAGTAAAAATGAGATTTCTGGTCTTGTGTTGCTTTCTGAAAAGCAACGCAATCACAGGTATACCTATCTTGAGTTGGATTATATAGCAACCGCAGTATCCATTGCTTCGATTGCACTGAAAAATGCAATTCTCTATGAAAAGATGTATCGCGAAGCTCGCATTGACAGTCTGACCGATACCTATAATTACCGCTATTTTGCTGAGCAGACGAATGTTCAATTTAATGAGTATCAGAAGGACAGCCTAGCACTTTTATTTGTGGATATTGACGATTTCCGTCTCTATAATCAAATTTATGGAACCTTGGAGGGAGATCATATCCTTAAGACTGTTGCCGATATCATGAAGCAATGTATTGGAGAAAGCGGCAGTGTATATCGATATAGCGGTAAGATTTTTGCTGCATTGCTTCCGCATTATGACGGCAAACGGACGGAAAAATTGGCTAAGACAATTCGCCTTCAATTGAGCGAATTTAATGCAAAACCAGAACGAAAAGGCATGCAGGATCTTTCCGTAAGCTGCGGAATCTGTGTCAGCCCATATGGAGCTTCTTCTGCAAAAGAATTGATTGAGCATGCCGATCTAGCAGTTTTTAACGCAAAGAATTTTGGAAAAGATCAGATCAATCAGTTTAGGAATACAGATGAAGCAAACTTCAGTGTATCTGACCGGGTGGCGCATGTAATGGAGAAAATTGACGCAAAATCATCTCCGTTTGGTGAAAATATGGCTACCATACATGCATTAACAGCGGCAATTGATGCCAAGGATCACTATACCTTTCAGCATAGTAAAGATGTTGCTATTTATGCCGCTGCATTAGCAGTAAAGATTGGATTCAATGATGAACAGATTGCAATGATTTATGAAGGCGGTCTGCTTCATGACATTGGAAAAATCAGTATGCCGGAAATGATTCTCAGCAAAACAAGCGCATTAACTGCTTCTGAATATGAAATCATGAAAAGTCATGTTAACAATTCGATTGATATTATTCGTCATCTTCCAGATATGGAATATGTTGTCCCAATTGTTATTGGCCATCATGAACGATGGGATGGCAGAGGTTATCCACGAGGGTTGAAGGGCGAGGAGAATTCCTTGCCTGCAAGATGTCTTTCCCTGGCAGATACATATGATGCTCTGACTTCTGATCGGCCATATCGAAAAGGAATCAGCTGTGAGAAAGCCGCATCTGTTATTGAAGCAGAATCTGGTAAGCAATTTGATCCGGAACTTTCTGCGGTCTTTGTGAAGATGATACGCAGCGGAGAGCTTACAAGCCTTAGATCCATGCAAGAGATTAATTGATTTTCTTTGAATTATATGAAAATTTATATGGGTACAATTTGATAAACCACGGTTGAAGTAAGACCTGTTTATTTCAAATGAAACAGAAAATCTTAAAAAAAAAAGTAGAAAACAGTTAAGTAAACCCACTTCTTTAGACAAAATCGTGATTTAGATTTTAAGCCTTGACTCCTTGCCTCGCAAGGACTCAGGCTTTTTTATTTTCCTGTATTTGCTAGTGATTCTACCATCTCCCGCAGCACTTTGTGGCAAGAATGCATCTTGTACTGCCATCCCTAGTTAGAGTGGAGTATTCGCCCTTTCCGATAATTGTATTTTGAAAATGGCTAATCCAAAATATCCTGTATCTGAAAGTATGCCGCGTTCACGGAGATGTGTTATAGGTAAGATTACAATATCCAACTCGTGCAGGCAGAATTTACCCATATGAATTACTTTTGCGTACCTTGACTAGGAAACGAGACCTATTCGCCAGAACTACGAGAAGATCTCAACCCATTGAAGAGAAACGACATCAAACCCAATTGTAGTGCAATTTACGCTATCATACAAAAAACGAACCATTAAAGCAAGGTGTTGGTAATTTCCCGTCCAGGTATAAACAGTTATAATTAATGTGCTGGGCCAAGAAAGGATGTTTTTAAGCAGTAACTCAGTCCTTTGGTTCTTGGTCTGGCGACTTTACCCTAACTGGGTTACTGCTTAAAGATATTGGGGAATACTGATGAGCCAGACCAGAAGTTCCTCGTATAAGAAACTGTTTTCGCAGTTGGAAGAAAGCGAAGACATTTTTGAAAGATAGATTTTAGACCGGATACAGATTGATTATGACCGCTTTCATGAACATGATCTGAAAGCCTTTATTCAGTTGTTGCCTGACCAAGAAGAGACTGAATGTCCAAACTGTGGGTCTCGCGATTTCATCCGTTATGGAAAGGACAGAAATGGATTCCACCGATATCGCTGTAAGAAGTGTAATCAGACATTCAGTGAGACAAAGAGCTCACTGTTCTTCGCAAGCAAGATAAATATCAAAGCCTGGTTCGAGTTTCTGGAATGCCTATTGAGCGGCACATCTGTCCACGCAGCCTGTCTGGCAGCTAAGATATCACCTGTCACTGGTTCTGTGTGGATGAGGAAGATATTCCTGACTTTGAAGGATTATCAGGACAGTATCTGTCTTGGCAAGGAAGTATTTATTGATGAGACCTACGTACATGAAGATAAATCGAAGATCTTCTATTATGAAGAGCTGGGCAAGATCAAGAAAGTAAAAAAACAGCCACGTGGGATATCAAGGAATAAGATACGCATTCTCTTGGCAACAGATAAAAAGATCTCTTTCGCCGAGATAGAAGGCAAAGGCAGACCACATAGAGATAAGAATTATTATTCCATCTGTCAAAAACATATCACTGAGGGTTCTCATCTGATTGGTGATGAAGACACATCAATGACTTATACCGTTGAATGCATGAAACTAAAAAGGACGATGTATAAAGGTGGTACGGAAACATCATATAAAGAGCTAGTACCAATTGATCAGCTCTGTAACAGATTCAAATTCTTTATCAATAAACATCGCGGATTCAAGAAGGACCTTCTACAGGACTATATCAATCTGTTCATTTTCATAGATAACGAGAATAACGAAAAAAATGACTTGTATAAAGTAACAATGAAGCTCTTAAAGATGATGTTTGAATTTAATAAAACAAGCAAAGATGCGGGTGAATGAGCTTTTTTCACCAACACTTTGCTTTAATGGTTCGTTTTTTTATTGTTTTCTGATAATATTTGGATACTGTGTATCCACAGATACCAGCAAAACTCATTTGCTTACTATTACGAATTTGTTCGTTGAAAATATCTTTAAGGAGAATTCATGAAACAGCATTCCTATCAAAATTTATTTAAAATCATATCCACCATTGGCTTACTATGCTCTGTTATACTTTGCGTTTATGGATGGCGATCCGGTGTTTTTACTTCACAAGAAAAGCTACAGGAACTCATTGATGGTTTTGGTATTGCTGGCCCTTTCGTTTTCATCTTATTTCAAATTGTTCAGGTAATCATTCCAATTCTTCCTGGCGGGGTCAGCTGTCTTGCCGGGGTTGTTCTATTCGGAGCATGGAAAGGTCTTCTATATAATTATATTGGAATTTGTATTGATTCTGTTTTTGCTTTCTTAATTGCTAGATATTATGGGCGCCCAATTCTCTATAAATTTTTCAGTGATAAAATGATACAGAAATATGACAAAATTACATCAAAGAACGGAAGCTTTTCAAAATGGTTTGCTCTTGCAATCTTTCTGCCCGTTGCGCCGGATGATTTTTTATGCTATTTAGCGGGAACAACAGAAATGAGCTTGCGAAAATTCACCACAACTATTTTGTTATGTAAACCATTTGCAATATCTCTTTACAGTCTTGGCCTCGCCGTCATTTTTTCAAAACTCATTGCACTAATAAATCATTGACAAATGGTCAAATATATTAAAATAAATGCATTTGAAGTGATTAACAAAATAGAATAAAAATGCTAGGCTTAACCTCCAACTTGGTGACTTTCAGCTAAAAAGTCCAATATTCTGTGGAT
>CAYLQV010000046.1:0-16393 GCA_964385925.1 uncultured Galactobacillus sp. | reverse complement strand
GGTAAATCCTCGAACATTGCAAATCACGGTTGGGTCATTACATATTGTCTAAGATCACTCTCGAGTGATCTTTTTTGTTACAATGAAACTATGGAAAAAGTACTGATTACAGGCGGCAGTGAAGGCATCGGACTGGCTTTTGCGAAAGAGTATTCTAAACAGAAATATCATCTGTTTTTGGCTGCCCGCAGCAGAGATAAATTAGAAAAGGCAGCAGCAGATATTCATCATCAGTATGATGTCCCGGTCACAGTGATTTCCTGCGACCTTTCAGAAGCAGGGACTGCAGAAAAATTATTTGCGGAACTGGAACAGGAAAATATTGATGTGCTGATCAATAATGCTGGCTGCGGCTATGCTGGAGAAGCATTGAAAATCGATGCGGCTGCTGAAAAGAACATGATCCAGCTGAATATCAGTTCTCTTGTGACTTTGACGAAATTATTCGGTGCGCAGATGACAGCCAGGAACAGCGGCACAATTGTCAATGTGGCCAGCACTGGCGCGTTCCAGCCAGGTCCTTATATTGCGTCCTATTATGCCTCCAAATCATTTGTGCTCAGCTATACCAGAGCACTGAAGGAGGAACTGAAGAAGACAAACGTACAGATATACTGTTTGTGTCCAGGTCCTGTCGATACAGGCTTCTATCAAAAAAGCGGCGGTGTGATGAGCCGCTGCCATATTTCACCTGAAGCATGTGCTGCCTACGCTGTGAGGCATATGCACAATCATACTGTTCTGATTCCGGATGCCCTGAACCGCTTCTTGATCATCCTTCCATCTGGATTGAAAATGAAATGGCTGGCAGGAGCCAAGAAAAAGAATTTGAAGTAAGCATGAATTACTGGAACATATTCTTTACGGAGCGAAGAAGACGTGCAATCAGATCCGAGTCCTTTGGAATGGTGCAGGTAAATGGCATCTGTTTATAAACAGAACCATTGATCAGGATAGTCAGCGTAAATGAAAGCTCCTGATCTTCATTTGTCAGATCAATTTCATCCGGCAGATCTGTTTGATACGTGACGGTATCAGCTGACGGTGTATCTAAAACAATCTCGTCAGGCACATAGACGAAATGCGTTGTCTGGTAAAAGATAGAATCCATAACGATGTTCTTTACAGCCGTGTCCTTGGATGTGACTGTATTTTTTTTATAAGTGCGCAGGATTGCCATGATTGATGCAAGATCAGCAATATGGCTTGTGCTTGAGGCGCTGTCAGCGTGTGCGGTGACAGTGATTACATGCATGTCATTGACCTGGCTCCAGGCGGCAAGGCAGTATCCTGCGATGTCTGTATATCCGGTCTTTGAACCAATGAGTTCATCCAGCTGATAACCGCCTGCTGTGATGGCTTTGAAGGTTGATGAGGTCAGGGTGATGCCTTCTGATGTGGAAGCCAGAGGTGAAGTGGTATAGGATCTGGCAGAGAAGACCTCAGCAAATGTTGAATCAGCGATGGCGTACTTCAGCAGCGTGGCAATATCTTTTGCAGTGCTGTAGTGATCATCATCGTGAAGACCGGTGACATTGGTGAAGTGTGTTCCGTTCATTCCTAGCGAAGCAGCTTTCTGATTCATCATCTCGACAAAGGAAGAGAGGCTGCCGCTGACAGTTATGGCTAAGGCATTTGCCGCATCTGCCCCAGAAGGCAGAGCCAGTCCATAGAGCAGATCGCGTACAGTCGGTTCATCATTGACTTGGAAACCGGCAACAGAAGCATTCATTTCTGCCAGTCCGGAAAGCATTTCCGAAGTAATGGTAATTTTATCATCCAAATTATTCAGATTTTCAATGGCCAGAATGGCGGTCATGATCTTTGTCATTGATGCAGGATACATTTTTGTGTCTGCATTTTTTTCTGCCAAGACCTGCCCAGTTTCATAGTCGACAACATATGCATACTCTGAAGTAATACCCGCAAGGATGCTGTCATCTGCATGCAGGGAGACAGTGCGTACCGACAGCAGACAGACAGCGGTGAATACACTCAGCATAAATTTTAAAATGTTCTTCAACATGTTTCCATTATAAAGGAAAAGGAAAACATCTGTGCAACTGTTTATATAGAGATATGCATTCAAGAGACTGCCGCCGCAAATTAATGTTCTTTCTGAGCATGGTGATTGTCATGTTCATCATGTTGTTCAATCACTTACATCCATTACTGCAGCCTGGAGTGATTCCTTTTACGCTGGATGAAATACCGGTGTATAAAGGAAGACCGTCGGTCGAGATTAATCATGGACAGCCGTATTTTCTGCCTTTAGAAGACTGGCATACGCATGTGGATTCCTTTTCCAGCTTAGATGCACAGCATCGTGCCGGCAGTGCGTTTGTAGTGATCAGTGCGGATACACTCTGCACTGGTCAAAGAACAGAACGTAATCTGCAGAGACCGACTGGCTGGCATACTGTGCGCTACGATGATCTTATCCCAGATAAGTATCTGTACAACCGATGTCATCTGATTGCCCGCGAACTGTATGGAGATAAAGATGAGCTTGAAAATCTGATCACAGGGACAAGATATTTCAACGTTGAAGGGATGCTGCCATATGAGAATCAGATTTTCCAATACATCAGAAAGACGCAGAATCACGTACTTTATCGAGTTACTCCGATCTATCATGAACAGGATCTGCTGGCTGCAGGAGTGCTGATGGAAGCATGTTCATGTGAAGATCAGGGGCGGGGTCTGACTCTCTGCGTTTATTGTCATAATGCCCAACCGTTCATAAAAATCGACTATGCAACAGGTCAGAGCAGACGTGCAGAAAATCAGGCTGGATAGAAAATTATGGCAAATCAAAAAAAGCGCTAAAAAATGGGCATTATTTTGATTTAGCATCTTGCAAAGCCTTATTTTTAGTGCAAAAATTAATGTATCGTAAGATAAAGGAGGCCAATTACATGGCAACAAAAGTAGTTACAAAGAAGACTTTAGCAGATGAGCTTGCAGCAAAGTACGGCTGGACAAAGAAAGATGCTAACGAAGCAGTTAACTATGTTTTCGATCAGATCGCTGAAGCAGTTAAGAAGGGTGGAGAAGCTTCCATCAACGGTTTCGGTAAGTTCTCACAGGTCAAGAAAAAGGCTAGAACAGGTCTGAACCCAGCTACTGGCGAAAAGATCAAGATCAAGGCTACAAAGGCTCCTAAGTTCAAGGCTTCTAAGACATTCAAAGACCTCGTTAAGTAATCCATCATTGATTATAAGAGATCTTGTCTGTACAAGATGACTACTGAAAGTGGTATCTCAATTGAGGTGCCACTTTTTCCTTTACAAAAAAACCTCAGTGAATTCACTGAGGTTCTGGGTCAGTCTGCTAGATAAACTTTCTTCATGACAACAGGCTGCAGAGGCTTGTCACGGAAGTCAGTCTTGACGCTGGCAATCTTATCAACAACATCCATGCCTTCTGTTACATGTCCGAAGGCAGCATACATTCCATCAAGATGCGGTGCATCTGCATGCATGATGAAGAACTGTGAAGATGCAGAGTTTGGATCCTGTGCACGTGCCATGGAGATGACACCTCTTGTGTGCTTGATTGGGTTCTTGAATCCATTGGACTGGAATTCACCCTTGATGTTCTCCTTTGAACCACCGGTTCCATTTCCTGCCGGGTCTCCGCCCTGGATCATGAAGCCAGGGATGATGCGGTGGAAAGTCAGACCGTCATAGAATCCTTCACTTACTAATTTTTTAAAGTTTGCGGCTGTGATCGGAGCTGCGGTTTCATCAAGTTCAAGCTTGATGACGCTTCCATCAGCCATTTCAATAATTACCATATGATTTCCTTTCTTCAGGTAAAAAACAAAAGAGGCATTTGCCTCTTTTATTGTACTGTTTTCTTACTTCAGATGCCAGATATCACGATTATAATCTCTGATGGTACGGTCAGATGAGAAGAAGCCGCTCTTGGCAATGTTGACCAGAGCCATTCTCTTCCATCTTTCACGGTCCTCATAATCTGCCAGCATCTTTTCCTTCTCTTCAGCATAGGATTCCAGATCCAGCAGAGTCATGAACCAGTCTTTGTTCATTAAGTTATCCTGCAGGTCAGCCAGCATCTTCTTGTCGCCGAGCTTGACCAGCTTTGGATCAGTGATGAAATCAATGATTTCTTTGATCTCTTTGTTTTCTTTGTAGTATTCAACTGCATGGTAGCCGGATGTCTCATAGAGCTTGATAACTTCGTCTGAGGAACGCCCGAAGGTATAGATATTGTCATCACCGACAAGATCCTTGATCTCGACGTTAGCACCATCATTGGTACCAAGAGTAACAGCACCATTCAGCATGAACTTCATATTGCCGGTACCGGAAGCTTCCTTGGAAGCCAGGGAGATCTGTTCTGAGATATCGCAGGCTGGGATGGTGATCTCTGCCTTTGCAATGTTGTAGTTCTTGATCATGACGACCTTTAAGTACGGAGATACTTCTGGGTCATTGTTGATCAGTTCCTGCAGGCAGAGGATCAGATGAATGACAGCCTTTGCCTGATAGTATGCCGGGGCAGCCTTGCCGCCGAAGATGACAGTGACTGGACGGGCCGGCTTGTTTCCTTTTTTGATCTGCATGTATTTCCAGATGACCCAGAGTGCATTCATCTGCTGACGCTTATATTCATGCATACGTTTGACCTGGACATCATAGATGGAATCCGGGTCAATTACGATGTTCTGCTTCTTCTTCAGGAATTCGGCCAGACGCACTTTGTTTTCATGCTTGATCTCATCCATGTGGGTGAGGAACTGCTCATCATCTAAATGCTCCATCAGCTGTTCTAATGCATTTTCATCTGTCTTCCAAGCTTCACCGATTGCTGCATCGATGAGACTGCTCAGTTCAGGATTGGAATGCATGATCCAGCGGCGGAAAGTAATACCGTTTGTCTTGTTATTGAACTTCTCTGGATAGACATCATAGAAAGGCTTTAATTCTTTTTCTTTCAGAATTTCTGTATGCAGAGCAGCGACACCATTGATGGAATGACCGAAGTGCATATCCATCTTTGCCATGTGGACTCTGTTCTGGCTGTCGATGATGCTGAGTTCTTCATTGTTGTTGAAAGCTGTTGCGACAACATAGTCCAGACCTTCAATAATCGGCATCAGCTGCGGGACAACTTCCTGCAGATAGTCCATCGGCCACTTTTCCAGTGCTTCCGCAAGAATCGTGTGGTTTGTATAGGCACAGACATTGGAGACAATATCACCTGCCTTCTTCATGGTGATGCCTTCCTGTATCAATAAGCGGATGAGTTCCGGGATGACCATGGAAGGATGTGTGTCATTGATTTGAATTGCAACATACTTGTCTAGATCCTTCAGATCATGCTTGAGCTCTTTCTGTTCCTTTAAGATCAGCTGAGCAGCATTGGATACCATAAAGTACTGCTGATACACACGAAGTTTTCTGCCGTCATCATCTGAATCATCTGGATATAGGAAGAGCGTCAGGTTCTTGGCAATTGCCTTTTTATCAAAATCAATGCCTTCCTTGACGATGCTTTCATCTACAGTATCCAAATCGAATAAATGCAGAGTGTTCTTGTTTCCCTTATAGCCGATGACATCCATGTCATACATACGAGATGTATAAGACTTGCCGGCAAGCTCGACAGGGAAGCATACATCTGTCTTCTTCAGCATATTTTTGCCGTTCATCCATTCATCAGGAATTTCATACTGTTTGTTGTTTTCAAACTCCTGTTTGAATAAGCCAAAGTGATAGTTCAGGCCGACACCGTCACCTTTCATATCAAGAGTGGCAATTGAATCCAGGAAGCAGGCTGCGAGTCTGCCTAAACCGCCGTTTCCTAATGAAGGCTCTTTTTCCTTATCTTCAATTTTCGCCAGGTCCTTGCCGTTCTTTTCAAGAATCTCCTTTACCTCTTCATAGATACCGAGATTGATCAGATTCTTTCCCAGCTGCTTGCCAATCAGAAACTCTGCACTGATGTAGTACAGCTTCTTTTCTCCAGCTACTTCTGGAAGTTTGTCTGCCTTGGTCTTGACAAGGGTCAGCAGGGCATCATACAGCTGCAGATCAGTTGAATCACTGATTGAATTCTTTAAATACGATTCAATTTCCGTTTCGAGTTTCATGTTTTCTCTCCTTAACGACTCCTTTGAAATCTTAGCATATAAAATCTTCTTTTCAAGAGAATTTGGAAACGTTTCCAAAATATTTTTTTTAGCTTTTTGAGCGATTTTTTGAAATGAATCGTAATTATGCTTATTTTCTAGCGTTTTGTAAAACGAATTTCCATTGACATTGTTTTTTTTATTCACTAAAATGAACTTGGAAACGTTTACAAAACCATTGGGAGGGCAGGTGTAATATGACGACAATAAAAGATATTGCTAGACTGTCCGGTTACAGCATAGGTACTGTATCAAGAGTAATCAATCAGCATTCTGATGTTTCGCCAGCAGCGCGGAAGAAAATTGAAAAGATCATTGCTCAGGAAAATTTTCAGCCGAATTCAAATGCTAAGCTTTTAAAGCAGCAGGTCAAGACTTCGGTCATCATTCTTGTAAAGGGGCAGATGAATATTTTCCTGGAAGTAATCCTGGAAGATATGCAGAAGATCTTAAATGAGAGCGGAGAAGATGCCAGTGTAACTTTCCTGGATGAAGCTGCCAATGAAGTAGAAGCCGCAATCACACAGTGTGCAGAAAGAAAACCGAGGGGAATCATATTTTTAGGTGGGAATATCAACTATTTTAAGAAAAAGTTTGATCAGATCCATGTCCCTTCTGTCTTAGTTACGGTGCCGGCTGCCGGACTTGGATATGACAACTTATCATCTTATGCCACGGATGATACTGCTGCCTCAGCAGCGGCAGTTGAATATCTGATCCGTATGGGTCATACAAACATTGGCATCATCGGCGGTTCTGCTTCCATCCAAAGAGGGCAGATCGGCTATCGGCGTCTGCATGGTGCAATGAATATGCTGAAAAAGAATGATATTCCATTTGATATCGATAAGCAGTATGAACCTGGCAGATTCTCTATTGAATCCGGTTATGATGCTGCTACTACATTGCTGAAGAGAAATAAGAAGCTGACAGCGCTGTATTGCATGTCAGATATTATAGCCATCGGTGCTGTCAGAGCAGTCATGGATTTGAGTATGAATGTACCGGAGGATATTTCCATCATTGGCTATGATGGCATAGAGTATACCCGCTACAGTGTGCCAAGACTTGCTACTATCCAGCAGGATACTTCAGAACTGGCGAGGAAGAGTGTTGAAGATCTGCTGATGCGTATTAATTATGAGAACCGCCCAGCCAACCACGAAATGATTCCATTCCGTGTTCTGACTGGTGAATCAATCAAGGACAGAAAGTCAAAAAGAGGAACCGCCTGAGTTAAAACAGGCAGTTCCTTTTATATTTCTTCTACTTATGAATCTCTTTATCCTCTTCCGTCAGACCGAGATCCTTCATCCTTTTCTTAGCAATGCCGACCCCGACCTGGTATCCCCATTTCCGCGAAAAAAAGGCGAAAACGAACATCCCAGCAGCAAATACAAGCAGATATACAATCAAGTTCATACAAGCACCTCACACAATGAATATATATCAAATTTCAAATAAGGGAAGAGTGCATTTTACTGTCTGAATCTGCAGATGTTATCAGATCTGAATATGGTCTAAAAAATAATTTCACAAAAAAAATCAAAAAAAGGGTTGCAAAGAAAAAGCGCTTACATTATACTGACGGTGTTGAGTGTAAACGTTTCCGGAAACGATTACAGAAAACATACATAGTTGTTCATGCAGATGAATTCAGGGAGGACGATATGAACACAAATAAAATTTTGAAGGGCAGCTTAACAGCAATCCTGGCAGCTTCAATGCTTGCTGGATGCTCAAGCTCTACAGCAGCAACAACAGCAACAGCAACGGCAGCAGCAGAAGAAAAAATCACAGCTACAATCACAGTTTGGGGACCGCAGGAAGACCAGTCTGAAGAGAATGGCAACTGGCTGAAGAAGGAAACAGAAGCTTTTGCAAAAGAACATCCGAACTGGGATCTGACATTCAAATACGGAACATGCTCTGAAGGCGATGCAGCAAAGACAGTTACGACTGACGTTGCTGCAGCTGCAGATGTATATATGTTTGCGAACGACCAGATTGGTACATTAGTAGATGCCAAGGCAATCTCTAAGCTCGGCGGAACAGCACTGGATGCAATCAAGAAGAACAATTCAGAGGCTGTTGTAAACACTGTTACATATAATGGCGGTGTCTATGGTGTTCCATTCACAGGAAACACATGGTTTGTTTACTATAATAAGAAAGTTATCTCCGATTCAGACGCTAAGAGCCTGGATACAATGATGACAAAGGGCGTTGTTGCAATGCCTATCAGCAACGGCTGGTACAATGCTAGCTTCTATGTTGCTAACGGCGCTACATTCTTCGGCACAGACGGCCAGGATGAAGCAGCAGGCATCAAGCTTGGTGATAAGGCTTCAGAAGCTACAGATTATCTTGTTGATGCAGTTGCTTCAGGCAAGCTGATCAATGATGCAGACGGCAAGGGACTTGCTGGTCTGAAAGATGGTTCTGTTGCAGCTATGTTCTCCGGTTCTTGGGATTATAAGAATGTTGTCGCAGCTTTAGGCGAAGGCAACGTTGGTATCGCAGCATTACCTACAGCTAAGATCGGTGGATCTGACAAGCAGTTGATGGCATTCGCTGGTTCTAAGGCTATTGCAGCTAATCCAAACTGCAAGTATCCAGAAGTAGCAGTAGCTCTCGCGTCATATCTTGGCAGTGCAAGTGCACAGCAGGATCATTATGACCTCCGCAATATCATCCCTACAGATACAACACTTGATGTTTCCAAGGATGCTCTTGCAGCAGCTCAGTCAAAAACAATGAACGAGACATCTATTCTCCAGCCTTCATGGAAGGGTATGAGCAACTGGTTCACACCTGCAGCTGATTTCGGAAATGCAATCCTCAATGGCGAAGTAACTAAGGCTAACAGTGCTGAAAAGACAAAAGCTTTAGAGACACAGGTCAACACTGCAGCAGTCAAGTAATCATTTGAGTCGAAAAATATGAGATGTGGCCAAGAAAATTGGCCACTTCTTGTATATCTGATAGGAGTAAATATATGAAAGAAGAATATTCAGTAGGTACAGCTATCAAGAAGGGTGATCTTTGGACAAAGCTTTCAATGATCTTCTTCGGCGCCGGCCTATTTGGACATAAACAAAAAGTGAAGGGTGCCGCAGTATTCCTGCTGGAGATATCCTTTATCTTCTTTATGATCAATACCGGTATTGCCAGATTAGCAAAGATGCCTTCCTTAGGAGACACAGACCAGGTTGAAGTATGGAATGAAGCCAAGGGTGTATATGAATATACAGCCGGCGATAATTCACTTCTGATCCTTCTGTATGGCGTCGTTACACTGTTTGTTATTGCAGCGATTGTTGTTTTATGGATCCTGCAGATGAAGCAGTCATACAAGTGCCAGAAGAAATTGGAAGACGGTCAGCATGTCCCAACTTTCAAGGAAGACATGAAGTCACTGCTGGATGGCAATCTTCATATCACATTGATGACACTGCCTGTCCTAGGCATCCTTGTTTTCAATATCGTGCCGCTGGTATTCATGATCTGCATGGCCTTCACGAACTATTCAAAGGAAGATTCACACCTGACTTTGTTTGACTGGAATGGTTTTACCCAGTTCCAGCGTGTTCTTTCAATGAATGGAAATATCGGTCAGCAGTTCTGGCATGTTCTGGCATGGACCATTACATGGGCAATCTTCGCAACTTTCCTGAACTATATTCTGGGCATGATCTTAGCTATGGTCATCAACCGCAAGGATACACATGGCAAAGCTTTCTGGAGATTCTGCTTTGTACTTTCAATTGCTGTACCGCAGTTTGTTTCATTAATGATCATGAGAACAATGCTGCAGCCGGAAGGCGCAATCAATGTCCTTTTGACAAATGCAGGTCTGATCTCTGAACCGCTGCCATTTCTGACCAATGCAACATGGGCAAGAATTACAGTCATTGTCATCAACCTGTGGGTAGGTATTCCTTATACAATGCTGCAGGTCACTGGTATCCTGCAGAATATTCCTTCTGATCTGTATGAAGCAGCGAAGATGGATGGAGCCGGTCCAGTAACAATCTTCTTTAAGATTACACTGCCGTATATGCTGTTCATTACAACACCATATCTGATTGCACAGTTCTGCGGCAACATCAACAACTTCAACGTTATCTATCTTCTTTCCGGCGGCGGACCAACAAATGTAGGCGATACCGCAGGGCAGACAGATCTGCTTGTCACCTGGCTGTATAAACTGACCATTGATCAGCAGTATTACAACTTAGGTGCAGTCATTGGCATCATGACCTTCATTGTGCTGTCAATTATCACGTTGATTACGTATCGCAATTCGAAGTCTTATAAGGATGAGGGGGCGTTCAACTGATGACAGCAATGAATGTTGAAAAAGCAAAATTGAATCGCAGGCCTCTCAGAAAAAGAGTCGGCAATTTCTTTGTCCATGTACTGCTGGCACTTTTAGCTGCAGTATGGGTCCTGCCGATCTTCTGGATCATTCTGACAAGTTTCAGAGCAGAACCAGGTTCTTATGTGAATACTTTCTTCCCTAAGACCTATACATTTAACAACTACATCAGACTGTTCACTGACCGCAATGTCTTAAATTTCCCGAAGATGTTCGGCAATACATTGATCATCGCTGTCGTGGTATGCATTATTCAGACATTCTTTGTCCTTTCTGTAGCATACAGTCTGTCCAGAATGCGTTTCAAGTTCCGTAAGCCGTATATGAACATGGCAATGGTGCTTGGTCTGTTCCCTGGATTCATGTCAATGGTTGCTCAGTACTATCTGCTGAAGTCCATGGGACTGACGGAAGGATCCTGGATCAGGGTGGCATTGATCATTGTATATTCTGCATCAGCCGGTATGGGCTTCCAGATTGCCAAGGGCTTCTTTGATACAATTCCACATTCGATTGATGAAGCAGCAATCATCGACGGATCAACTCTTTGGCAGGTCTTTACAAAAGTAACAATGCCTTTATCAAAGCCAATTGTGATCTATACTGTACTTACATCCTTTATGGGACCGTGGGTGGACTTTATCTTTGCAAAAGTCATATGCAGAGCTGATGCGGACCAGTATACGGTAGCAATCGGCTTATGGAACATGCTGCAGAAAGAGTATATCCATGAATGGTATACCGCTTTCGCTGCAGGTGCAGTCGTTGTATCAATTCCGATTGCCATCTTGTTCATCTTTATGCAGAGATACTATGTTGAAGGTATGAGCGGCGCAGTCAAAGGCTGATGTCACAGTATCTTATACATTGAAATCGCAGCAGATGTTCTGCATGTAAGATCAATTTCTAGCACAGCAGTGGCAGATGCCGCATTCATGGCACCTGCCATTTCTTTCGGGGGGATGTATCGGGGGGAATATGTACAAGAACTATATTTTTGATTTCTACGGAACCTTAGTAGATATCCGAACGAATGAGGAAAAGTCAGTCTTGTGGAAACAGATGGCTGAGTTTTACAGTGTCTACGGTGCAGATTTTACACCGCAGGAGTTAAAAGAGGCATTTCATGAACAGTGTGAGAATGCAGAAAATGCACTGCGCAGAGAGACAGGATATGAATACGCTGAAATTGATCTCGCAAAAATCTTTTCGGTCCTGCTGAAAAATGCACCGGCATACCATGAAGTGGAACACCAGGTCGTAGATGTTGATGAATGGATCTATGGAGTTTCCAATACATTCAGGATCTTATCCAGATCATATATCAAGACATATCCACACACGCTGCAGGTCATGAAGAAGCTGAAGAAGATGGGGTGCCGGATCTATGTTCTGACCAATGCACAAAAGAGCTTTACAATGCCTGAAATGGAAAAGAGCGGCATTCTGAACTATGTTGACGGTGTCTATATCTCTTCTGACTATCGAATCAAGAAGCCGGAGGGAGATTTTCTCGTTGCTCTATTGAAAAACGAAAATATAAAAAAGGAAGAAAGCATTATGATCGGCAATGACTGTCAGAGTGATATTGCAATTGCCGTAAAGAATGAAATGCATTCAGTTTTCCTGGATACTGCAAAGCACAGCAGACAGGAATGCGAGAGAATGGCAGATGAAGTATGCCGCCAGAATCATGAGTACATGCCTTACATTATAGAAGATGGAGATATCAGGAAGATCCTGAGTTTATAAATATTATGGTCAAATGGCTGAAAGATGCAGTGTTTTATGAAATATACCCGCAGTCCTTTTATGATGCCAATGGGGACGGCATCGGCGATATTAAAGGGATGACAGAGAAGCTGGATTATATCAAAGGGCTTGGATGCAATGCGCTCTGGATCAATCCTGTCTACGATTCTCCGTTCCGTGATGCCGGCTATGATATCCGCGACTATTACAAGATTGCACCGCGGTATGGAACCAATGAAGATATGTATCGGTTCTTTGCGGAAGCACA
Source organism: uncultured Galactobacillus sp. (assembly GCA_964385925.1). Taxonomy (GTDB): domain Bacteria; phylum Bacillota_I; class Bacilli_A; order Erysipelotrichales; family Erysipelotrichaceae; genus Bulleidia. The sequence continues at coordinate 3,832 of CAYLQV010000046.1, read as the reverse complement.
TCAAAGAAATATTAAAGTATTAATGGATCTTGTCCCTGGTCATACCTCTGATGAACATGAATGGTTCCGGCAGTCATGCAGGACAGAACCAAATGAATACAGCCGCCGCTATGTATGGACATCCAATGCCTTCGAAGGTATTGAGGATCATCCTTACGTATCCGGCAATGCACCAAGGAACGGTGTATATATGCTGAACTTCTTCGTCTCACAGCCGGCTTTGAACTATGGCTGGGGTGTCCGTACGCAGAAGTGGCAGAGTGCAGCGGATTCACCGGAAGCACTTGCAACAAGAGAAGCTCTGAAGGATATCATGCGGTTCTGGCTGAATCATGGATGCGACGGCTTCCGCTGCGACATGGCTGACAGCCTGGTCAAGAATGATGATGACAGAAAGCATGCTACAGCAGCTGTCTGGATGAATATCCGCAAAATGCTGGATCAGGAATATCCTGAAGCAGCTCTGGTATCTGAATGGTCCAATCCAAGAAGTGCAGTAAATCTGGCGGGTTTCCATATGGATTTCTATCTGGATCATTGGCATAATGGATACAATACTCTGCTGCGGGATTATGAATGCAATCCAACCGACAACAGTTTCTTTAAGCAGGACAGCTGCGGCAATATTGAGAACTTTCTGAAGGATTATCTGCCAAAGTATGAGGCAGTCCATAACTATGGATATATTTCAATGTTTACATGCAATCATGATACGGTGCGGGCAGCACATACACTATCTCCGGATGAGCTGAAACTGGCATGGGCTTTTATCTTTACGATGCCTGGTGTTCCATTCCTCTATTACGGTGATGAGATTGGCATGAAGTATCTGGATCTGCCAAGTGTAGAAGGCGGCTATCAGCGCACAGGTTCCCGGACGCCGATGCAGTGGAATCATCAGAAGAACTATGGTTTCTCAAGCGCTGAAGCAGACATGCTCTATACTGTCCAGGACAGTGCAGCAGATGCACCGACAGTAGAAAGCCAGGCAATGGATCCTTCCTCACTCTATACATCAACCAAGGAAATCATTGCACTGCGCCATGCGTATGAAGATCTGCAGGCGGATGCATCCTTCCAGGTTATTAATGATTACAGACATTTTCTGGTATATCAACGCGGAAGTATGATCTGTGCAGTCAACCCGTCAAAAGATGAAGTGACAGTGATAAATCAGATTTTTAGAGGCAGACAGAAAATTTATGGAATCAATCAGGCTGAAGTTCAGGAAGATACGTTAAGGCTTGGTGCTGGTTCGTTTATTGTATTGAAGTAAAGCATGATTCCGTGGCAAAAGAATCGTGTACCGTTTATACTATTCTTAGTATTTGAAAGTGAAAAGATATGAGAAAAGCTGGAATATTAATGCCTGTGGCTTCCCTGCCGGGAAGACATGGAATAGGTACATTTGGAAGGGAAACATATCATTTTATTGATTTGGCTGCGGAGGCAGGTTTTTCAATATGGCAGATCCTACCGCTGAATCCGCTCGGATACGGGAATTCTCCATATCAGCCGTATTCAAGCTATGCAATGGATCCACTGTATCTTTCCCTGGATATCCTTGAAGAACAGGGACTGCTTCATCAGAAAGTTCCGTCATGGCACCGTCACAGTGAGCGCATCGATTACGAGCAGGTTCGTACCTATAAGGAAAAATTTATCCGCGAAGCATACCGCAGTTTTAAACCGGACCATAATTTCAGTGTATTTGCCTATCAGGAATGGATCCGCAATTATGCAATCTTTATGACCTTCAAGCAGCTCAATGACATGAAGTGCTGGAATGAGTGGAAGGCAGCGATGCGTGACCAGCCGGTTCATAATGATGTTGATCTGAAACCGTATGAAGACGAAATCCTGTATCAGGTGTTTGTACAGTACGAATTGTTCCTGCAGTGGAAGAGTCTTAAACAGTATGCCAATGACAGGGGCATTGAGATCATGGGAGATCTGCCTTTCTATGTAGGCATTGACAGTGCAGATGTATGGGCATCTCGCCAGAACTTTCTGCTGGATAAAAAGGGACATCCTAGATTTATCGCCGGGGTTCCGCCGGATTATTTCTCGGCAACTGGACAGAGATGGGGAAATCCAATCTATGACTGGGAATATATGAGACAAGATAAGTTCCAGTTCTGGATTGAAAGACTGTCCTATACAGAACGGCTGTTTGATCAGGTCAGAGTGGATCATTTCCGTGCCTTTGATACTTATTGGAAGATCAAGGCTTCCTGCCCGACTGCGCTGGATGGAGAATGGGTTGAAGCACCAGGTTATGAACTGTTCGATGAACTGTTTGCCAAAGAACCAGAACTGCAGATTGTAGCCGAAGATCTTGGTGACCTGCGTGCAGAAGTACTGGAATTAAGAGATCATTATTCTTTCCGCGGCATGCGCGTTATTCAGTTCTCCTTTGATCCGAAAGGGATGGAAGAGGATAAAACGCATCTGCTTGTATATACTGGGACTCATGACAATGCCCCAATCTATGGATGGTATCGTGAAAAGACCAGGAAGGAACGCCGTGACATGCGCAGATATCTTTGGAAACATGGATATCATAAGCACAGTTTTTCATGGGACATCATTGACTATTCTCTGCGTTCAAAGGCTGACATGGTCATTATTCCAATGTCTGACTGGCTGCATTTAGGATCTGATGCCAGACTGAATCTGCCGGGAACGGTAGGTGCACCGAACTGGATGTGGAGGATCAATGATCTTTCTAAGTTCGCATATGCCATTCCGGAGATTCGATCATCCTTGGAAGAATCACATCGTACTGCCAAAAAAGATTAACAAGCTCTTAACAATATAAGAGCTTTTTTCATTTTCATTACATGGTATAATGTCTCCGTTATTAAAGAGGGGTAATCAAAGATGGATCTATTGTTGAATATATTAAAGTCGATTGTGTTCGGCGTCGTACAGGGAATTACAGAATGGCTGCCAATTTCTTCAACCGGACATCTGATTCTGATGGAGCAGTTCATGCCGATTCAGCTGTATTCAGATGCTGCAAGCAATACGGCTTTCTGGAATATGTATAAAGTCGTCATCCAGTTCGGATCGATTCTGGCAGTTATGCTGCTGTATTGGCATAAGCTGAATCCGTTCTCAAAGAAACTCAAGCCGCAGAAGGCAAAGCAAATCTGGCGGACGTGGGTCATGATCTTGATTGCGACGATTCCGGCTGCTGTCATCGGCTTTGTGCTGAATGACTGGATTGATGAGAAAATGAGCACACCGATTGTCATCGCATGTACATTGATCATCTACGGTGTCATCTTCATCTGGATGGAGAACCGCCAGCACAATTATGCGATTGAAGATGTCCATCAGATCAATGCTAAGAATGCATTTGAAATGGGCATGTTCCAGGTGCTTGCATTGATTCCAGGCACATCACGTTCCGGTTCAACGATCTTTGGTGGAACCATGCTCGGCTTCAACCGTACAACCGCTGCAGAGTTCTCATTCTATATGTCCATTCCGGTGATGTTCGGTGCAAGTCTGCTGAAAATTGTCAAAGCCAAGATTGCATTTACAGTACCAAGTGTCATTGTTCTGCTGATCGGCATGATCACCGCATTCATTGTTTCGGTATTTGCCATCAAGTATCTGATGAACTATATCCGCAAACATGACTTCAAGGTATTCGGCTACTATCGTATTGCCTTAGGCATCATCGTCCTGATCTTTGGACTGTTCGGCTTATTAGGATAATGTATCAGTAGAGTGATGGAAGCATCACTCTTTTTTCTGGTATGACGTGCATGTCATACATCGAGGGTGAAAATCCCAAGGGGCACCTGTTGCCGGTGAACCC
>CAYLQV010000045.1:0-16551 GCA_964385925.1 uncultured Galactobacillus sp. | reverse complement strand
GTTCAGTTTTCAAAGAGCTTCTCACATCGCTCCTTCTCGAAGCGTGCTGATAAATCTTACCACCGGTGATATGTCATGTCAACAATTATTTTTAGAAGTTTTTCTAAGAATTTTTGCAGGCCATACGAAACTCAAGAATGAGCTTTTGTATGGATTGTGTTGACGCTTCTTATCAGCGGCTCATTGATATTACCACAGTTTTTATCCTGTGCAACAACTTTTTTCAAAGAATTTAAAAATGTTTTTATGTAATCGCTTACTTCATGATTCGCTGTACATGGCACAACATGCATGCATATTAATGATACAGCTGATATAGAAAAGAGACAGTCATTCAAACTGTCTCCCATACAAATCAATACTATGCAGCATTCACTGCTGGCTTCTTATTATAGAAGATCAGCTGCACATTTCTCAACATCACCCATATCTGCAGTTGGTTCGAAACGGGCAGCGACATTGCCTTCACGGTCAATAACAAACTTGGTGAAATTCCATTTGATCGCTGAATTGTTTTGATAATCCGGATCGATCTTCTTTAATAAGCCAGACATCATCAGCGCCTTTGGTCCTCTGCCAAATCCTTCAAATCCTTTCTGGCTCTTCAGGTATGTATATAGAGGAAGTTCATTCTCACCATTCACATCAGACTTTGTCATCTGCGGGAACTGTGTGTTGTAGTGCAGCGTGCAGAACTCATGGATCTCTTCATCGGTGCCAGGTGTCTGACCATGGAACTGATTGCATGGGATATCCAGGATTTCAAGTCCCTTGTCATGATACTTCTCGTACATCTCTTCCAGTTCCTTATACTGCGGTGTAAAGCCGCATCCGGTTGCTGTGTTGACAACGATGACGACTTTTCCTTTGAATGCACTCATCGGCACTTCTTCTCCTGCCGGGTTCTTTACTGTATAGTCATAAAATTTCATGATTGTTTTTCTCCTCGTATGATTGTACAGATATCTTGGAACGAATCTCATTTCGGTTCAAGGAATATGCCCATCAAAAAAGATCCCATTCTTCAGCAGAACAGGATCTTGTTTCATTATTCAACAGTAACTGATTTTGCCAGATTGCGCGGCTTATCAACATTCAGGCCCTTGGCGACACTCAGATAATATCCCAGCAGCTGCAGCGGGATGATTGCCAGTGATGTTGTAAAGTGCTCGTCTGTTCTAGGAATATAAACAACGAAGTCAGCCGTATCTTCAATGCTGTAGTTGCCATAGTTGGTGATGCCCATCAGGTATGCACCTCTGGACTTGACTTCGACCATGTTCGATCTTGTCTTCTCATAGAGATGATTCTGTGTGCAGACTCCGACGACCAGCGTTCCATTTTCAATCAGTGAGATTGGTCCATGCTTGATCTCACCAGCTGCGTAAGCTTCGGAATGAACATAGGAAATCTCCTTCATCTTCAATGAACCTTCAAGTGAAATTGCATAATCCAGTCCTCTGCCGATGAAATACATATCCTGGGCATTGCTGTACTTGGCAGCGAACCACTGAATGCGTTCCTTGTTCTCCAATACTTTAGCCATTGAATCCGGCAGTGCCTTCATCTGGCTGATCAGTTCATCATACTTCTGTGCTTCCAGGTTTCCTCTGAACTGTGCCATCTGAATGGCTAATGCATAGATGGCAATCAGCTGTGCGCTGTATGCCTTGGTGGTAGCCACCGCAATCTCAGGGCCTGCCAATGTGTAGAGGATATGATCTGCTTCTCTGGCAATCGAGGAACCGACAACATTGACGATGGCAAGCGTTGGCACATGCTTGTCTTTTGCCAGGCGGAGAGCAGCTAAGGAATCTGCTGTTTCACCGGACTGGGAAACAACGATGACAAAGTCATTCTCATCCAGGATTGGATCACGGTAGCGGAACTCTGATGCCAGTTCAACTCTGACTGGAATTCTTGCCAGGTCTTCAATGACATACTGTCCAACCATGCCGACATGATATGCCGAGCCGCAGGCAACGATATGAATGCGGTTGATCTTCTTGGCAACTGTCTCATCAATGCCGACACCGCTGAGGTCGATCTTTCCTTCCTTGACTAAGCTGTTGATAGTGTCCAGAACTGCCTTAGGCTGTTCATGGATCTCCTTGATCATGAAGTGTTCATAACCGCCGCGTTCTGCTGCATCTGTATCCCAGTTGACTTCTGCAGGCTCAACGGTCACCTCACCCTGATCAATATCATAGAAGGATACGGTGCCCTTGCCTAAGCGGGCAACCTGTTCATTGCCGATGTAGTAGACCATCTTTGTATACTTGATGATCGGAGTAACATCTGATGCTAAGAAAGATTCATCCTTCTTAATGCCGATGACCATCGGAGAATCTTTCCGTGCCGCAAAGATCTCCTCTGGGAAGTCCTTGAACATCACTGCTAAAGCATAGGATCCTCTGATACGCGTCATAGCATGTGTCACAGCATAAAGCGGTCCCTGCTGGTACTTCTTGTCATAGTAGTCAATCAGTTTGATTGCTACTTCTGTATCTGTCTCAGAATAGAAAGTATAGCCGTGTCTTGTCAGCTTTTCCTTCAGTTCCTGATAGTTCTCAATGATGCCGTTATGGACACCGATGACATTGTGGTCATCGGAACAGTGCGGATGTGCATTGTTCTCAGACGGTTCCCCATGGGTCGCCCATCTGGTATGACCGATGCCGATCATTCCCTTTAATGCTTTTCCGTTGTCTGTCTTTTCAGAAAGATTCTTCAGTCTTCCCTTTGCCTTAACAATCTCTGCATCTGCTGTACCGTTCCTAACAGCTAGTCCCGCTGAGTCGTATCCTCTATATTCCAGCTTTGACAATCCTTCCAGAAGAATTGGAGCTGCTTCTCTGCTTCCGTTATAACCAACAATTCCGCACATGGCATAACCTCCATTAACATACGAATTTTACCATCATCCTTTTTAGAATAAAAGAATTAACTTTTATATATTAACTTAACTTCAAATATTTCATGAAGGCATCAAATTCCTATTTTCTGCTTTATGCATGCATGTTCTTGCTATTGATCAAAAGAAAAGAGCCCGTATTTCAGGGCTCTTCGTTAAATCACTTATTCTGCGCTTCCGTTGTTTTCGGACTGTTCGTCAGCATCATCTGATGCATTTCCAACAATCTCTTCCGGAAGTTTTGTAGCGGTTGCTTCAGCCAATGCTCTGTTCTTCTCTTCGCGGACGGCTCTTAACTCAGCAGCACGTTCTTCAATGCGGCGGGAAGATTCACGGTCGAAGTTTCTGCCTGTTCCAGCAGGAATCAGCTTACCGATAATAACATTTTCCTTTAAGCCTTCAAGGTGATCAACCTTGCCGCGGACAGCAGCGTCTGTTAAGACACGTGTTGTTTCCTGGAAGGAAGCTGCGGACAAGAAGGAATCTGTTTCAACAGCCGACTTGGAGATACCTAATAAGACAGGTCCAAACTTTGCTGGTGACTTTCCTTCATCGAGCAGGTCTTCGTTGACGGCATTGATTCTTGCAAGTGACAGAGTCTGGCCGGCACTTAAGTTGGAATCGCCGCTCTCAATGACAATGACCTTCTTCATCATCTGTTTGATCATGACTTCAAGGTGCTTATCAGAAATATCGATAGACTGGCCTGTGTAAACTTTTCTGACTTCCTTCAGGATGTATTCCTGAACAGCCTTTACACCGGCAACTTCAAGGAGTTCCTTCGGTGCGATCTGACCTTCTGTCAGCTTCTCACCTGCATGGACCTTTGTACCTACCTTCATCCAAGGTCTGACGATCTGGGTCAGGTTAGCCTTATGTTCAATGGATTCCTTTTCGTTGGTAACTGTGATGATCTGTCCTGTATGAGAATCATTCTCGCGGATATCTGTGATCTCACCGTCAATCTTGGAGATGACAGCAACACCCTTAGGAGTACGTGCTTCGAACAATTCTTCTACACGAGGAAGACCCTGTGTAATATCACCAGATGTAGATGCAGCTCCGCCGGCGTGGAAGTTTCTCATGGTCAGCTGAGTACCTGGTTCACCGATAGCCTGGGCGGCCATGATACCAACAGCTTCGCCTTCTTCGACGAGGTTGCCAGTTGCCATGTTGCGGCCGTAGCACTTGCGGCAGATACCCTTTTCAGCTTCGCATGTAAATACGTTGCGGATGGATACTTCCTTGATGCCGGCATCGATGATCTTCTGAGCAATTGCTTCAGTGACATATTCGTCAGCTTCAACAATTACTTCACCAGTCTCTGGGTTTACAACATCTGTATGTGTATAGCGTCCGACAATTCTGTCGAACAGCTTTTCAATGACAGAGTTATTCTTACGGTCGATGATATCAGATACAACGTATCCCTTATCCGTACCGCAGTCTTCTTCAGTAATGACAACTTCCTGGGCAACATCGACAAGTCTTCTTGTTAAGTAGCCAGATTCAGCTGTCTTTAAGGCAGTATCAGTCAATCCCTTACGTACACCATGAGAAGAGTTGAAGAATTCAGATACGCTCATACCTTCACGGAATGATGTATAGATAGGGACTTCGATAATGGATGGCTGATATTCACCGCTTCTGCTCTTGGACTGAGTAGGACGCGCCATCAGACCACGCATACCAGCTAACTGAGTGAAGTGGTTCTTGTTGCCGCGGGCACCGGAAATAGCCATCATGTTGATTGGGTTCATACGTGGTAAGGATGCCATCAGTGTATCACCAATCTGATCCTTAACAGTTGACCACAGATCATTGAATGCATGTTCCCATTCCTGCGGTGTTAAAAGACCTCTGTCTCTCAACTGGTTCAGAGCTTCGCCCTTCTTGCGTCCTTCTTCAACCATTTCTTCCTTATGAGGAGCCAGTGTGATATCACTTAATGCAACAGTCATACCGGCAATCATGGAATACTGGTAGCCCATATCCTTCAAATGGTCAAGGATATCGGAAGTACGCGGTGCTTCAGAATGAATTGAACCATCACCATTCTTATACTTAGCAAAGATTGCAGCAATCAGGTTTCCCAGATCCTTCTTCTTGAACTCACCGTGGAGCGGTCTCTTTTCAATTTCCTTCTTCAGGTCTGTACCCATTGGAACGAATTCAGAATCTGGAGTTGCCTTCAGAGTCTCTGCACTTGTCTCATTTAAATATGGGAAATCAGCAGGCATTGCTGCATTGAAGATGATCTTTCCGACAGTTGTCAGTATGTACTGCTCATTCTGCTTCTCTGTGAAGCAGGTCTTCTTTAATGTTCTGGCTGGTAAAGCAATTCTGGAATGCAGATGAACGACGCCTGTCTGGTATGCCATCAGGACTTCATTCGGATCCTTAAAGACATGCGCTTCATTGTCGCCGTATCTTCTCCATCTCTCTGCTTCTACTGTTTCACCAAGCTTATCAAGTGCATCCGCCTTGTCATAGAATTCCTGGGCGGTACATTCCATGTTCAGATAGAAGTTGCCTAATACAAGATCCTGGCCAGGAGTAACGATTGGTTTGCCATCCTTAGGACCAAGGATGTTGTTCGCACCAAGCATCAATACTTCCGTCTCAGCTCTTGCCATCTCACCTAATGGAAGATGGACTGCCATCTGGTCACCATCGAAGTCTGCGTTGAAAGCAGGACATACGAGCGGATGAACACGGATTGCACGGCCTTCTACCAGCTTCGGCATAAAGGACTGAATACCTAATCTATGCAGAGTAGGTGCGCGGTTCAGGAACACAGGATGCTCGGCGATAACACGTTCAACAACATCCCATACTCTGGAATCCTGACGGAGGATCAGCTTTTCAGCTGTCTTCGGATTTGTTGTAATCTGTTCGTTGACCAATTCGTTGATAACGAACGGCTTATAGAGCTGAATTGCCATTTCTTTTGGCAGTCCGCATTCCCACATCTTTAATGTAGGACCGATTGCAATAACAGAACGGCCTGAGAAGTCAACACGCTTGCCTAACAAGTTCTGACGGAAACGTCCCTGCTTGCCCTTTAAGGAGTGAGACAGTGACTTTAACGGTCTTCCACCAGCACCAGTGATTGCCTTGGAACGGCGTCCATTATCAATCAGTGCATCGACTGCTTCCTGCAGCATTCTCTTTTCGTTCTGAACGATGATGGCAGGAGTACCGAGCTCCAGCAGCTTCTTCAGACGATTGTTTCTTGTGATGACTCTGCGGTACAGATCATTCAGGTCGGATGTCGCAAAACGTCCGCCGTCCAGCTGCAGCATAGGTCTAAGATCCGGTGGGATGACTGGCAGTACAGTCAGCACCATCCATTCAGGCTTGTTGCCTGAACCACGGAATGCTTCAACTGTTTCCAGACGTTTGATCAGCTTCTTGCGCTTTTCACCGCTGGCCTTTTCCAGTTCATCTTCGATCTCTTTGTATTCCTTTTCAATGTCGACCTGTTCGAGCAGTGTCTTCACTGCTTCAGCACCAGTCTGGGCACTGAAGGAACCAGGTCCGTAGATGGCATTGTTCTCACGCAGTTCCTTTTCAGAAAGGATCTGCTTGTATGCGAGCTTTGTATCACCAGGATCAGTGACGATCCAGGATACGAAGTAGACAACTTCTTCCAGTGACTTCGGAGCGACATTCAGCAGCAGAGCCATTCTTGAAGGAATACCTCTTAAGTACCAGATGTGAGCTACCGGAGCAGCCAGTTCAATGTGTCCCATTCTTTCTCTACGTACAGATGACTTTGTAATTTCTACGCCGCATCTGTCGCAGATGACGCCCTGGTAACGGATCTTCTTATATTTTCCGCAGGCACATTCCCAGTCCTTGGTAGGACCGAAAATACGCTCGCAGAACAGACCATCTCTCTCAGGCTTCTGAGAACGATAGTTGATTGTTTCAGGCTTCTTGACTTCGCCATAAGACCAAGCACGGATCTTTTCAGGTGAGGCAAGGCCAATCTTAATCGCTGTAAAGTTATTAATATTCATCTCGCGCCCTCCTCTTATAGATCCTCTCCGTCATCGCTGCTGTCTTCATCATCAAATCCGACAACCGCTGCTTCCGGAGCTTCATCATCTTCAAGACCTTCCTTGATTGTCAATGATCCTTCTGTCTCTGCATCGTTGACGAAAGACTGATGGCTCATGTCAATGCTTGTCTCTTCCTTGAGTTCTTCCTGTTCCATCTGCTTCAGATCCATCTCATTGCCGTCGTCATCCATCATGCGGACGTCGAGTGCCAATGCCTGTAATTCATGGACCATAACGCGGAAGGATTCTGGAATACCTGGTTCCGGCAGGTTCTTGCCCTTGACGATTGCTTCATAAGTCTTTGTACGGCCCATGATATCGTCAGACTTGACTGTCAGGATTTCCTGTAATGTGTGTGCAGCACCATATGCTTCCAATGCCCAGACTTCCATTTCACCGAATCTCTGGCCGCCGTTCTGCGCTTTACCGCCTAATGGCTGCTGTGTGACTAAGGAATATGGACCAGTTGCACGTGCATGCAGCTTATCGTCGACCATGTGAGCCAGCTTGATCATATACATGACACCGACAGCGATACGCTCATCATAAGCTTCACCTGTCATACCATCACGCAGTACATACTTGCCGTCTCTAGATACATCTGCTTCATCCATGATGTCCTTCAGATCTTCTGTCGAAACACCATCGAATACTGGCGTTGCAAACTTAACGCCTAACTGACGGGCAGCCATGCCTAAGTGCAGTTCCAGCACCTGTCCGATGTTCATACGTGAAGGAACACCGAATGGGTTCAGCATGATATCAATTGGGGTACCGTCAGACATATAAGGCATATCTTCTACCGGATTGATCCGGGAGATGACACCCTTGTTGCCGTGACGGCCGGCCATCTTATCACCCTCAGAGATCTTTCTCTTCTGGACAATATATACCTTGACGATCTCGTTGACTCCTGGAGGGAGTTCATGATCATCTTTGCTGTTGAAGATACGGACGCTGTGGACAATGCCGGCACCGCCATGTGGGACCTTCAATGAGTTGTCACGTACTTCTCTGGACTTCTCACCGAAGATAGCAAGCAGCAGCTTCTCTTCCGGAGAGTTCTCACTCTGTCCCTTCGGAGTAACCTTACCTACTAAGATATCGCCTTCCTTGACTTCAGCACCGACCATAACGATACCTCTGCCATCCAAGTTGCGGCATGCGCTCTCAGATACGTTCGGGATATCTCTTGTGATCTCTTCAGCACCAAGCTTTGTGCCTCTGCATTCAATGTCATATTCTTCGATATGAACCGAAGTATAGTAATCTTCTGACTGCATTCTCTCAGACATGATGATGGCATCTTCATAGTTATAACCATGCCATGTCATGAAGGCAACGGTCACGTTCTGACCTAATGCCAGTTCGCCGTTGTCCATGGAAGGACCGTCAGCCAGGATATCTCCTGCCTTGACCTTCTCACCGTCAACAACGATTGGTTTCTGGTTCAGACATGTGGAAGCGTTGGATCTCTGATACTTTGTCAGGATATATGTATGTTCCTTATTGTCCTGTTCAGTGACAACAATCTTATCAGCATCTACATATGTAACAATACCGTCTGCCGTAGCAATGCAGGCTGCACCAGAATAGCGGGCAATGGCATGTTCCATGCCGGTTCCGACATATGCACTGTGCGGATTCAGCAGAGGTACTGCCTGTCTCTGCATGTTGGCGCCCATCAATGCACGGTGTCCGTCATCATTTTCCAGGAATGGTACGCATGCTGTCGCAACAGATACGACCTGTCTTGGCGAGACGTCGGCATAGTCTACCTGATCTCTGTCGACCATGACTGTTTCACCGGCAACACGGGCAACGACCTTGTCTCCGACAATTCTGCCGTTCTCTAAGTTATCCAGCTGGGCAATCGTATGATCATACTCTTCGGCAGCATCCATATAAACGATATCGTTTGATACGTTGCCGTCCTTATCGACCTTACGGTAAGGAGTCTCAATGAAGCCGTACTCATTTACCTTTGCATAGGTTGTCAGATAGTTGATCAGACCGATGTTTGGTCCTTCAGGTGTCTCAATCGGACAGATTCTTCCATAGTGGGAGTTGTGAATATCACGAACTTCGAAGGAAGCTCTTTCACGTGTCAGACCGCCTGGACCTAAGGCAGAGATACGTCTCTTGTTGGAAAGTTCTGCCAATGGGTTTTCCTGATCCATGAACTGTGACAGCTGAGATGAGGAGAAGAACTCCTTAATAGCAGATGTCAGAGGACGTGTATTAGTCAGCTGCTTTGGTGTCAGGTTAGTGACCTCACTGATGGACATTCTTTCCTTGACGACTCTCTCCATACGGGAGAGACCAATGCGGAACTGATTCTGAATCAGTTCGCCGACAGTACGGATACGTCTGTTGGCCAGCATATCAATATCATCCTGTGAACCAATGCCGTCCAGCATTGTCAGTTCATAGTTATACAGAGCATACATATCACTCATAGTGATCGTGTGCTTATCATTTAATGGATCGATGCCAATCAGATTGACAATCGTGCCTGCTTCATTCTGTACCTTGATCTCCTGTACAGCAGCACCGACTAACCAGATGGAAACATCCTTGGACTTTGTAGCTTCAGCAACAATCTGTTCTTCAACAGCTGTTGTCATCTTCGTCAGATCCATATCAGGGATATATTTCTGAACTAACGGCTCATCGTCCTCACCCATGAGGTCTTCATTCTTCTTGGTCACTCTGCCGACTGCATACATTCTTGTGCCAAGATCCAATACCGCATTGACATTGTCATTTGTGACATTGACTTCCTGTGCATAGATTCCTGCATAGACAGATACTTCTTCAAATTCCTTGGCAATTGCCTTGGCATCCTTTTCTGTGATGACTGTTCCCTGTTCCAGTTCAACACTGGATCCATTGAGATCATCTGCTAAGATTCTACCAATCAATGCATTGATTCCCTTTGTATCAACAACTGCAACAGTTGGATGAGAGAATGCATGCACAAAAGGCAGAGCCTTCATGTTGATGCCCTTGTTGATTTCATTTCTTAATGCATTTCTTTCTGTCTTGTTAATGACATTGCCCTTTCTGAAAAGGATCTTGCCATTTGCACCATACAGATCTTCTACTAATGCATTGCCTTCCATACGGTCAAGAATATTCAGCTTCTTTCTGACCTTATAGCGGCCGGCCTTTGTCAGGTCGTATCTGCGGTAGTCGAAGAACTTCGCATCCATCAAGCTCATTGCACCGTCAACGGTAGCAATTTCATCAACTCTCTGGTTCTCATATACAGAAATCAATGCATCATGTGATGTCTTTGTCTTATCCGCTGCCAGTGTATTTCTGACTTCTTCATAGTTTCCGAAGACAGATGTATACAGCAGCATATAGTCATTCTGGAATTCTCTTTCTTCTTCCGGTACGACAACATCATCAAAGATGTCCCTGTTCATTGCCTTCAGGAACTTCTTCATCTTTGTTGTATCAAATGCATCTTCGCCCTTTTCCAGGTTCAAAGACATACCGATTGCTTTGAAGAGAACAGAAGATAGGATCTTTCTCTTTCTGTCGATGGATACATTCATAATGCGTCCAAGGGCAGCCTTCTTATCATCAGACATGAATTCCAGCCATGTACCACGGCTAGGGATCAGTTCACAGGAGAATGTATCATGACCTGTGCGCTCTTCTGTCTGAATGTCAAAATAAGCACCCGGAGATCTGACGATCTGGGATACAATGACACGTTCTGCACCATTGATAATGAAGGTTCCAGTTGGAGTCATTAAAGGGAAGTCTCCTAAGAAGACATCTTCCCACTTGGTCATGACTTCACCAGTTTCGGAATCCATTACTTCCAGTTCCATCTTTGCTTTTAAAGGAGCACAGTAGTTTGTTTCCTTATAAACGCATTCCTGAACGGAATACTTTGGCTCATCGAATTCATAGTCCAGGAACTTCAGTTTGATATTGCCCGCATAGTTAGTAATTGGGTAGATATCCTCGAAGACTTCCCTGATTCCATCTTTCATGAACCAGTCAAAAGAATCTGTCTGAATTCCTGTTAAATCCGGCAGTTCTAATGAACTTGATACCTTGGAATAATCTCTACGAACAGCCTTGCTGCCGTAATGCACAACGTGGTATGTCTGCTTATTTTCCATTTCCGCCATCCTTTCGCCTGCATTGCCTAAACGCCAAAAAGGGCATATTTTCCCTTACCCTGTTTTCGACTTTTGTACAAATTACAATATTAACATCAAAGATTCAATCCGTCAATTTATGACTTTCGAGTACCCAGTACCCACGATCGCGGGATACTGCCGTACAGTTTCCAAACAGTTCTTCCAGCTTCTTCAAGGCGCTTTCCGCCCCTTGTTTGCGCTGGATCACCAACATCAGCTTTCCTTGTTTATTTAAATGCGTGAAAGCATCCTCAAACATTTGATAGATGACTTTCTTGCCTGCCCTGATCGGGGGATTGGTTATGACCGCATTAAAAGAGGATTCCTTCAGCTGAGAGAAACCATCTGACACAAGGATCGTACTTTCTGTATGGTTCTGGTCACAATTCAGCTGCGTCAGTTCCACTGCTCTCGGATTTACATCAACAGATGTCATTGAACACTCTGGATACAAGTCTTTCAGTACCACACTGATCACACCATATCCACACCCCAGATCCAGTATTGGACCTGAAAGAGGTTCAGCAGCGACCGCCTCCAGCAAAACAAGCGTACCGTAATCGACACCTGCCTTAGAGAAGACCCCGTTGTCTGTTGTAAAGTTATACAAATGCCCCGAAAACCGGAAAGAATGCTCTTTCCGGTTCGTTTCAAGATTGCGGTTGTCGGTAAAATAATGTGCCGTAGAACCACATCCTTTCTTAGGGGCGAAAAGCCGTAGACATACGGCTTTCCTTCATTCAGTTTATTTGTTAGAAATTACTTGAATTCAACAGTAGCGCCCGCTTCTGTGAGCTTAGCCTTGATCTGCTCAGCTTCATCAGTAGCAACGTCCTTCTTGATTTCTGCAGGAGCACCGTCAACGAGCTTCTTAGCATCAACCAGTCCAAGACCTGTGATTTCACGAACAGCCTTGATGACAGCGACCTTTGTCTCGCCAACTTCCTTCAGAACAACTGTAACTGAAGTTGGTGCAGCGTCAGCAGCCTCAGCTGGAGCAGCAGCAGCTGCAACTGGAGCAGCAGCAGTAACACCATACTTCTCTTCGATAGACTTGACCAGATCATTCAGATCAAGAATTGTAGCGGAATCAAGATACTCTAAGATATCTTCCTTTGTGATTGCCATTTTAATTTTCTCCTTTTTCTAATTGTTAGGCAGCAGCTTCCTCAGCTGGCTTTACTTCTTCAGCAGCTGGAGCAGCAGCTCCATCAGCTGGCTTTGCATCAGCAACAGCCTTCACAACACGTGCGAAGCTGGAAACCGGTGCGTTCAATACAGATAACAGCATTGATAACATGCCATCTCTGTTTGGTAATGCGGACAGTGACTTAATTGTTTCAACATCTACTACTTTCCCGTTGACAACACCGCCCTTGAGAACGAGAGCGTCGTGCTTCTTAGCAAACTTTGCTAAGACACGAGCAGCTGCTGTTTCATCCTGGCCGAACGCTAATGCGTTAGGTCCTGTTAATGCATCCTTGAGATCACCGAGTCCGGCAGCGTCTGCAGCCTTAGCAGCGAGAGTGTTCTTATAGACCTTCATCTCGACGCCTTCAGCACGCAGTGCTCTGCGGAGTTCTGTAACTTCAGCTACAGACAGACCACGATACTCTGCAACAACAGTGGATGAGGAATTCTGGAACTTGTCCTGAATCTCAGAAGCTACGCTCTTTTTGGACTCTAATACAGTCTGATTCATTCCTTCACCTTCCTATTCTGTGTTATCTAATACACATCATAGAAAAACCCTCGCGGTTTTCATGCGAGGGTCATAAAAGTCTTGATCAACTTTCAATCTACCTCGGTAACATGATTAAGCTTCCGCCGTTACTGTCTATGGTATTTGATAACGCTCATAATAATAGAGGTCTTTTCAGAAAGTGTCAACACCTTTTACACATCTTTATATCTGTAGAATAGCAGTCTGTCTCCTTTTCTGATAGAATATAGCCTACGTGAATAAAGGAGGGAAAGATATGGTCAAATGGTGTTATAAACATCCTTATTTATTCTCTATTTACTACTTTATCTTTTATTTATCCTTCTTTGAGATCTGCGAAAAACTTATTACCGTACCTGTATGGACCGTTCATAGTGTCATTGATGACTTGATTCCATTCTCTCCGTTGGGCATCATTCCTTATTTCTTATGGTTTCCTTGGATTGCGGCTACCATCCTGATCCTATTAAAAAAAGGACCAAGAGAAGAATATCTCCGGTCCTGTTTCACAATGTATATTGGAATGACATTAATACTTATCTTTTACTGTATTGTGCCAAATGGCCTGAATCTAAGACCAGAGACAATTCCTGGCAAAGATTTTTTATCCAGTTTAGTGCAGTGGATCTATAACCATGACTCTCCACTCAATGTATGTCCATCCTTACATGTCTATGTCAGTGTCAGCATGGATCTGGCTTGGACTCATTCTTCTTTATTAAATGATAAGAAATGGGTACGTATCTTATTACATATCTTAGATATCTCCATCTGTATAGGAGTCATGTTAGTTAAGCAACATAGCTTTATCGATGTTATTACCGCTATTGTATTAGCTTTTGTCATTGACTGGATCATTCATAAGAAATTATCACTTGCTGTCAGTTCAGGCTCAACAGACATATAAATTCATTTTCAATTTAATTCCATAGTACCTTTATTGCTCGTGCATTGATAACACTGAAATTATTACCCTTTTTTCCCTATCATGCACAGTTTATTCACGTACAGTACTGGGGAAGAACCCTGTCAAACGACGAACCCTTCAATATCTATCCTCACTGTATATGCAGCTCCATGGATAAAAGAACTTCAAATATACGGAACAAAATACTGCAAGTAGTGACAATATATTAATTTATATCATCTCGTAGACAGCATAAGAAGTACACATTTTCTAAAGAAACACAGCGTTTTTTCATCTTATTCTGCCTCTTGTTGATCGGGATTCATCTGGTTCCTGAAGACCAAACTAATATCTATCAATTTCGTTATTTTTTCAAAATACTCTGCAAATTCATCATATCCAATTTTGGCATCTTCATAGATACTATGAGTGAGATTTTCGCTATTATCTGACAGTTTTGTCAATTCGTTCTTGATATACTCGTATCGAACTTCTTTTACTGTTTTGTCAGCCGCATTCTTTGCTGGACCGTCAGGGATTAATAGGTAAATATCGGTAAGTCTCTTCAAAATATATTGATATCTGAGCGGGCCTCCATAATCCAGGGAAAATGCAGATAACGCCATTGACAGATAAAACGGGTCCATCAATGGAAGATATATGAGAAATTCAAATAATGTCATAATTGGATATTGGAACATTTTTTCTGCGTTTACACTTGAATATCCGTGATCACTTAGAAATAAGTCTCTCTCTTTTGGGAACAATACGTGATATGCAGCTGTGTTTACTTTTTCCAAATTACTCCTTGTATATACTTGATCAACAATAGACTGGTCTTCTTTTCCTGAATCAATTTCGTATTCTGCATCCTGTTTCCCAAGATAAAGATCCGCATTGCTTCCAAACATCAGAGTGACTAATACAGTAATGTCATCATTCAGCCCAGATATATCAAACCCCAGTCCAGCGGCGATTTTTTTAAGAGTTTCCAGTCCTGGTATCGTTGCGCTGTTTTCCACCCGCCGAATGGTCTTTTCATCCATCAGACTTCCTGTCTTCTCATAAATATGCCAAATCAGCTGATCAATTGACATATTCTTTGATTTTCGAAGCATTCTAATCCTTTTTCCAATATTTTCATCTTTCATCTGTTCCACCTCTTATAAATCCATTTTAGCTTTTCATTAACCATTCTATAAAGGGCACGAATGCCCGATTTTAATTCTTTTTATAAAAAAATCATCAGAACATTAAATTCTGATGATCAACTAGTTTGCAATTCTTTGATGCGCATGGTAACTGTTCGGATTTAATGCACTAAAAGTATATCCATTAGCCATGCCCCATTGAATGATGGATTCCACTCCATTGACCGAAAATTCTTTTACATCATGCTGAAGCACTACTGAAGGAATTCCATAGTTGGAATTTGCCGATACTTGATTAATCACATTTTGAACAACTGTAGCTGTATCTGCAGTTCCTCCAGCATCCCCGCTGGATACATTCCAGTCAAAATATGTATATCCCTTTGCTGCTGCCTGAGAAGCTAAAGCTGTCATGATCCCTTTCGAATAATTTTCACTTACGGTATTCGAACTGCCTCCCGGGAATCTGAACATAGTACTTGAAGTTCCGGTCTGCTGCATCACAACTGAATTCTGTGCATCAAAATCACTCCAATACGCAGCTGTACTAGAATATATCTGTGAATAATTATGCGAATACGTATGCACAGCAACCGTGTGTCCACGCGCAGCCTCCTGCGCAATCATATTTGAATATGCCTGTTTTGTGGAGGTAGTAAAAAATGTAGCTTTTACACCATATTTATCCAAAACATCCAAAAGCTGTGCTGTATAAGGACCCGGTCCATCATCGAATGTCAAATATATTGTCTTGTTGCTCTCACCTTCAACAACATTCACTGTTCTATGTGCCGTTGATTGATTCCCATGAGAATCAGCCACAAAATAATCAAGTGAGTAGCTTCCTATTGTATTGCTGTCTACCGTCCCTGTTATTTTCACATTGGCTGTGACATCATCATCACTATCATCAATT
Organism: uncultured Galactobacillus sp.; assembly: GCA_964385925.1. Classification (GTDB taxonomy): domain Bacteria; phylum Bacillota_I; class Bacilli_A; order Erysipelotrichales; family Erysipelotrichaceae; genus Bulleidia. Next base: position 707 of record CAYLQV010000045.1, on the reverse strand, counting down.
GCAGTAAAATTATCCTTATACGTATCTCCCCTTCTAATACTGATATTCTCACCGCCGATTAATGTAATCAAAGGTCCCGTGCGGTCATCATAAATAATTTTTCTGGATGCCGTTCCAATATTCCCGCTAGAATCGCTGACACTGTAATAAACTGTTCCATCTTTTTCTTCAGACTTCACATTTGCGGTGACATCTCCATCGCGTAAATCGTAAGCAGTATATCCTTCTTCTGTATAAGGATGATTATATGGAGTATATGCCCCCTCCTTTGTGATTAATTGAATATCAGGAGGAGTCGTATCCTGTACAATCACATTTCGCTCACATGTTCGTACATCACCATTATATTCTGCTGAATATTCAATACAGTAACTACCCAACTTGTAATCGTCTACTTCGCCGCTTTTACTTACATCCATCTTTTGATCAAGTAAAAATAAAGTGCTATTATGAAGCACTGCTGAAGCTCCCTGCTCATTATATCTTGATCCATATTCTACATATATTGTTGCGTCGCCATTCGTTTTTATTACAACGCTTTTACGATTGAAAATATACAGCAAGAACAATACACATGTCACAATAACAAGTGCAATCACGGCAGCTACCATGCAATGCGTTTTATTTAGTTTTCTAGTATTTTTGTTCCTTCTCATGAGTAGATTATAGTCCTTTCATATCGTAGATAGAAAGGACTATGACCCCTC
>CAYLQV010000044.1:0-17076 GCA_964385925.1 uncultured Galactobacillus sp. | reverse complement strand
GACAGGTCAGGAGTTTCACCTGACTATCTTGCGTACACCGAACCGGCGCACCATAAATACTATTTTAGTATGAAAACAAAGAAGACACTACCAATCTTGACACTGAAACCAAAAAACTGGACAAAGTATAAAAATGAAATGTGAACGGAAATCTTTTTGAGTTTTTTAGATATTGTACTTATAATAGTTTCAGTGATAGTACAGAGGAGAGCTTATGTCTGTTTGTGAGATCTTGAGCGCTAAAATTGACGAAAGAAAACAAGGAAGCGACTGCACTTTTAATGGATATCTGGAAGATTATCTAGGCATGGAGGATAATCAGCTGGAAGATGTTTTAAAGGCTGCGTTTGAAAGTATTCTGCAGGAAGAACCAGATGCAAAGATCATTACAAATCTGAGACATGAGATCAGCAAAGATGCCGTCAGCAATCAGATCATCCGTTACAAGGATATCTTCAAGCTCAACAGCAGACCATTAGTCACTCCGTACATTATTTACGCTGAACATGAAGACGGTGAAAGCAGAGCTCTGCTTGTCCTGCCGTATTCCAAGGCAAATTATCTCTATGGGAAAGGCATGTACTACTGTCTGACTGAACCAGGAAGTGAATTTGCGGAAGTGAAAAATGAGATCGTCTCGATTGCTTCTGAAAGCAGCGCTGAGATTGCGAAAGTCTTTACCGATATGTTCATTGAAAAAGCAGGTGCACTGCAGAGAACACTGGACAAGAAGTTCTTCACCAACTATGAGGAGCTGAAGGTGATTGCTCTGGCTGCGGCGGAAGAAGAGAAGCAGAATGCCATTGATACACTGCCGGCCTTGGAAGACCGCACTCAGCAGATCTATCAGTATGTAGTTCATTGGTTCCTGCTGAAGAAAGTCCTGTACGTTCAGTACATGGTCAATAAGATCATCCTGAAGACGGAACATGACGGCAACGTCAAAAAGCAGAGGAACCAGGCAAAGATCAATGCGGATTCCGTTGTTTTCCTGTCATACTCAGAAATGTGGAGAGTCGGCACAGAATCTGAGGAAACCGAACAGAAGTAAACACAGTCAATCAGAATATCTGTCTTCGGGCAGATATTTTTGTTTCAGAATGACTGCTTTTCCTGAGCGGAAATGTTTATAATAATGAGACCTATGATATAATTTTGAGGATTTGAAGAGGGATTGAGCATGAGAGATTCTAGAAACAACGGATGGATCATATTTCTTGTTTTCTTAATAGCGACAGGAGGATTCGGCGGATGGGCACTGCTGCCGATCATTGTCGTCATTTTTGTGATAGTTGCGATTGTCCTGGCTGCTTCCAACTCTGCAAATAAGCAGGACAGCCGGAATGCATATCAGAGAGGTTACCGCCGTACATCGGGCTACCGCAGAGATACTTCAGCAGCCACTTCTTTTTCTGCTGCGGACATCGCAAAGATCAATATTTATCTGCGTTCCTATTTCCGCACCAGCAGAGTATTCCACGTCAGTTCATCTCTTGATCTGCGGATCCACGGTTCGACCTATGCGTCCTTAAGATCATTGGATGTATACCGGGACGACACTTACATCTGCAGTCTGGATGACTTTCAGAACAGATATCCTGATTCATACAGCGAGATCATGAAGAAGCTGGCTGGCCTTGCACAGGCTGGCGCACCGGCTGAAGTATTTGATGCAGAGGTTTCAGAAACTGCGCCGCAGCAGGCACCGCAGCCGCAGGCTCAGTCAGATGAACCGGCTGAAAAGAATGCACAGTACTATATCGATACCATCAACGCTCTGAACAATAACATTCCGGATGAAGAAATCACCAACGGACTGTATGAAACAACTTCTTTATTGAAGCAGATCCAGACCCTGGAATTTAAATTCCCGAAAAGCAGAACAAAGCTGTCCAAACTATATGACTACTATCTGCCAATCCTGATCCGTGTCCTGAAGCAGTTCGAAAATCTGCAGGATGCGAAATTTGATGAGAATTATCAGCCGGTCAAGGATAAGCTGACGAAGACCATTCATTTGATCAATGATGCAATGCGCACCATTATTTCATCGATGACAGATGCAGATATGCTCAATCTGTCAGCGGATCTTTCCACTTTGGAAGCGCTGCTCCAGAAAGACGGACTGACCGGTGACCAGATGAAGGCGCAGACAAAAGACGGGGAACAGTAAATGAATGACGATCGTAAAAAAGAAGAAAAAGAACGGTTGATGAAGGAAGTCCTCGGTAAAAAAAGAGCGTATGAAGATGAGGACAATGAAACTGGTGATGACATCAAGCTTTCAATGAATGATGAAGCCCAAAAAGAGGCAGACAGCGGCAGTACCACCATTAAAAAAGCAAGTGATGCGATGGAAGCCCTCAATGCCATTCTAAAAAAACAGCAGAAGGATCTGGCGGACTTGACCAAGAAGAGCGAGGAGATCAATCCGATTGGCGTCAGTGATCAGGAACTTTCTGAAATGGAAAAGAATCTGCAGGCTGACTACGGCGTTAAATCAGAAGAGAAGCCGGCAGTACCAGCCGATCCTGATACAAAGAAGATCTTTGATGAAACATATCAGAGCGTCAATGAAGAAATCAAAGGACAGCTGGAGGCTGTTAAAGGTCTTGTCACAGCCTTCCGCAGACCATATGTCATGGGTGTGGAAGCAGGACAGCCGAAGAATGTCATCCTGATCAGCGGTCAGGAAGGGACAGGACGCCATGGCGCCGTGACAGCCGTGGCAGACAAGCTCTGCACAAGTCATTTATTTACGTCCAAGGAAGTCTATACCATCGATATGTCCCGCTACTCCTCCGGTTCCCAGGAACAGATCTTCCTGCAGGATCTTTATGAGGCATTGAGCGGTGACGGGTCGGTCATCTGCTTTGAGAATTTTGAGACGGGTTTCCCAGCATTTTTAAGAATGATCAATTCTTTGGCAACCACCGGAAAACTGGTGCTGTCTAAGCGTTATGTCCTGGCCAAGGGCATCTTAGTCGAGAATCAGACCGGTCTTGTCAAAGATTCTGTCGATGAGCTGGATGCGGATGGCAAATATCTGATCTTTATTACTGATAAGAAACCAACAAAGGTACAGGATGCCTTCGGTGCAGACTTTATGTACCATGTCCTGGATACAGTCGTATTCAAACCGCTGGATGAAGACGCGGTCAATGCTGTCATTGAGCAGAAGAACACTGATTTAATCCAGAAAGCTGCCGAACATTTAAAGATCCAGCTGACTGTCAATGATGATGTCAAGGCATGGGTCCATCAGCACTTTGACAAGACGAGAGGTGCAGAATCGATTGCAGATCTCTATCATGATTTCTATGTCACCCTCTCCCAGGCAGTTCTGGATGAGAACTTGGGAAATAATGAATCTGTCGCGGCATCTGTGAATAATGATGTGCCGGAAGTTTCCATTCATGAACGGCAGATCAAACTTTCCCGGGAAAAGACGAGCAGTGATGAAATTGCGTCCGTCAATGCAGAACTGGAAGGCATTGTCGGTCTGGATATGGTCAAAAACTACATCACTTCTCTGCAGGCAAATATTGCCATGCAGCAGAAACGCAGAGAACAGGGCATGAAGACTGCCTCTGTTTCCAAGCATATGATCTTTACCGGCAACCCAGGCACCGGCAAGACGACCATCGCACGTTTGCTAGCCCGCTACATGAAGGCCATCGGTGCCTTGAGTGAAGGACAGCTGGTCGAAGTCACCAGAGCAGACCTCGTAGCACAGTATGTCGGTCAGACTGCACCGTTGACCATGTCTGTCATCAAGAGTGCAATCGGCGGTGTCCTCTTTATTGATGAAGCCTATTCCCTGTACCGCGGCAAAGACGATTCCTTCGGTCTGGAATCCATTGACACCTTAGTCAAGGCAATGGAGGACAACCGCGATAACCTGATTGTAATTTTAGCTGGATATAAGAAGGAAATGGCAGTCTTCCTGGAAGCCAACTCCGGTCTGAAATCCCGCTTCCCGAACCTGATCAACTTCCCGGACTATACTGGGGAAGAATTGACAAGAATTGCTGGTCTGCAGGCCAAGGATAAGGGCTACAACATCAAGGATGATGTCCTGCCGAAACTCCAGGATTACTTCAACCAGGTCCAGAGCATCAACGCGGCAGAAGCCGGCAACGGCAGACTTGCCCGCAACTTAGTGGAAGAAGCCATCCTCAAGCAGTCAGAAAGACTGGTCAAAGATCCGGGCAGTGATATGAGTGAGCTCAGAAGTGAAGACTTCAACTTCACCATCAAAGTCACCCCGCCGAAAACAGATGAAGGGCCGTCACTGAATGATCTGGCAGAAATGCTGAAGAAGTAAACCAAACCTGTAGAAATACAGGTTTTCTTATCCATAAAATCATGATTCTTTTTAGTCATGTTTGTTACAAAAATGATATACTTCCCTTACAGGGGAAACAGAAAGAAAGAGGATCATAATTATGGCAGAAGACGAGACAAAAACACAAGCTCAGGCAGAACCGGAAATTCAGCTGACACTGACACCGGATGAACTTGAGTCAGAAAACAAAAAAGAGCTGGCTTCTTTAGAAGCAAAAAAGGATGAAATTGTGAATCCTGAAAATCCAGCTGAGAAGACAGTTGTCAAGGATCCAATCAATGAAGACCGTCTGACAGATGTAGAGAAGAATACAGTCAATGAATTTTCTAAGAAGATCAATATTACGGAATCCAACACCGTACTGGAATATGGAGCTGCTGCACAGAAGAAAGTATCTGATTTCTCAGATACCGCGTTAAACAGTGTCCGTACGAAGGACCTTGGTGAAATCGGCGATCTTTTGACAAATCTGGTCGGTGAGCTGAAGGACAGCAGTGAACCGGAGAAGAAGGGCTTCTTTGAAGGTCTGTTTGATAAGGGCGGCGATGCGGTCGTCAAGATGAAGGCCAGATATGACAAGGCTTCCCAGAATGTCGATAAAGTTTCCAGCATGCTGGAAGATCATCAGATTACATTATTAAAAGACATCTCTCTTCTGGATGAACTCTATCAGAGAAATGCCACAAATACGAAGGAACTGACCATGTATATCTTGGCTGGCAGAAAGAAGCTGGAGGATGTACGTACGAATCAGCTGCCGCAGCTGATTGCCAAGGCAAAGGAATCCGGACTGCCGGAAGATGCGCAGGCTGCCAATGACCTGCAGCAGGCATGCGTTAGATTTGAAAAGAAGCTGTATGATCTGGAACTGACCAGACAGGTATCCATTCAGATGGCACCGCAGATCAGACTGGTCCAGAACAACGATACACTGATGACTGAGAAGATCCAGTCCACGCTGGTCAACACAATTCCGTTATGGAAGAATCAGATTGTCCTGTCCCTTGGCATCAGCCATTCCAAGCAGGCAATGGAAGCAGAGAGAGAAGTCACCAACATGACTAATACTCTGCTGAAAAAGAATGCGGACACCCTGCATCAGGCAACAGTTGATACAGCCAAGGAATCTGAAAGAGGTATCGTTGACATCGAAACTCTCCAGCATACCAATGAACAGCTGATCAATACGCTGGATGAAGTCATGCAGATCCAGAAGGACGGTCATGAAAAGAGACAGGCTGCTGAACAGGAACTGGCAAGAATCGAAACTCAGCTGACACAGAAGCTCACCGAGATCAACAACGAAAAAGACATTACAAAACAGGCAAAATAAAAAGAAAGAACTGTCATACGGCAGTTCTTTTCATATGCATTAATTAGCAGTATAAGCGACCCATTCGCCGTTGCTGTCAGCAATCCATTGATCCTGACCAATCTCATACCATGTATAGCCTTCACCAGATGAGGTAGCGAGGACATTGTATTTGGTACCTTGGGTTGCCTTGCCTACGGCATTGCCTGATGTTGAAGCAATATCACGGATGTTGATGCTTTCCAAGGAAACGGTCAGAGACCCAATATACTTGCTCTTGGCCGTTGCAGCTGCTGATGCAGTTGGGGCAGCAGTTGCGGCATCGGTCGCTGCAGCAGATGCACTGGCAGTACTGCTTGCTGTTTCTGATGCTGCTGTGCTGTAGCCAGGCAGACCTAAGCCAATCTTATTTAAGCCGCTGTTCAGCACTGCAGGTTTTTCCAGATACAGATAACCGACTGCACCAAGCAATACAGCTAAGATGACGACTAAGACAATCGGCAGGGCATGAGAATGATGCCCATTCTTCTTGTTCTTTTTTGCTTCAATGGCAGCCGCTTCTTCTTCACTGATCTCAACTTCTTCAAAGAAGATACGGCTGAAGAAACTCTGTTTCTTTTCCTTGACTGGTTCCGGTGCAGCCTGACGCTTCGGCTTTTCTACTGAAATCGTCTTGGCAGTTTCCTGCGGTTTTGAAATCTGTGCAGTATCTTTTTCATCTACCGGAATAAAGTCAATCGTATCAGCAGCTGGTTCAGCTGGAAAGTTGATGTTTGTTGTCTGCAGCTTGTTATTGCCAATGACAGGATCTCCGCAGACAGGACAGAATTTATTTCCTTCTGGGACAAGACTGCCACAGTTTAAACAGTAGTAATTTGACATGGATACCTCCTAAGTAACCTAACCATTATAAACTATTTGTCAAAAGTTTTTGATATAAATTGTTATATAATGGTGATACCTTACGGAAAGGACAAAATCATATGAAATGTAAAAAATGTGGAACAGAACTTCCTGAAGGAGCTAAGTTCTGCGGTGTATGCGGTACACCGGTAGATGCAGAACCAGAAACTGCAACCGCTGAAGAAATAAATGCAGAACCAGAAACAGCACCTGTTGAAGAAATAAATACAGCACCCGCATCAGTCACTGAAGAAGCTGCACCTGCTGAGGAAAAAACAGAAGCAGTCACGACAGAAGAAACAGCATCGGAAGAAACAGCGCCGGAAGTTATAGAACCGGAAGCGGAAGAAGTAAAAACGGAACCCGAAGAAACCAAGGATTCTTCCATCGGTTCTGAGATTGGCAATTCATTAAAAGAAACAGCAGCCGGCAAAGTACTGCTCGGTGATGACGGAAAATTTGATAAGCAAGATATTTCCAGAATGGGGACCGCTGCCAAGGAAGGCGTAACAAATGCATATAAGTCTGTTCCCTGGAGCGAATTCAAGACATTCTTAGACATCTTCAAAGATCCATTCGGTGATCATGCCCTGGGAATGCTTCCTTCTTTTATTGTCATGATTGCGGCACTGCTGGTGAACTGGTGGGTCTTCACCAGTTTCATGGATGCATTGATTATTACGATGGTCATCTATGCCGGCTACTTCCTTGTTCTTTATATTGACCGTGAAGAAAAGAGCTTTGATGGGAAGAAAGCCTTTGGCAGAGCAGCGCAGATGCTTACGATTCCTGTCATTGCGATGTTTGTCATGTGCATCTTTACTATTTCCATGAAGAGTTCCCTGAACAATACCTCCACGCTTTATACAGGAATAAATTCCTATTTATATTCCCTGCGTTCTTCACTGGTCATTGTCATGATCTTCATGCTGTTCTCCTTGGTCACCTATATTATGGGCATGATCGAGATTGGCAAAAAGATGAACAAATACCTGCTTGCAGTCATTATTACTGCGGTATTCTCCATCAGCCTGTTCTACCTGCTGACACAGGGCTTGAACGCAATGATGTCAATTCTATAAAGGAACTCCGGCAGGAGTTCTTTTATATTCAAAAAGTTCAGAAACCCTGTATACTATTTTTACTGATTCAGTGCTACGATATTATTTCTGAATCGTGGTAGACTGGTGGTCTGGGTATGGATGCAGCTGAACGCAAAAACAAAATGATGGATGCCGCAATGAAGATGGTGGCAGAAAAGGGACTGGATTCTTTTTCAGTTGCACAGGCGGCAGCCGCAGCGAACATCAATGAAGCGCTTGTATACCGAGACTTTGGAACGAAGGAAAATCTTCTGAATGAATGTTATATGTCGGTGAATAAGCAGATCCTGGATCTGTACAAGAATGAATACATGCCTGCAGGATGTTCAAATGAAGACCTGTTTGAAGAGATGTGCGATCACTGGCACCTTTTCTTTGAGTGCCTGATCAACAGCGGATATAAGACACTGTTCCTGCAGCAGTACCGTGATTCCACCTACAAGATGGATCCTGTTATGCAGCAGAAGGCAGGACAGAATGATGTCAAGATCGTATTCAAGAATATTTTTCTGGCTTATGCGAAAAATAAAGAAGATATCGATTATATCAGCACATATTTGATTGATGGTTCGATTTTGTTTGCAAAGCGCATCATCTGTAAGGAAGTGCAGAATGATGAAGAGATCTATCAGAAAGTGTGGCGCTTGCTGGGCGGCGGCCTGCGTGGATTATCATTGGAAAAGATTTGAGAATAGAGCGCACACCGCGCTCTATTCTTGTATAATTCATATATGACAAAAAGGAAGCGCATTAAATTAACAAGAAATATTATCATCGCGGCAGCAGTTACAGCAGCGGTCATCATATGCAGCGTCATCTATGTTTCATGGGACAGGGCAAGGCTCTTAGCAGAACAGTCGACTTTGATCTCTTTCAACTATCCATATCCAACAAATAATTATCAATGGGATAAGCTGACACAGAACGGTGCCTATCTTTCCTATGAAGATGACAATTACACTTCACTGCAGGGAATTGATGTCTCTGTGCATCAGGGAGAGATCGACTGGAAGAAGGTTGCGGCAGCCGGCATAGATTTCGCCTTTATCAGAACTGCATACCGTGGATATGGTACTGGTGAGCTTCATGGCGATGATATGTTTGAAGCCAACATGCAGGGCGCCAATGAGAACGGCATTGATGCAGGAATTTATGTCTTCTCACAGGCTGTTACAATCGAAGAAGCAGCCGAAGAAGCTGACTATGCAATCCAGTCCGCGAAGAAATATAAGATTGATCTGCCGATTGTATTCGATATGGAAGGCACCATTGACGGTGATGTCGGCAGAGTCATGGAGATCACCGCAAAAGAAAGATCACAGATGGCTGTGACCTTTATGAACCGTGTGAAAGCGGCAGGATATGACACAATGTATTACGGCAGTACAAGCCTGCTCGAGAGCTTATTTGATCTGGAGTATGTGCAGGAATATCCTCTGTGGGTCGCAGAATATGATGCACCGTATCCAAACTACCCATACCAGTTTGAATTCTGGCAGTACAGCAGTACCTCAGAAGTACCTGGTATTGAAGGCAATACGACAGATATGGACATCCGCTTTGTAAAGAAGAGCTAGATTTCCTTCTCACGGTATACGATGCCGTTGTCCTTGACTTCTATCTGTCCACGGGAAAGATCCTGGATTACAGCAGGAATGTTGTTCTGTGCACATTCAAAGGTGACAGTGACCTCATTGCCATAGGTGAGATCAATGATATCTGTATTTCTTCTTAACCAGCCTTCCAAAGTGCCGGAAAGATCATAAGGATAGCTCACAATATATTGATGAAGTGGAATATCTTCCACTTTTTTTGCGTCTGTCAGAACATCTCTGACCGCGCCGGAATATGCACGCATCAAGCCTCCTGGACCCAGTTTAATGCCGCCGAAGTGGCGGACTACGCAGACACAGACATTAGTAAGCCCACTGTATTTCAAAGCCTCCAGCATCGGAATGCCGGCGGTCCCGCTCGGTTCCTTGTTGTCACTGGAATGCTGAATAGAGTTGTTCTCACCGCACAGATAGGCAGTGCATACATGGCTTGCATCAGGGAATTCACTGCGGACCGCATCGATGTACTTACGGCATGCATCCTCATCTGCACATGGAGCAGCACAGGCAATGAACTTGGATTTTTGAATGACTGTCTCTTTTCGACATTCTTCTTTTAATCTCATGGTAAGGCTATTGTATAATAAATGTTAGGAAAAAACATTATGGGAAGAATTGCTCAATTAGATATGCAGACCGCAAATATGATTGCGGCTGGAGAAGTAGTAGAAAGACCAATGGGAGTCGTGAAGGAACTGGTGGAGAATGCTATCGATGCAGGTTCCACGAGGATCCAGATCACGATTGAAGAAGGTGGATTATCAAAAATCACCATCATGGATAACGGCTGCGGCATGGATGCATCAGATGCACAAATGTGCTTTGAGCGCCATGCGACTTCCAAGATCCATGCACAGAATGATCTGTGGTCGATTCATACATTAGGGTTCCGCGGGGAAGCACTGCCTTCCATTGCGGCTGTTTCAAAGGTGACATTGAGCACCAGTGACGGCACTGATGCGACCAGAGTCATCATTGCCTATGGCCGGAAAGAATCTGCCTCACCATACCCATGCAACCAGGGGACAGAGATCACTGTTGAAGGTCTGTTCTATCAGACGCCAGCCAGACTGAAACATATGCGCAGTGGTTCATATGAAGCATCTTTGATCCAGGATGTCATCTCCCGCTTTGCGATGAGCCATCCGGAGATAGCTTTCCACTTTATCAATGACGGCAGAGATGCCTTCCGTACAAGCGGACAGGGAGACCTGCTGGAAGTACTGTATGCAGTTTATGGAAAGACCGCTGCCGAGAATGCAATTCCTGTGGATTTTTCTGACTTTGACTATCATGTCAAAGGCTATCTGATCAAACCGGAGATCAGCAGGGCGTCCCGCAATATGATGCATATATTCCTGAATGGAAGAATGGTGCGCACCTATAAGCTCTATCAAAGTGTTCAGGATGCCTACGATGATTTCCTGCCGAAGGGAAGATATCCGATGTGTGTTCTTTCTGTTGAAATGGATCCACATCTTTTAGATGTAAATGTTCATCCAAGCAAGTGGGAAGTACGTATCTCCAAGGAAACGCAGCTGGAGCTGCTGATCAAGGAAGAAGTATATAAAGCACTCTGTGCCAACGGCTCGGTCGTTGAAAAGAATGTCAGTGAACCGAAACAGGAATACTATCAGCCGCTGTCCTTTGATACAGATGAACTGACCGTAAAGAAAAAAGAACCGGTGCAGGCAGAAGTGAAAATAGAAACAGAAGAACCGCAGAAAGAAGAAACGCAGTTCGTTCTGGATGAACAGGCAAGAAAAGCGATAGCAAAGGAAGCGGCAGAAGATGCAGCTGTATTGGCAGCTCTGCAGGCCAAAGTAGAAGAGACAAGATCTTCTTATGATGAGGCGGATGAAGATCCATTCCCATTGATGGAAGTGATTGGCCAGTATCGTGACACGCATGTGCTTGCCTCATGCACGCAGGGAATGGCTGTGATTGATCAGAAAGCTGCGCAGGCAAGAGTAGAATATGAAAAGCTGCAGACGACATTGAATGACAATCCAGTGATGATTGACCTGCTTGTACCGTTGACCATTCATGCAGGTGATGACCTGATGCATAGGATTGATGAAATCAATCAGGCAATGGCAGACCTGCACCTGTCCTTTGAACCTTTCGGCAGAGATACATTGATGATCCGCAGAGTGCCGGCATGGATGAAGGACTTGAATCAGGAAGAATTCCTGGGTGACCTTTTAGATGCGTTTCTTCATGAACAGCAGATTGATTTTGCCAAGACACAGAAGAAGCAGATTGCGCTGATTGCCTCAAGGAACAGCGTGCATGTACATCAGAAACTGACAGGTGAAGAGATGAAGAATCTCGTCCTGTCTTTAGCAGAATGTCGGAATCCTTGGCGTGATCCAAGTGGCAGACCAACGGTTGTCATCATTGAAGAGAGGCAGCTGCTGAAAGGATTTGGACGATGAAGAAGGTACTGGTCATTGCCGGACCGACAGCTTCAGGCAAGACGGCATTTTCCATTCAGATGGCACATCGGCTGAATGCAGAGATCATCTCAGGAGATTCCATCCAGGTGTACCGCGGCTGCGACATTGGTTCTGGCAAAGTCACACCAGATGAGATGGACGGTGTCAGACATGATCTGATCGATATCCTGTCACCAAAGGACAGATATACCAGCGCAGATTTTCAGAAAATGGCAAGGGAATTGATTGATGGTTCAGAAGGACTGAAGATTATCTGCGGCGGCACCGGCATGTATCTCAAAGCGTGTCTTTATGACTATGACTTTGAAGAGGAAGAAGGTCCAAGCACAGATCCAAAGTGGGAGGCATACAGTGATGAAGAACTGTATGCGATGCTGCAGAAGGTCGATCCGAAGCAGTGTGAAAAGATCCATCCGCATAATCGCCGCCGTGTCATGAGAAGCCTGACAATTTATGAGAGAAGCGGGCGGCCGCAGAGTGAAATTGTGGCCAGGCAGAATCATGAAATGCTTTACGATGCATGGATTGCTGGGTGTACAATGGACCGAGATGTTCTTTATGAACGCATCAACAAGCGTGTCGAAGGTATGTTCGCTGCTGGATTGGAAGCAGAAGTCAAACAGCTGCTTGCTTCAGGCGTCAACTTCTCAGATGCCTGTATGCAGGGCATCGGATATCAGGAGTGGAAACCGTACATCGAAGGCACCTGCTCCCTGGAAGACGTAAAAAGTGAGATTCAAAAGAATTCCAGACAGTTCGCAAAACGTCAGTATACCTGGCTCAATCATCAGATGCCGGTGCATTGGTTCAATTCTCTTGATGCAGAAGATACAAAGAGAATGAGTGATGAGATTGCTGCATGGTATCAGAAATGATGCCGGGGGTGAAAACATGGAAAACTATAAGAAGATAGCTAAGAGCATCCGTTTGTATCATTTGATGGTATCTCTTGTCTGCGGAGTGATTGCCAATGTGATCTTATTTGCAGTGATATTTTTAACTGGCAATTCCAGTCAGCTGATGTGGGGAGCGGCAGTAGCTGCAGGAATTTTTATAGTGTTTATCTTGATTGGAATGATGAATGCTGTCAAGGCATGCGGCAGGATCCACCACCGCATTCGGACCTGTGAAGGAAAGACAGCTATGGAAGCAGAAAATTTCATCCCATGCGCAAAAGAACTCGCTTATGGAAGTGAGTGGTTAGTATATCATCACGATAATACTTATTTGTTCTGGACAAAGAAGAACATCCATGAAATCAGAGTCCTTTCCCAGAAGAAGAATCATTATCAGATTGCTGTATATAGTACACTTCATCCCGAAGGAGAACGTATCAGCTGTACTGGTACGGAAGAAGACCTGAACGGACTGAAACAATGGATGGCATCCTCTTCAGCAATGTGAACAAATCATGAAAAATTGTCTCAGGAATACAAAAAAGAAGTGATGTCGTTTGTATTTTGTTGAAAGTTTAGTATGATTATCAGTGTTTAAAGGAGGTATTCAAGATGAGTGAATTTAATTCTCAGTCTCAAGTATATTCACAAGATACGTCAGGATTGAAGGCGTATGTAACAAAAGTTTTCATTAATATGGCAATTGCATTAGGCATTACCTCAGCTGTTGCATTCGGATGCTATTATTCATATGTGTCAGGTGGATTTGTTCTGCAGCTGCTGAATCAGTTCCCATACATTATGCTCATTATGGTCTTTGTTGAACTCGGCATAGCCGTTGCATTCAGTGCCGGCATCACAAAATTCTCAACAACAACAGTACGAGTTCTGATGTTTGTATATGCGGCAATTACCGGTGTAACATTCTCATTCCTTCCAATGGCATATGATATTTCGACAGTATTCCAGGCATTCGTCTTTGCGGCAGTCCTGTTCGTATGCTGTGCAGTCATTGGAACATATACCAAAGTTGATCTGACAAAGTTCTCCGGCATCTTCACCGGTGCACTGCTTGCCTTTATCATTCTGACCGTCATTTCATTATTTATTCCGGCATTGAGAAACAGCCTGCTGATGGGTTATATCGGTTTGGGTCTGTTCTTGGCATTGACTGCCTGGGATATGCAGAAGATCAAAGCATTCTATTATCAGCTTGGTGAAGGAACAATCAAGGAGAACTTCGCAGTATACAGTGCGTTCCAGTTATATCTTGATTTCATCAATGTCTTCCTGTATGTATTAAGAATCCTAGGAAGCGGACGTTCCAGGAACTAATTAAGGAAACAGGCTTCTTAGTTGAAACCTGTTTTTTTGTTGTTACAATATGGATAAGGTAAGATATGAAACTAGCAGAGATGTACTTTACAGACTGGTATCACAAATACGTAACAATTGAAGTGGATGATCTGACCGAACAGTTAAAAGACAGTATTGCCATTCACGATGATGACTGTTACGCTTTATGCTCGTCCTACTGCAATGCGGAAGGATTTGTCCTTTTGAATGTGCTGGCAGTCGGCAGTTCCTGGGAGAAGTGCACTAGAGGACTGAAGTCTAAGAAGATGCTTGGTACATTCTCAATTGATATGGTCCTGCAGAGCGAAGCACAGCTAGCTGAACCGGATCAGGATATGATGTATAAGAATGAAGACTTTCTGAAGCAGATGGATGAAGATACGGATGAAGATGTATTGAAGAGCAGACTGGATCCTAGGCTTGATCTGCTGAGGGATCCGTTCTATCCGGACGTTGTTATGACAGGATTGATCCAGGACGGCGGACTGGCAGAATATGCCATGCGGATTACAGGCGTTAAAGGCTTGTTCTTAACAGGCAAGATGGCAGAGGAGACACCGGAAGATACCGGTGTGCATATCGATGATGATGTCTATGCACTGCTGTACCTCAATAACAGTGAATATCGTCTGTTTGCTTTGTTCGCAGGAAATCATCTGAATGAAGATGAGCAGGATGTGATGAACCGTATTATGAAAGAAACGGCGAAACTTGGCCTTGATTTCAACGGCATATCCATGAAAAGTTAGGAGAAATATAGATGAGCGCATCCCATGATTTACAGTATCAATGTCCTTACTGCGGTGAGGAGTTTACGATTACAGTTTATGATACCGTTACTTCCGCTAAGGATCCAGATTTAAAGGAAAGAGTCCTTTCAGGTGATCTGTTCCAGCACACCTGCCCGCACTGTCATAAGGAATTCATGATTCAGAATCAAATGCTTTACAGCGATGCAGACCGCAAGTTTGTATTATGGCTGAGCCAGAATGATGTCGGTGCCAACCTCACTGAATTTGCAGAGCCGCTGATCAAGCAGGGATATCGTCTGAGAAGATGTGCAACCATTCAGGAATTCATAGAAAAGATTGCGATTTTTGAAGACGGCATGGACGATGTTGCGGTAGAGCTGGCCAAGTATGACAGCTTCATTGAATTCATCGACAACAAAAAAGGAAAGGCTGAGGATGTGACCTCAGTCGAGTATGAGCGTACCAATGACGACATTATGAAGATTGTTGTCAGAACAGGCGACAAGGGAATGAGTTTTCTGATTCCGGTGAATATGATTCAGGAAGAGCTGAAAACAGAGGAAGATCTCTATACGATCAACGATGCAGACTTCCCTCTGATCAACCGTGACTGGATCATTTCTTTGTTCAAGGAATCGGATGGACAGGCTTAAGAATTTTTAAGATAAAAGGCATGCATGCCTTCTGAAAGCAGCAGTTCGATGCACACCTTTTCGTGAATAAAATAATTAATAAGTAAGTTCTCGCTTACTTTAAAAAGTGGTGCTAATATTTTTACTGCGGGAGCCTGATAATACGTCAGATCAGACCATAGATTCACAATATAACTAATTATAGTTACCCGCATCATATGCGTATGCATATGACCCCATACATGATCCCTCCCTAGGGACTGTATAAAAAGACTTCCCTCCCCCGGGAAATCTTTTTTTCTTAATAGCGCCATTCTAAAAGGGTTTTATACCGTTTTATAATAAATTCAGGGCTTCAATCTTTTCTTTGGGCTGGTCCTGTTTACGGTTCAATATCATCGCATCAATATGATATGGAAAAAAACATTATCAGATATTTAGACATAGAACGTGTCTGGTTATAAAAAAACAGCCGAATATAAATTCAGCTGTTGGTGTTACTTGTTTCTGTATACAATTCTGCCGTTTGTCAGATCGTATGGAGAAATTTCCACTGTTACCTTGTCACCAGGCAGAATCCTGATGTGGTGGATTCTAAGCTTGCCTGCCAGGGTAGCACGGATATATGCTCCATTAGTCAGTTTCACTTTAAATGCATTAGAGGCGATATCTTCTACGATACCATCCATCTGTATGGCGTCACTCTTGCTCAAATTAGTACTTCCTCCTTTGTGATTACGCTTAAAATAATAGCATAACTGCGGGAAAAATCCATAATCACATATTTTTACACAATAATAAGATAATTTTACTGCATCTGTTCAGTATAGTATTGGTACAGACAGAGATGACTGTCTGACTGAAGAATTGCTCCCCTTAGCAATAACTCAGTATTTCTATCCCCTTAATTATTTATTATAAAAGAGAAAAGGCCTGAGAGGCCTTTTCTCATGTTTAGTAGTAAAGTATTGCTATGAAGATACAGGAAGAGATATTAAAAAGGATCAATCAGGTGATTGAAAAACAGGGATATGTCGTGATTGGCATTGATGGACGCTGTGCCTCGGGCAAGAGCCATTTCAGCAGATGGCTGCAGGAGCAGACACGTGGCACCTTGATCCACATGGATGATTTTTTTCTAAGGCCGGAACAGAGGACGCCTGAGAGGTATGCTGCTCCGGGAGAAAATGTCGATCATGAGCGCTTCTTAAGTGAGGTGCTGCTTCCGCTTTCCAGACGTGAGCCATTTACATATCATCCTTTTGACTGCTCAACAATGAGCTTGAAGGCCGGAATTAAAGTTCCAGTCAATCAGGTGACGATCATTGAAGGCAGCTATGCCATGAGAAAAGACCTCCGCGATTACTATGATCTGAAGATCTTTATGACAGTATCACCGGAGGTTCAGATCAAACGGATCAGAAAAAGAGATCCTGAGAAAGTACAGGATTTTGAAAAGAAATGGATTCCCTTTGAAGAAAAGTATTTTTCAGCGTCTAGAGTCGATCAGGTATGCGATATTGTAATTGATACAACAGACATGTTCTGAATTATGGAACAGTACTTGAGATGGTGCAGAAAATTTGATAGGCTTGTACATGCTAGTCAGAGGACTTGCAGTGAAGAACTGTTTAAGTGGGACAATTGGGGTCTCCAAAATCCGTAGGGGTTAGGTCAAAATCTATGGGGGACCTGAAATCAA
>CAYLQV010000043.1:0-17223 GCA_964385925.1 uncultured Galactobacillus sp. | reverse complement strand
AACAAGATCAAGCTGACTGTACGATTGGCATACGGTTTCAGGAACATAGACAACCTGTTGGATATGGTCATGTTGAGATGTTCAGATATCTCTGCCCTGCTGCCATATCAAAGACTCATTCCTGCCCACACTTCCTGATGAAGCCTCTAATAATATGGCGGTTGCATCAGGGGTAACTATAAATGGAAATTATGCATACTGCTTTGAATATGAAAATATCTGGCCTGAAGATAATGTGCCTTATTATGCAGTTTCTGATTTGAGCAGCTTAACTGAAGAGCGGCAACAGAGATTAAAACGTGTTTTTTACGCAGGATATCCAAATGACGGCTTAGGTTTATCAAAGCGAACAAAAGGAGATTCTATACAGCTAGGTATAGCTACTCAGATCACTGTTTGGAACGTAATTGGGCAGACAGGTGCTTTTGTTAACTTAGACGAGGATTATTATTCATATGCACAGTTGCTTTATGAATATGCGTTAAATGGAACAATCGAAGGAAAAACACCTGATGATTCAGTGAACTCAGTAAATGTAGTTGTTGATAAATTAATTGCGAATAATGATGGGACGCAGAGTGGAACAATATATTTCGAGTTATTAAAAGTCGCAAGTATTACTGTTGAAGAAATTCCTGAAGGAATTACTATTTCGAATAATGGAAAAAATGTAGCAGTTGGAAGTATACTTCAATCAACAGATACATTGACTATTACTACAAGTCAATCGTTCAATAATGGACAGATTCGTTTCTCATATGTAAACAATGAAATTGCAAATGAAAAATTAGTAGTGTATAAAACTGATGCTGCCTCAAAAAATGATAGCCAGAAACCTTATCAGAAAATGGTGTCATATTCATTCGAGTCTAGTACAGCAGAGGTGTCTGCAGTAATCAAAGTGACGCCAACAACAACAGAGAAGACACCAGAAGAGTCGCCGGCACCGACACCTGTAGAAACGCCTGTGGTAGATATCCCGACAACAACAGAGACACCAGTTACAACACCAGCATCCACTGAAACAGTAAGACCGACTACACCTGCAACAAATGAGAAGACTGAAACAGATTCTTCCAGAAATGAAAGACCTTCCACTTCTAATACAGGAGATCAGTCCAACGTCGCATTGGCAGCAGGCGTCTTGGGAATAGCAGTACTTGTGATTGGCATTACAGTTTTCTTCAGAAAAAGATTTTCTGAATAATGCTTAAGGGAAAGAAATAGATAAAGGGCCGGCTGAAAGAATCAAATCTGGATGGCTGGTCTTTTATCTTTTTCTCCTGAGCATTTGAGACTGCTGTTTGAATGTTATCTGATACTATGATGATGGAAAGCAGAGCAGGTGAATGCATGCTTTCGGCAGAAATCCAGACAGGAGGAAATATGAGCAGTAAAGATATATTGATTGTGGGTGCAGGAACAGCTGGATTGACAGCTGCTATCTATGTGCAGCGTGCAGGTAAACATGCAATTGTGTTTGAAAAGAGTGCACCTGGCGGACAGATTGTGACCGCAAATGAAATAGAAAATTTTCCAGGATTTGCATCTGTCAATGGTGCTGATTTTGCTTTTAAGCTTTATCAGCAGGCAGTGGATCTTGGCGCTGAATATGTATCTTCAGAAGTCACGGATATTATTCCTTTAAAGGATGCCGTTACGGTTAAGACAAAGACAAAAGAATACTCTGGCAGGGCATTGATCTATGCGGCAGGTGCAGCACACCGCAGATTGGGACTGCCAAATGAAGAGAAGCTGATTGGTAAAGGTATTTCGTTCTGTGCAAATTGTGATGGTGCATTTTATAAAGGAAAAGTAGTCGCGGTCAACGGCGGGGGAAATATCGCGCTGGATGATGCGATTTATCTCTCACAGCTGGCAGAAAAGGTGTACTTGATCCACCGCAGAGAACAATACAGAGCAGAACGGGTCATCCAGGAGCGTCTGGCAGGTATTCCGAATATTGAACCGGTCCTTAATACAATTATTGTTGGACTGAACGATGAAGGTGGTCATTTGAGCGGTCTGAAGATCCAGAACGTCAAGACGAAAGAAGAAAGTACGTTGAAAGTAGATGGACTGTTTACAGCCATTGGAATGAATCCGGAAACTGAGCTTCTGAGAGGCATTGTCAGTCTGGATGAAACTGGATATATCCTAGCCGGTGAAGATACAAGGACAAATGTCGATAACATCTTCGCTGCAGGCGATGTCCGCTATAAGCTGGTACGTCAGCTGACGACAGCAGCTGCAGATGGTACAACAGCCGCTGTAAATGCAGTTGCGTTATAAGAAGGAATCAGTTGAGCTCATCTTAGGATGGGCTTTTTCGTGTTTATAACAAATTATTATAAATAAGATATACAGCTGATAGAATAATAAAAGAAATATGAGTGAGGTAACAATGACGCCGGGAACAATTGAGTGGGAATAGTTTAATCATTGATGATAATGCCAGATAGGCTTCTTTGACAGCAGGTGCAAACTATAAAAAATCTTGTAAGAAGTGACAGAGATGCATGCTGGATATAAAATACGGAAATAACTATTTAAAACATACGAACTGATTATAAGTTTTCTTTTCTGACATATGAAAACAAAAAAATATGATATGGACAAATTTTGATTAAGTACATATTTTTTTGTGTGAAATCATTGACAATAAATTTTTTTGAAACTACATTAGTAAATGTTCAAAATACAGAATACAGTATAATGAACAATAGAAACTTCGGAGGGAGAAGATTATGAAAAGGTTAGCAGTATTGGCTTTATCTGGCTTTTTTGCTTGTTGGCTGTACCCAAGCGAAGACAGAACAGACTACAAAGTCTATGGATTTGCCACGAGATTTAGATGAGAAACTAAATGAACCAATCGACAAAATTTTTGATGAGTGGTCTACAGCGGGAAAAGTTCCAGGGATGGTTGTTGTCGCTGCAAAAGATGGAAAGGTTATTTTTGAAAAGGCATATGGATATGCGTATCTTTATGATGCAGATGGGGGAACCTACGATAATCCGGTTTACGCAAAAACATCTAAGCCTAGGGAAATGAAAACTGATACTTTATTTGATTTGGCTTCTTTGACAAAGGCAATGGCTACAACACAATCTGTGATGAAGCTTGTTAGTGAAGGAAAACTTGATGTAAAGGAAAAAGTGTCTAAGTATTTACCGGGTTTTGAACAAAATGGAAAAGAAAATGTCACAATTGATCAGTTATTAACGCATACATCTGGTTTACCACAATGGGAGCCAACATATTTGTATTGTAATAATAAAAATGAACAATTGGAATATATTAAAAAATTATCATTGAATGCTGAATTTGTAGAAGAAGACAAAGACAGAAAATCTGAGCATTATTCTGACTTCGGCTTTATGACATTAGGATTTGTTGTGGAGGCGATTACTAATGAAAGCATGGACGAATATGCTAAGAAAAACATTTATGAGCCATTGGGAATGAAACACACAACATATTTGCCACTGGATAATGGTTTTACAAAAGAAGATATTGCTGCAACATCTTTAGGCAATCCTTATGAATATAAAATGATAGATGAAAAAGATTATCCTGATTTTGGTTATGATTGCACAAAAGATCAAGCAGCCTTTGAACAATTTAATGGGTGGAGAAAGTACACTTTAATTGGTGAAGCAAATGATGGAAATGCTGCAATGGGCGGTAATGGTGTTGCAGGGCATGCGGGCTTATTTTCTACTGCTTCGGATTTAGCTATATTATCACAAGCAATGCTGAATGGCGGAGAGTACAATGGTGTGAAATTGTATGATAAAGATACAATTGACATGTTTACAACGCAGCATACAGATACTGGTAAGGAATCTGAAGAGTTTGGATATTGCTTTAAACTTGATCAAAGCTGGATGGGAGATTCTGCAACAATTCATGCATATGGACATGATGGATTCACTGGCACAACCGTTGCTATTGACCCTGACAATAACTTAAGTATTATTGTTCTTACTAATAAAATGCAAGGCGGATTTAGAAAAGGTGATGGGCAGAATCCAAATTATTATTGGAATTCAAATGTAATGGCAAAACAAATTGCAAATGCAATTCGCACAGAATTAAGTATATAGGAATAAAGAGTTATATGGAGAAGATGCAATGTCGGAATATATGTTGAAGAATGATGATGTTACGGTTACTGTGAATGAATTTGCATCAGAAATCCATAGCTTCAAAGACAATTTAAATGGCATCGAATATATGTGGCAGGGAGATGCTAAATATTGGTCTGGGCGCAATCCAACGTTGTTTCCAGTAGTGGGATCTACCTGGGATAAAAAACTTCATATTAACGGGAAAGAGTACACTATTGGAAACCATGGATTCGTCAGGCACAGTATGTTTACGTGTGTGAAGCATGATAAAGAACATTTAGTTATGCGGCTTACAGACAATAGCGAAACAGAAAAACAGTATCCATATGCATTTACGATGAATATTACTTATACCTTAAATAAAAGGACATTGAAGATTCATTACGAAATCATAAATGATTCTAACAGCAGGCTGCCTTTCAGCTTTGGCCTCCACCCAGCATTTAACTGTCCGATAGATCCAGATAAGGAATTTTCAGATTATCACATAGAAACGAATCAGCCGGAAACGATTGAACTGAACAGCGGAGAAAAGAAGATCAGTACCATTATTCCTTTGAACCGTGATTAACTGCGTAAAACAATGATCATTACGAATCCAAAAAGTACCGAAGTTTCATTGACGGATGGCAGGCACAGCGTGACGGTGCATTTTCGAGGGTATGAATGGCTTGCGTTTTGGAGCCCGGATGCACCATTTGTATGCATTGAACCATGGCACGGTCATGATGATATTATGAGAATAAATGTTCCTTTTGAAAAACGGGAAGGAACAATTCTGCTGGCATCAGAGCATACCTGGGAAACTGATTATGCAATTGAGATAGACTGAAAGGAGAATACATTTTGTTTAATGTAATAATTAAAAAGAATAGTGACGAAGTTGGCAGCAAAGCATTTAAGATAATGAAGGATGTTGTGAAATCAAATCGGAGACCGGTATTAGGACTTGCAACTGGTTCCTCACCTGTAGGATTGTACAAGAAGATGATTGCAGATCATATAGTAAATGGTACATCGTACAAAAGATGTGTGACATTCAATCTAGATGAGTATGTTGGTCTGCCGGCAGACTACGCTCAGAGTTATTACACATTTATGCATGAGAATCTTTTCTCGGGCATTGATGTACTGGAAGAGAATATTCATATCCCAAATGGAAATGCGAAAGATGAAGCATCAGCCTGCCGGGAATATAAAGATGAACTAAAAAAGTATGAAGTTGATATTCAAATATTAGGAATTGGTTCCGATGGTCATATTGCATTCAATGAACCAGGGACTCCATTTGAATCTGAAACACACTTGATGAAGCTGACAGAACAGACAAGAAAAGACAATGCTAGATTCTTTGGAGGAGATATAGAAAAAGTTCCTTCAGAAGCTATTACTCAAGGCTTGGCATCTATCATGAGGTCGAAGAAAATCGTACTGATTGCGACGGGAAAGAATAAAGCAGATGCTTTATACAATATGATTCACGGCCCAAAGACAAACGCATGTCCTGCATCTGTTCTTCAGAATCATCAAGATGTAACAGTCATATTAGATGAAGATGCTGCAGAAAAGCTAGGAAAAATCAATCTATTATGCGATTTTTAAACATATTTTTGGCGAAAACTAATACTTAATGTGTTTGATGATTAGCTCAATGATGCCTTTGAAATATATAAAAGTTATCTAGGATTGTTGGAATGTCAATTGATGAAGGTGGAAAAATGTTGTAACCTTTAGTCAGAGGTGTATTTAATCTACAAAGGAAAATACTATGGACTATCAAAAACAACTGCTTAGTAAAAATGGATACGCAATTGTGAAATTATCACAAGAATTTTTGCGATACAGTATTGGTGATCGCATTCCAACAGTAAGCCAATTAACAGATAAATTGGAAATAGCTAGAGGGACGATTGAGACGGCAATGAAGACTCTTCAGTCAAATGACGCTTTATATATTGAATCACGTGGTCATCTTGGCTCGTATTTAACAAAGAAAAATACGCATATTCTTTTACAGTATGCCGGAATCAATTCTTTAGTGGGAGCAATGCCTCTTCCGTATTCAAAAAAATATGAAGGTTTGGCTACGGGCCTAATTTCTGCTGCAGATAATAGTTACAGTATTCCAATTACACTTGGATACATGCGTGGCGCTAAGAATCGGATAGCTATGGTAACAGAAAAAAGATACGATTTTGCGGTTGTGTCAAAATATGCTGCGAAAGAGTTTACTAAGCAATACGGGAAAATTATGGTTGTTAAAGAATTTGGCCCACATACCTATTGCTCAGAACATGTTATTATTTTTCATGATCCAAAAGAGAATTCAATCCGCTCAGGAATGAAGATTGGTATTGATTCTGATTCTATCGATCAGAAGAATATGACAGAAAGAGTATGTAAAGGGAAAAATGTGTCCTTTATACCAGTGCAATATAGTACGCTATTAGAAAGAGTTATTGATGGTGACTTGGACGCTACGGTTTGGAATAAGGATGAAATCATTGATAAGGTATCATCTATTAAATACAAAGAAATTAAGCATACCGATGATGATGATACAGCTGCAGTGATTGTGACGAGCTCAGATCGTCCAGAAATCTCTTTGCTGTTGAAAGAAATAATCAATGTAGATACAGTTTTGAATATTCAGAAACTAATAACAGAAGGTAAGATTACACCGAGTTATTAAGGTAATTAAATCACATAATTTAATAGTCGTAGTATATTGACAGATATACTAGTAAGAATGTATTATATATTCATAATACAGAATACTGTATATTGAATGAATGAGGGGAAATCATGTTAAAAGAACGAATTGATATCTTACTGCAGGGCCAGGTTATTTCACCGGAAGTAGCAGAATACAGTATGAAAGTAATTGATCTTCTGGCAGATGGAAATTACGACGAAGCAAAGATGGAAATGTTTACTACACATCTTGCAATGGCGACAGAGCGAGTAAAAAAGAATGAACCAGTAGAATCACTTGATGACAGTATTTGGCAACAGATATCAACTGATCGATGCTATGACAAGGCAGCAAATATATTTGATAAGATTGTCTCAATTTGTCCGGTTGTTTATCCGGAAGGTGAAAGAAAGTTCCTGATGATGCATTTATGCAGTCTGCTTCAGGACAAGGAGGATTGAACATGTTAAGAATTGTTGTCGGCGGCCAGATCATGAAAAGCGAAATTTTTGATTTTATTGAAAAGTACTATGGGAAAGGAAATGTCGAACTTGCAGTGAAAAATGATTTAGATGCTGTTATGGCAATGAAGGCAGGACAGTTCGATTATTACATTGGTGCTTGCAATACTGGCGGAGGAGGCGCATTGGCAATGGCGATTGCATTGCTCGGTCCTTCGAAGTGTCAGACTATCTCAATGCCTGGAAAGATATTCTCTGATGAAGATATTCAAAAAGCAGTTGATTCAGGCAAAATCGCATTTGGCTTCACAGCCCAGCATATGGAAAATGTTCTTCCGGTATGGCTGAAGGCTATCGACGCAAAGAACGTCGGATAAAAGAAAGGGAATAGAAATATGAGCTACATTATTCTAGCTGCGATTGGTGCATTAGCTTCAATCATGGCAAACAAGGGCATCGCAGTATTCAACGACGGGTTCCGCCCGATTGTTCCACAGTACTTCGATGGAACAATCAGCCGTAAAGAATTGGCGGCAATGAGTTTCGCAATCAGTTTTGGTTTAGTTATTGGTTTCGGTATTCCAACTTCAATTGCAGCATCAATCATTCTGATTCACTGTATTTTATTGACAACTGATATTATCGGCACATGGTGCCCAGATAACATGGTTGGTACAATCCTTGCAGGAGTCATCGGTGCTGTCTACGGTGTAGGTATTCTGGTCGGCTTACAGTTCATCGTTACACTGTTCGGCTATTTACCTTACAACTTCTTAACTGCATTAGGTTCTGTATCTACATATGTCACAGCTGCATTTGCTATCTTCCCAGCAGTTGCTGTAGCTTATCAGCACGGCTTTAAAGAAGGATGCATTACAGCAGCAATTACATTAGCTGTTTACTACTTCGTTGTAAAGTTCGGTACATTTGCCATGGGTACTGCAAAGGTCTCTCTGAATGGCTTTGGTATGGCAATGCTTGCAGGTATGATCTGCATGATTGTCTTTGCAGCAAAGGTAAAGAAAGAGGATGGCGCAGGTGCTAACGAAGCACTTGTTACAACATTCTCTGATAAGGTTTCTAGAATTCGTAAGAATTGGTTCCTGCTTGCTATTATGGGTGCTCTGATTGCTGCTGCAACAAGTATGTCATTAGTTGCCGGTGATCCTACATCTCTCGCCTTGGTGGCAAAGGAAGCATACAGCGATGCAGCAATTGCCGCATTTGCTAGAGCTATCGGATTTGTTCCACTGGTCTTCACAACAGCAATCGTAACTGGTGTTTATGGGCCTGTTGGATGCACATTCGTCTTTGTTATCGGCTTAGCACTTCATGGCAATCCAATTGTTGCTGCCATCTGTGGTGCTGCAGTTATGGTTGTTGAACTTGCATTGATCAATGTATTTGCTAAGGGCATGGATAAATTCCCTGGCATGAAGGATATGGGTGAGCATATCCGTACTTCAATGAATAAAGTCCTGGAAGTCGCTCTGCTTGTCGGCGGTGTTGTTGCTGCTGAAGCAATGGCTGCTGCATTCACAGGAATCACAGGTTCTGGTGCATTGTTTGTTGTAGCCTGCTGGCTGCTCAATAAGAAGTCTAAGAAACCGGTTGTTGATCTGGCTGTCGGTCCGATTGCCTGCATCGCATATGGTATTCTTCTGAATCTCTTACTGATTGTCAATTTAATTGCGCTTGCTCCTGTTAAGTAATTCTAAGTTATTGTTTGAAAGGAACGGCAGGAAACTGCCGTTCCATCCATTTTAAAAAGGAAATGAATATGACCCATGAAGAAATGAATCAATTAGCACGATTGAATCCATATCATTCCGTTGAACATATTTTACCGGTAGACAACGCATCCAATGATACTTTGTTTCTAGGTATAAAAAATACGGTACAGATACCTGAAAGTTTGATTGAACATTTAGAGAAAACAGGAAGATACTGCAGACATACTGTTGATTGCATGGCATTAGCTGGAAGAGCTGTTGACTTGAACATTCAGAACCCTATTACCGCTCATCCAATGACTGGCTCAAGCAGCGGTACAGCGGTCAACGTACTGATTGGCATGAATGATATTGGAATTGGCACTGACGGAGGCGGTTCTGTATTAGCTCCTGCTATGTCAGTGAATCTATTTGGATTTATTTCTTCATTGATTGAACGTGAATCTCTTGATTTCTATACAAAGAAATCAACAGACAATATTCCTTTTTCACCATCTATTGGTTTTATCACAAATGATTATCAAAAAATGGTACAGGTCATCAGTGATACCATTGAGTTAAAATATCCAGAAAAGATGAATCAGCAGATATTTGCGTCAGAAGGAGATACACATGAGTATCCATATGACGTAAAACGAATACAATTTGCGAATGTCTATGGCACAAGAGCAGAAGGAATACAATTTCTTGCAGATTCATTAAAAGAATGTGCTTTCTTGATTTCCTATGAAGGACCTGTTGACTTGCTTGGTATGGGAGACTCTATCTTCGGACACTTTGATCCACTTACCAAGAAGATCCAAATGGCATCTGGGAAAGGATTGGTGCGCGTTGTGAACATGGTCAAAGCAACAGCACTGTGCATTCCAGATACTGCGTTAGGCTGTGGCTTTGTATGTATCTGTGAATCCAAACCTGAGAAAATCAGCTGGATGCTGCAGGAAGCAGCAAAACTAGTTACAGCATCAGATCAATTAATTGAAACGTATTTCCGTACATTTGGAAATTATACAAAAGAAGGGTTTAAGGACTAAAGAAATGGAATTTGAAAATATTACATATTCACATGAGCACATGGTCATTGATCTGACAAAAGGGAAAAATGATCCAGACTGTTATTTGAATGTTTATGAAGATGCTCTGGATGAATTCAAAGGATTGTACAAAAAGGGTGTCCGCCGTATTGTAGATTGTTCCAACAGAGGAATGGGTGTTGACTGGGAAACAAATAAGAAAATAACAGCAGAAACAGGAATTGAAATCATCAATTCAACAGGCTTTTATAAAGATCCATTTCTTCCTGAATATGTTCCTGAGAAGTCTGTAACAGAATTGTCTGAGATCATGATTGATGATATTCATCATGGTGCTAAAGTAATCGGTGAAATCGGCACTAGTAAAAATGAATGGACAGAAAATGAACATAAGGTATTTGAGGCTGGTGTGCTTGCACAGCGGCAGACAAATGCAGTTATGATAACTCATACAACTCTAGGTACATTAATGAAGGAACAGGTTCAATTCTTTGAAGAAAATCAGGTGAATTTGAAAAAGGTAATTATCAGCCACGTTGCACTGGCAAATGATCTTGGCTCAATTGAAGATATTCTGCATGCTGGTGTCAATGTTGCATTTGATACAATCGGCAAGATCAAGTATCTGCCGGATGAAGACAGAATCAGATTCATGAAGTACTTAATTGAACATGGATATGAAAAACAGCTTCTCATGTCAATGGACTTTACAAGAAAGAGTCATTTAAAGAAGAATGGCGGACCAGGTTATGCATACCTGATTGATACTTTTGTGCCTGAGCTGCTGCAGGCAGGTATTACAGAAGATTCACTAAGACAAATAATGTGTAAGAACTTCACAGAAATCATGGAGGCATAATATGAAAACATATCCATTAAAATCAATCTCTTTAGAGGAAGCTAAGAAAAAGCAGTTCCGTATGGTTGATGAAATTACCAAGGAATTCTCTGGCGCAGATTTTTTAAGCACAGGTGATCTTGGCGTTGTAAGAGGATTAAATAAACCAGTATATGCTGGGAAAGTAGAAAGAGTTGTTGCATCGTTCTTTCATGCAGAGAAAGCACTTCTGGTAACAGGTTCTGGCACAGGCGCTATTCGCTGGGGTCTGATGGCGATGATGAAACCTGGCTCTACATTATTGGTTCATTCAGCGGCAATCTATCCAACAACACAAGTGACGATAGACGGTATGGCTCTGCGTATAGTAAGAGCAGACTTCAATCATTTAGATGACATTACAAAAGTCATGAAAAAGCATTCTGAAATTGAAGGAGCACTTGTACAATATACAAGACAGTCGTTAACAGATAAGTATGATATGAAAAAAGTCATCCAGTGTATTAAATCCTGCCGTGATATTCCTGTAATCACGGATGATAATTACGCTGTAATGAAAGTTAATGAAATCGGTGTTGAGTTAGGCGCAGACGTTTCAGCTTTTTCTTGTTTTAAACTGCTTGGACCTGAAGGAGTTGGCCTGATTGTTGGTAAAGCATCTATTATTGATGCCATTGAAAAAATGAATTATTCAGGCGGCAGTAAGGTGCAGGGTTGGCAGGCAATGGAAGTTCTGCGCGGATTAGTCTATGCACCGGTTTCTTTAGCAATTCAGGCAGAAGTGAATGAGGAATTAGTCAAGCGTTTGAAGAGTGATGGAATACCTGAAATCAAGAATGCTTTCTTAGCAAATTCTCAATCAAAAGTCCTGCTTGTTGAATTCAAAGAAAATATTGCCCGTGAAGTTTTGAAAGAAGCAGAAAAGCGCGGAGGACTGCCAAATCCAGTTGGTGCAGAATCAAAGTATGAAGCAGTTCCTATGTTTTACCGTGTTTCAGGAACGTTCCTAAAAACAGATCCAACCTTGGAAGATAGAATGATCCGTATTAATCCAAATAGAGCTGGCGCAGATACAATCATTCGTATCTTGAAGGAAAGTATCAAGGAGGCTAAGGCATGTTCCTCCAAAAAGTAATAGAAAAAGATTCTGAACTAATCAATACAGTGTTTGCGTATCATCAAAGGGGATTGATCCTCCCGGATACATATGTTGTTGATATGGATTCTCTGCTGAGCAATGCAAGGATTATCAAAAATAGAGCAGATCAGGAACACATAGATTTATATTTTATGCTCAAGCAGTTAGGCAGAAATCCGGAAATAGCTAAAAGATTGATAGAAATTGGCTATAAAGGTGCTGTCGTTGTTGACTGGAAAGAAGCACAGGTCATGATGGCACATCAGATACCAATTGCCAATGTGGGTCATTTAGTACAGCCTCCGACAGCGATGGTACAGCAATTGGTTGATTACGGATGCGAATATTTTACCGTGTATTCATTGGAGAAAATTGAACAGATCAATCAAGCTGCTAAAAAGTCAGGGAAGATCCAGAAGATCCTTCTGCGTGTCACAGATGATGCAGATATGATCTATAGCGGACAGACAGCAGGCTTCAGTCTTGCCGAAATTCCTTCATTAAATGACAAAGTAAAGCAATTGAAGAATGTCATTATCGCTGGTGTAACTTCTTTCCCTTGTTTTTTATATTCTGAAGATACAAAGGATATTGAAGCAACAAACAATTTAAATACACTGTTGGAAGCTAAGAAGATATTAGAGTCATTAGGCTACCAGGACTTAAACATCAATACACCGAGTACTACATGTAGCAGGACTTTAAAAAAAATGGCAGAATCTGGATCAACAAGCGGTGAACCCGGTCATGGATTGACTGGCACAACACCACTGCATGCATCTACAGATTGTGCTGAGATTCCATGCGTTGTGTATTTGAGCGAAGTTTCTCATAACTTTGAAAAGCATGCTTATATCTTTGGCGGCGGCAATTATCGCCGCGGGCATATTCAAAATGCTTTAGTAATGCCATCCATCAATGATTCACAGTACGCAAAAGTAGAATCACCAAATCTAGACAGCATTGATTATCATTTTGGACTCGACAGAGAATTTCCAGTCGGAAGTACAGTTATTATGGCTTTCCGGTTCCAGATCTTTGTGACAAGAAGTGATGTATGTCTGATTGAAGGAATACATCAAGGAAATCCACATATTATCGGACTGTACAGCAGCCTGGGAGAGGCAAAGAAATGAATGGACGTTTTATTGTAATTGTATTAGATGGTTTTGGTGTTGGTGCTATGCCTGATGCCGCAACAGCACGGCCAGGTGATGAAAAGGCAAATACTTTAAGAAGTATTTTAAAAGATCAGCCGAATTTGAAACTTCCTACATTGGAAAAGTTAGGCTTGATGAATGCATACGGCAGTGAAAGCGAATGTATGAAGTTTGTGCCACATGCAAATTATGGCCGCAGTGAATTGATGCATTTCGGTGCAGATACTTTCATGGGCCATCAGGAAATCATGGGCACACTGCCAAAAAAGCCGGATGTTCATCCATTTCAGCAGAAGGTTGATATTGTTGCGGAACATTTAAAGAAGGCTGGGCATAAGGTACAAATCATTGAAAAACAGGGACTGCGCTATGTTCTTGCGGATGATTATGTTACCGTAGCAGACAATTTGGAAGCAGACCTTGGAATGTGCTATAACGTGACAGCACCGCTGGACTATATTTCTTTTGAAAAGGAATATGAGATTGCAGAATGTGTGCGCGAAGTCGTGACTGTTGGCCGTGTCATCGTGTTTGGCGGAACAGGAAATAACATGCAGGATCTTTGGAATGCTGAAGAGATTCGACAGGGAAAGTTCATTGGAATTGCTTCAGCGAAATCAAAGTCATATATGCAGGGATACCAATGCCGCCATTTGGGTTACGGTGTCGACAAAAATGTACAGGCACCTACGATTTTGACGAATGCCGGAATTCCTGTAACATTGATTGGCAAAGTTGCTGACATTGTTGCCAATGATAACGGAAAATCTATTTCGTGTGTACCTACACCGGAAGTGATGGACATTACACTGAAGGCTGTAAAGGAAATGTCGTATGGCTTCATTTGTACGAATGTACAGGAAACAGATCTGGCCGGTCATTCACAAGATAGTTCGAGATATGCTGAAGTTCTTTTACAGGCAGATGCTGGGCTTGCAAGAATACTGCCATTACTGAATGAGAATGATGTATTGATTGTTCAGGCAGACCATGGTAATGATCCAGATATAGGCACCAGTAAGCATACAAGAGAATGTGTTCCATTACTGATCTATCGCAAGGGTCTACAGGATGCACATGTTGGCACACGTAAAACCATGTCAGACGTCGGCGCAACTTGCTGTGATTATTTCAATCAAAAGAGTCCGGAGAATGGGACATCATTTCTTCAGATCATCGGTGGAAGACCGCAAAATAAGTGAATTGATCAGGCAGGGGAATCCCTGCCTTGTTTTATGTTGTATACTAAACGCTGAAGGAAAGACTATGTATAAAAAAGAAACGAATTTCAGAGACTTGGGCGGACTGATTGGTGCAGATGGAAGAAGGATTAAAAAGGGTCTGTTCTATCGCAGTGCCAGTCCAGTATATATGGATGATTTGGAGATAGAAGAGTTGAAATCTTTGAGGCTGTACGAAATCCTTGATTTACGTACTTCATATGAAGTTGAAATAAAGCCAGATCCAGTTTTGCCAGGAGTGCAATATAAACGAATCAGTGGTATGAGAGATGCAGCGGGTAATGGAATTGATTACTCACCAGAAGGTATTCATAGACTGCAGATGCAGAAAGAATGTGAACAATTAGGCTTAGAAGAATATATGCGTCAAATCTATCAGAATATGATGTTTGGCAATAAAGCATTTATGCATGTCTTAGATCTAATTCGACAGGAACATTTACCTGTTCTGTTTCATTGCGCTACAGGGAAAGACAGAACTGGCGCTGTTGCAATGATTTTATTGCTGGCATTAGGTGTCTCTGAAGAAGATATTATGAAAGATTATCTGGCTTCCAATGAATCTTTTATTAGAAAAATCAAAATGGCAGAAACCATCAATGCCGAAGAGCTCCGTAAAGATCCATCTTATAGAGACGTTCTGTTGGCAGAAAATGGGGTTTTGCCATCAAATGGGAGATTGCTGCTGAACAGTATAAAAGAACGTTACAACAATTTGAATGAATACTTGAAAATAGAGTACAATCTGAATCAAAATGATATTGCGGAGATTCGCAATAGACTATTACAAAACTGATTCGTTTTTATAGAAATATAAGAATGCATACAAAGGTGTATTGAGAATGAATCAATATATCTTTTCGCCGTGAACAATTGAGTTCGAGTAGAGAATAGAGATAATCTGTATAATATCGAGTAATAGAAATAATGCAGATAATCAGATCCACTACAAAAAATAGTTCTTATCCAACTAAAAAGAAGCTCATGAGTTTTTCCTTTTTTGTTACTGAGACTATCTGGTTTTATATCAAAAAAAGCCTTGGCTTGATTTGATACAAAGCGTAATAACAGTGACCCCACTATGACCCATTCCTTTTGGAAACGTCTGGTAAGAGGGACAATATGGATAAAAACAGGTTGTTTTATGCACTAAAAACAACTATTTCCAACACAGAAATTTAAGAATTATTCTATTTTAAAAGCAGGATTCTATAATTATAGCCTGTCTATTTATTGGCCGGTTATAATTGTTGTTTATGTTTAAAAAGTATTGTACATTGAAAATAGATATAAGTTATAATTTCACTATGAATAAAGAAATATCATCTTTGGATATAGAAAAAATTGTTGGTGATGCTCAATTGACAGACATTGAAATGTCTGTTTTGAGATTTTTGATTGCTCATATTGATAGTGCCTTAGAGATGGGAGTTAGAGAAATTGCTAAGGAAAATTATACTTCAACATCAACAGTGATGAGATTATCTAAAAAGTTAGGCTATAACGGGTTTATTGATATGTACTACAAGCTGCTTGCACACAATAATTCGACAGAGGATATGAATAATTCTTCAAGAACTTTTGTGGAGCAATTTGAAGACCCGATTGAAGTGAAATACGACCAATATTCAGCAATTAAAGTTGCTGCTAAAGAGATTGCAGATGCTAAAAATCTAGTATTTATATATGGTACCGGATTTATGGGAATGATGGCAGAGTATTTGGCAAAAAAGTTGCTAGTAATAGGTGTGAAAGCTATTTATTCAAATGGTGCTGATTCTATTGGTATATTTGAAAATAATTTAGAAGACATCAGTGTCCTGATTTTGTTTTCAAGATCAGGCCGTTCAAATCATGTAATAAACCGTGCAACGACTGCTAAGGAAAATGGGATTTATACTATTTCCTTTTTAAATGACAAAGATAGTCCACTTTCGGATGAAAGTGATTGTTTGATAAAGGTGCATGATGACAATATATTTGATGATCGCAATCAGAAGCCTACTCTATTTTTCTCAAAAGTAATAGGGATGATAGAACTTTTGATTTATGAATATTACAGATTAAAAACGGGTGAGGATAATAAATGATCTTAGATTGGGAAACCTGTTACGTATTTGAGTAACAGGTTTTCTTTCTGCATAAAAGCATATACAAGGGAAAATTGGAAAGCTAATATTTGCATGTACTACTTCGAAGCATGTGATTAGCGCAGTCACATTTGTTCTAAAGAGAAAGAACATCGTATTGAAATTTAGGAGGGTTATGAAAGAAAAAATTATGAATGGTATGCAAGCCTTTTCTAAGGCTATGTTTACTCCAGTGTTGATTCTTCCAATTGCTGGTATTTTGATTGCAATCGGCAATATTTTTACAAATGCACGTTTATTACAAATTCTTCCGTTCTTAAACAATCCAATAACAAAAGGATTTGGTACTATTCTATCAGGTTCTCTTGTTTCTATTTTGAATAACTTAGGAGTCATTTTCTGTGTAGGTATTTCTTTAGGGTTAGCAAAGAAGAAAAAAGCAGAAGCTGCTTTTACTTCATTGTTAGCATTCCTTGTGTTCATCAACGCAATGAATAAATTCATGAGTTTAAATGGCACATTAATAACAGAGGGAAGTTTATCAGGAACTGGACAGACTTTGGTGCTCGGTGTACAGATTTTAGACATGGGTGTTTTCCTGGGAGTTATCTTGGGAGTTACTACCGCTCTTATTCATAATAAATTTATCTAACAGTAAACAATCGTGTGGTTGACAGATAGACAGTTGACATATAATAG
>CAYLQV010000042.1:0-18051 GCA_964385925.1 uncultured Galactobacillus sp. | reverse complement strand
GAAAGAGTCTAATAACATTCTCTTTCTCTGCTTTCGTTAAAAAAAGACAAGAAAAGGAGAGTTTTTTTATGTCAAAAGTATTTTTCACTTCTGAGTCCGTTACAAGCGGACATCCAGACAAGGTCTGCGATTACATCGCTGACTCCATCCTCGATGAGGCTATTTCTCAGGATCCAGAATCACACATGGCAGTTGAGTGCACGATCAAGGATGATCTGATCCTGATCTACGGCGAAGCCGGCACAAAAGCTAACATCGATTATGAAAAGATTGCCCTCAATGCAATGAAGGAAATCGGCTATGACGAAGAGTATCATGTCATGATCAAGGTCAATAAGCAGTCTTCTGAAATCAACGGCGCAGTTGCCCATGATGAGATTTCTGCTGGTGACCAGGGCATCATGTTCGGATACGCTGATGATGAAACAGCTGATCTGATGCCATTTGCCATTGACTGTGCACACAAGCTGTCCAAGAAGCTGGAAGAAGTCAGAAGACAGACGCCATGCTTAAGACCTGATGGAAAGACACAGGTCACCTGTGAGTATATCGACGGCAAGCTTGCCAGAATCGATACCATCGTTGTTTCAACACAGCACACAGCTGATGTCACGCAGGATGAGATCAAGAAGATCGTCATGGAAAAGGTCATCAAGCCGGTCGTTGATCCAAAGCTTGTTGATGAGAACACAAGATATCTGATCAACCCATCCGGATCCTTCGTTCTCGGCGGATCATGGGGTGATTCCGGTACAACAGGCCGTAAGATCGTTGTCGACACCTACGGCGGATATGCACCTATCGGCGGCGGCTGCTTCTCTTCCAAGGACCCAACCAAGGTAGACCGTTCTGCTGCTTACTATGCACGTTATGTATGCCGCAACATCGTCGCCAACGGTTTAGCACACAAGTGCCAGATTGAGCTGTCCTACGCCATCGGTGAGCCAAAGCCAACTTCTGTCTATGTACAGAGCTTCGGCACATCCAAGTACAGTGATGATGAGCTGCAGGAAATTGTTCTGAAGAACTTCGACTTCTCCGTCTCCAACATCATCAAGGAACTTGACCTGAGGAAGCCTATCTACAAGAAGACTGTCAACTACGGCCATTTTGGAAAGAAAGACCTGCCTTGGGAACAGTTCAAGAAGATTGAGCTGTAATTCATGAAAATCAACTGCTGCAGATTACTGCGGCAGTTTTTTTGTCTTTCCAATAAAAAATCTCCCTCATATTTCAGAGGGAGATCATTTTACTTCTTCTTTTTCACCTCATCGTTGAACTTGAAGACTGCACATCCATACGCTGGCAGCTCATAAGCCACCCGGTAAGGCTGATGGTCGCATTCACCCTTTTCAGCAGTGTATGCTGTCTTCTTGCCAGACTTGGCTGTGACTGCACCGTCTCTGTCCATGATCAATGTATATCTGCCGCCATGAGGAGCACCGACCATATAGTCGTTTCTTTCCATCGGCGTCATATTGACGACAAACAGGAGATTGTTCCTGCCGGTGCCGTCTCTTCTGATGAAGGAATAGATGCTGCGGTCGCTGTCATCAGCGTTCACCCACTCAAAGCCATCCCAGGAATCATCCTTGACATAGAAGGCAGGATACTTCCGATACAGATGCAGCAGATCTCTGACGAAATTCTGCAGATCCTGATTGAGCGGCTGTTCTGCTTCACTCCAGCTCAGCTGGACCTTCTCATCCCATTCATGGCTCTGACCGAAGTCCTGGCCCATGAACAGCAGCTTCTTGCCGGCATGGCCGAACATAAAGAGATATCCGCACTTCAGATTGCGGAACTTATCAATCTCATATCCCGGCATCTTATTGATCATCGAGCACTTCAAATGGACCACTTCATCATGCGACAGGACAAGAATGAACTTTTCACTTGTCGCATAGGACATACCGAAGGTCATCTTGTTATGCGCACCTTTGCGGAACAATGGATCCAGTTTCATGTAATCAAGGAAGTCATGCATCCATCCCATATTCCACTTATAGGTAAAGCCTAAACCGTCGTTTTCAGCAGTATCTGTGATCTTCGGCCAGGAGGTACTCTCTTCAGCAATAATGATCGTACCGTCTTTTCTGCCGCGGATGACACTGTTTAAATGCTTGAAGAATTCAATCGCATCCAGGTTGCCGTTGGAACCATATTTATTCGGCACCCACTCACCTGCTTTTCTGCCATAGTCCAGATACAGCATGGACGCAACGGCGTCGACACGCAGTCCATCAATATGATATTCGTCATACCAGAACAGAGCGTTGCCGATCAGGAAGTTCTTGACCTCATTCTTAGAGTAGTCAAAGATCTTTGTGCCCCACTCCGGATGTTCGCCCTTGCGCGGATCTGCATATTCATAGGTCGGTGTACCGTCAAAGTCAGCCAGGCCATGCGCATCCTTTGGAAAGTGTGCCGGAACCCAGTCAAGAATGACGCCGATGCCGTGCTTGTGCAGTGTATCAACCAGACACATGAAGTCTTCCGGCTTTCCATATCTGCTGGTCGGTGCATAATATCCGGTGACTTGATAGCCCCATGAACCATCAAACGGATGCTCAGCGATGCCCATCAGTTCCACATGCGTATATCCCATGGAACCGCAGTACTTGACTAATTCCTTTGCCAGGTCACGGTAGTTCATGAAGCCTTCTTCGGTGCCGTCATCCTGCTTCTTCCAGGAGCCTAAATGGCATTCATAAATGGACATCGGAGAAGTGAAAGTATTCTGTTCTTTTCTTTCCTTCAGCCATTTCTCATCATGCCAGCCATACTTTGAAATATCAGCAGTGCAGGAAGCAGTACCTGGTCTCTTCTCGGCATAGAATGCATACGGATCAGCTTTATACAAGATCTTTCCTGTCTGTGTCTCAATGGCATACTTGTACAGTTCACCTGTACCCATGCCTTCTTTGAATCCTTCAAAGATCCCGCTCTTGCCTAAAGGCTTGAGATAGTCTGCCTTGATATCCCAGCTGTTTCTTTCACAGATCAAGGATACCGACTTTGCGTGAGGTGCCCACACCACAAAGCGCATGCCCTTCTTCCGATTGACAGTATCCGGGTGTGCTCCCATTTTTTCATAGATTTTATAATCGCGGCCGCTGCCGAACAGGTATCTGTCATATTCGGTAAAGAAAGCAGAATCTGATTTCTGCTGGTCATGAACTGCTTCGTTCGTCTTTTTCATGATATCTCCCCTTGCTGATAAATAGATTATAAATACTATTACCAATATACTACATTAGCGCTTGAAATTCGAATGATTTCGTTGTGCAGACCGCTTTCCTTCTGACAAAAAAAGAGAAGATCTTTGTCTTCTCTTTCATGTATTATCGGCTCATGACCTCATGACATCTAGGACAGAGTCCATTTTCATCAGGTGTTTCAGAGTAGTTCCAGCATCTTGGACATTTCGTCCCAGCCGCCTTGATGACCTTGACGCTTCTTTCTGAACCTTCCCGAACGACTGCCTTGGATACAATCATCCACTGGGCAGCAGCACCCTTAAGTCCCTTATCAAGAAGTTCTGCTTCTTCCTTCGGCAGCGTGAGATCCAATTCAGCTTCCTGTGCTGTACCAATTTCCTTTGCAGCTCTGGCTTCTTCCAACGCCTTCAGGACATCTGTTCTGACATCAAGCAGCTTTTCGAATTCAGCCTTCACTTCGTCGGCATTTGCATAGTTCTGCACCTGTGGGAATTCTGTATAGTGCACAGACTCAGCAGAGTCATCATTGAAGTGTGCCCATACTTCCTCAGCGGTATAAACCAGGAAAGGCGCCCATAACTTGACTAATGCATCTGCACAGTTCCAATAGACGGACTGCACCTGTCTTCTTCTCACATCATCCTTGGCATCGCAGTAGAGGATATCCTTGGTGAAGTCAAGATAATAGGAAGAAAGTTCATTGACCATAAAGTTTGTCAAAGACTTAGATGCATCCAGGAAATCATATTCTGCACAGTCTGTACGCACCTGTTCAACTACTTCATTCAGCTTGATCATAATATACTGATCCACTGCTTCCAGATTCTCATAGACGACCATATCCTTCTTTGGATCAAAGTCCGCAGGATCAACGTTGCCTAATAAGAAACGGAATGTATTGCGGATCTTGCGGTACTGGTCAGATACCTGTTTGATATTGCTTGGGCCGAGCTTCAGGTCTTCCTTGAAGTCAGATGTCATTGCCCATAAACGGAAGACATCCGCACCATTGACATTGATGATATCCATTGGGTTGACAACATTGCCGACCGACTTGGACATCTTCTCACCCTTGGAGTCAACGACATAGCCATGTGACAGGACTTCCTTGTAAGGAGCGGTGCCGTTGGCAGCGGTACTGACAATCAGAGATGAGTTGAACCAGCCTCTGTACTGATCAGAGCCTTCAAAGTACAAGTCGCATGGATAGCTGTCGCCGCGGGCAATCAGTTCATTCCAGGAAGATCCGGAATCGAACCAGACATCCATGATGTCCTTTTCCTTGGTGAAGTTTCCGTTTGGAGACTTTGGATTTGTATAGCCTTCCGGCAGCAGGTCCTTCGCATCCTTTTCAAACCAGATGTTGGAACCGAATTTACCGAATAATTCAGCGACATGTTCAAACACTTCCATCTCCATGATCGGCGTGCCGTCTTCATTGTAGAAGATCGGGATTGGAACGCCCCAGAGTCTCTGTCTGGAAATGCACCAGTCACCGCGGTCAGCAATCATGTTGTGCATACGCTTCTGACCGAAGGAGTTGTGCCAGACAATCTTGTTGTCGATCTCGTCCAATAACTGCGGCTTGATCTTGTCGATGGAGCAGAACCACTGCTTGACTGCACGGAAGATGACCTTTTTCTTTAATCTGTCATCATGCGGATAGCTGTGGACAATATTCTCAACTGCCAGCAGGCATCCCTTTTCACTCATATCATGAATGACAGCCTTGGAGCAGTCCTCGAAGAACATGCCTTCATACTTGCCGGCATTCTCATTCATCTTGCCCTGGTAGTCGACTGTGTTGATTGGAGCTAAACCGTACTTGGCACAGACGTTGAAGTCATCGATACCATGGCCGCCGGCTGTATGGACAACGCCGGTACCATCTTCATCCGTGACATGATTGCCTAACAGCACTGGGCACTCCTTGTCAAAAACAACATGATGATATGTGATGCCTTCCAGTTCTTTTCCCTTGAAGGTGCGCAGGATGCCCTGGTTCTCCAGGCCGAACTTAGCCAGCAGCTGATCAACGAATTTTGCCAAGAAGATCAGTTTGCCTTTTTCCGTCTGCACTTCAGCATAGTCAAAGCGCTCATTCATGGACACTGCTTCATTGGAAGGAATGGTCCATGGAGTAGTAGTCCATATAACGAAATAGTCATCACTGTTCAGGATGCCCTTGCCGTCAGCAATCTGGAAAGCCAGATAGATTGTTGCGTCCTTGACGTCCTTATAGACAATCTCAGAATCTGCCACTGCTGTTTCATTGTATGGTGACCAGTAAACAGGCTTGAAGCCCTGGAAGATCATGCCTGTAGAGGCCATCTTGCCGAAGGTCTTGACCTGACGTTCCTCGAACTCCTTATTCAGTGTGATATATGGATGTTCATAGTCAGCAATCTGTCCCAGTCTCTTTTCTGTTGCCATCTGGGTGGCAATCTGAGAGTGAACGAATTCATCGCACTTCTTGCGGAATTCGGCAGCACTGATGGCCTTGCGGTCAACACCCAGCTTCTGGATGGCATTCTCAGTCGGCAGACCATGCGTATCCCAGCCTGGGAAGTATGGTGTATAGTATCCAAGCATCGCATGAGATCTGACGATGAAGTCCTTGATAGAACGGTTCATCGCTGTGCCTGCATGCAGGTTTCCATTGGCATATGGAGGACCGTCATGCAGAATAAATGCTTTCTGT
The DNA here is from genome assembly GCA_964385925.1 of uncultured Galactobacillus sp. Taxonomy (GTDB): domain Bacteria; phylum Bacillota_I; class Bacilli_A; order Erysipelotrichales; family Erysipelotrichaceae; genus Bulleidia. The sequence continues at coordinate 12,129 of CAYLQV010000042.1, read as the reverse complement.
CCTTTATGATGTGCCAGAAGATTCTGATAGTAATTGTTCTCCTCCCACTGCTTTAAAATGTCAGGTTCCTTCTTTGCCAGATTTCCTCTCATTTCAAATTCCGTGTTCGGCATGTTCAACGTGTCTTTGTAGTCCATATGTCTCTCCTTCTTCACGCATATAAAAAGCGTCCCTGATCTAAGGACGCTGTTAACGCGGTACCACCTTAGTTTATGCATTCCTGCATACCCTTGTTTGTTTCCTCATAACGCTGAGGTGCGTCTGCTCATGAAGTGATGTCCGTCCTAGATCTTCCTCCTGCTTTCACCATCCGCAGGATCTCTTGATTTCCAATCTGTCGGCGCGTCTTCAATCAACGCAGTTTCTGTTCTGCTTCATTCAGCCACCTTAAGTCCGGCATTTCCGGAAGCTTGAAGTGGTCCAGCTGCTTCAGCAGATCTTCCAGCTGGGTGTTCATCTGTCCCTTCACTGTCCCTGCACTCTGGTAGAGCTTTGTCAGGTCAGTCAAGACAAGTCTTGCGGTCCCCAGTGCTTCACGGATGATCTCATCAGCGTTGTTCTGGGCAGTTGCTATGATCTCGTTTGCCTCGCGTATTGATAAGCGGGCAATCCGGTCAGATGCTTCTTTGCGTACTTCTTCTGTTTTCTCCATCTCGGCAAGCTGTTCCTTGATGGCATTCAATTCCCGGGTCGTCTCCACCAGCTGTTCTTGATAGAGTTCAATCTTTCGCTGTAAGGCATCTACCTGAGCAGCATACCGTTCAACGGCATCATCGACCGCAAAACGATCATAACCATTTTTCATGACCCGAAATGTCGGTCTTTTTGCTGTCATTGCCATGCTCCCCTAAATATACTGTAGAAATTCAGCTGCGATCCGTCCGCTCTTGGTGGCGTGATCCGTTCCTAAATACGTGAATCTGCCGGTTCCGCGAATCGAAATCGTAACGTTATTATCGCACAACTTATCAGGCTCTTCAAGCGTTACATGGTTCACCTGGACCATGCCTGCACGGATCAATTCCTTAGCCTCCGTGCGGCTGCAGTGCACTAAGCCGGCGACCAGTGCATCCGCTCTTTCACTTGCCACGACACACTTGATCTTCTTTGTCCGAAAGACCTGCACCGGACGGTCATCCGTGCATTCGAAGGATACGTTCAGCTGATTGATCCGCTTCAGGTTGTCAATCAGGAAAGATGCCATGCCGGTGCTTGTATACAGGTAGATGCAATTTTCTTCAATCCAGAAATCACCGAATGAACTCCTGTCAATCTGCAGGTGCATCAAGGCACCCAGGATATCGCTGTGGCCAATCCTGCGGAAACGCTGATCGATCGTAGCCTTCAGGCATGCAATATCAGAAAAGTCATCTTCCCCATCTGCGGGGAAAATGACTTTTTTCTTTCTTGCCTCAGGATAGCCGCCGTCATAGCGCACATATTTGGAAGGCGGAAACAGCTTGACCATTGCACTTTGTTCTTCTTCGTTGAGAAACGCAGAACATAAAGTACGGTGCCAGGTCCGGCTCTTTTCCTCTAAATCCTCCAGGTGTGCTGCCAATGATTCATAGTCCGGGCTATCAGTCATCTTCGCTGTCGAGGGAAATAGCTCCGTCAACACCAACATTCTTTGGTGTGCAGAGGATGACATTGTGACCAATCTTCTGAATTGTTCCGTCCAATGCAAAGACAACACCTGTTAAAAAATCAATAGTGCGCTGTGCATAGTCTCTCTGCAGCTTATGCAGGTTGACAACACACGCTCTTCTCTGCTTCAGATGACGAGCAATCTCTTCTGCTTCTTCAAAACTTCTTGGTTCAAACAGGACCATCTGTGCATTGGTAGGAACACCCTGTACTTTGGTCTGCTTAGCTTCATAAGTGCTGACAGGCTTTGTTTCCTGTTCATCATATTCCGGTTCGTCTTCAGCGCCGTATTCTTCATCGACTGGTGCAATAAAATTCTTTAACTTTTCGAATGCCATCTTCTATAGCCTCCATCGCATTTATCTAGTAATGATTATACCATTATGCGAATTTCAAAACAATGAAAGATAGAAAATCAGGAATTGCGGTGAATAATTCTTTTCATAAAATCTTTTTGGGATACAATAGACACATGAAAAATAAAATCAAAAAGGAACTGCAGAATCGCACGGTGTGGATCTTCATTGCCTGTGCACTTGGACTCTCCGCTGTATATGGTCTGTTTGTCTCACCGTGGTATCTTCACTTCATCAACGGTCTGACCTTCCTGGCATTCTTATATCTTCTGATTGGTCTTCTGCGCTGGTCCTGGGCCGAAGGAGATCTGGTCTTCTTCAGCTGGAAGCAGATCCATGGATCTTATACAAAGTGGAGAGAAGGAAGAAGAGAAGAAAGAAAAGGTTCTTCAAACCCATTTCTTTATTCCGGCATCCTTCTGGTCATTGTATCCATCATTCTCAGTGTTCTCTATTGATCCGGGTAAGCGCCGGATTTTTTATTTTCAGAGGCTTTGCCTGTTTTATGGATAAATACCCATTCTTTCTCAAAGAGCTTCTATAACGTGCTCTAAACGCTTCCTGGAGACAAAAAAGGGTGCATTCCTGCACCCTGCATGCTTTTACTTGTTTTCTGCACCGGCAACGGTGACATCCATCAGTTTGGTCAATGATGGGATCTTCACGTTGTTGTACTGCGTCTGTTCCTTTGACATGACCATGCGGCTGAGATATTCACGCATGGAACCAGATACAGAACCACCGGACACAGCTGTAACTTGATCACCGTCATGATAATAGCCCAGTCGGATCTCACCGAAGATATCGCCGGTGATCTCTGAGACCTGGAAATCTGAAAATTCAACGATCTCCAGATATCTTCCTGTGCGGATCTCAGCTTCGCTTTTCGTGCCGCCGGTGACTTCATAGTTGGAAATCATAAAGGAATCTGTCAGGCCAAGATAGCTGGCGAACATCCTGTCTCCCCAGTAAGCCTTCGGGGTATCAGCTTCCATCAGGATCAAATCTTTGATTGGAGCACCTTCACTGTCATAGGCAAAGTTCTTTGATGAATTCGGCAGCTGGCGCAGCGCCTGAATGGTGACCTTGTCTCCAGTGACCTCATTGGAGATCGGCGTATCGATTTTCATGGATGACATCTTGCGGAAGACGAGCTGCGCATTCAGTCCAGCTAGAAAATAGTCATAGATATTCTTTGCATCGGAAGTTGAGAAAACAACCGGACATTTTCCTAAGCCTGGGGTCGGCACAGTATGCAGCCTGTCCCTGCCGTATCTCAGGACAGCGCTGACATCCTTCTTCAGCCCCGCCTGATCGCAGGTGCCGCTGTGATACATGCGGTACAATTCGATCTCATGATTTTCACTGCGCGCATTGGCAACCACTTCGAGCATGGATTCTGGATAATTCTCAGTGACATCAATGCCCTGCGAAGTGATCAGTCTTCTGGTGATCTCTGATACAAAGATCTCATAGGAGTTGATATCCTCTGCTGCTGTTTCAGGCATCTCCTGCATTGTCTTGATAAAGTCCGCCGAGATTTTCTCCAGGGTGCCTGCCGTCAACGGCAGCGGCTTTGCCTCCGCCGGCTGATGCAATGGATATGGATTGTTACGTACCAGCGATGCACGGTAGACCAGATCTTCAATCAGCTGTCTTGCGCTGTCTTCTGATTCCGTCGGGGCAACCTCTGCACTGGCTCTGCCCATATATTTTCCATCTTCAATTTTCTTATACACCGTGACGTTGATATGCTCGACCTTCTTCGCCCGGTTCTGATCCAGATCATGACGGATGTAGTAGAACTCCCATCCTTCGGTCCTGGTATCGGTGACTTCCCAGTCATCTGCACCGCTGTTCTTCAGCAGCTGAATGATTTTCTCCAGCATCAGCCCAGCACTCCCTTCGTTTTCAGATATGGACCGCCGTCCGCGACCTTGACCCATTCTTTATGACCCTTGCCGCAGCCTCCGTTTCCGAAGACTTCACGGTCCTTTGACACCATTGAAATGCTGCCAAGCAGATCAGGCACATATCCTGTCATGACAACCGGTGCCACGACTTTTCCAGTCAGCCTGCCGTCCTTGATCTCACGGCCGAGCTTAATGATGCACTGAATGCCCCAGTGCTTCGGATCTTCCATCCCGGATTCCATGCCTTCCAGCAGGTAGCCGAACTGCACAGACTTGATCATATCTTCGACGGTATCGCTGCCGGAATCAAAGATCGTATTTGTCATTCTGGTATAGACCTTGTGCTCAAAGTTCTCACGCTTGCCATTGCCGGTAGGCTGAATGCCTAAGCGCAGTGCAGACAAAGCATCACAGATGCCTGTTTTCAAGATGCCGTTTTCAATTTCAGTCACATCGCCTGCCAGTACGCCTTCATCGTCAAAGGCATAAGTCGTAACATTCTGCGCACACAGTGCACCTTCATGCATGGTCACCTTGTCGGAACCGACACGCTTGTCTATGTATTCTGCGCCTAATGCTCTGTGCTTGACGAACTGGTCCATTTCCACACCATGGCCAAATGCTTCATGGGCAATCAGACCAGTGACCTCCGGACTTGTAATGATGTCATAGGTGCCTGGTACAATACGGTCTGCATGCAGAACTTCCTCTGCTTCCTTCACTGCCTCAGGGACGAATGGAAGCAGACCGTCAAATAACTCCGGTCCCTGCAGGCCTGATACGCCGCGGTAGGCATACTGGGTCTGTCCGTTCTGACTGACAAAAGGCGCAACAGCTCCTTCGGAATAGACATAGGACTGACGCAGGTCTCTGTTCTTTGACAGGAACATCTTGCAGATATGAGTGGACTGCACAGCTGCCTGACAGTCGATCACATCGCTTCCTTCCTTCATTGCCGCATCAGAAACTTCACTGAGCTTTTCCACTAATGCCTTGACATCAGCCGTCTCCGGCAGCTGTTCTGTTTCCTTTTCTACACGCAGTGTATATGGCTCATCATTTAAAACGCCTGTTTCGTATGCAGAAGAAGAGGACTGCTTCAGTACTGCTTCCTGTTCTGCCAATACCTTTTTGATCAGTTCAGCTGTCTTCTCAGGGGTGGAAGGGTCAAAGTCATTGAGGGCGTATTCACTGTAGTGTCCATTCACATGGACTCTGACGACCGTCCCTCTTTCCGTTGTCATCGTCTCAGAAACGACCGATTTGGCATGCTGAGAAATACGCACATAGATGCCCTTGGAGTCGGTGGAGAGAATACTGACATAGTCATATTTTTTCGACAGAATCTCAATCAGTTTCTTCAAGCCCGGTGCCAGGGTATCCAGATATTCTGAAAATGGTGCTTTCATCTCTTTATCTCCAATCTATGTTTATTATGGTACCACAAAGAAAAAGAAGTCACCTTGTTTCGGCGGCTTCTTTCATGTTATTTCTGATAGTTGCTCAGATAATATGCAAATTCTTCATCGTTGGCATAGATCCAGTGATCTTTTGCCAGTTCGCGGAAGGTAGCAGGATGTTCTGCATAGTTCCACTTTGCGACATGCTCCTCTTCACTGTAAGTGATGAGCTTCTTTGCCTTTTCAATTTCTGGATCAGGCAGAGGAATTGCAGACATCAGCGACTGTGTATATGGATGCATCGGGTTCTTGAAGAGCTCATTGGTATCCGTCAGCTCAACAATTCTGCCCTTATGGATGACCGCAATACGGTCAGAGATATAACGGACAACAGATAAGTCATGTGCAATGAAAATCTGGGTCAGTCCCTGCTTTTCCTTGAATTCATTCAGCAGGTTCAGTACCTGGGCACGGATGGAAACATCAAGTGCAGAGATTGGTTCATCCGCGATCAGCAGAGTTGGTTCCATGACCATGGCTCTGGCAATACCGATACGCTGTCTCTGTCCGCCTGAGAATTCATGCGGATAACGGGTCGCGTGTTCAGCCAGCAGACCGACAGATTCCAGAGCTTCCATGACCTTCTTCTTACGGTCTTCCTCATCCTTATACAGATGGAAATTCTGCAGACCTTCGGAAACGATATAGTCAATTGTCGCTCTTTCATTCAGTGAAGCAGCAGGATCCTGGAAGACCATCTGGATGTTGCGGACAACCCAGCGGTTCTCATCTTTGCTCAGCTTCTGATTGATCTTCTTGCCCATGAAGATGACATCACCGTCAGAAGTAGGATTGATGCGGATGATGGCACGGCCGATGGTGGTCTTGCCGGAACCGGATTCACCTACTAATGCGAATGTCTCTCCCTTGTATACATTGAAATTGACATCGTGGACGGCACGGAATTCTTTCTTGCCGTTGCGGAATGTGACCGCAAGATTTTTTACTTCCAGCAGAATCTCTCTGCCATTCTCATCTTTTTTCAGAGGAGTCTTGTTTAATTCTGTCATCTGGCATCCCCCTCATGCAGTTCTAATTCCTGAATACGGATAGCTTCCTTCATACGCTCATGAAGTTCCTTGACCTGTGTCGGAGGCTCAACATGCGGTGCTCTAGGATCCAGCAGCCATGTCTTAGCAAAATGGGTATCAGACACCGCAAACATCGGCGGCTCTTCTTCAAAGTCAATCTTCATCGCATAGTCTGATCTCTGTGCAAAGGCATCGCCCTTGATCTCATCATAGAGACTTGGCGGCGTACCAGTGATGGCATACAGAGGTTCACCCTTGATGCCCAGCTGCGGCAGTGAGCTCAGCAGTCCCCATGTATATGGATGCTTTGGATCATAGAAGATCTCATTGACCTTGCCGTATTCAATGATCTGGCCGGAGTACATGATTGCAACACGGTCAGCAACATTGGCAACGACACCAAGGTCATGGGTAATAAAGATAATAGAATAGCCGTAATCCTTCTGCAGCTTCTTGATCAGGCGGATGATCTGTGCCTGGACAGTGACATCCAATGCTGTGGTAGGTTCATCACAGATCAGAATCTTTGGATGGCATGCAAGCGCGATGGCAATAACAATACGCTGTCTCATGCCGCCGGAATACATGAACGGATATTCATCAAAGCGGTTCTCAGCATCATAGATGCCTACTTCCGTCATTAACTGAATCGCTTCTTTCTTTGCTTCATCAAAGGGCTTGCCCTGATGCTTTTCAATAACTTCAGTAATCTGCTTGCCAATCGAAATGATTGGGTTCAGAGATGTCATTGGGTCCTGGAAGATCGTTGCAATCTTCCTGCCGCGGATCTGCTCCCACTGCTCATCTGTTTTATTTTCGTACAGATTCTTACCTTCAAATACTGCCTTGCCAGCCGTTACGGAACCATTGGCATCAATCATACCGGTGAATGTCTTTGTAAAGACAGACTTGCCGGAACCTGATTCACCAACGATTGCCAGGGTCTCACCATCATACAGATCAATGGAGACACCGCGGATTGCATTTAGCGTTTTCCCACGTACTGTGAACTGCACATGTACATCGTTTGCTGACAGAATTGCTTCTCTTTCTTCACTCATCTTTCAGCACCTCCTTACATATGTGTTCTAGGGTCAGCGGCATCTGCCAGAGTCTGACCTGCAACATAAAGTGAAATTGTAATGACTGCAGATATCGCAACCGGGATCCAGAACAAGTACGGCGTACTAGTCATGAAGGTACGGTTTGCAGAAATTGTCTTACCTAAGGAAGGTGTCGTTTCACCAACACCAATTCCCAGCCAAGCTAAGAATACTTCCAATGAAATGAAGGACGGCAGGTCTCTGGAAATCGAAGTAACAATAATGGATACCAGGAACGGCATAATATTGTTCTTAACAATTGTCCATGTAGATGTGCCTAAGCACTGCGAAGCAAGGTTATATTCACGGTCACGGATGATCATGACCTGTGTGCGGATAAAGAATGCTGTGCTCAGCCAGGAAGTGACTGACATAGCGAAGATCAGCTGCCAGAAGCCTCTGCCTAAGACGTACATCAGGACGAAGACGACCAGTGTGAATGGAACGTTCGCGATGATGTTGTAAACTTCGATCATCCACTTGTCCATACGTTTGGAATATCCCCAGACAGCACCGACAACAACACCAAGAACGGTTGTGATCAATGTTGTAAGACCAGCGATTGCCAATGAGTTGCGGGCACCGATCCAGACGACGTTCCAGAGATTGTCGCCGTAATCATTCGTACCGAAGAGGTACTGCAGATTTGGATGGATGAACTGCATGCTAGGATCGTTGATATTGATATGAGACAGTCCGTCATAATGAGAAATGAGCGGATCGACGATTGATAATGTAACAACAGTGATTGCGATGATCAGGATGACAACAGTGGATCGATTTGATAAGAACTTCTTGAACACAGCAGACCAGTAGGAATATTTCGGTGCAGCAATGTGCTCAGATGCATTTTCGTCATTCTTGACGAACACAAACTTATTCTCTGCTTCTGACATTAATGTGCGCCTCCTTCCTTTTCTTCCAGCTGAATTCTCGGATCGATAGCTGTCATCAGCAAGTCACCAATCAATACGGAAATGATAGAAAGAGCTGTGAAGATCATTGTCAATGCAACAATCATCTGATTGTTGTGGTCGTTGATTGCATCCGGCAGCAGTTTTCCTGTGCCCGGAATTGCAAATACTGTTTCTGTTAAGACAGCACCGGTAATTGTCAGAATAATATTTGCCGGGATGCCGTGAACGATAGGAATAATTGCATTTCTCAAGATATGCTTGCGGAAGATTTCCTTTTCAGACAATCCCTTTGCCTTCGCAAACTTGACATAGTCAGCACTTTCCTGATCGATCATATAACGTCTTGTCCACAGCATCAGGGAAGCTGTATTCATCAGGCCTAAGATGACAACGGCAGGAATATAAGAACGGATATCATGTGCTCCAAATGTTGGGAACGACTGCGGCAGGCCTAACAGATAGAAGATCTGTCTGCCGAAGAAGATAAATGCAAGTGACGGAACAGCAATCATGAAGTTGATCCAGATTGTGCCAATATGGTCTCCCAGCTTGCCCTTGTGTCTTGCCATGCCCATGCCGGCAGGAATTGCGATGGCGTAGCCGATCATCAATGCCAGAATGCCGATGGTCATGGAATCCTGGATCATGGATGGATCAGATTTCTGCGTCAGACATTCAGCATAGTTGTCAGTGAACTTGTTCTGATCCAGACGGTCCAGACTTGATGTGTATTTATATTCACAGGAATGCTGGATGATTGCAGAGTCAACAGTCTGCCCGGTCGGGAAAGTCTGCTCACGTGTATCTTCCGTTCCCTGTGAAGAAGAAATGACCTGTGTGATCGGCGTATATGAATATGCTGGATAGGAAGTGCCGAGGTTCAGCTGAATGATATTCTGATGGATGAATGGGAAACTGCCGTCAATGTAAATTAAATACTTGTGCAGCGTACCGTTGCCCATCAATGCAGGAAGTCCATTATAATCAAGTCCCCAGTAAATACCGCGGGTGGAATCTAGAGTAGCATTATCACTGTCCGTCATCCGCCATGGATGGTCGATCTGAATCAGGTTGCCGAAAAAGGTCCCGACAATTGACATGATCGGTGTGTCCTTGTAGGCATAGTAAAGACCGGCTTTGTATTGTTCAACCGTATATCCTTCTGATTTATATGTAGGCAGGATATTGTTGATCTCGGTGGAATCAACCACCATGCAGGCATCATAGTTGTCAGAAGCATACGCTTCGCACATATCCGACTGCTCAATAAAATCAACATACCCTAATTTCTCGTAGGCATTGTACTTATATCTGGCACGGTCGTCTTCCTTGCCGCCCAGCTTCTGATACGTTGCGTCCGTCTTAAAAATCAATTCCCGCGGGATCAAGGTGTAGATCATGACCATAGCCACCGCGGTAACGATAAAGACAGATAAGATGGCCCGAATGACTCGGCCCCATATATATCGTTTCATAGAAACCCCCTGCTTTTAAATTCGCCCTATAAGGATATAATATACAGCTCAAAAATACAAATGATTAGGAGGCATTTTCAGCCCCCTAATCACGATTTTTACATTACAATGTAAATTTTTTCAAAGTTGATCAGAGATCAGCCCTTCTGCCATGTTTCAAGAGCAGTCTTATACTGAGCTGCTGTGATCATATCCTTCTGGATGATCATGCCCTTGAATCTGACACTCTGGTAAGCCTGAGAGAACGGTACTACTCTGGAAATTCTCCAGTTAACAGAAGCTGTCTGTGTCTGCACAGGAATGTATACTGCATTGTCAAGGATGTAAGCTTCAGCCTTAGCAAATGCCTTGTAACGTGCATCCAGATCATCAGTGATAGCATCAGCTGCATCGTAGAGCTTCTGGAATTCTTCCAGACCAGACTTCTGGATAGCTGCTGTGTTCTGAGCATCGCCGTCTGCTTCGAATTCAAGACCCATATTTGTACGGAGAATATCGCCGTCCTTAGGGCTGAAGATGTGCAGATATGTCTTAGGATCGATGTAGTCATAGCCCCAGCCTGTAGATGTGGAGATATCCCAGTCAGCATCTACTGGACCAGTTGATGTATAAGAAGACTTTTCATAAGCATCATCACTTACTGGGTGCAGATCAATGACAACATTGTCTGTGCCAAGAGAAGCTTCGATAGACTGCTTCAGAGAAGAAGCCTGTGCGACTAATGTCTTGGAAGATTCCTCAACCAGCAGGTCAAGGTGGATTGGCCATGCAGCACCTGTTAATTCTGTCTTAGCAGATTCAACATACTTCTTAGCTGTTGTTGGGTTGTAGAAAGGATCCTGTCCTTCACTTAAGTCAGCACCTAATGCAGAAGCATTTTCAACGAGCTTGCCATATGCTGTGCCGTCAGTTGTCTTAACGAAGTTCCAAGGAGTCTCGATATTGCGTAATGCTGTTGCAGCGATAGAAGAATCTACTGCTGTTCCCATGTAAGATACACGGTCAAGAGCATACTTCAGAGCAAGACGGAAGTTCTTGTTCAGCAGAGCATTGCGGGTGTCAGCCTGCTGTGCTTCTGTCTTTGTTGTTGTTGTATATGTGATACGGTTCATATTGAAGTTGATGCCGAATGTATACTGGTTCTGCATGCCTGTGTATGCATTGTCCTTATACTTAGAAAGATATTCTTTGAAGTTGTCGGACTTAGCAAGCAGGACTGCCTGATAATAAGGATTCTCAGACTGTTCAAATCCCTTAACTGTAGAAGCTGGATCAGATCCATCATCATAAACACGTGTAACATTGTTGATGTAGACGTGTTCAGCATCCCAGTAGTTCTTGTTCTTAGTTAACTTTTCTTCAGACTTGGAAACGAATGAAGTCAGAATATAAGCACCATTATAAAGAATGGAACTTGGTTCTGTCGGCTGACCGAACTTGCAGCTGTTTACATCTGGGGAACCCAGTTTGCATCCTGTGCCCTGAGCTTCCAGGAATTCACGGTTGACAGGATAGAAAATTGTATATGCTGTCAATGTATCAAAATATGTAGCTGGCTGAGTCAGTGTGTACTCAACTGTCAGATCATCAACTGCCTTGACACCGACTGTTGAGAAGTCCTTTGTCTTGCCGTCAACATAATCCTGCAGGCCCTTAATATGCATTGCTGCCAGAGACAATGTAGCTGAGTTGAATTCGGTAGCGTGCTGTAAGCCGGCAACGAAATCGTCAGCCTTTACAGTGCCATACTGCTCGCCAGTATTTGTGACCCATTTGACATCCTTTCTTAAGTGGAATGTCCAGACTGTGGAGTCTGTGTTGTGCTCCCAGCTCTCTGCCAAGTCGCCAACATACTTGTTCTTTGAATCTACTTCAACGAGTCCGTCAACCAGGTTCTGGTTGATTTCGTGGTCAGAAGCATTCTGTGTGATCAGATAGTCAGTTGTCTTTACATCTGATGTGAACACATAGTACGCATCCAAAGACTTCTTGCTTGATGATGAGCTGCCTGTAGAACATCCTGCAAGCATAGCAAGAGCCATTGAAGCGCATAAAGCCTTCTTCATCTTCATATAATTCTTTCCTCCCGTTCAGGTGATAGACCTGAAGTATGATAAAATTGTAGATTTTTTCATAAATTGTGTCAATAAATTTCACAATTTACAGTGTAATTTTCAGTGATATTTATTGAAAACTTTTTCATCATTTTCATAACTATGTCTATGGT
>CAYLQV010000041.1:0-18193 GCA_964385925.1 uncultured Galactobacillus sp. | reverse complement strand
TAGAGACCGCCAAGGCGAACAACCTCAGGCTGTACCAATATCTGGTCTATCTATTTGTAAATTTCGGTTGAACTGCATGCGCATTTCGCTATCACCTGCATTTGGTTTCGCTTCAGTCTGCATGTTTTCTCGGTTCAACCTGCATGTCATTTCGGAATAACTGCACGCTCACTCCCTCCTTTTGAAACTATAGTTAACCTGTAGTTTTGAAAGGAGGATTTTTATATGCAAAGCTACATGACGATTATCGGCGTCATCGAGATGAGAGAAAATGGCTTCTCCCTCTATGACTGCCAATCACGCTTCCGCCTCGGATCTGGAACAGTCCAATTGATCTTGAAGCGGTACAAAATGTTGGGATTCAGCCTGAATGATCTGAAGTCCATGGATCCGGTAAGAGCCGAGACTGCTTTCTATCCGCCGGATCAGGTGCGACGCAAGCCAATCGCGGTTCCAGATTATCAGAAGATCTATGAGAGGCTGAATGCCAAAGGGAGCCGTGCAAATCTCTACTTCCAATGGAAAGAGTACAAACAGCAGAATCCTGGCGGATATCAGTACACCCAGTTCGCAGAGTATTACAACAGATTCATCAAAGAGCACTATGGGACAGTGGATGTCTCAATGGCAGTCGAGCGGAATCCAGGTGAGAAGATGTACATCGACTGGATCGGTGATACTCCATCGATCATCTTTGACCCAGAGACGGGCGAATATAAGAAAGCACATGTATTCGTGACGACACTGGGAGTGTCCAGCCGGATCTATGCGGAAGTATTCCCAGATGAGAAGTCCGACAGCTTTGTCAAGGGCACCGTGCATGCGGTCGAAGACTATGGTGCAGTCGCCAGGTATTTCGTACCAGACAACTGCAAGACAGCAGTGACAAAGCATACAAGAGATGAGCTCCTCATCAATGCGACATTCCAGGATCTTGAGACATTCTATGGCGCTGTGGTACTTCCACCGCCGGCACGCAAGCCGACCGGCAAAGCAACTGTGGAACGTGCGGTTCAGTACCTGGAGACTGAACTGCTGGAGAAGCTGAAAGAGAATACATATACAAGTTTCGCGGCCGCTAATCTGGCCGCAAAAGAGATCGTAGCAGCCATAAACAGCACTGTTCCGAACGGATGGAGCGTCTCTCGTGAAGAAGCTTACAGACAATATGACAGGCCGCAGATGAAGACACTTTCCTACGGTTCCTTCACCACATGCGAATATGTCTTGTTCCAGTCTGTGCCGCGGAACTATCACCTTCTGTTCGATGGCCACTACTACTCTGTATTCTATACCTACTATCAGAAGCCTGTGATATTAAAGGCAACAATGTCAGAGGTCATGATCTGTGACCGGAACAACAAGCTGATCTGCAGACATGAGCGGAGCTATAAGAGATTTCCGAAATACATCACCGATGAGGACCATATGCCTCAGGCACACAGGTATTACAAGGAAGTGAATGAACATGACGGGGATTATTACCGCCGATGGGCCGCAGCGATCGGACCGCATACTGCACAGATGATCGACATCGTCCTGAAGTCGTCCCAGCATGAGGAGCAGAGCTACAACTCGTGCAATGGGATCCTGCATATGTGCACCGGCATATCCAAGATGACGGTCGAACAGGCGTCAGCACGCTGCATCGAACTGAAAGTATGCAAGTATACCTATTTCAAGAAACTGTTGAATGAGGCTATCAACAAGGAAGGCCAGGATACAGCTGAAGCACTGCCAGAACACGAGAATCTCTGGGGAGATGACTATTACAAATGAACAAGAAAGAGAACACATATACTGAACTGGATGAAAAGCTGCGGAAGATGCGCCTTTCCAGCATGGCCGACGTCCTTGAGAAACAGGGAGAGGATCCGAACCGGGACCTGCGCACATTTGATGAGCGAATTGAAGAGATCATCAACGCAGAATGGATCACCAGGCACAACAAGAAACTGAACCGTTTCCTTTCAAAAGCAGATCTCCGCTATCCCAGTGCAACATTTGATGAAGCATTGGAGGATCCAGAGCGGCAATTGGATGTAGAGGCAATCAATAGGCTAGCTACCTGTGAATGGATCGATCAGAGGAAGAACCTCCTCATCACAGGCAAATCATCGACCGGCAAGAGCTACGCAGGCAATGCACTGGCAGTCTGTGCCGTACAGAGGTTCATGCCTGTCAGATATGTGAAGGCCAGTTATCTGATGAATGAGCTCGAGAAAGCCCAGATCCAGAATAAATTCCTGGAATATATAAATGCGCTCTCATCATTAGCTCTCCTCATCATTGATGACTTTGGACTCATGGAGCTCGACCCGGATAAATGCCGGTATCTCTTCGAGGTCCTTGATGCAAGGGATGGACGTGGATCTGTAATGATCATCTCACAGCTGCCAGTAAGTTCCTGGCATTCTATGTTCAAGGATAACACATACGCAGATGCCTGCATGGAACGTCTCATACGCGGTGCTTACAGGCTTGAGTTCAATGGCAAGAACATGCGCAAGGCAAAAGAAGAGTCTTAAATATTCAAACTGCGGAGTGGGCCTGGCTCGCTCCGCTCGACTTTGTCTGACCGTGCAGTTTGAACCGAAACGGCATGCAGGGCAGACCGAAACGCACAAGCAGTTGAACTGAAATCAACGTGCAGTTTTACCGAAATCTACAATCTATTAGAAGAACTGCCAAAATATATCAACAGCACACATCATCAAGTGCCTGAGAAACTTTTACCGTGGTCCGATGAACTGCCAAAAGAACTCTATATGAAATAAGCGGAATCCAAAGTGCAATGATACAGCATAATGGATACCGCTTATTTTTAACAGGTACATATTATCGAGCGCTTACTATTAAAGTGCCTCAAATGTAATTAAAAAATGGAGATGCCAGATTGGGTAATCCAGCATCTCCGCAATGGAGAGAGTAATTGGGGGTTCTCTCCGAATGAACAATTTGAGTATAAGTTCTAATAAACTCCTTTGATCTTCCGCATTATTGCTCCGCAATGCGGGCATCTTTCTTTCTCCATATTGGAATGATAGCCACATGAAGAACATTTGTAGCCTGGGAGGAATACCTCTCCTGTTACAGAGCTATCATCTTTTCTTGTGTCATGGATCCAATGTGGAATAGCTTGTTGCATGGCATCTAGAGAAGAATCTCCTTTTCCAACATGAACACCTTTTTTGTTATCAACCATAGTTTTTCCTATCTTTATACAGCATATCGTAAAGATATCTCAGATTTTATTCAAATATCATATCAGTTTTTTCAACTCAATGTTTGTCCTCTTCAAATAAGATAAACTTGTCGTGCTTTCCTTAATTCTGACATTTATTTCTTTAGTATAATTTCTATCCTCTACACCCAAATTATCTTTCAATACATCAATGTCATTTTCTAAATTACCAATGGCAATTGTAATGTTTTCACTTATAGCATGTAATGCCACTTTGCATTCGTCATTATCTGTGTTGGACAATTTGATTATTGTTAACAACCGTGCACAGCAATCCAAGGTCAGATCTTTAGAACTTCCAAACACGACAGATGTAGCAGATATTGCTCCGCCACCTATAAGGCCAATCATTGCACCACCACCTGCTACCATTGCAGTTCCACCAGCAACGCCTAACCCTCCAGCGACAAGAGATCCGCCTCCTAAAGCAGCAAGGCTTGCACTTGTTAATGCAGCACCATAAACACCTGCAAAAGATTCTCCAATCAGTGCAACCGCTATTCCAGGTGCGAATACCGCTGCCGCCCCGCCTGTGGCAACTGTAATCAATGCTGTAGCAATCAACCCTGACATCGTTCTACTCTTTTGACCAGAAATAATACCTATATACTGTTTATATGTTGAACGAAGCTTATTCAGATCATCTCGCTTTATGTAATCTTGCCGTTCCACAAAAACATCTTCTAGATATTTATTGTTATATTTCACCTTTTTATATTTTGTATTTTTATTTTTTTCAATATATAGTTTGAAATTGTCGGCCTGTAAAAGAATTTCCTGAGCACATGACAAACTATTTGATTTTTCAACCATTAAATCAAAAGATTCAAAGAATTCCTTCTCATCAGTGATAAGTACCTGATTTATATGTGCTAGTGCTTGGACAGCATCTGCCTTCCATCCATCAATCCACAATTGTTTTAATGACATTTCTGTACTGTCCTTTGTAGAAGATAGATCTGTAATCAGCATCTGATATTCCAATGAAAGTAATAATTGTTTCTGCTCTTCTGTCAGAACAATGCTGAATAATTGTGGCATTTCACAATAACCACGATGAATCGTATAAACCTTTTGTTGATATTCTTTGTATGTATTCTTAAAATCTTGGAAAATGTATCCAGACGAATTTCCAAGAGATATTACAAACCGGCCTATTCCAGGTATGTTTATCCTTGATACAAATTCACCGATGAATTTGGCCTTGCTACCCTCTGATTTCATTGCGGCTGCAAGTGCAGCTTGAGATAAATCAATTGCCGAAAACACCCCAGTGGCAACCGTCAACATTTTTGTGAGCTTAGGATTGTTGAACGGGAGATATAGATTACCATCAGTTTTAAGCAACTGTTCAAAAGTTAAAATCTTTTTTGCCTTAATAAGTTTGTATATTTGACTCATTGAGTAAATAACTCTTACACCAATTTCATTACAAACAACAGGTAATAATTGCTTATTGATGGATTTCTTGATGCCCATTTCTGTTCTTAAATCAAAACGTATTCCTTTTCCTGTTTCAGGATCCTTTATGTAAGTTCCATTAAACAATTTTGAAATGAACTCAGAAACCGTAATGTCACCTTCTTTGCCATACGGAATCTTCATGTTTGATTTTTGTAATAATACTGAGAATTCTTTTATAAATGACAATATCGGACCCGGAATTCCAGTACCCATTCCTGCATTCTTATGCGATCCATCAAAGTCACTTACCAAATGAAGATACCAGTTTACAGTTCCATATAGAATTTTTTGGGGTACATCTTTCCCAATGGATGGATCATTCATATCGATTTTCACAAATTTAAAACTACCATCTGTATCTGTCCCATATACAGTCCCAGTAAATTGTGCAACAATTGAAAAAATCAGGCCTACTATAGTTGGATGATGTGTAAAATCACGCAAATGATGTTGTAACCCACCACCAAACTCATTTCTTGCTGCATCACCCGGCATTTTATAGTTTTCTAAGAAAGATACACATTTTTCTATAGAATCACTCTTACATCCAAGATTCTTGGCAACACGTTTTACAATTTTATCTGCTTTCTCGTTTCCCAAAGCATTGGCTTTTGTAATTGTCAGTTTACCGACATAAAATATGTCAAGCAATGATGATAAAGCACCACAAGCAGCAGCCAATTCATAATCAAGACGGTCATCGTGTATGATTGTTTGTTCAAATTCCGCTTCAAAAGTATTCTCATTAAATAAGTCTTTTTCAGTTTTAAAATCTTCTGTGACTACACCGGATTTAGCTCCGATGTCTTTCAGAAGATACCCATTTTTTGAGGAAACATCAAAAACAACATCTTGATCAATGTTTTCAATACTTTTAAAGGTAATTTTTTCCATAATAGTCCCTTAGGTGATCAAATGGTTCTACATTGACCAGAATTAGAGCTGGTCATAGTAATGATGAATTTTTAATGCCATCATTTTTCTTCTAGATTCTAAAAACTCTTGATAATTATCAGCAGACATATTGAATACAGTTTGTGGAATACAATTTGTTTCCAAATTTGTCTTAAGCTGATCCTCTGATGTAATCAATCCTATAGTGATATCACCAGTTTTGCATTGATTTTTAGCAATATTGAAATATTCATTAGGTGCCAGCTTTCCAACAGCAATGTTTACGCTAGTATCCAAATACGTATAGTTTGCCACTTGGTTATAAACGGATCTATCAGTAATACCAGAATCCTTCAAATACTGTTTTGGAAAAATATGGTGCACATCACCTGCATCAATTAAATCTCCAACACAAGAACTGTTTGAAAACAATGACTTATCATTAAAGAATACTTGTGCTGCTATGTATGTATTGAAATATGGGCTGTTTACAGCTGAAGTCTCTAAATTTTGAACGAGTCCTACTGTCCAGAAAGCATCGGATAAAACTGCGTCTTCAATCTCGTGGAAATATGCGACAAAACCTTTTGCTGTTATCCCACGAATATCACGATCCATCTGTGATTCTGGAGAACTTACATATCTTCCAGTAAGAGTTGATAACACAAACCATTTTTGTATATACCGTTTAATCTCTATCTTCTGGATTTCATTACTATTTTGTAACAATAGATACAGTGTGTATGCAAAATCGAGTGTCATCTGTGAATTTAATAATTTTGATGATTTGAAACCTGCAGACTTAATTGCCAAAGTAAATTGCTTGAAGCTATATTCATTCATAAAGTCGATGACACCATCATGGAGCTTACTGAAACTGTCTTTGACGATATCTTCCTTGTACTTCCTGTCTATAAAATCACGGCCGGATAACAAGCTAACTAAATCGCCCAGTTTTCCACGTCCAAATACATGCATAAAGGATACACGCAGCATATCTCCATAGTCAGGATCATAAATATCTTCATTATCATTCTTTAGCCAGCTCAATTTAGGTGCATATTCGCTATTCATGAACTCTTTATCAGTGTTGGCTAACTGATCATAAAATTTTGGATCTGTAGCTAAATGGCAGAAATAATCAATTGCTTTTCTTAAAGTATTGCCACCATAAATTTCGTCTGCAGCAATCTTAGACATTGCAAAATCGGCTTCATTCAGTCTCTTACCTTGCGAATTGATTCTTACGAAGATCTCTGTGACCTCACTGATATCAAGTTGAGGAACAAGAATTATTGCACCGATCTGGCAGCTTTTGATTGACATAAGTTGAGTAATTGCTTCATCCACTTTATCCTCATCAACACCAGGATTCTGTTCAAAGTATGTGTTTTCAAATTTTCGAATAGTGAATCCGGGCTAAAACAATTCAGAAATATCCGGAATCCATTCTTTACTATTAAAATGCACAGGAGTTTGCACCTGAAAACGTTCTTCATCGGCTTCTGCTAAAGGATTAAAGGCAATCTTGATTGTTTTCTTCTGATAATCATCTGTCAGTATCGGATATCCCGCAATTGCTGTCATCAGAGCAGTAACTCTCTGCTGCCCATCAATCAGTATTTTTTTACCATTAGACTCTCTGCCGTCTTTCAACCGTATATTTGGATTCTGCCAAATAATCAGATATCCGGTAGGGTAACCGTTGTATAGTGAGTCAATCAGGTCTCTCACCTGACTTGCCTTCCATACGAATGGTCTTTGAATTTCTGGAATTGCTATATCTCCAGCATCAATGTATCCAAGAATAGAACTGACTGAATATTGTGTTACAGAATACTTATCGTATGCCTGTGCCATTAGATATCTCCCCTTTTTTTGAATTGCTAAATTATATTCACTTGAATAAACGTTCCCATATTGATCTATTACTACCAATTTTTCTGCCTTTTTCATCGAGACCTATAAAATCATAGAATCCATCATGAGTCTTTTTCCCAGCCCTCACAGTTATAAAAGGACTATTTCTTTGATTTACCATCAAGCGATCTGGAATTAGATCAATATTATAATCCATCAATGATTGTATCTCTTTAGAATCCCCTTTGTCATTTACTGCGATATCTCGTCTAAATGATATTGTATCTTCTGTAGGATTATATTTAAATTCATCTATTTGAAATTTATACAAGCTCTGCCACCGCTCCATCGGCAATTCTGCTAGATCATCAATCGTTGTTTCAGGGAACCATTCCGGGATTGTTCCTTCATAGATCATGAAATACTTTCTAAAGATTTCTCTAGCAACATATAAGAAGTCCAACACATGATTATTATCAATTTTGTAATACATGTCATGTTCGTTCATATATTCTATAAATCGATATACAAAGTCTTTATACAATAGAGGAGATGCCTTGCTTAATAGTTCTGATGCATTGGTCTGCTTCTTTTCTTCAAATGGATATTTGAGCTTGATAACATACATTCTCTTGCGAAGCTCTGGTTTAATAATAAACTTATCCCAGTTTGTTGTGAAAATTACTGCATTTTTTGTATCCATGTTGTTTGCAATACTTTTCAGCTTATCTACCCAGGATTTCCCATCAAACACGACCGTTTTTGCTTCATCAATATACAATGGGTATTGATTCGACGTAGTACTGCTATCAAAAAGCTTTCTAGCTGTGAACTTATATTTTGTAAAATCATAGATGTTGTTTGAACCAGACATCAATTTATTAACGAAATTCATATGCATAGTTTTGCCTGAAGAAGGAACTCCAGCCAATGCTGCAAACATTGGTATTGTTTGAGCAACTGCATCAGATCCATCGTTATGATATATGACATTTTCTCTAATATCTTTCAAAAATGGGCTGCTAAAACAATACAGTAAATACTCAAATACATGCTGTTGCTTATCAAGAAGCTGATCATCCGTTATATTTAGACTGTTCTCGTAACTCTTGATCCATTGTGATATCACATCCATCTGTTCCTTGATTTGATCATCATCAAGTTTCTCTGCGAAAGGTGTTCCAACCAAGTCGCTGCCTGACTCTGCTGAAAAATCAAATCCTTCGTGGTTTGGTCTTTCAATCAAGAATGGTCTGTTAGTTTCATTCTCATTTTTACTAACAGAATATTGAACCTCTGTTTTATGAATCACTTTCGCAAGAGATTGCGGTGTTTTCAAATGTATAGATGCACCTTTGCCACTAGTTGAGTTTTTCACTACAACGCTCATATATCGGATTGCTTCATTATCATCTTCTATGTCAATCGTTGCTGCATCAATATTGTCTTGCAATTCCGTCACTTCATTAACATTCGTCAGAAGCTTTATAATATGCTCTCCCTTATACTCTTCCCGCTCATTTTCAAGCATAATATAAACTTTTTCTTTCGTACTATTTTTTAATGTTATTTCAGGAAAAAAAGAAGTAGTAAAACGTCTTATATGGTCAAATCTTTTCTTGTAAACATCGAATCGTTTTTCATCATTATCATAAAATTGAACTTCTTCAAACTGGTGGACCTTTGTGCTAAAAGCTTGTTTAGACAAATTAGCCGATCCGATAATCAAACGTGTAATGTTTGACTGTGAATTACTCAAAAGATATATTTTCGAATGAATTGTGCCCATCCCTTTATCAGGATATAAAGCAACGATATCACGTTCAAGAAATTTGTTACGACTTTCTTCCGACAAATGTGAAAATACCTTTTCTCCTTCGACATTTTGATAATGTTTAAATAGCATACTTTGTGCTTTAGCAAAATCATCATTAGGTAGGCCAATGATTACTGTAGCTTTTTTATATCTTGAACAGATTTCATCAAAGAATGAAATTGATGATGAAAATGTCACACATTCAAGTCTGTCATATTCATTGGAAAACAATTCTTCGTAATCCATTTTTACAGGTTCTATACCATCTCGTAATACATTCAAATATTGCGGTTTATCTGGATCGTCAATATAGTCAAACATCGATTGTTGCGATTCATCTACTTCTTGCATATTGTTACCAAACTCCTTTTCTGATTTAATTCTGTGTGTAATATATTATCTTCATTGTAACATTTATCGTTATGATTGGAGTATCAAAAAGCCTTATTTTTAGGCATTATTATAATATAATACATTCTATTATATATTATGTTTTATTTTAATATAAACTACATCAAAAAAAAGAAGCCCGATTAAGGGCCTCTAAAAATATCACTTTAATAATATGGATTATGGTTTAGGATTGCAATACCGTCTCAATAATCTGCTTAACCTTTTTATTACTTATCTGTGTATGGAACGACACCTTGTATCCATCAATAGTTAGTTGTTTAAAGAATTGCTCAGCACATTTAATTTTTGCTTCTTCAACGCCACGCAGATCAGATTTTCCTTCTACTAATTTTGTTTCAACAACAATATTGAGTTCTTTTGCACCATTTTTCTTTTTAACAACATACATAAAGTCAGGACTATAATTCTCTCCCACAATGGTTGGAATCGCAATACTTGAGCGAGGTATCTTTCCATAAACTACGACTTCATCAATATCTGCCAAAATATTATCCTTTTCGAGCGGTGAATCAAAAGCTATTGCATCATAGAGATATTTTGCTGAAGGAGTTCCTGGCACAAATTTTGTTCCTATTGTCCCCTGTTTGATTACATCTCTCGGCAAACCATTTTTATATGTAAGAGCTGTTTCATCAACTTTTTGATTTGACCGAGAATATTTAAATCTTGCCTGAGTATTCTTGATACGCCAATCCGAAAAGGCACTAACAATATTTGCAACAGTATATTCATTTATCCATCGTTTATCAAAAGAGACTTCCTTATTAAATTCAATCATTGCATCATGCAGTACTGTGATAGGAATACTTGTTTGCGAGCATATCCGTTTGAGAAACTCTTCATACGGTAAAATCTTTTCAACATTATACGTCACACCAGAATCATCATAGATTGACATTTTCCCCTTTTCTGAAGCCACAATATTTCTATGACTATTTATACTCACCTCACCCATAATTCCTTCTTCGCGTAGAATATCATGCAATACTTTAGGTATTTCATTATTAAGATCTTTATCATAAAACAAATAATATTTTTGATTGATAGCAGCCCACAGTTCACTCAATTCAGAAAATACTGCTTTTCTAATCTTTATATTTTTGATGGGCTTAGTGTTATTATCAGTGATTCTTCCATTTTCAACTCCCGATGCAAAATCAGGATATTCTGCGAAAAAAGCATCCCGGTTTTCTGTGCATATTTCTCCATTGCGATTTATATATTTCTTAGATAACAAACTACCAAAGAGTTCATCTGGATCAATTCCACATTTTTGTGAAACACTTGACAACAATTCGTCGCTTATCACTTTCGCTTGCGGTATATCTCCATTTACCTCATCAACAAGTTTTTGAGCAAAGTCAGCTTCAGTAAAATCAACGATATAATTTAATCTAAATTCTTCATTTGATATTCTATTGCCATTTTCATCAACAGGAAGGCGAAGCCCTCTTCCTACTTCCTGAAGTTTACTAGTTTCACTACCGCTAGAACGTAACTTTGCTATTGTAAAGACATTAGGGTTATCCCATCCTTCTTTAAGCGTCCATTTTGAAAATAGAAACCGCCTTGTATTATATGTTCCATCTTCGTTATACAACGAAATGAGCATTTTCTTATTATGAAGGATATCATCAACTTCCTGTGCAATAACTTCGTCCGAATCACTATTATCCTGTGCAAAATATCCAGCATGACAAGCAGAAATATCATTTTCACTTGCTATAAGATAATCTTTATATTCATGCTCAGAATCTGGAAGTTCATCTATAAGCTTGTTTATTTGTTCCTTCAAAAGTCGTTCAAACATCAATCGCATATAGGGAGGCTTCCCATCGCCATTATCACGATATGATGAAATATCATCTATAAAAAAGAGTGCCAACGTTTTTATCTTATATTGTCTTCCACTAAAATTCTGTCGCTCAGTTTCAAAATGTCTTTGTAATGCTAATTTTAACATCTGTTCCTGATACGATGTCGAATAAATATCTGTTGTAAATTCTTCTCCTTGATATTTTTGCTGACCATTTGAGAGTTCAACAAAATTTTTCCCTATTGCTTCAATTACAAGCCCTTCAAATACATCATCAATCAATGAAAGCGAATCACCAGCGGAAAGTGTAAAAGCCTTACTTACAATTTTCCCCGCTGGATTTCTTTTTTGAAGATGAAATACAGCTGACGTTTTAGATACGATTGAAACAATTTTAATTTTTTCTTCTTTTCTTGACAGTGGTTCAAAGTGTTCCTTTGCAACACCTTTTATTAAATTCAAATTAAACGAATCACACGCATTTAACTCATAAACAAGGTTATTAAAGTCTTTATAATTTGTTTTACTGCTCCCATGACCTGATGATATTTCTGGGAAAGTAGCTCCATATCTAATTATCATTTGTGGTTTCAGTTCATTTACAATTGCCTTATATGCTTTTTGATCACGTGCAAATCTGTGTGGTTCGTCAATTATAACAATTGGTTTTGTGGCCGCAAGAGCATTAAATGGTCGATAAAAGCCTTCTACGAGATAGTCGTAGTCTGATCTCGTAAGCATATTACCATTAGTCAATAATTGCATATTGACTAATAAAACATATATCTTATTAGAGTTTTGACATGAGCCTGTCACGTAATCGCGAACAGACCCAGGCATTGCAAGAAACCCTTTCTTTCTTTTCTTAGGTGTTTCAAGTACGTTTAATTCGATATCGCAATTATAACCACAGGCATCAGAAAAATGGTGCCGAACATATTTATCTTCTAAAAATTGTCGCGTTCCTGCCTTTATTGCTAGAGATGGCACAGCAATAATAAATTTATTGAAACCAAAAAGTTTATGTAATTGATACATTGTTTCCGTATAAACATATGTTTTACCTGTACCCGTTTCCATTTTTATATCAAGGTTCAAGTAATTGCCATCATCATGGCATCCTCTATAATCTGGTCGGATGTTCTTTTGCAACATTTGGATATTTTGAAGAACTTGAAAATCATCTTGCATTATCATTGGATTTTCATATGCAAGAATTGGATTTTGAATATTCGCATTTTTCAAGGCTTTTGATATAGCATTAACAGCACGTTGCTGATGTTCAAGGCCCTTTTCTAATATAAGTTCCAAGTATCACACCTCCCTTAGTAACGGATATCCAAATTTATCTTTAAATTTTTCTCTGAATCTTTGAGAATTTTAACATTTGTCTTTAAGTTTTCAAGATTCACAAAATTAAAACTATAACCAAAGACAACAATGTTTTGTGGATTAAAATTGCCATCTGTATTATATTTTTCTATCAATGCTTTTATAGCTTCTTCAGTCATATCAGGATTTACTAAATACAAATGATTTTCACACCAATAAGCCGTATACTCATTTAAACTTATCATTTCCATTGAATTATTAAACCCATATCCGTCACGAACAAGCCATGTTGTGAGTATTGTTTGAGCACCAAAAGCATCGTATAGCGTTTCGTTTGTTACCAAACCTCCACTTTCAAAGCGGTTCATTTTATCAATAGTCTTTTCGCTTACCGTGGATAAAGTATAGTGTTTAAATCCTAAATCTGCCTTTGTATCTGGTACTTCTTTCTTGATTTCTGCAGCTGCACGTTTAATACGTTCAATACCCACATAGTCAAGAGTATGAGGATATGAATTTTCATCAAGGAATTTTATAACCTTTTCAATTTTAGGTTTATCTGATTTTGCAGAAGACGATAATTTTTCATCAAGATTTTCTGGCAACTGAACAGCTATAATTTTCCTATGCCCATTATTTACAGCATTCAACTTCATTAAAGCTTCTGTAGAAGTGCCTGACCCAGAAAAGAAATCTACAAATAACGAATCATCATTTCCTCCGATTTGCATTACTTTCTGTATTAGATATGTTGGCTTAGGGAAATCAAACGCATCAGACATTTCATAAATCCCTAATTCTTTCGATCCTTGTTCAGTTATAACTTCTGTTTCTTCCCAAATATCATCCTCATCTTCTTCTAAATCACCAACAATTTCATCTTCATACCAAATTGTTTTTGCTTTAAACGTACCTTTGCGATACTTTTCGTAACATCCATATTCGCCAGTCGTTTTTAGTTTTGCTACAACATCACTATTCATGGAATCTTTAGAATCTGTAAATCGCAAGAATTTTTTCTTTCCCCATCGCCAGCAGCTTTCCACTCCTTCGCTATTTAATGGTAAAATTTCCACATTGAATTCTGCATTTTTTTCTAAAGAAACCGGACAGTAACCACATTCATCAACTTTTAAAGGATTAACATAAATTGGATAAAATAAATTTGGTCTGTTGAAACGGCCATACTTTGGATTTCGATTTCTCAACTCTCTGTCTTCAAATTCCCCAATATTATCTGATTTGCTAAAAGCTCCCTCTCCTTTTTCCAATTCATTCAAAACAACATCTGCATTATTTACGTATACCAGAATATATTCGTGAGTTTTTGCAATTTGTTTATACGTCTGTCCTCTTTTATTAGATTGTACAATTATTGATGCAATAAAATTATCTTCACCGAAGATATCATCACAGATCAATTTTAAATTTGAATATTCATTATCATCGATTGAAATAAATATTGTTCCTTGAGGAGAAAGTAAATCTCTTGCAAGTTGTAATCTAGGATACATAAACATTAACCAGGCGGAATGAGAAGCACTTCCACGGTTTGTTAAATCGAGAATTCTTTGTGCTTCTTCGTCGTCGATACTTAGTTTTTCCGTCAACTCACTCACTGAAAAGTTAAAATTATCGTTATATACGAAACCGTCTGTTCCTGTGTTATACGGAGGATCAATATAGATACACTTAACTTCACCTGCATATGACTTCAAAAGATACTTTAATCCGTCCAGATTGTCTCCACTTATATATACATTTTCGCTATCTTTGTTTTCCGGTTTTTTATTATGTTCTTCATCTGGTACTATAACAGTTTCCGAGTCAAGTGAGGCTAAAAGTTTGGCATAAGTCTTCCCAAGAAATTTTAACTCGTAGCCTTCATGAACAATATCTACTTTATCTTTCAAGTATTCAGAAAAACGAGTAATATCAAAAGTTCCATCATTCTTAAAACAAGATGGAAAATATTTTTTTAATATAGAGATTTCTTTCTCGTTAGGCATAACATTTTCATTTTTATTAATAATATCTTTAATCATTCTTTATATCCTCCATATTTCAATATTCAAAAATTATTCTTCAAAATTGTCATAACTATTTTTAACTGCTGAAAATTATATCATGTAAAATGTAAGATTTTACCAATCCATTATATCAATCCCACCAAAATGGCCAGTTCAGAGATTCAAAATCTTAACCTTTATATACTTTAATATGACTTTCCCCTACTTATTTATCATTTGCTGGGGATTTCCTTATTGTTCTTCTAACAGTTCCCGTTTGTATTTATAATAAGTCCCTTTGGCTATTCCAGCTAATTTCATTACCTCTTCATCAGTATTGTTACCATTGAATGTCCTCGACTTTTTTAAAATAATGCTCTTCGCTTTAATAGACTTCTTCGTAATAAGCTTTGTTCCCTTTTGAAGACCAATCTGTTTGCCCTTTAACGAGGCAGTCTTCATACCCTCTCTTGTCCGTTGCCTGAGATCTTGTACTTCTTTTTCAGATTGATCAAAAGCGAGCTGGATTTGTTCCTTTGCAAGCACCATCAAATACCTGTTGATACCTTCCAGTATCAGGTCTACATTCATCCCCGTTAGTGGCACCTTTGCTTCCAAAGCTTTTCTATATATCTCAGTGTTAATATGTGCCTCCTTAAGGAAGATAAGGTTTATGTTCTCATTAAAAAGTTTCTCATACAACTCAGAACCGTCTTTTGCATTCCTACTCATTCTGGATACTGAATCGAATATTACTGTGTCTCCTTTTTTTAGCTCGCCTAACAGTCGTTCAAACATGGGACGTTCAATATATCTACCTAAATACGTTTCTTTTACTATTAAGGCATCAGGATATTTTTCTTTAATGTTCCTGACTTGCCTATCTATATTTTGCCTTGAAGTTGAGATTCTACAATATCCATAAATAGTCGGCATAATTATCTCCATACATATATCAAAACAAACATCTTTACAAATTGTATCAAAATTGCGTAAAAAAAGCACAACTATATTAAAAAATAGTTGTACCAAATCTAAGGAACGTTTGATTAAGGAATAAAAGCAAGCTGCCCTTTGGAATTAACCTATAGGGTGGCTCGCTCTATTTGTTTCATAAAACTGAAAATTACCTTACGTTATCAACAAGCTTCTGCATACATGAAGCAGACTCTGCAGAACTTTTGATATCTGCTCCGGCAATTTCCGAAGCTTCTTTTTCTGTAATGGTATACTCCTGCTTTCCGGAACCATTTTCATAGCTCCATGTAACAGATCCAAGATTGTCAACTGAAGCTATCATAAGACATGCATCCGAGCACATTTTCTGTCTGCTTCTTTCTTCCAGTGACGCTTCAATCGGAGCGTCCAGAATTATGACCCATCCGTATGGTTGTTCTTCCGTTTGGAGTTCGTTCTTATATGATCCAAACTGCTCGCCAATACCTATGGCGTTTGCGATTATTTGATTCGCGGGCATATCTCCGACATATGGATTTTTCGCAGCATACAGTCTCGCTGCAACATCAGAAATCGTTTTACCCTTTTCCCAGAGCACGATACCACAGCTGGTTACCGCTTTGATGGCATCGCCTTCTACAGTATAATTTTCACTGAATGAGCCACGACTAAACGTTGCTGTCAGCAAGGATTGAGTACCTGGCTTAATTCATAATTCTGCTTTATTCTTCTTAATATATTTTGATTACCTTGTAAATCAATGACCGTTTTGACACTTAAAATGCTCCTATTCATGATATTTTGAAACGCGCTAGTGTCAAATCAAGAGAAGGTCTGTTTTGATACATGAAAGTACACATGCCTAATAATAAAAAGAAGAAATCATATTGGTCTCTTCTTTTAAAATATTCGATTAATAATAAATAGTCTTCACTCCCACTCGATGATAGCAACTCATCATTTGTTCTATATGGTCGTATTGGCTACATAATAACCATCAAATTTCCACCAATTCTATACATTCTATTCATTTCATACAATTTATTTGGTCAAAATTTGGTCATGATATAAACAGTTTTTCTCAAAAAGGAGTTGTTGTATATAATTCAGCCCGTTTATGACAGCTCATTTTATTACGACACTATTTACGTCATTTATTACGACATCTATTTAGATTTTTTTACGATGTAATGCCCACCACGATTTGAGCCTGTATGTTCTATTCTGCCTGATTCCATCAATCTCTTAAGAGCTCGTTGAATTGTTCTTGGAGATACACCTATGACCTCTGCCAGGCTGTTTGCTGTTCTCTTGTTATCTTTCTTTAAGAGATCAAGCAGTTTTTCATCCAGTCCCTTGTCTTTTAGCACTGCACCATTATGAGAAAGCTCTATCAGAAGGTCTCTGATCGCTCTCAACATGAACTCAACAAATATAGTAGAATCCCCTGCATTATTTGAGGCATTTAAGGCTTTATAGTAGTCCTGTTGTTTTTCTTGAATGATCGTCTCGATTGGAATCCATAGGTAAAATTCCTGCCACTTCGCTAAGATCAATGTATGCCAAAGTCTTCCTGTCCTGCCGCTACCATCCGCAAATGGATGGATATACTCAAACTCATAATGAAAAATACAGCTTTTGATCAGAGGATGGAGCTTTGATTCTTTTAACCAGTCAAACAACTGTTCTATCAGTTCTGGGACATACTTTGCTGGGGTTCCTGCATGTATCAGTTGATCACCAGCATATACTCCTACATTCTTACTTCTAAATTTGCCAGCCTCTTTTACAAGGCCATCCATCATGATTTTATGAGCCTTTAACAGATCTTTTTCTGAATATGGATTCAGCTTTGTCATGGTTTCGTAAGCTTCATATGCATTCTGTACTTCACGGATATCCTGCTGCGGTCCCAGTACACGCTTACCGTCAATAATAGCACTGACCTGTTCAATCGTAAGTGAGTTCTGCTCGATTGCTAAAGATGAATGAATCGACCTGACACGATTCTCACGACGGAGCTTAGGATTCTTTGAAACCTGCTCTGATACAGACATTGCACCAGTCAATTCTGCTATTTCTATGACAAGGTTAGTAATCTGAGCCGTCATTGCAAATGGTGGTGTATATTTATCTGACATAGCCTCTCCTTTTGAGTAAGCGCTCGATAATATGTACCTGTTAAAAATAAGCGGTATCCATTATGCTGTATCATTGCACTTTGGATTCCGCTTATTTCATATAGAGTCCTTTTGGCAGTTCATCGGACCACGGTAAAAGTTTCTCCGGCACTTGATGATGTGTGCTGTTGATATATTTTGGCAGTTCTTCTAATAGATAGACCAGATATTGGTACAGCCTGAGGTTGTTCGCCTTGGCGGTCTCTA
>CAYLQV010000040.1:0-18579 GCA_964385925.1 uncultured Galactobacillus sp. | reverse complement strand
CAGATGACTGCGTGATAGTCGTGAAGAGCGAGTCCAGTGCGAAACGGGTCATGCGAACCATCACAGATTACATCGAAAGGAAACTTGGGCTGAAGGTCAATGCGACAAAGACACACGTCACAAGACCAACAAATCTCAAGTACCTTGGCTTTGGATCCTGGAAGGGCGCAGGAAAATGGCAGGCAAAGCCGCACAAGGATTCAGTCACGAAATTCCAAAGAAAACTGAAGCAGCTGTGCGAACGCAGATGGAACATCCCATTAGACCAGAGAATCATCAAGCTGAACCAAGTGATACGAGCTGTATAAATTATTTCAGCATCGGGTCAATGAAATCAGTTATGGCAAAGATAGACCAACGCTTGAGAACCATGATACGTGTCATCATCTGGAAACAATGGAAGAAGCCATCTAAGCGGCTGTGGGGACTCAAGAAGCTAGGAGTTCCTGCAAAGATTGCCGAGAGAGAATCTCAGTGGGGAGACCACTACCAGTTCATAGCTACAAAGTCATCACTTGGAAGGGCAGTCAGCAAACAAGTCCTTTCGAAGAAAGGACTTGTGAGCTGCTTGGATTACTATCTGGAACGACATGATTTGAAGTTCAACTGAACCGCCACGTGCTGAACTGCATGCATGGTTGTGTGAGAGGGGATAGTTATTGTAAGATAATAATTTTAATTATTCCCTATTCGATTGAAAACAGCCAGGCTGACCTGGCTGCTGTTCAAATCAATTTGTAAATGTATATGCAAATGGGACAGGTGTGCTTGTTGTCGTGCCCATCTCATAATAGACATTGCATGTAATTGTATTGAAGCTGCTGAATTCTGCTTCAGAGTCAAAACTGAGAGATATGATCTTCTTTGCATTTCCAATCAGAGCGTTGGAAGAATCTGTTGTGTTGAGTTCAATAAGCCCCATGTTTCCCTGCATATCGGATGTATGGATGATCATTTTTCGCCCGGTCTTGTTCTCGGCATAGAAGAAGATGGTCGGTTCAGTCTTGTCGGTCAGGACATCTGCGCCATCATTGACTTCCAGGACCGTGAGCTTAAGATTGCCGTCATCAATCAAAGTCTTCATGTCAGCTGGAAAGACGGGTGCCGTCTCAACATAGGAATCTTCACCATCTGGATAATAAGTATATACATCGCTGGTGGCTATTGGATTGGTTGTGCTGGTGCTGTTATATACAGCATAGGCAAATGAATACTTGACAGCCTTCTCAAATCCCAGTGTTTTGATCATGCTGGTGCCGAAGTAATTGTTGATCATGTAGGTCTCGTTCGGTGGCAGCGTTGCAACGCCGCTGGCATCCAGCGAAAAGCCGTTGGTGGTAATGCCGACAGGGATTGCTAGCAGATTTGTATTTTTCGTTTTATTCTGAATGGACATTTTTACATTGATATAGTAGTCAGACATCACAGTGACATCCTCAACTACAACACGAGCATCAGCATTGTCCATCAATACGACCTCATCAATCGAAGCGGAGGCCGTTGATGAAGAGCTTGTACCGGATGCTGTTGAAGAACATGCAGTAAGTGCCAGCATACTGCAGGCAAATAGAATGATTTTTTTATTCATGTTCAGGATTCAAAGAAGAAGTACTTCTTTCCTTTCAACTGATAATGCTAACAGAATCAGAGAAATTCTTCAATGAATACTAAAGTGAACTTTTTATATCAGCAGTGAAAGAAATCAATTCCAGCCAGCATCTGTTGTGTGCGGGGATGACATTCAGGAAAATTGCTGAATGAAATTTTTTAATAAAAAATGTAACAAAATGAGGTGAACATCATGCAAAAATATTTCCAAAATGTGAAACATGCATAAAAATGAAAGCCCTTTCTTGCAAAAAAAAAGAGTAATAGTATAATAAAGGAAAATTAAGGAAATGCATTGCATTAGCGTATTAAAATGTTGAGAAGCAAACGTGATTACAATGACAGTAATCCAATCATTGAGATTGGTGAACTGATTTTCAACTTATTGATTTTGAATGTTTTATGGATCATCTGCTCCATCCCAATCGTTACTACAGGTGCCAGTGCAACGGCATTGAATTACACATGCATTAAGATGCGCCGCGATGAAGGCGACAGCATCGTGAAAATGTTTTTTAGGAGTTTTTCTCGAAACATCCGTCAGGCTGTCATATTAACGACAGTAATGCTGATTATTCTGATTATTCTTTTAGGAGGGTTGATTCAGGTCCTTGGCATTGTCAATGCTGGGAATCTATGGGCTGTGGTATGGCTTGTTCTACTGGTCATTCTGCTGCTGATCTGGATGATACTCTATACATATATTTTTATGGTTTTAGCCCGGTTTGATAATACAATCCGCCGGACTTTAATAAATGCAGCGTATTTTGCCGTTACCGATCTTCGTTCAACTCTGATGATTCTGTCGCTGGAAACGCTGACGATTATTGTTCTGCCAACATTGCTCTGGACCTATGTTCCATACCTTTTTCCAATGGTCATTTTCTTTGATATGTCATTTACGACATATATGAATGCAAAAGTATTCGATCAGATGTTTGAACGCTATATGCCTGGGGAGAAAAAATCAAATAAGGCTCAAACCTACAAAAAGCAGGCGAAATAATAGCTTACAGGAGGGGGAAATTCATGAAAGCAAAATGGGCAAAGCTTATCTGTGCGGCAATGCCTGCAGCCATGGCACTATGTGGATGCAGCAGCTCAACAGCAAGCTCAACAGCAAGTAGCAACAGTACAGGCAGTGCAAAGGTTCCAGCATCAACAACTGTAAAGGGAGAGGAAAATCAACAGACATATCCGCTCACTGACACCAAGATCACACTTTCAATGTGGGATCCAAACGCAAGTTCCATGGGTACTCTGGCAGACCGTAATGAAGGTGAATTCTTCCAGTGGTACGAGCAGAAGACAAACATTCACATCGACTTTACGATTCCGGCAACTGGCACGGAAGCAGAAGCGTTCAATCTTCTGTTCACATCCAATAAACTTCCTGATATTTTAGGTGTTTATACAACACAGGAAAAATATCGTGATGGCATGGATGCAGCAATCAATGACGGCTATATCGTCAACATGGCTGACTATCTGGAAGATGCACCTAACTACTGCAGCTGGATCAACAACATTGATACAGCAAAGAAGGATGTCTTCACGGATAGCGGCAAGATGTACGGCATGTGGGGATTCTGGGACAACATGAAGAATGGTTATGCTGACCAGGGCATCTCTGTCCGTAAGGATTTCCTGGACAAGGTCGGTATGGATATTCCTACAACTTATGATGAGTGGGAGACAGTGCTGACTGCATTTAAGGACAAGCTTGGCATTGAGGCTCCGCTCTTCACTAGCAAGTATGGTATCGATAACGGCGAGTTCATGGCTGGTTATGGTGTTGCTCCGTATTTCTATCAGGTTGACGGAACAGTCAAGTATGGTCCGCTGGAAGATGGCTATAAAGACTATCTGACAATGATGGCTGACTGGTATAAGAAGGGACTGATTGATCCTGATTTTGATACAAGAACATGCACAGGTATCGCTCCGGATAAAGATATGATTTTGAATGATAAGGTAGGTGCATGTGTCGATTATGGCACACGTATGACTGATGCATATATTTCCAGAGGCGCTACAAACAAGGAATTCTGGGCAGTCGCAGCTCCACAGCCGAAACTCAGCGCAGATGCTGCTGATCCAGCTTGGAGACTTGTATCAGGCAACTTCCACAATATGCAGGCTGAGTGCTTCCTTGTCAGTGCATCTTGCTCTCACATTGAAGAGGCAGTCCGCTGGCTCGATGGCTTCTATGCTAAGGATGTTTATCTGAATGCAAACTATGGCATCGACAGCGAAGAAGGAACTGTTTGGACAAAGGCTAGTGATGGTCACCGTATTGGTAATTATGATTTCCGTTACAAGAATCCAAATGGCTTAGATTCTGCTACAGTCGTTGTAAAGTATTGGACAAAGAATCCTCCAGTACGTGTTGAGGCAGCTCAGATTGAACAGATGCCTGCAGAACGTGCTGCAGCGTATGATGTATGGTCAACGTACGAGCCAAAAAATTACATTCCGACTAATATTTCTATGACTTCTGATGAAGGTTCTGAATATGCACAGGCTTATACAGAGATTGAGCTTTATGTTCAGGAAATGAATGTCAAGTTCATCAAGGGAACAGAATCTCTGGATAATTACGACAAGTATCGTGATCAACTTAAGAGCATGGGCATTGATAACTGCATCAGTCTTCAGCAGGCCGCTCTTGATCGTTACAACGCAAGATAATCTGCAAGCGTAACGTAACATCCATTCTTTAAAAAAATGGCAGGAAGAAAGCATCATGTATGCTTTCTTCTCTGCTATTTGTATATTTGGTTTCTTGAAAGAAGGAAATTTATATGACTGTTATCAGTTCAGACAGTAATGTCCGTCCACCGATTGCCAAGGTGTCTTTTGGTGCCAGATTGAAGAAAGATCTGAAGAATCACTGGCAGATCTATCTGATGGCACTGCCGGTTGTAATCTATTTTCTGTTATTCAACTACGCACCAATGGTCGGAATTGTAATGGCTTTCCAGAAATATTCAATCCGTAACGGTATTTTTGGGAGTCAATTTGTTGGCTTTGACAATTTTGTCCGTTTCTTCAATTCGACTTACTTCTGGCGTCTGCTCAGAAATACACTTTTGATTAGCTTCTATGGGATTTTGTTCTCATTCCCGCTGCCAATTGTGTTTGCATTGTGCCTCAATGAGGTCAGAAATACTAAATTTAAGAAGGTAGTACAGACAATCTCGTATCTGCCTTACTTTATCTCAGTCGTTGTTGTTGTTTCTATTCTGTTTGATTTTTGTAAATCATCTGGTGTGCTCACATTGATGGCTGAAAAGTTCGGATGGACGGGCGGTGCACTGATTTCATCGCCTTCCTGGTTCCGTACTTTATATGTTGGATCAAATGTGTGGCAGCATCTTGGATATAATTCAATTATTTTTATTTCTGCCTTAGCTGCTATTGATCCAACACTTTATGAAGCCGCAAGGATTGATGGTGCCAACCGCTGGCAGCAGACACTTCATGTGACACTGCCGGGCATAGCATCCACAATCGTGGTCCTTCTGATTTTGAGACTTGGGCAGATTATGAGTGTTGGTTATGAAAAGATTATTCTGATGTACAGTCCGTCTACATATGAGACCGCGGATGTCATCGCAAGTTACGTTTATCGTATTGGTATCTTGAACGCTGATTATTCCTATTCAACTGCAATTAACTTGTTCAATTCTGTCATTAATCTGATCGTACTGTTCGGTGCAAACTGGATCAGTAAAAAGATCAATGAGACAAGTATCTGGTAAGGAGGGAATAAAATGACTAAACGTTCAAAAGGCGAGAAAATATTTGCAGTATTCAATACGTTCCTTCTGATTCTTCTCTGCTTTATCTGTGTTATTCCAGTATGGCATGTCTTTATGGGATCTGTCAGTGATCCGCTGATATTATCAGCTAGTACTGGTCTTATTTTCTGGCCGCTTGGAAAAGCTACATGGGGCGGTTACAGATTAATCTTAGCGAATTCCGCAATCTTGAAGTCCTATTTGAATACACTGCTGTACGTTGTTGCCGGTACTTCTATCGGCCTAGTGCTCAATACTCTGGCTGCATTCGTTATGTCCAGAAGAGGGCTGATGTTCGGCAAAGTATTCAACATGTTTGTGCTTTTTACGATGATCTTCAACGGCGGCCTCGTACCTACCTTTATTGTCATCAATAAACTGGGACTCTATGATACACGCTGGGCAGTCATTCTACCGGGGGCATTGTCAGCATTTAATATCATCATTATGCGTACATCTTTCCAGGAGATTCCTTATGAGCTTCAGGAAGCAGCACGTATTGACGGTGCAAGTGAGTTCCAGCTGCTGACAAAGATCATTCTGCCGGTCAGTAAAGCAATCATTGCAGTCATTGTTCTGTTCTATGGAATTCAGCATTGGAATGAATGGTTTCAGGCTTCCATCTATTTGCAGAACAGAGATCTGTATCCATTGCAATTGGTTTTGCGTGAAATAGTTCTGCAGTCAACAGAGAACGCTATTGTCGCAGATGCAGATGGACAAGATGTCAACATCTATCGTCCATTGATTAAATATGCCACAATTGTCATTTCCATTGTGCCTATGATGGTCATCTATCCATTTGTTCAGAAGTACTTTGTTTCCGGTGTCATGATCGGATCTGTCAAGGGATGATCTGCAATAGGGAAAAGCAAAACTGCTGACTTCATTTGAGGCTTGATAAATGATCTGGAATACATTTGTAGAATTTATTCATGGATGGAGCATTGAATCCATGATTGCGCGTTTAGTAATTGCAATGGCGATTGGCATGATCATTGGTGTAGATCGAGAAATGAAGAACCGTGGTGCCGGCATGAAGACGCATGTACTTGTCTGTGTCGGCTCGGCTCTGATCTCATTGATGAGTGAATATGTCATGATCCAGTTCCCGGAAGCAAATGCAGATATGAACAGAATTGGTGCTCAGGTGGTCAGCGGAGTCGGCTTTCTCGGTGTAGGCACGATCATTGTCACCGGCAACAATCAGATCCGTGGTCTGACAACAGCCGCCGGTCTTTGGGTATGTGCATGTACAGGTCTGGCAATCGGTATTGGTTATGTTGAGGGCACTTTAATTGCTTTGGTCATCGTTGTCTTTACCTTGAAAGTATTGGATAAGGTTGATATCGTTGTCCGTCAGCGTTCAAGGCGCAGTGATATGTATATTGAATTCATCGACAGCTCCGGCCCTTCTCAGTTCATCAATTGGATGCACAAAAATCATTTCGTGCTCCGCGATCTGAATCTGGTCAAGAGCAGGACAGGTGAAGCGCCGGTGGCTACATTCACTATCATGTACAGTAGCTTAAAGGAACGTGAAAAGTTCCAGGAGATGATGCATGATATTCCCGGACAGACATATATGGATGAATTAGACTGAAGTAAAGAAGATGTCCAAATGCTCATAGTGGCAGTGGACATCTTTTTTGTATTACCAAAAAACTCCCGGATAGTCCGGGAGTTCCGTAAAGGTTAACCGATGAGTCTCTGTCAAAGAATCCTATAATGAAGATGCGGTCTGCTAACTGCATAACGAAATAGGAGGAACAATGACAGAGACACATAAATTATCACACACAACATGGAATTGCAAGTATCACATCGATCAATATGAACAGTGTCACAACATCGCGGTATTGGCTGGTCAAGATTTTCGAACTATTGCATGACTATCAAGATGATATTGTCCTGAACGGCACCGTATATATTGACGAGAATTTCTATAAGAAACGCAGACCAGATGTACAGTCAAGAACAGACGGGAAATTCTACCGAAGTCTTTCCAAGAATCTTGAATGCATATTCACGGCTGTAGATGTGCATGGAGATGTATGTGCCTTAGTAAATGGAACAGGCAAGCCGTCACAGGAACGCTGCTGGAGCACACTGGGGAGACACATTGGACCAGGTTCGCATCTGATCCACGACAAGGAACGTTCCCATAAGATATTGGTCAAGAAATTGAAGTTATCTGAAGAAGTTTATGATTTGCAGGAGATCCGTGCGCTCCCCGATGAAGATGATCCACTGCAACCAATCAATGATGTGCACAACTCCATTCACAAATTCTTAGATTCACATTCAGGGTTCGACCGGGCATATCTCCAGGACTATCTAAATCTGTTTGCATTCATTAACAATGGTCACAAAGATCCTCTTGAACGTGTCTATGAATTGATCAATATGGGATTGACTCATCCCATGAATCTGCCATATCGGGAAGTATTCAAACCAAAGCATCAGTATTAAAGCCATTTTTGTCATTAAAGACTGTCAGTTTTACCAACACTCTGCAAATCTGGCGTCAAAATAATTAGAAAGGGAAAGTGTTAATGAAAACTGAATATATAAAGAGATATTTATTCTTTTTGGTTGGATTATTTGTTATGTCGATTGGAGTTGCATTCTCAATAAAGGCAGATCTAGGAACATCACCAATATCAAGTGTACCATATGTGTTGAGCCTAACAGTACCAATATCAGTTGGCCAGCTTACGATTGCAATGCATTGTTTGTTTGTTCTATTACAGATTGTAATCTTACGAAAAAAAATCAGTTGATTCAGTTGATGCAGATTCCAGTTGCAATTGTTTTTGGTATGATGATTGATTTCTCGGTATACCTTTTACGCAATTTACAGTATTCTTCATATTTTGTGCAATGGATATTTTGTCTGATAGGAATCATAGTAGTTGCTGTTGGTGTAAGCATGGAAGTCACAGCAAATGTGGTCACATTGGCAGGCGAAGGACTTGTGTTAGCGATATGCAAAGTCCTGCCAGTAAAATTTAGCAATATGAAGATGTGCTTTGACTGCGTATTGGTTGTTATTGCTGCACTGATAAGCATATTGATGAAAGGTGAATTGCTTGGAATCAGAGAGGGAACAATCGCAGCAGCTGTTTTTGTAGGACTTCTTTCGAAGCCAATTTGTTTACCGATGACAAAATGGATGAATCAATGGATATCTGTGAAGGAAAAATAGTTCATTTCTTTAAAATTGAATAAATCTGATTAAGAAGAAGGGGAATAACCATGAAATACAAAATTGGTGATGTATCAAATATGCTGCATTTATCAGATCAAATGATCCGATATTATGAAAAGAATGGTGTCATCTATCCAGAGAGAAAGGAAAACAGTACATATCGCTTATATTCTGCTATGGATATATTTTTGCTGTTTGACGCCATGCGGTATAAGGAGTTGGGAATCAATATCCATGAGATTCCAGATCTGCTATCAAATGATTTTTTTGAAAAATATACAAAGAAGATTGGTGATTATGAGCTGGAGTTGAATAGAGAACTTCAACGAAAACAGATTCTGATTGAACGATTGGAAGAAATCAGGAAGAAAATCTATTTATGTTCTTATAATCAGAATAATTATTGGGTTGATGAAATCCCAGCACAGGTCGTCTATGAAGTTGGGCCTGCTAAAGGTGATCATTATGATCAGTTAGATATGGGCTTGTTAATGTCGAACGTGATATATGATCCGGAATATATTTCATTTTTTGATGCTGGATTTGAATTTCAGGAAGATTTGCAAATGTGGAATTATGCTATCGAACAAAGATTCCATGATGTGTTGAAAATTGATGATAAAGGGAAATATCAAGTGCAAGGAAAACAGCTTTGCCTTTGTACGATTGCAGATCTTGGAGAACTTGGAAATTTGAATCAGCATTGTGCCAACAATGCTGTGGCGTATGTTAAAAAGCATGGATATCATCAGGCAGGAAATCCTCGTGCTGTTATCATTGGCCGCGGTGGAGTGGATCATCGCTTTACTCGTCTTGCTGAAATCATGATACCGATTGAAAGTCTATAATCATTACAGAGTTGGAGCATCCATTTCATTATGGATACCGGCTTTCCTTGTGAAATTTAAATCGCTATATGATGCATTCTGTGAAATAAATCACGAAATATACAATGTTGACTCTGTAATTCTTACATTTTCTATACTGTGGTCATAGAAAAGTGAGGATTTCAAATGTTAACAGAATTGTTTACACCGAAGAAAATCGGCAATTGTGAGATTCCAAATCGTCTTGTTGTTCCAGCTATGGTCACGCAGTCATGCACGACTGATGGGATCGTGACGGACCGTTATATCGGTTATCACGAAGAGAAAGCCAAGGGCGGCTGGGGATTGATCATTACAGAGGATTATGGTGTCACAAAAGATGGCAGAGGATATACCAATATTCCTGGTTTCTGGAAAGATGAACAGATTGAAGGAAACAAGAAATTGACAGAAACAGTTCATAAATATGGGTCAAAGATTTTCTGTCAAATTTATTATGCCGGTAAGCAGAAAATGCCTGATGTACCTGGACCAGTTGTTGCGCCATCTGCAATCCGTGATCCGCTTGCAATGTCGGTCCCGCGTGAGATTACAGTTGAGGAAATCAAGGAAATCATAAAAGCATTTGGCGAAGCTGCAGGAAGAGCGGAGAAAGCTGGCTTTGATGGTGTTGAGATCCACGCTGCACATGGATATCTGATTGCACAATTCCTTTCAACATTCATTAATAAGCGTACAGATGAGTATGGTGGATGCTTTGACAACCGTGTCCGTTTCTTTGATGAGATTTA
Organism: uncultured Galactobacillus sp.; assembly: GCA_964385925.1. GTDB lineage: Bacteria > Bacillota_I > Bacilli_A > Erysipelotrichales > Erysipelotrichaceae > Bulleidia. Next base: position 8,339 of record CAYLQV010000040.1, on the reverse strand, counting down.
TCAATCTGTCCGCAGCCACACATCTGCTGGGTTCCCAGTCATTGTACGTTTCTCTGTCAATGAATATGTTACAGGGGGCAGAACAGAGGCTGAATCCTATCAGTTTGCTCGACATTTGGATGAACTGGGTGTTGATGCAATCAATGTATCCAGTGGCTTATATGCGGCGGAATTTGAGCATACGACTATTTCCAATATGTTCGCAAAACATGCATTTAATGCAGATTCAACAGAACAGATCAAGAACTTAGTATCCTGTCCAGTCATGCTGGTCAATCGTATTAATGATCCGCATATGGCAGATACACTTCTGAAAATGAATAAAGCTGACTTCGTTGTCATGGGACGTGGAAGCATTGCAGATCCATATCTGCCATTAAAAGCAAAGGAAGGACGCTTTGATGAAATCAACTACTGTATTGCATGCCTGCAGGGCTGTGAATATGGAATTCTTGGTCCTTTAGGATTTACCTGCTTAGTCAATCCGCGTGTATCGCATGAATATGAAAATGATCTACACAAAGTAGAACATTCAAAGAATGTCATGGTCATTGGTGCAGGTCCTGCCGGTATGATGGCTGCAAGAACGGCAGCACAAAGAGGGCATCATGTAACAGTCTATGATAAAGATACACATTTTGGTGGAGCATTCCGTTCTGCTGCTTACCCGATGGGGAAGGGTGAGTTGTCTACTGTTATTTCAGCTTATCGTACACAGTGTGAAAAGCTTGGCGTGAAGTTCGTTATGGGGACAGAAGTAAATGAGAGCGTTATTAAAGAAGCAGCACCAGACACAATTGTAATTGCAACAGGATCCAGACCATTGATGCCGCGAATTGAAGGAATCGACAGTAAGAATGTAACAACTGCGGAAGCAGTCCTATATGGAGATCGTTTAACAGAAGGACCAGTTGTTGTATGCGGCGGCGGAGAAGTCGGCGGTGAAACAGCAGAATTTATTGCTCAGACAGCACGTGATGTTACTGTCATTGAAATGAAGCCTGAGATTTTGAGCGATATGGTAATGCCAAACAAGGCATCTTTAGTACGCAGAATGAATGAAATCGGTATTAAGTGCCAGACAAATGCAACTGTTACAAAGATCACTGAGAACAGCGTTTCCTATAATGATAGTGAAGGAAAAGAAATCACAATCCCAGCCAACACAGTTGTAGCCGCATTCGGCTACAAGGCATATAATCCTCTGCAAAAAACAGCAGAATCATTATGCAAAGAAGTCTATACAATAGGCAGTGCAGAAAAGGCAGGAAATGCTTTGATTGCTACGCATGAAGGATATGCTGCTGGTCTAAAGATATAGTCAGAAAGTCAATTCGATAAAGTTAAAAAGGCAAGATCATCTATTTCATAATAGTTGATGGACTTGCCTTTTGGCTTTGAACTTTTATATTGATTGAACCCTTGATGATTAGATGCAGCACAATCTGAAATGATTGTGGACTGTTTTTCTTCAATATCTTTGAGATGATCAATAAAATCTAAACGAAGTTATCTTATAGGGTTTTCTTTCAGAACCATGTGTTATTCTGAAGCAGAATTCCGATTTAAAAGTCTTAGGATTGATTTGATAAATAGCATAATAACAGTGACCCCATGATGACCCCATTTATTCACAAAATGCTGGATAATTGAGATAATAGGAAGATAAACATGGAGTTTTATTTATTCGCCGGGAACAATCGAGTGGGAGTTTTGATTAACGTTAGAATACTGAACAACAAAATATTGTAGATAATCATTGCCACTACAAATAATTATGCAAAAAAGAAAGAAATATAAAATTCATTCTTTTTTAGTATAGGTAAATTGTCAAATTAAGCGCACCATTCAATGTGAGCTCTGGCCAAGCATCATTTCTGTTGGGGTTTTATTACCAAGATATTTTCTTGGCCTGCCATTTAGCAGTTCCAGATTTGAATTCAGTTCATCAATCGATACATTCTATGGTATGAATATGTGTTCAATACACTTGATGAGCTGAAGGCAACGATCGAAGAGTATATCGATTATTACAACAACAGACGCATACAGGTGAGTTTAGAAGGCCTGACTCCTTGCGATGCAAAGGTTCAATCCTTAGAATCTAGATAACTATTTTGTCCAAAGAAGTGGGTTCTCTTCACTTCAGAACCTGCCTTTTTTCATTCTTTATCTGAAATATTTTTACAGATGTTCAGCACATCTGTCAGTTCAGGTGTGATGTACTTCTGTTTGTGCATAACAACGTAAAATGTTCTTTTCAATTTCTGATGTGCAATGGGTCTTGTGATGATCTCCTTTTTCTTCAATGCCTCTTCGCAGAGTGAAGAAGGAAGAATTGTAATGCCAATCCCGGCTTCTACTGCATTGATCAAGGCATCCGTACTGGCACTCTGCCAGAGCGGAGAAATCTGAATGTTGTTCTTTGTAAAAAGTTCATCGATATACTCTCTTCCAGCACTTCCTTTCTCCCGCATCAAGAATGGGTAGTTGGATATGTCGGAGAGTTCAATCTGTTTCTTCTCTGCTAAAGCATGTTTTGTTGGCAGCAGCAGGATCATTTCATCATGGTAGAAAGGGACTGCATTCAGATCAACTTCATGGATAGAATCTTCTATGAGCGCTAAATCTAAAGTGTTATTCAGCAGGTCGTCCTGAAGGGCAGAACCATTCAATATGGTGACTTCCATACGAGAATCAGGATGTTCCTTCTGAAAGCGCTGATGGATGGAAGCCATCAGAAATGTCCCAATGGTCAGCGTCGCTCCAATCCGGATTTTTGTCTGGTAGTTCTCCTGCGAGAACATCTTATCCATCTCCTCCATGGAGGCAACAATCTGTGAACTGTATGCATACAGACGGTCTGCAGCAGCAGTTGGAATCAGTCTTCGATGATACCGTTCAAAAAGACGGACGGAATATTCCTTTTCCAAATCCTGAATAGCCCGAGTGACAGCAGGCTGAGTGATATACAGGCTGCGGGCAGCTTCTGTAATGCTGTGCGTTTTATAAACATCCTGAAAGATTTTCAACGCATGGACTGTGGCCATATTCTGCTCTCCTTTAAACATAATAAAAATGATATGAAATTAATAAAATAATAGCATTTTTAAAATATATTTTCCATCTGTATACTATAATAGAAAACAGGAGGAAATATGAAAGAAGAAAAAAAGGTATCAATGGTCAAACTCTTCTTCTCGATGCTGACAATCTCCGCATTTACATTTGGCGGCGGCTTTGTCATTATCGGAATGATGCGGAAGAAATTCTGTGATGAACTGCATTGGGTGACCGACGATGAAGTGCTTGATATGACAGCGATTGCTCAGTCTGCACCAGGTGCTTTGGCTGTCAACAGTTCTGTGATCTTTGGTTATCGGATTGCTGGTCTGAAAGGAGCTATTCTATCTGCCGTAGCAACGGTAATTCCTCCGATTGTCATCATTTCAATCGTGGCAATGATCTATAGTTCCTTTGCGACAAATGTCATGATCAAGACTGCACTGCAGGTCATGCGGGCTGGAGTAGGCGCAATCATTACAGATGTGGTGCTGGATCTGGGCAAAAATATCTTTCAGTCAAAGAATCTCGTCAATATCGTACTGATGTTTGCGGCATTTATCGCTTCCTGGTTCTTTGGGGTCAGTTCCATTGCATTGATCTTGATCTTCATTGCTTTAGGTCTAGTGAAAACAGTCGTGGAACGGAAGGGGGCTCTGTTATGATCTTATTGGAATTATTCTTTGTATATCTGCAGATTGGTGCATTTTCCTTCGGTGGCGGCTATGCTGCAATGCCTTTGATCCAGACCCTTGTTGTTCAGCAGAAAGGCTGGCTGACAATGGCAGAGTATGCCGATCTCACGACAATCGCTGAAATGACTCCAGGACCGATTGCAGTCAACAGTGCCACTTTCGTCGGACAGAAGATGGCAGGGCTTCCCGGTGCACTGGTATGTACTCTTGGCTGCGTCCTGCCCTCCATTCTAATTGTTCTGCTGTTGGCATGGTTGTATACGAAGTATCGTGAACTGAATGTTGTTAAAAATATACTTGGGCAGCTGAGGCCGGCCGTCGTTGCAATGATTGCAGGGGCAGGCTTGACAATCATCTTGTTCGCTTTCTTCGGTACAAGCACACTCTCAGAGATTTCCCTATCATCCATACGCTGGGTGGAACTTGGTCTGTATATTGTATCCTTGATTCTGATCCGTAAATTCAAGTGGGGACCAATCAAGATCATCTTCTCTACGGCAATTGTCGGAACTTTGATCTACATGGTGCTGTAAACGCAGTCCTTCTACAGCAGTCCAAGTTTGCGAAAATCTCGAAAAGATATAAAAAGAAGAATAAAGATTAAATAGAATCCAATGATTTGATACGATCCCGCTAAAGTAGACAACACAAATAAGTAAAGTGTTGCCCACAGAAGTGGGATTTTCATATGGCAAATATGGTAGGTATACATTTAAAATGACTACATCATGGACTTAATGGCAGAATAGTGATAGGGAGTTTGAGGACTGCAGTCCTCACTCTGAGAAAATATGGCTGAGATGTTGATGACAACAGCAAAAAAACACATGGGAGATGGTCGCACACTGCCTCGACAATGGGATAATCGATCTATGAAAACTTTGATAATAAGAATTTTTTTACCTCGGATTATTCGATAGAAGATTAAATCGAAATGAACTGTTGGGACAGGGAAAAGAGGTAATATATGGGTGAATGTGACGTGTCCCTTATGAATCAAAACGGTATCTTGTCAATCAATAAGAATCATTTTGATTATACGGAGATTATCTGGAATCCATATGAAACTGCATTCCTGGAAGTGAAAATGATAAAAACATATCTACAAGGAAAAGTCGTTAGAAAAATTAAAACAGATGAGTCATTCGTTATTACATTAGATCCGTGTGAATGTTGCGCATAACCGTCATATCTCAAAAGACGTTTGGAATTTTTGTAAGTTGATCAAGAAACTGCTGCCCAAGCTTTACTCGCAATGAATCCATGTATACCAAAAGAAACTCTTGTTAAACTTGCCGATGATCGTTCTCGTCTTGTACGTTATACTGCTTTTCACAATTGGAACGTGTCAAAGAAGACCTTGTTGAGATGTATGAATCATCCGGAAAACGCCGGGAACAATTGAATGGGAGTGAAGAATAGAGATAATCTATATAATATCGAGCAATAGAAATAATACAGAGAATCAGAATCATTACAAACAATCATTTTTATCCAACTAACAGGAAGAACTCATGAGCTTTTCCTCTTTTTTACTGAGACTATCTGGTTTTACAGCAAAACTAGACTTCCTTTGATTTGACACAAGCACATTTCAAAGTGTTGCGAATAATGACATTTTAAGTTCCAAAACAGGATTCAAGTAGAAAAATGATCAAAGCATACGAAGAACAGAGCATGATTATGAGCTGCCATGAGTGTTCAATCATCTTTGACCAGATGATTGGTAAATAAAGATATCATTTATAGAAACCTGTATGTCGTATTTTTTACTTCGTATAATTTGAATGTTCTTCAACATCATCAATCATATTTTGTGGATTCACAGAATTCCGAAAAGATATTCTCCGCCTGCGTTTGAAATTTCATCAGTTCATTTTTTGAAACTGCAGGATCATTTGTGTAAATTGGCATGAATCCCAGCATACCGTAAATCAGGAAATCAAGCCGCATGCGGTTTGATTGGGTATCCTGAATGATTTTTGTATCCAGTAACGCTTTTTTCAAAGTCTCTGAAATGATATGTTCAAATACTGTTTCACTGCGGCCATGCAGAATTGCACGGAATACCGGAAAATCATCATGGACTGCTGTGCTCCACTTTATGCTGAAAAGTTTAGGATTACTGAAAAACAAGGGAAGAAAATCCATTTTTGAAATCATGGAATAGATATGTTTCCTGACGAGATCATCAGAGAGATCTTGCAGATCCATATAATGAAGGTAGAAGGTAGCCTTGCTGATTCTTGCCTTTGCAGCCAATTCTTTAACTGTGATCTTGTCTGCATCTTTCTGCTGAAGCAGCTCAAGATATGCTGTTTCAATGCATTCTACTGTCTTGATGACTCTCAGATCCTCATGTTCCATTTTTCCTCCTGCTGGACGAATTGCTAAATTCGTCCAATATTTTACGAAATGATCAAATCGCCAATAGAAAACTGTACTAGAGTCCATTATTATACATGCGTAAAGAATTTACAAGGAGGTCCTATGTCATCAAAATATACTGCTTTGACTTCACCGTTGATAATCCGCGGATTTGTACTTAAAAATCGTATGTATGCCAGCAATTCCACACCTCATTTTCTGCAGGGGCCTGAACTTTATCCTGCGGACGGTCTGTTCACGCATTATGTCAATCGTGCAAAGGGAGGTGCGTCAATTGTTACCATCACCGGCATTAATAACAATGTCGGTATGCCAAAGATGGATGCTTCTAAAGATACACCGCATTTTCCGCAGTTCGATCTGTATGATGCACAATGTCAGAATTATCTTGTGCAGCTGACGGAAGCAGTTCATTTCTATGGCGCATTGATCAGTGCCGGTCTCTTTTCAGCATTCAATCATTTTCCATATCGCAGCAAGAACGGAACAATGACTGTCATCAACGCTCTCTGCCAGAATATTGCTTCCGGTAAAACAACTGCCATGGGAGCTAGTATCACGGATGAACTTTCTGTAGAAGATTTAGAAAAAACCGCTGACAGTATTGCCCAGCAGGCGGCAGATCTGAAGAAGCTAGGTTTTGATATGGTGACTCTGCACATGGCTTATAATGCTCAGATCATGGGGGAAATGCTTTCTGCAGACAAGAACAAACGTACTGATCAATATGGCGGATTTTTTGAGAACAGATGCCGTTATCCGCTTCTTGTTCTGAAAAGAACACGGGAAGCAGTCGGTGAGCATTTCTTAATTGAACTGCAATTTTCCATCGAAGCACCTGGCTATACTCAGCAGGAAGGTCTGGCATTTCTGAAACAGGCAGATCCATATATTGATATCGTTCAAGTCAGAACGAGTGATGTGAATGAGAATCATCCTATCTCATATAACCTTAAGAAAAATCCATTTCTTGATTTGGCTGAAATAGTCAAGAAGAGCGGCATTCATGCAAAGGTTGCCTCGGTCGGAGGATATCAGGATCCATTGTTGTCTGATCAGGCAATTTCAGAAGGAAAGATGGACCTGGCTGCTATGGCAAGAGCGTGGATTTCAAATCCTGGTTATGCCAATCTTGTGACTGCCGGCAAAGAGGATGATATCATTCCATGTCTGCGGTGCAATAAATGCCATGGCAGGGGGAAGAATGATATCTTGGCTTCCATATGCTCTGTCAATCCTGAAATCGGTCTGGAGCATCATATGAAAGAAATGATCTCACTGCCGGATCATCAAAAGAAAGTTGCGATTATCGGCGGCGGTCCTGCAGGCATGTGCTGTGCCTTGAATCTGCAGAAGCGGGGTCACACACCTGTGATTTTTGAAAGCTCAGATTCTTTAGGTGGTGCAATTAAACATGCAGAATATGCTGACTTCAAATGGACTTTGAAAGAATACAAAGATTTTCTTATCTATCAGGTCCATAAAAATGGCATTGAGGTGAGACTGAATACAAAGGCGGATCCACAGTCCATCCAACAGGAAGGATTTGATGCAGTGGTGACGGCTCTGGGAGCACATCCAGTGTTGCCAAAGATTCCTGGCCTTCTCGAAGCACATCCATACTTTTATGATATGGTGTTCAAGGAACCATCATCTTTAGGCCATCATGTCATCATCATCGGCGGTGGGGAAGTGGGGGTTGAAATGGGCATCTATCTATCCAGAATGGGACACGAAACGACAGTCTTGGAAATGAGAGATATGCTGGCGGCGGATGCTGCCATGGTCCATTATTGGAAGATGGTCAGAAATGCATGGCAGAATGAAGACAACTTCCATGGTATTACAAATGCAGCTGTCACAGAAGTCAAAGATCATGCTGTCTGTTATTTGGATGCACAGCAGCAGATGCATGAATTGCCATATGATTCCATAGCAGTTGCTGCTGGAATGGCTTCATATCTGAAAGAAGCGTTGGCTTTTCAGCAGGCTGCTCCACAGTTTTTTCTGATAGGAGACTGCTTGAAGCCTCAGACAATCCAGCAGGCAGTACGCATGGCATATGGCATAGCAGCACAGATCTAGTTGATATCAGCAAATAAACACATAAGAGTTTTCAAAAGTTAATAAAGTGAAAGAACAGGCCAAAATTTATATTGGATATATTTGAAAGAAAGAACTCATCATGATGAG
>CAYLQV010000039.1:0-20593 GCA_964385925.1 uncultured Galactobacillus sp. | reverse complement strand
TGACCAAAAAGAAAAGGCATCAGCCTAAGTTACCTTAAGTTGATGCCATTGGCTGCCTGCGCAGCTTTTTGTTATGCCTGATGGAATCTAGCCAGTCTGCCGTTGCCCTTGGAACGAACAACTGCAGGTCCTGCCTTCTTGACTCTGTAATGACCGCCTGTCTGTCTCTTCTTGACCTTGACGGCGTTGACAGCCAGGATATATCCTTCGCCTGACTTTAAGAAGCCGCCTCTTTTCAGATTGGCTCCGCAGTTAGGACAGATGGCAAACCCTTCCAACGGAAGAACACTGGACTGTTCATTGACTTCCATATAGCCGCATTCCGGGCAGAACATGCCGACAAGGATGCCGTTAGGATCCTGCGGACGGTCGCCCAGGATATCCGCTTCTACTTTTTCTTCTTTTTTTTCTTTATCTTTTTTATGAAACAAGTTGAACATATGTTCCTCCCTTATACCGACATTAAAAATACTACAAATTGACTGCTCTAGAGTGAATTTCTTCTGAACTTTTGTTTTATCGCAGTGTATCCTGCTGATTCTCGGTGACCGAGCGATGTCCCGGTTTCAGCTTCATGTCCACATAAACGAGGATGGAAGAAACCCCGATATAGACAAACATGATCTTCAGCCAGATGTCCGGAATTGAAACAGACTTCAGCAGTCCAAGCAGTTCCAGCATGGTGCAGATGATTGAAGTAAGCGCTAATAAGAGCTTGACCGGCTGATGGCCGAAAGATCTAGCCATTGCCATAAAGTTTGCCAATGGGATCATGATGGCAGTGATGAACAGCACCAGTCCGCTGACATTTGTAATTGTTCCGCTGTGGAAAACTGAGATGCCGACGATTGATACCAACTCAATAATTCCGGTCACTAAATAGAACATAAGCCACCTCTCTAGAAAGCACTCAACTATTCTAATCAATTTCATGCATAAAAGAAAGAAGAGATTCAATCTCTTCTCAGCGGATATAGTGGATCCGTGCAGGATCAGTACGGTCTGCCTGCGGTCTGGATTCGGCGGGATAGCCGAATGGAAATAAGGCAAATACTTCAAGAGAATCCGGAATGTTCAGGATTGACCTGACGGCATCCATGCGTTCCTGCAGCGGAGCAGTACCGATCCATACGCCGCCCAACCCCAGAGCATCTGTTTCAAGCCAGATATTTTCCATTGCAATGGACATATCAATCTGTGCGTATTCCGGCAGACGGCAGTCTTTACGGTAGACGCTGACGATTGCCGCCGGTGCACCTCCTGCAGGTCCTGCATATGGTGAAGAAGTGCTGAGCTTCTTCAGCAGTTCTTGATTAGTTACAACATAAAATTCCCATGGCTGCTGGTTGGCAGCACTTGGTGCCTGCATGCCGGCTGACAGGATTATTTCTATCTTTTCCTGTTCTACTTTCTGCTCGGTAAATTTTCTGACGCTGATGCGGTGAAATATTGTATCCATAATTCCTCCTTATGCCATTCTGATCTTTTCTAATTTATGTGCTGCACGCAGGGCAATCGCTCTTGTTGTCTGCATGCTGTCAAACTTGACCATGACAGCTTCTTCATCGATATTGATCTCCACAACAGTGCCGTCACCGAATACTCTGTGCCTGACTCTGTCACCTTCATGCAGGTCAAGCTCATCCATGTCCGGCAGGAAACTGTCATTGATTCGCTGCACATTCTCCTGTGCTTTGCTGAGATATTTTTCATCCGGTTTTTCGACATAAATCAGCAGCTTTGGATCAATATCCAGTATAAAGCGGGACGGATATCTGCTCGTGTTGTCAAAGTTCCTGCCTTCGGCATCAGAAAGATACAGTTCCTTCTCAGCTCTTGTCATAGCGACAAAGGCAAGTCTCCGTTCTTCTTCCATGCCGCTCTTGGTACGTACTTTACGGGATGGGAAGATACCTTCGCACATCTCACATAGGAATACATAAGGAAACTCCAGTCCCTTTGCACTGTGCACCGTCATCAGTCTGACTTTATCACTGCCAGCATAGGTATCTGTATTTGTGAACAGGGCTATATGGCGCAGATAAGACACCATGTCCGTCTCTTCGCCGACACTTGTCTCCCATTCGTAGATGCTCTGCTTCAATTCAGCCAGGTCATCCAGACGCTCCTGGCTTCCTTCCGTGCGCATCATTTCTTCATATCCAGAAAGATCCAGCAGTTCTGCCAGCACCTGCGATACAGGTTTCTCATCTATATGTGAACTGTATTCATCAATCAGTTTGATCAATGCCTGAGACTTAGTGTTGCGGAACAGTTCTGTATCCACATTATCCTTCAGGGCATCATACATGCTCGTATGGTGTTCTTCTGCATATTCCTGCAGGAACTTCATCCGTTTCTGACCAAGGTTGCGCTTAGGAACATTGGCGATTCTGACGAAGGACAGATCATCCTTGAAGGCAACCAGACGCAGGTAGGACAGGGCATCCTTGATTTCCATGCGGTCAAAGAACTGCACCCCGGAATAGATCCGATACGGCATCTTCGACTGCAGAAATACTTCTTCAATCTGCCGGGTCACATAATGGGCACGATAGAGGATGGCAATGTCGCCATACTTTACGCCCTGCTTGATGAGTCCGTTGATCTCATCGCGCATCCATTCTGCTTCTTCCTTGGCGTTCTTAGCATGCTTGTATACCACTCTGCGGCCAGGTTCATTAACGGCCTTAAGCTCTTTCTTCATGCGGTCATCATTCTTATCGATCAGGCTGTTGGCACAGTTCAGGATCTCCGGTGTAGAACGATAATTGTCCATCATCATGATGGTCCGCACATTTGGAAATCTTGTATCGAAGTTCAGCAGATAGCCAATCCTCGCGCCGCGCCATGTATAAATGGTCTGGTCAGGATCGCCGACAATAAATAAGTTGTTGTGATATCCGCAGAGCTTTTCCATCAGTTCATACTGCGGCGGGTCAATATCCTGGAACTCATCGATCATGATATATTCCAGTCTCTTCTGCCACTTCAGCTGGATGTCTGCATGTTCACGGAAAATAAACAGTGAAAGGAAAATCAGGTCATTGTAGTCCAGCCCAAAGCACTTCTTTTCCTGATACAGATATCCGTAGAACAGGATGTCATCTACTTCGGACGCATTCATATATTTCTGATGCAGTTCTTCCAACGACATCTGTACTAAGTACATATAGTAGTTCGGCTCAGTGACGCCTTTGCGCATTTCAAACATATCTCTGGCATTTCCGAATGTCTTGTCTCTTAATGTCAGTCCTCTTTCTTCATAGATGATTTTCAGCATCGCATCAATATCACTGTTATCCAAGACTAGAAATGATTTTGGATAGGCAATCGCATGACTGTCTTCCTGCAGGATGGAGACACAGAAGCTGTGGAATGTGCAGACGTAGCCTGTGTCGTTATCATCTGTCAGCTGATGGATCCTTTCCTTCATCTCGGCTGCTGCTTTATTGGTAAATGTTACACAGAGAATATTGCCTGGACGGATGCCAAGTTCATTGACTAGATATGCGAAGCGGTGCGTCAGTGCACGTGTCTTGCCTGAGCCTGCTCCGGCGATGACGCGGATATATCCTTCCGTTGCCGTGACGGCTGCAGTCTGTTCTCCATTCAATCCCTTCAGTACATCCTTGACCATATACTCTGTCCTTTCTTTTATTTCTGCGATACCAGTATCTCTTCTAATTCTTTCACGCTTTTGACTAATGTACGGGCGCCATGCTCAACTAAGAAATCATGATCACGGTATCCCCATTCTACAATGATGGCGTCCATTTCTGCATTGACAGCTGTCTCAATATCGACTTCTGTATCCCCGATATACACAGCATCTTCCTTCTTCACTTGGAGCTGGTCCAGTACGGCGTTGACCGTATCCGGTGCCGGCTTGCGGCGAATACCTTTCTTCTCCCCAACACCTGCATCCAGCAGGCCTGGAAAATACTGCTGATCCAATTCCTGTACAGCATAGTCTCCCTTGTTGGAGACGACCGCACACAGGATCTTCATTTCTTTCAGCTTCTTCAACAGATCGAGGATGCCGTCATATGGACCGGTATGATCCGCACAGTGGACTGCATAATACGTGTTGAAATCCCGGAATACCTGTTCAATCACTTCTGAAGAGGTCCCCTGCGGTACAGAGTTTTCTACTTCATGGCGGATGCCTCTGCCGATGAACTTGCGGACATTCTCTTTGTCAATGTGCGGCAGGCTGCTCTTCTGCAGGGCATCATTCAGCCCATCCACAATATCATCCAAGGTATATAAGATTGTGCCATCCATGTCAAAGATGACTAATTTGTAACTTTTCATAAGCACCTCATCCGTTTTCAATCAATGTGAACAGAAATTCAGTTTCCATTCATAGTATTTTAACATTCTTTCTTTATATTCAGTTCATATAAAGGAGGAGTCCAGTATGGTAATCAACGAAAACACTAAGCAGGCAGCTTCAAAATACCGTGTTGTCCTGACGAAACGCGGCGGCTGTTCTGTCTACACTTCTGCGGATGCTCTGCATGACCTTTCCCAAGAAGACTCCATGCAGCTGATCAAACGGATCCCAGTATCTATTGGTGAAGACCTCACGCTTCAACAGGCACGTTTTCTGACCAGAACTCTGGTGGAATACGGCATGAGTGCAGAGATCCATGACCCAAAAGATGAATATGTTTTCCAGGATCCAACGCATGAGACTGTCTTCAGTCTGGATGGCAAGCTCATCAGGAATGTGCAGGCAGTCCTTGCCGGCATCCGTGACTTCAACCGTGTCACCATCTACCGCCGTTATCAGAAACCTGCGTTATTCAGCGGCATCTTAAAAGTATCTTCCATCTCATCCAACATGGGATAATTTACTGCATCAGGAGATATGCATGAGCTGCGTATCTCTTTTTTTTGCGAAAAGAAAACCGCATTTCTGCGGTATGTTATTTCAGCTTATCCTTTAATGTCTTGCTTGCTTTAAATGAAGTTGTCTTCACTGCCGGAATATCAATCTCTTCTTTCGTTGCCGGATTGATTCCCTTTCTTGCAGCTCTCTCCTTTACTTCAAATTTACCAAAGCCGTTGATGGAAACATCATTCCCATTTGCCAGACTTTCTGTAATCACTTCAAAAATATCAGTAACGATTGCCTTGCAGTCTTTGCCTGTGCATCCATATTCTTCTCTGACAGCTTTTGCCAGATCATTCTTATTTAAGATAAACATTGTTGTCATAAAACTCTCCCTGAAAATAAAGTGTGCCCATTAATAATACAAGAATTTGTATAAAAATGAACATGAAATTTATGAAAACACTTTTCATTTGTGCATGAATGTCACATTGGCCATAATTTTGAGTAATAAAATGAATGCTATTGCTTATCTATAAAAATGTTTCAATAATAAAATTGATAGTTTACATTTCCTGTATATATTAATATATACAGACCATAGACAGGGAGAAATTATATGCCAAAGATCATTCCCGATATCCGGGAGAATATTCTCAGTTCTGCTAAAGCGCAGCTGATGCACGGCGGGTTCAATGGTTTGTCATTACGAGGTGTTGCCAACGACTGCGGTATTGCGCTGGGCACTTCATATCATTACTTTGCCAGTAAGACAGATCTGGCACATGCTGTCATGGAAATGGACTGGAATCAGGATATCAAGTTCATTAATGATGTTGACCCAGGAAAGATACTGCCGGAAAAGCTGATTACACAGCTATTCCTTGCTGCCCGCAAGTTTCTTAAACAATATGACGTACTCATTCTGACACATCGTTCCTATCCGGACATCCTGGATGTCATTGACAGCCGTCATGAAAACATGGTCCGCGAAATCAGTATTTCTTTGAAACAGATTATGCATATGTATGGTTTAAATGAAAAAGATGCCTTTATTGATATTTTAGCTGAATGTATCTTTGCCACTGCTTCTGCTGATACCAATGCAGAAGACTTTGAAGCAATGATGAAAATATACTTGAATAACCGAAAACAAAAATGACGCTTCGCAATGAAGTGTCATTTTTCTGTATATTTGTCTCTTAAGTACGCCAGTTCTTCTGGGCCAAGATGGAATCTCTCCCGGAAGTACGTATCATAGTCACCATACCTAGCCTGGATCTTTGCCAGTGAGAATTCGGCAGCTTCCTGATTGACGCCTTCAAAGCCATGGATAATATATTCAGCGTTTGCATACTTGGCAAGCAGATCTTTCTTTGCTTCCATCATGCGGTCAATCAATACCTGACGGTATTCATTGGTCTTCATATAATCTGCCAGGATTGTTTCCTCATCCACATTGAGGGCAAGCAGGATCAATACTGCACCGATGCCGGTACGGTCCTTGCCTGCACTGCAGTGGAACAGGATTGGTGTCTGACCATTCTGGATTTCTCTAAACATGACCTTGTATGCAGGGGAGAACGGCATTCTGCCATAGAAGTTCTCCAGGAACATGGCATGTGCCTCTGGGGAATAGAACCGTTCTTCTGACTGCTCCATGCCCTTTGGGGAAAGATCGACTTCATTGCCAGCTTCATCTGTAATTGCGGATACATGGAAGTAGCGTGCTCCCTTGATCTCGGGATCAGGCTTGTTCTCAACTTCTTTTTCTGAGCGGAAATCAAAGATGGAACGGATGCCCAGTCTGCCGATTTCTGCCAATTCCTGTTCGTTCATATCGCCCAAAGTACCGCAGCGGTAGAATATGCCGTGCTTAACGTGTCTTCCATCCCTGGTCAGATATCCTCCCAGTTCACGGAAGTTCATTTCTTTTCGGAATATGGATAGATCCATTTATGCCTCTTTCTTCAGGACTGCCTCTGCCGCCTCTATCTCTTCACTGCTTGGCGGTTCGACACCCTTTAAAGGATACTCGATTCCCAGCTTTTCGTACATAGGCACACCAAGCTTATGGTATGGCAGCACTTCAACTCTGTCGACTGTATCAAGGGTGTCAATAAATGCCTTCAGCCTGATCTGGTCTTCATGATCAGTTGTAATGCCCGGCACTAAAACATAACGGATCCACATATGTTTCTGGTGGGCAGAAAGATATTGTGCCATGGCCAGAATATTTTCATTGGTCCAGCCGGTCAGCTGCTTATGCTTTTCCAGATCGATCTGCTTGATGTCCAGCAGAAAGAGATCAGTGACCTTCATCAGCTCATTGAATTTACTGAAGAATGGTTCTTCCGTAGTATAGGGATTGCCAGAGGTATCCAATGTTGTGTGAATACCTTTCTTTTTGCATAAAGCAAAGAACTCCAGAAGGAAGTCGATCTGCAGGAGTGCTTCCCCGCCGGATACAGTAATGCCGCCGCCGTTCTTCCAATAGGACTGATAGCGCAGTGCTCTGTCCAGTACCTGCTGTGGCGTATAGAGGTCTCCGGCATCCATCTTCCAGGTCTCTGGATTATGGCAGTATGCACACCGCATTCTGCATCCCTGCATGAATACAATAAAGCGCACGCCCGGTCCATCGACCGCACCAAATGTCTCAAATGAATGGATTCTTCCTTCTGTCATAATTCTGCCTTTCTGAAAAATAAAGAAGCGGCGTTTCCACCACTTCTATTTTACTTCTTAAAGATGATCGTGGAATGTTCTGGAGATGACATCCAGCTGCTGTTCTCTCGTCAAAGAGATGAACTTGACAGCATAGCCTGAAACACGGATTGTGAAGTTAGCATATTCCGGCTTCTCAGGATGCTCCATTGCATCGAGCAGCATTTCCTTGCCGAAGACGTTGACGTTGAGGTGATGTGCACCCTGGTCGAAATAGCCGTCTAGGACATTGACTAAATTCTCACTTCTTTCACCGTCTTCATGACCGAGCGCACTTGGGTTCATTGTCTGTGTGTTGGAGATGCCATCCAATGCCCAGTGATACGGAAGCTTTGTCAAGGAGTTCAGGGAAGCCAGCAGACCATTCTGCTCTGCACCATAAGATGGGTTAGCACCTGGTGCCAACGGTGTCCAGGCACGTCTGCCGTCAGGCATATTGCCTGTATACTTACCATATACAACGTTGCTTGTAATCGTCAGAATGGATGTTGTAGGTTCGCTGTTCCTGTAAGTGTGATGCTTCTTGACCAAAGCGATGAATGTCTTTAACAGCCACTCTGCGATTTCGTCTGCGCGGTCATCATCATTGCCGTACTTCGGGAAGTCGCCCTGGATCTCATAGTCTTCAACCAGTCCTGTCTTGTCGTTGCGGATTGTCTTGACCTTAGCGTACTTGATAGCACTGAGGGAATCGACAACATGCGAGAAACCGGCAATACCAGTTGCGAATGTTCTTCTGACGTCTGTATCAATGAGTGCCATTTCAGCAGCTTCATAGTAATACTTGTCATGCATGTACTGGATCAGGTTCAGAATATTGACATACAGCCCAGCTAACCAGTCAAGCATCTGTACATATTTCTGTTCAACATCAACAAAATCCAGATACTCAGTTGTGACCGGCTTGTATGCAGGTCCAATCTGAGAACCGTCTTTTTCATCGACACCGCCGTTGATGGCATATAACAATGCCTTGGCAAGATTTGCACGGGCGCCGAAGAACTGCATTTCCTTGCCTGTCTGCGTAGCGGAGACGCAGCAGCAGATGCTGTAGTCATCGCCCCATTCAACCTTCATAACATCATCATTCTCATACTGGATGGAAGATGTCTTAACGGAAATCTTAGCCGAGTACTTTTTGAATCCATTGGATAACTTGGAACTGTAGAGAACAGTCAGGTTTGGTTCTGGAGAAGGGCCCATATTCTCCAATGTATGGAGGAAACGGAAGTCATTCTTAGTGACCATGGATCTGCCGTCAATGCCTGTGCCGGCAACTTCCAATGTTGCCCAGACTGGATCTCCGGAGAACAGTTCGTTGTAAGAAGGAATTCTTGCGAACTTGACCATTCTGAACTTCATGACCATATGGTCAATCAGTTCTTGGGCTTCTTCTTCTGTCAATGTGCCATTGTCCAGGTCTCTCTGGATAAAGATATCGAGGAATGTGGAAATACGTCCGACTGACATGGCAGCGCCATTCTGTGTCTTGATGGCAGCTAAGTAGCCGAAGTACAGCCACTGTACTGCTTCCTTGGCAGTGCGTGCAGGCTTAGAGATATCATAGCCGTATACACCGGCCATCTTCTTCATGCCCTTTAATGCACGGATCTGCTCAGAAATCTCTTCTCTTAAACGGATGACATCATCTGTCATTGTACCGTCGCCGCAGTTTGCCTTGTCTTCTTCCTTCCAGGCAATCAGCTGATCAATACCGTATAATGCGATTCTTCTGTAGTCACCGACAATACGGCCTCTGCCATAAGTATCCGGCAGTCCGGTCACGATGTGGGAGTGTCTGGCTCTCTTCATCTCTGGTGTATAGCCGTCAAATACAGCGTTGTTGTGTGTCTTATGATAATCTGTAAAAATCTTATGCAGTTCCTGATTCGGTTCATATCCATATGTGACCAGAGCTTCTTCTGCCATACGGATGCCGCCATAAGGCATAAATGCTCTCTTTAAAGGCTTATCTGTCTGCAGACCGACGATCTGTTCCAGATCCTTTATGGACTCATCAATGTAGCCTGGTCCATATGCCGTCAATGAGGAAACAACATCTGTCTCTTCATCTAAGACACCGCCCTTTTCTCTTTCCTGCTTCTGCAGTTCCTGCAGCTTTTTCCACAGCTTCTCAGTTGCCTCTGTAGGTCCTGCTAAGAATGACTCATCACCGTCATAAGATTTATAGTTATTTTGAATAAAATCTCTGACGTTGCATTCCAACTTCCAATTTCTTCCCTTGAATTCTGCCCACTCTTCGTTTTCTAACATTGCTGGCCTCTTTCTTTTCTATTCCCGGTACAGTTTTGAGAAAACAAAAACCGTCCAGGCGCTTTGTGCGTGCCCAGACGGTCGGCTAACTATGTAATCACAGTTCATGTGGTTTATTCCACTTCCGTCAGTTCTGTGATACCCAAATTATATTTGAGTATCGCACAAAGTCAATAAGTAAATTCTTTCAAGAATTTTACCTATGACATGATGCCATAAACGTTTTGTTTTGTCTCGCAATATGATTTAGACAATTAACGGAAAGTGATGACCTGGCTGTCCCCGCCCTGATAGAGGTAATAATCAAACGAACTTGCCTGGCCTTGATAGACAGCAATGTTGATATCAAGAGATACATAGATCCCGTTTTCATCAGTCCCATGAAGCTCCGAATCATAAGAAGTCGTATCTGAGTATTTGCTGATGCTGTATGGAATATTATTGTCGGCAAAGACTTTCTTGACCTCATCTTCACTCATGCCGCTCTTGAAGCCGAACGGTCCGGAAGCCTGGATGGAATCATCAAAGCAGTAGACCTGTTCCAAGGCAGCATTTTCCAGGGAAATATCCTGCTTTGTATCGTTTGTTACACCAATTTTGTAAATGCGGTAGTCTCCCTTAGTCATGGTATATTCTGCTTTCTGATCAGGGACAAGAGTCTGCGTGACCGTCTCACTGGAATCGATTTTCCAGCCATTCTTTTCAAAGGTGGCAATTGTACTGTTCAGATCATATGACTCACCATTGAAGGTATACTGGCCTTTCTGTGCAGTGCGGTACAGCTGCACTGCCGTGCTTTCATCATAATCCGGCTGTTTCTTGATTACTTCCGTGGAATAGCCGCTATAGCTGTAGGAAGATGTCAGCCGGTCTGCCACAATCGCATGGATGCCCAGTCCTAAAGTGATGCCCAAGGCAGCCAAGACTGCATACGTAATATATTTCTTTTTATGATCACTCTTAGGAAGCACCTTCTGTTCCTGACGTGCCTTCTTCTCTTCTTCTTTTTGATTTAATTCTTCATTGACTTCATCCAGCTGTTCCAGGATGGAGTCCTCATTTTCCTGCTGTGACTGATTCTGTGCTGCCATTGTGGATCCCCCTCAATGCAACAATCATATAATAATTTCAAGCATGCAACAAAACGAATCGATAATATATACAAAAAAAGATTCCCAGTCTGTACTGAGGAATCTTCTCTTTGATTACTTCTGTCCGGTGAATGCCTGACCTTCGTTCAGGACTCTGAGCATCAGAGCAGCACCCCAAGGCTGTCCCTTGATGACCTTCTTTGTATAGTTAGCCAGATCGCCATGGGAACCTGCAGCGTCGTCTGTTACATCAAACTGCATTTCGATTGGTGTCTTCATCTTTACAAAAGTGTACTTCGGGCAGTCCATTGCTTCAAGGATCTTTCTGATTTCATCTCTCTTTAAAGCTGTAGATACATTTACTAATGCCATATGTTTTCTCCTTTATTGTCTGCTACTATTATAGCATTTCTCAAAGATGTGGAACGAAATGCTTATGATTCGATTGTAAATTCTGGGTTGTCATCTGCCGCAAAGTGTATATCCGCGGTCACTCTTGCCTGGTCCAGAACGCTCATGACCTGTCTGGTCCGGATCATCCACATTGCTTCTTGAGCAGTATCATGCTGGTCAATGACCTCCTGGATGCGCAGGAACTCGTTGGTCATCGGATTGCCTTCATCTTTGACATCCAGAGAAATATCTTCCACACTGCCATTGAGATGCAGGACTGCATTCTTGATTACGCCAGGACGGCCGGGAATCTCAATATACCCCTTTGTCCCCTGAATGATTGTCTGGCTTGGAGACGCACTGTCCTTGCAGCCGACACATACAGATTTGAAGCCATCATACTCCATGGTCAGGATGCCGCTGGTATCAATTCCATTAAATCCTTTATTTGCCATATATGTCACTTTTCTCGGAGCACCGAAGATGCCGACCGCAAAATGAATGTTGTATACGTTGATATCATAGAGTGCTCCCCCGCTCAAGGCTGGGTCAAAGGCAGGCAGTACTTTTCCTTCCAAATATGCATCATAACGGCGGGAATACTGAGAATAGTTGCCCTGGATGATCTTGATGTCACCAATCTCGTCCAGATGTGGGATCAAGGCGTCATAATTCCGGCTGTAGCGGGACAGAACTGCCTCAAACAGCATTACGCCTTTCTCTTCCGCCAGATCAATCAGATCCAATGCTTCCCCATATCTAGAGGTGAACGGTTTTTCCACAATGACATTCTTGCCCGCTTCCGCCGCTCTGCATGCATACTCATAATGCAGTGAATTAACAAGACCAATATATACGGTATCAAAGCTGTCATCCTGCAAGAATGCATCATAGTCTGTATAGAGCTTCAGACCATACTGTTCACTCAGAGGTCTGCCTTTCTCACCATTTCGGCACCAAAGAGCAGCGACTGTGATCTTAGCTTCCTGCAGATGTCCCAATGCCGTCTGGACAATTGAACCATTGCCTACAATTCCTATTTTCATTTTTCCTCTCCCTCAATGATCCCGTAGTGTACGAATGCATTCCAGATGCCATCTTCCAGAATATCGGTGGTGACATAGCTGGCTGCTTCTTTTGTCTCCGGAGTGCTGTTGCCCATGGCAATACTGATGCCGCATTTTTTCAGCATTGGGATGTCATTGGCACTGTCGCCAATACCCACTGCATCAAATTCTTCAGCATTATAGTGTGACAGGATCTGTTCGATTCCGTTTGCCTTCGAAATACTCCGGTCCGTGATTTCACCGATGACAAAATTCGGCAGCTCCATGACCTTGGTCAGGACAAAGGGATATTCCAGTGCTTCTGCCAATTTCGGATAGACTGGCTTCCAGCTTGTCCCAAAGGCACACACTTTATAGATAGAATCATTTTCTTCTGAGCCAAAGCTCTCTGGATACGTGCAGTTCTCCATGCATCTGGCAATCTGCTTCTGCCGGTCTGTTTCACCGCCGGAGAAATACTTCAATAAAAATTCATATCCTTCTGGAGAGCAGTATGCACCTGCAGTTCCCTCCAGAGAATATCCTAAGCCAAAGGAGTGAATAATCCTCTTGATGCGGGAGATGCCGGCTGCCTCGATCGGCTGATCATAGATCCGCTTACCCTCAGCATAGACCATCGAACCTGCACCCAGCACAAAACCGTCAACATCCGCATTCAAGTACTTCACCACTTCAGCTAATGATCTGCCGGTGCAGAGAAACAGTTTATGTCCATTCTTTCTGGCCAACTCCATTGCCTTTAAGGCACTCTCAGGAATCTTCCCAATGTCAGTTGAGAACAGGGTGCCGTCGATATCTAAAAATATATATTTTCTCATCGATCCTATTATATATGACAAACGATATAGTTTGTTGAAATGACTTTGTAAAAATATATGTTATGATAAGCATATCAACGAAGGGATTTATGAACAACATAGCAAATATCATGATTCATTTTGAATGGCTTTTTCGTATTCTTTTAGCATCCGGGCTCGGATGCGCCATCGGCTATGAGCGGTATTCCCGTTCTAAAGAAGCCGGTGTCAGAACACATAGTATTGTTGCCTTAGCAGCAGCACTGATGATGATTGTTTCAAAGTATGGTTTCTCCGACAGTGCGGAATTTGACGCTGCCCGTGTTGCTGCGCAGATCATTACCGGCATCGGCTTCCTCGGCGCAGGCATCATCTTTGTCAAGAATGACACCATCCAGGGGCTGACAACAGCTGCCGGAATCTGGGCTACTTCCGGAATCGGCATGTGCATTGGGGCAGGCCTCTACATTGAAGGTGTCTTCTCCGCCGTCTTGATCATCCTGATCCAGACGGTCATGCATCATACACACTATTTCGGGGGATCCAGGACAACCATGGGACTTGTCATCATGATCGACCGTGACAGTTCCACGAAAAACGTAGTCGAGCATCTGGAAAAGGAAGGTTTCTCCACCAGTGATGTCCATATTGAAGCCAATTATGACGGCCACAGTCCATGGATGCTGAATGTGGAAATCTCCACTTCCAAGGATATGGAACCGCAGAAAATCATCGATGACCTGATCAAGGTAGACGGTGTTCAATCAGCGACTGTAAGTTAAAAAAAACACTTCACACTGAAGTATTTTTTTTATTATTCCATTCTGCTCAGCTGAGATACCTTGAACTGTGAATCCTGTGCTTTCAAAGTATATGATGTTCCATTGGCAATCCGGAAATTCTCACCAATATGAAGAACGCTCTCTTCACCGTTGTAGATGACTGTTCCTTCTCCGCATAGACCAGTGAGGATCAGTTCTCCCGGTGCCTGAATGTCCTTGAGTTCTGTATTCATATCCAATGATGCAATATCAAAACACATAAATCCGCTGCTGAAGACAGTTGTCTGAATGGCCTGCCCCGGCTTGTATTCAATCAAATCCCTGACGGTAAACGGCTCCATCGGATTTACGATGCTGTCTTCCAATTTCTTGCCTAAGACAACTTCAACCGCAACAGAATCTTCCAAGACTGTACTGCCGACCGCCTGTCCAAACGGAACAATGATGCCGTCACCAGTGCTCATTTCTTTGGATGCCAGTACTGAAAGCCTGTCTCTAGTAAAGACATTCAATTTTCCTGCCAGTAAAAAGAAGCAGTGATAATTTGGATTTGTCTGAACTGGAATATCTGTATCTTTGCCAAGTGAATATACAGTTACACCCTCATAGACATCTTCTGTAATAACGTGAGCTGGAAGCGGCTTATTCAAGTCTTTAATATTCAATACTGTACCAACCTCATAACGCATATTCACTCACCCCGATTTCTATTTTTATAATTTTTTCCCTAAGACACTGCCGTATTGGTCTGATTCTAAAATATGAAAGCCCATCTTCTGATAGAAATGATACGCTCTTTGGTTATCTGCACCGACGCCAACCATTATACCTCTAACTTTATCTTTTTGCAGGGATTCCAAAAGAGTATTCATTAAAGCGGATCCTCTTCCATTTCCAGTATAGCTTTCCCGGATATCAATATGAAGATGGGCAGGATACTCATTTACAAACTTTTCGTATTCCCGCAGATCACATCTTCCCGCAAAAGAAGGTGCTTTTTCTCTGATTTCCCGGAAATATGGCTCCATGTTCTTGATGAACTGACGCCCGTCTTCTGCACAGAGGATATATCCCTGCGGACGCTCTTCCTCATCCAGCAGAACGAAGCATCTTCCATGGTCCAGATATGGATCGCAGTACATCAATAACGTGAAATCATGATGCTCACGATTCACTAAATTGTCTTTAGAACCTGTTTCGATGCAGATATCTTCAACATCTTTTCGATATTTTTCTTCATATGGAATGATCTTCATTTTTATACCTCATGCCTTCTTGATTTTGACATAAAACGGCATAAATGCCAAATAGATTCACCATAAGAAAAAGAACTCAGCCACAGAGCCAAGTTCTTTTACACAATTCAGTCTGCTAATTCGCTGCCGTTGGAAGAAATGACTTTCTTATACCAGTAGAACGAATCCTTTCTGGAACGGTTCAGAGTGCCGTTGCCCAGATCATCTACATCTACATAGATGAATCCGTATCTCTTACGGATCTCACCTGTGCCGGCAGATACAACATCAATGCATCCCCATGTCGTATAGCCGATGCAGTCAACACCATTGCCGATAGCACGGTCCATTGCCTGGATGTGCTTTCTGTAGTATTCAATTCTGAACGGATCATGGATTGAGCCATCTGCTTCCACTGTATCGTAAGCGCCCAAGCCATTCTCAACGACCATCATTGGAATGTTGTATCTCTGATATACCATTTCCAGATAGTACTGCAGGCCGTCAGCATCAACTGCCCAGCCCCAGTCGGAATATTCCAAATATTCATTTCTGCCGCCTCTGCTGAAGTTTCCGGAAACAGAATCCTTTACTTCATGAGTTGTGACAATAGAAGACATGTAATAGGAGAATGTGTACATATCAACGGTGCCGTTTGCCAGATCGACCATATCCTCTTCAGTGATATCCAGCTTGACATTGTGTTCCTTCCAAAGTCTTTCGCAATAGGAACCATATTCACCAAGTGCCTGCACATCGCCGCAGTAGTAGATATTCTTCTCCCATTGATGCTGACATGCAAGAATGTCTTTAGGATCACATGTTGCCGGATAGTTTGTAATACCGCAGATCATGCATCCAATCATATTTGTCGGATCAATCGCATGACCAATCTGCACTGCCTTTGCGGAAGCAACAAACTGATAATGCAGGTGCTGATATGCATCCTGATATTCACTGTCCTCATGCTTGCTGCCATCAAAGTCCAGGAACATGATTGTATTGTTGATCTCATTGAAGGTCAGCCAATAGTGGACTAATCCTTTGTATTCAGTAAAGCATGTTGTCGCAAACTTGACATAGAAGTCAATCAGCTCACGGTTTGTCCAGCCGCCGTAATGTTCTTCCAAATACAATGGTGTATCAAAATGCCAGATTGTTACTAATGGTTCAATATGATTCTTCTTCAGTTCCTGGAAGACTTCTCTGTAGTGTTCTACACCTGCTTTGTTTGGCTCTTTCTCATCACCATGCGGATAGAGTCTGGACCACGAGATTGACATACGGTATGTCTTGAAGCCCATCTCTGCAAATAAAGCGATGTCTTCCTTGAAACGGTGATATTCATCAACTGCTAAATGATTTGGATAGTAGCACTCATCCAGTACGGCATAATGAGCTCCTTCCGGAAGTTTCTGTCCTCTGGTCAGTGCACCATGTTTTCCGTCTTTATCAATGTACGTAATCTTTCTTGATTCTGATACAGTGCCGCCGGTCGTGACATCTGTTAATGCCGGTCCTCTGCCGTCTGCATCCCAAGCACCTTCAACCTGATTAGCTGCCGTTGCGCCGCCCCACAGGAAACCCTTTGGAAAATTAGCCATGATATTTTTCTCCTTTTATGCTGAATAAATCATAGCATTCTTTTCCACTTCTGATTTAAAAGTTCCAAATTATGAAAGGCTGTCTATATGATATTAAAGTGCTTTAAAGCGTTGTAGATCCCGTCATGGTCTGCATCATTGGTGACGTAGTCAGCGCTCTTTTTGATCTCTTCGGTTCCGTTTCCCATGGCAATGCCAGTTCCGCATACCTGCAGCATCGTCATATCATTCATGGAATCGCCAAAACAGTATGCATCATGACTGTCAGCGCCAAACATTTCCAGCACCCGTTTCACCGCATACCCTTTGGTCATTCCTTCTTTCATCAGCTCACCGCCGCGTCTGCCCAGATTTGCATAGTAGCCGCCGCTTAAAACAATTTCCAAAGAAGCTGGAATCCTGGCAAAGAATAGATCTGCCGTTAATTCACTGTCAAAGTTGAAGTCAATCTTCTGGATTGCTTCACCATGATATTCATCAATCAAATGCATTGCTTTTCTAGCAAAGACTTCCTCTTCGCTCAGATCAGGATATTCAATCGGAAATCTTTCCGCAAACCGGCGGTGCTCTTTAGCATTCTGCCAGATATAGTCGACCCCGATGATCTGAAAGCCGCCGCCTAAGGCAGTGATCAGATCTGTCATTTTCTTGACTGTTTCTTGGCCGATATCATGTGTCTCCAGGATTTTCCCTTCGTAGGCAATGCCAGCTCCATTGGAAAAGACAACACCGGGGATCTTGATCTCATCCTGATATTCCAGTGCCATCCCATATCCTCTGCCCGTGCAGAGAAAAGCATGGCATCCTTTTTCTTCGGCCTGTTTCAGTGCTTCTACTGTTGAAGGAAGGATATGATGCGTACCAGGCGCAATCATTGTTCCATCCATATCAAAAAATAAATATTTTTCACTCATACCGGGCTATTATAGCAAACATTGGAATTTTTTAAATCAGATGATAGTGTTTCAATCCATTCCAGACACCATCTTCACGAATATCAGTTGTTACAAATTCGGCTGCTTTCTTCAGTTCTTCCTGACCGTTGCCCATCGCAATGCCATGTCCAGCGCGTTTGATCATACATACATCATTCAGCCCATCCCCAAAGGCGTAGGTATTCTCCAAAGGGACTTTCATATACTCTGCAACTGCTGCCAAAGCATCTCCCTTATCCCATCCCAGGATAGTGACATCAGCACTTGGGTGTTTTCCATGCGGATTCAGGATAGCAATATCCTTTAATGTGTTTTCAATTGCCTTGTACTGATCCTGGTCCTTGAACCAGATATCAAAGTTATAGATTTTCACGGAAGAGAGATCTCCTCCATTGACGATGAAACCTTCATCCCACACAGCCGCAATATCCTGAAAACCGTCTGATGGTCCAAAGTAGTGACCATGGCTGCTTTCATAGAATGCATAGCCAGCACCCACTTCATCCAGACGCTTTTTGATCTCCCTGATCTGTTCCGCAGTCAGCGGCCGTTCAAAGATCTTTGCACAGCAGGTATATCCTTCTCTACCGTTGGAGACAATATATCCATTGGCATATTGATGGAAATTAGACTTGGCGTACTTTAAAGCTCTGCCAGTGCAGATCCATACCATATCTCCATGCTCACGCAGTGCTCTGACTGCCTTCTGTGCACTGTCGGGTACTTCTTTTCCTAACGCAAGGGTTCCATCGATATCAAAAAATACTAAGTTCATAAGATATCCTTTCTGAGTAAAAAAGAGAGCTCGTGCTCTCTTATCACTCCTGTTTCAGTTTGTCTAAATATGGATCCAGCAGATTCAGCAGACCATGCCAGTAGACAGGATATGCATCAATACCGCTGTAAGTCACTTCCTCATTTTCGTTGACAATCACAGAGAATTCCCAGCTGTTATTGCCGCGGATCGTCTGTCCGTCATTGACTGGAATGTAGAATTTGTCCCAATCACTGACATACAGTTCTTCGAACAGTTTCCGCTTCAGTTCCATCCACTTCTTCATTGGTAAAACTTCAGCTACCTTATCTGCACCGCCAAGATTTGCATCATATACTTCAAAGACACAGCTTCCTGCATCTTCCGCAAATCTGAGATGAACAGATCCGCTGATGGCATCACCAAAACGAAAACGAATTCCTGTTACTTCATCAACCATTGGCTTGCCGTCATCTGTCAAAGCTGTTCTGCCAAAATCACTGGAGCAGTTCTTGCAGTGATAGAAACCATCTGCTTCTTTTACATCCTTTGATCCACAGTGTGGGCACACCGGTGTTTTTTTTACCGCCATAATTGTATCAAGCCTCCATGAATACTTCTTTTATATTATAAGTTCAACTTCGCAGAAATGAAAGCGCTGCCATTTCAGAGCTCACATATCTTTTTCTTATGCAGGTAATACCAGACAGTCAGGATCACCAATGACATCACAGAGCCAAGCGGAGATGCCAGACCCATCGGACTCAATGTAGAGGGATATAATCTGCTTAAGATCCAAGCACAAGGAATACGAACGGTAAAGATGGAAATCACATTGTGCATGAACGTAATGGATGATTTGCCGATGCCGCACAGATAGCCGTTGATGCAGAAGGTAATCCCAGCCAGAATGCAGTCAATCGAATAAGTGCGGAAGTATTGATCTGCCTGGATGATGACTTCTTGATCCTTCGTGAAGATACCTGTAAATACAGAAGGCATCAGATTGGCAAGAAGACACATCAGAATACCAAAAGATACGGTGATCAACATTCCAAATTTCAGTGAACTGACAGCTCTTTCCTTTTTCCCGGCACCAATATTCTGTGATGTGACCGTAGTCAGCGCCGACAGCATTGCCGAAGGAACCAGGAACATGAACCCAATGATCTTTTCTGTCACACCTACTGCAGATGAGGAAATCAGTCCGCGCTGGTTGGCAACGACTGTTAAGATCATAAATGAAATATTGATCAGCGTATCCTGCATGGCAATCGGCAGTCCAATCGCCAGAATTCCTTTTTGACTGTTCGTGGATGCTTCCTTCCAGGAAGGAAATCGGATACCCTGCTGATGAAGCATATAAATGCCAAGGACGGAGCTGATACCCTGCGCTGCGGTCGTAGCCGCTGCCACTCCTGCCGTTCCATATCCCATGAATCCCGTCAGGAAAAAATCTCCGGCAATGTTGATGATACAGGCAATGAAGACAATCCGCATCGGTGTCTTTGAATCTCCCAGTCCGCGGAAAATCGAGGATACAACGTTGAATATTGTGATAAATGGAATGCCCAGTGCGCAGATGAGCACATATATAACAGCTTCTTTCTGTGCATCTGCAGGTGTCTGCATCCACACAACAGCTGAACGGGACAGCAGAAGCATGACTGGCGTTGCGGCCACTGCAAACAGGGTGAACAGCTTCACCGTTCCTGCCAGTGCATTTTTTTCACCTTCCTGATCCAGAGCACCAACACTTCTGCCTAACAGAACGGTTGTTCCCATCGAACATCCTATGATGAAACTAGTGATCATCTGCATGATCTGACTGCCGATATTGACTGCCGCAATGGCGGAAGCACTCTCATACCTTCCTACCACGAATAGATCAGTGGCACCATAAAGCGCCTGCAGCATATTCGCAAATAAGAATGGCACCGCAAACGCAGCTAGATTTTTTCGAAAATCACCAACAGTTAGGTTCTTTGCCATGTCCCCTCCAAAAAATAAAGTGAGGCAATGACCATAAGGTCAATTGTCGGATCTCCAAATTCTGTGGGGGACTGATCTATGGGGGACAACTATGGGGGACCG
>CAYLQV010000038.1:0-20999 GCA_964385925.1 uncultured Galactobacillus sp. | reverse complement strand
CAGCAGCTGCCATGCCCTTAACGGCCTTTGATGTATAAGTTGCACCTGACATTGCATCAATGGAGGAATCCAATGTTGCACCATTGAAGACAGACGCATCAGAATACCATGTATCACCAACACCATCGCCCTTATCTGCACCAGTCAGATCAGTAATGGAAACAATTGCGCCATCCTTGACAGTGATTGTTGCGGATACTGCAGCATTGGAGAAGCCGGTTGCCTTGCATGCATACACACCATCAGAAGATGCTGTGCAGGATGCATTGGCACTTGTGTAGTCACCAGTACCCAATGTATCAGATGTAGTTGTTGATGAAGATGACTTTGCAGTTGCACCGCTGGAAGCAGTTGCACCGCTTGTCGTGGAAGTGGAAGCTGTACCGCCGTTGAGGGCAGCAGCAGCCATCGCCTGAATTGCCTTTGAAGTATAGGTTGCACCAGACTCAACATCGACTGTGCTCTTTAATGTAGCACCTGCATAGGATGATAATGCACCATCCTTGAACAGATCATCGCCGACACCGTCGCCGTCATCAGCACCTGCCAGATCAGTGATGGAAACAATTGCACCATCCTTCACTGTGACTGTTGCTGTAACTGTTCCGTTGAAGCCCTTTGCCTGACAGGAATAAACACCTTCACTGCTGACCTTGCAGGATGCATTCTGTGAAGAGAAATTTGTCTCTCCCAGTGTTCCTGAAGACGCAGCAGATGCTGTTGCTGCAGCTGTTGCAGATGGTGAAGCTGTAATGCCTTCAATCTGATTGAAGATTGCTTCTGCCTGTGCAACTGCATTCTTTACTGCTGTTGTTGTAATTGTTGCACCAGAAATCAGAGGCATGTCATCAGAAGAAGTCAGCTTGGTTACCTGATCAATGTAATTCTGTTCGAAAGCAAGGGAACCCTTGCCGGAAGTCTCATTCTGTTCCAGAGCCATATAGCCTGCAATTGTACCGTCAGTATTGAAGGCAATTGCAAACTTGAAGCCGGAAGAACTGTAACCTGTATTATGAAGTGTGAAGATATATCCTTTCCCTTCTGCTTCATATACACCGTCTACCAGAGTGTATTCGCTGGTGACATATTTTGTTGTGACATCTGTGAAGGATGCACCTGGGTAGAACTGATCCAGTGTTGTCTTTACTGCAGCAATTGCATTCTCCTCAATGATTGGCTTGGTAACAGCATTAGCTGCTGCTAAGCAGGCACCTGCAAGTGCACAGACGACTGACAGAAGGATTGTCTTATATGTACTAGAATTCTTATCCATATTTCCGACCTCCTCACATCACACTGACATTGCTGTCAGCCTGTTCAACAATTGCTGGAGCCGTACTGCTGGCTGCCGTTGCTTCCTTATGTGTCAGCAGTGCACCGACAAAGAATGTCGTTGCAACTGCGATTGCACAGATGATAATGGCACGCTTTGCAAACTTTGATGCATTCTTGATCTGGTTTCCGGAGAAAGCCTTATCAATTGCAGGTGTCAGCATGTTCATTAACAAAATAGAGAACAGGACACCATCCGGCAGATTGCTTCTCCAGCGGATGACCAGTGTCAGGCAGGCCGTGCAGACGCCGAACACTACGCGTCCGCCGACTGTAACAGGTGTTGATACTGGATCTGTCATCATAAAGACAGCTCCGAATAATACGCCTCCGCTGATGACATTGAAAATGCCGTATTCAAAGCCAGCACCCTTGGCAAGACCAACGATACCAGAGATGACAAATACTGTAACAAGATAGCTGACACTCAGATGCCAGTCGATATCCTTCTTCCATAATAAGAACAGGAAGCAGAGGATCAGAAGCAATGCACAGCTGCCGCCGATAACAGAAGAGTAATTTCCTAAGAAGAAGCTCTTCAGTCCGCCAAACTGTGTCAGGAAGGCATTGAAAGCAGTGGAATCCATGATCCAGCCGGAAGATTTGATCGTTGTGATCGGTGTTGCACCAGTGGAGATGTCAGAAGCAACGCTTGCGCTGAATGTATTCATGATCAATGCTTCACCGAAAGCTGCTGGGTTGAAGATATTCTGACCGAAGCCGCCGAATACCATCTTGCCAAAGACAACAGCTACGATTGTTGCCACGATGACAGCATAGTAGCTGACCTCAAGACGTGTGATCAATACAAGGATCAATGCTGTGACCCAGCCGTAAGAATGGAATATCTCCTTCCAGTCCTTGCCAGTAGCCTTGAACCAGATTGCTTCTGTTGCTTCTGCTGTAATGACTGCAAACAGAGCCATCAGAGCAACTCTCAATCCATATGCAGCACCATAGGATACGCTGTACCATACGATGGCAAATAACAGAACTGCCAGCAGACAAAGAGTTACATCCAGCATGATGCTGGAAGTGCTCTGTTCTGTACGGTAGTTCGGGGATGGTCTAAATGAAAACTTCATGCTTATTTGCCTCCCTTAGCTTTTTTCTCATTCTGCATCTTCAGCTGTACCTGTCTCTTGCCCTTACGTACATTTTCAGTAACGTCGATTTTAGACGGACATACATATGTGCAGAGTCCACACTCGATGCAGTCCATAACAGACAGCCGCTCCAATGTAGGCACGCTCATTAACTTAGCAGCTCTTGCAATATTAACTGGTTCCAGACCAGACGGACAATGCTCTGTGCACTTCCCGCATCTCAAGCAGGCTACTTCATCCTTCGGTTCATCGATCATGACCGTCAGACCATTATTCTGCGGGCAGATTGCAAACTGATCATTCGGAATCGTCTTGCCCATCATAGGTCCGCCGGCAATCAGCAGAACATTTTCAACACCATCTTTATAACCGCCGACGGCATCAATGACCTCATGTGCCTTTGTTCCAATTGGAACAATGATATTCTGCGGATTCTTAATTGCATTGCCAGATACGGTAAGGATTTTTTCAGTGATCGGCTTGCCGTTGATCAATGCATTGCCTAAGGCAATTGCGGTTGAAGCATTGTTCAGGATGCATCCTGCTTCCATTGGCAGCTTGTCATAACGTCTGCCTGTCAGTACATAGACAAGGACACGCTCCCATCCGTTTGGATACTTATCCTCAACGGTACGTACTTCAATTGGTGTTCCTTCAAAGGTAGACTTCAGAGCAGCAATCTGATCCTTCTTGTCTTCCTTGATGGCAATGCATCCCTTCTCTGCCATTGACAGTTTGAACAGTGCCAGCACACCAGTCTTCAGTAAAGACAGATTTGCTTCAATGTTCTTATAGTCAGAAGTCAGAAATGGTTCACATTCTACTGCATTCACAATGAACAGCTTGACGTTCTCAGGCTTCATATACTTGACGTATGTAGGGAATCCTGCACCGCCCAGTCCAAGCATGCCTGCATTCTTCACGAAATCAAGCAGTTCTTCTCTGCTTGCCTTTTCGTAATCGAATTCAGCAAAAGCACGCACTGTTGTGTACTTGTGATCATTCTGGATTCTTAAGTGATCTCCCTGCCCCATGCCAGAAGTCATGAATTTTTCTACACCGGTAACTGTACCAGATACTGGCGAGAAGATTGGCAGATAAAAATGATCGTTTCTTTCCGCGATCTTTGTACCGACTTTCACTTCATCACCCACATTAACGAGTGGTGTGCATGGTGTAACGCCATTATATAGCGGCACCCATACAACATCCGGATCCATTGACTTCAGGACTTCCTTGCCCATCGTCAGATCCTTATGTCCATTGAGGTGTTCGTTCATCGGTCCCTGTAAAAATGACATATGGTCTCCTCCCATCAAAACAGTTGAAATTATAGCATCTTTTTCTTTATTAATATATGAAACTGTACGTGTTATCACTAGTTATTTTGCTAACAAAGTCCCTAGAATCAGGCTCATGCAGTCCGTTTTATACATATCCCCTCATTTGTTCAACTGAGCAAGTGTTAGGCAGTTTTTTAAAGTTCTGCTATAATCGGTCAATATGAAAAAGAAAAACATACTAAAACTGATGCTGGCTGCCTCTGTGCTGACCGGCTGCACCTCCACTTCCTCTGCCGCTGCAACAACAGCGGCATCTACAAGCGAGGTCTATAAGAACACGGATCTTGCTGCAGGTATCTTTGATACTACATATGCATATCAGGAAGCACCAAAGACTGATCAAAGTGCTGACAACTATCAGTATTCGCTGACTCAGCTGAAAGAGTACAGCGACCTGTATGACATCTACAACAACTATGACGGCATCAATAATCTGAAGACCATCAATGACAATGCAGGCATTGCCCCGGTCAAGGTTGATCAGAAGATCATTGACATGCTGCTGCTGGCAAAGCAGTTCTATACCTATTCTGACGGTGAATTTGACATCACTATGGGCGCTCTGCTTAAAATATGGCATACCTACCGTGAAGCAGGCATCACTTTGAATGAACAGGGACAGAATGCACCGGTCCCAACAGAAGCTGAACTCGAAGCAGTCAAGAACTACCATGGCTGGGATAAAGTCATCATTGATGATGATGCAGATACTGTTTACATCACTGATCCGAATGTTTCCCTGGATGTCGGCGGCATTGCCAAGGGCTATGCAACAGAACAGGTCGCTGCTGACATGGAGAACAATAAAGGTGTCGGCGGAGGCTATCTGAATGTCGGCCGCAACATCCGCTTACTGGGCGGCAAGACAGACGGCTCTGCATGGCGCATCGGCATTACTGATCCAGCCAGCACGACCGGTGATTCCCTCTTGGCGCTGGATGTTCCTAATTCCTATTCTGTCGTCACTTCCGGTGACTACGAGCGCTACTATACAGGTGTTGACGGCAACCGCTATTCTCATATTATCGATCCGCAGACATTGTTCCCAGCAACGTATTACCACAGCGTCAGCATTATCACAGATGATTCCGGCGTCGCTGACTGTCTGTCCACAACGTTATTTACAATGACCATTGCCGACGGCAAGAAGGCATTGGCTGCATATGAAGCTGCGACAGGCAAGAAAGTCTCGGTTGTCTGGATCATGGATCAGAACAAGACACAGGGTGAAGCCGGCAAGAATGCAGGCAGCTACTTTGTAGCCTATACGGATGATCTGGAAAGTACTTTGATATGGTATTGATTGAAGTACTGCAGGATTCCTTCAGTGATGTCCTGAAGATTATTCCCTTCTTATTTGTCATCTATCTGTTCCTTGAATTCATGGAACATGAAGCCGGGCATAAAATGGAGCACTTCCTGGAGAAGCACCGCCGGGCAAACCCAATCATGGGTGCTGTCCTTGGCCTGCTTCCTTCCTGCGGCTTTGCCGGTGCTGCTTCTTCCTTATTTGCGACCGGCGTCATCTCAGCTGGTACATTGATTGCCGTTTACTTATCAAGTTCGGATGAAATGCTTTCCATCATGATCTCAATGCAGGCACCGTTTGACAAGATCTGGCCGATCCTGCTGGTCAAGCTGATTGTCGCTGTCATTGCCGGGGTATTGATTGATCTGCTTGTATTTGCCAGGAAGCAGAAGAATATCGATGTCGAAGAATTCTGTGAACGTGAACACGACGATCACTCCCACGGCATCTTCTATTCCGCGCTCATGCATACAGTGCAGGTCACAGTATGGCTGTTTGTCATCACCGTCGTCTTCAATCTGATTGTTGAATGGATCGGACAGAATAATCTGCAGAGCTTTGTTGCCGCGTATCCGAATCAGTCTGTTCTGGTTTCGACACTGGTGGGCATGATTCCATCCTGTGCATCATCCATCTTATTGACGAAGATGTATCTTGACGGTGTCATCGGCTTTGCGGCTGTCTGTGCAGGTCTTCTGGTCAATGCCGGCACCGGCATGATGGTCCTTTGGAGAGTCAATCCCAACATGAAGGAGAACTTCAAGATCATGTTCATGACATGGATCTGCGGCTTAGCCGGCGGACTCATCATTGAACTGATCATGAAATTGGCTGCATAAAATACCTCACCGCAATTCTGCGATGAGGTATTTTTTATTCGGGCAGATACCAATAGGAGCTGAGCTGATACATATAGGTATATGAACCCCTAGGCATCTGCGTCAGGGCATTGAAGACATTATAGTAATCGCCTGCTCCCATCGTAAGGCATATCGTACCAAAAATCAGCACAGCGGAAAGGCTGGGCGTCAGCATTCCAATCACATAAGGAATCACTCCAAAGATGATATTCGGCAGCAGAGACATCCAGATGAATCTCGTTTTTGACATTGTTTCCGTACCTGTCACAAACATCATTCCATTTCTGAAATTCGTATACAGATACACATCTTTTTGAAAACACAATGCGTGGAGCAGTTCATGCGGAAGACCTGAAAGAATCGCAGCGATGCAGCCAATCATGAAGCCCTGATCATCAATTCGAGTTCCACTGCGCAGCAAGGCAGGAACGCCAAACACAACAAGCAGTGCCATGGCAAGCAGATTGGCAGTCAAAGCCATCTGTTTCTCAGTTCCTGCTTCACTGAACTTCACAGCATTGGGCATATGTTCACCATGCGGAAGTGATTGTGGATCCAGATTATATTTACCACAGTAATGAAGCTTCATCGTCAGTCTCCTGTATTCTGCAGTTATTATATCAAATCACTTTTCAGATACAAAAAAACTTCCCGCAGGAAGTTTACAGGCTCTCCGGTGCTGCATCCGCTGCCGGCAGTGTACGGAAGAAGACAATCAGGAATGGGATTGTTGTTAGTGCAGATATAATCTCACTGGTGCTCTGTGACATCTCCAAGCCATTCAGTCCCATCAGCCAGCTCATCAGCAGAACAGTCGGGATCAGTACAAGGCCGCTGCGCAGCACTGCCAAGAAGGTCGCAGCTGCACTTTTGCCAATGGACTGGAACAGCATGTTGCCGTACATCGAAATCGGCATCAGCACCAATGAAATGCACTGCCATCTCATCGCCGCCGCACCAATCCTTGTGACATCAGGATCATCACGGAAGAACGACACAAAGGTCTCTGCATTCATGAAAGCCAGTATACTCAGAACAATCATCAGCACTGTCCCCAGCTTCAAGGCAAACATAAAGCCGTCTCTGACTCGTTTATATTTTCTGGCTCCATAGTTGAAAGCTGATACAGGCTGAAAGCCCTGGCCGATGCCAATGGCAACGCAGAACAGGAAATTGACAATTCTGGTAACAATTGATATTGCCGCAACAGCTGCATCCCCATAAGGACCAGCACATCCATTCAAGACCATGGTAGAAACACTGTTCAGTCCCTGACGGGCTAAGGAAGGCATGCCGGTCATGACAATATTTGTGAAGACATTCCAATTTCTTGTAAAGTACTTTATATGCATCTTTGACTGCGTCTTCCCCTGCAGATACGGCAGCAGAAGAATGAACATTGAAATATACTGTGTGACTGTTGTCGACAGGCCCGCACCCGCAATGCCCATATGAAAAATATTGACTAAGATATAATCGCCGAAGATATTCAGGATGCCTCCGGCAGTCAGGCCAAACATAGCAAAGACTGCTTTTCCTTCATAGCGCAGTATGTTGTTCATGACACAGGAAGATGTCATCGCCGGACCGGCAATCAGAATATAGAATGCATAGATTCTTGCATAAGGAAGAATGGTATCTGTACTGCCAAGCAGTCTCATCAATGGATCCATGAAGGCAAAGCCGATGCCCATGACAAGCAGACCGGCTAGAATGGATGACCAGAAAGATGTACTGGCAAATTCACGTGCCGCATCAACATTGCGGTCTCCCAACTGGCGGGCAATATTGGAACCTGCCCCATGTCCGAACATGAAGCCGAAGGCCTGCAGGATTGCCATCAGGCCAAAGACAATGCCGGTCGCACCGGAAGCACTGGTGGAGATTGTACCTACAAAATATGTATCTGCCATATTGTAGATACTGGTGACAAGCATGGAAATTACTGTCGGCACACCTAAAGAAAGAATCAGTCTTCCCACTGGCGTCTCAGTCATTTTGATGTACTGTTTTTTTTGTTCGTCTTCCATAACGTTGCAATGATAACGCGAATCAATTCATTTGTCACACATTACTTTTATCAACTATTTTTATCCTGTTCTTCCAAGACTTCTGCACATTCATGAAGATGCTGTGTGATTGGAAGATGCTGCGGACATGCATTCTCGCACTGATGGCAGCTGATGCAGTCAGAGGCACGGTGTCCTGTGGAAGCAGCAGACTGATAGGCAGACACTGCTTCTTCCTTCTGGCCATTGCCTAAATATTTGTTCATCGCTGCAAAGATCTCCGGAATTGGAATATGCTTTGGACACCCTTCCGTACAGTAATGACACGCGGTGCAGGCAATTGCCGATGATCTGCCAAGGATCTTCTGAGCTTCCCGGATGATTGTTTGTTCTTCATCATTGAGCGGCTTGAAATCCTTCATATAAGACAGATTATCCTGCATCTGTTCAACGTTGGACATGCCTGAAAGAACTGTCAGCACTCCATCCAGAGACGCCGCAAACCGGATAGCCCAGGATGCGCAGGACATGTCAGGATGATATGCCTTGAACAATGCCTGTACTTCCTTCGGCGGATTGGCAAGTCTGCCTCCCTTGACCGGTTCCATGATGACAATCTTTTTGCCGTACTTTCTGGCAGTCTCATAGTTGGCTCTGGATGTCACAGAGGGATTCTCCCAGTCAGCATAGTTGATCTGCAGCTGTACAAAATCGACTTCCGGATGTTCTCTCAGCAGCTGGTCAAGAAGCTGCGGTCCGCCATGAAAGGAGAAGCCGACATTCTTAATGAGCCCCTTCTCCTTCTGTTCTTTAACAAATTCCCAGATGTGGAACTTTTCATACTTCTTATAGTTGTTCTCCATCAATGCATGGAGCAGATAATAGTCAAAATATCCAGCACCCGTTCTCTCAAGACTGGTGTAGAACTGCTTTTTGGCTGCTTTCTCATTTGGTGCCAGCAGGAAGGCATTCAGCTTGGTCGCCAGTGTATAGGATTCCCTTGGATAACGGTCGACGAGTGCCTTTTTGATGGAAGCTTCTGAGCCAACATAAATAAATGCTGTATCAAAGTATGTGAATCCTTCCTTCATAAAGAGATCCACCATTTCCTTGACCTGATCAACATCTGTCATCAGCATCTTTCTCGGCAGCCTCATTAAGCCAAATCCAAGTTTTTTCGTCTCTGTCATAAGTACTCCTCTTTCTTGTCAAAGTGCTCTTCTTCTATTGTACATAAAGAAAATCCTTTATGATAATCATTGATTCCGTCATCATCGATTGTATAGGCATACATAATTCTCCAATTATCATGATTCAAAAAAAGAAGGCATATGCCTTCTTTCGGTCAACGTTTGATGATCTTTGGTGCTTCAAACGGCACAACATCTTTGACTGCCTGCGCGGCATCGATGCGATCTTCATCATTGTCCAGGTCAATCAGGATATATTTTCTGTTTCCCATGCCGAGTTCATTCATATAGGCAAGCTGACGCAGGCCGTGTCTGGACTCAACTCTTTCCACAAAATCATGATGATCCTTCTCGTTCATTGACCAGATCATGTCAATAGATGCCTGATCAACCGCACAGATATCCAGGGATGCTAAGATGCCGACATTCGGTGTGACAACCGGAGCCGCCTGGATGCCTTCACAGTCACAGGATACTGACATATTACGCATGACATTGATGAATGCAATATTCCTGCCGAAGTGGTCTACGGTTGCCTTGCTGGATTCGGTAAAGCGCTCCATGAATTCTTCTTCCTTGATATCCCACATGTTCGGCTGGCCTGGTGTCGTATGGATCTCCTTCTTGCCGATGCGTCCGTCTGCACAGCCAATGCCGATGTTCTTGTTGGAACCGCCGAAGCCGCCCTGCGTATGCCCTTTGAAATGAGTCAGGACAAGCATGGAATCATAGTTCAGTTCATGGCTGCCGACATGCATCTCCTTGAACCACTTGCCGCCGCTGACAGGCAATGCTGATGTCCCATCTTCATCCATGATGTCTACCGGGCAGAATGTCCACCCATTGACCTTCAATGTCTCACGATGTTCTGCAGTTGTATACCTGTCACCGTCATAGTATGTATTTGTCTCAACAATTGTTCCGTTTGGAATCTCATTCTTCATTAGATCCTCGACCCATGGGCGGGGCAGGATATTCGGTCCATGCTTTTCACCTGTATGGAGCTTGACTGCAATATTTCCGCTCAGTACTGAATTGATCTTCTCATATGCCTTCTTCAGACCAGCTGCGGAAAGATCCCGTGTAAAGTAAACAACGGATTCCTCACCTGTTCTTTGGTCGTACGGAAGAAACTTGTCGCCGTCTTTTCCCGGCATGATTTTCTTATCTGTCATATGTTTGATCTCCTCCAGTTATTATAGCATTCCCGTCAATGCATTATTTCTGTATGACTATGCTTTTTCGGTATCTGACAGTTGCCTGAAAGGAATGAAAAAAAGAAGATGCACAAAGCACCTTCTTTCAGAATTACTTTTCGTATCCAGGCTTGCCGAGGAGTCTGAACATGTTCTTCTTATAGATTTCAACACCCGGCTGGTTGAATGGGTTGATGTCGATCATATAGCATGTCATTGCTGTTGCCAGGAAGAAGAAGTAGCAGAGATAGCCGAAGCTGTATTCCTTCATATCAGGAATCGAGATGACTAAGTTAGGAACATTTCCTGCTTCGACATGCGCTTCAATAGTTCCCTTTTCTGCCATCTTGTTGACCCAGTCATATGACTTGCCAGTCAGATAGTTCATGTTGTCCAGATTTGCTTCATCGGATTCAACATTGAGGTCCAGGGTTGGCTTTTCAACTTCAAGAACTGTCTCAAACAGGACCTTCTTGCCCTGCTGGATGAACTGTCCAAGTGAATGCAGGTCTGTCGAGAAGCATGCACTGTCCGGCAGAATGCCTTTGCCGTCTTTGCCTTCGGACTCACCTAACAGCTGCTTCCACCACTCAGCAAGCATCTGCATCTGTGGTTCATAAGTAACGAACATTTCAACGTTGTATCCAGCATTCTGCATGATTCTTCTTGTGACTGCATACTGATATGCAGGGTTCTTGGAAAGATCAGCAGTATTGAGATCGTTGTATGCATCATGAAGTCCTTCAAATACCTTGCGGATATCGATGCCGGCAATTGCCATCGGAACTAATCCGACTGGGGTAATGACGGAATAACGGCCGCCGATATCATCCGGAATGACAAATGTCTCATAGCCTTCCTGATCTGCCAGCGTCTTCAATGCACCTTTAGCCTTGTCAGTTGTAGCGATGATTCTTGTCTTAGCTTCTTCCTTGCCGTACTTCTGCTCCATGAATTCACGAAGGACTCTGAAAGCAAGTGCTGTTTCTGTCGTTGTACCGGACTTGGAAACAACATTCAGGACAACTGACTTATCCTTGATGTGTGCCATGACCTGAGATACATATGTAGATGAGAATGTATTGCCAATGTAGATGACTTCTGTCTGATTGTCAGGATAGAGGCCGTTGATCATCTCAATGGCTGCTCTGGCTCCTAAATAAGATCCGCCGATTCCGCATACAATCAATACTTCTGCTTTGTCCTTGACTCTTTCTGCTGTCTTGATGATTCTTTCGAATTCATCCTTGTCATAGGATACAGGCCATTCGACCCATCCCATGTAGTCATTGCCGGCACCCGTTCTCTTACGGATTGCCTCGTGAAGCTGTGTTACTTTGTCCTGATAGGAAGATATCTCTTCCTTCAGCAGACCGTGTGATGCATCAAACTTCATTGTCATGTAATATCTCTCCTTTTGCATCTGCAATCCATTGATCCATATTTGCGGCAATGGATTGAAAACCAATTTTCATTGAAGGCAGGGTTGCCTTTACGAACGGCACCTGCTTCCTTCTGTTGCGCACCCGGCTTCGATTCAGAGCTTTAATGGAAAGCCTTGCCTGGTTCGTTTTATTATCAAAGTCAATGATCTTCACTTTTACTGTATCACCAACTTTAATAAACTGATTGATGTCTTTGATAAAGCCGTCTGATATTTCCGATATGTGAATCAGGCCGGTCGTATGCTTGTCCAGGCTTACAAAAGCGCCGTACGGCTGTATCCCTGTTACTTTTCCTTCAACGATCTGTCCTGTTTGATAACTCATTTGCAATTTCTCCGGACTAAGTATACCACGGAATACACTCCGACGTGTTATACTTTACCAGGGGATAACCTAATATGATGTTGAAAACGATGTATATTTTCTGGTCCTCGTTAGTATCAGCTGCCTTAGCACAGCTGTTGAAACCTGTGATCTATTATTTCTTTATCGGCCATAAATGGCAGCCTACCCGCGTCAAGGACAGCGGCGGTTTTCCGTCGTCTCACTCGGCCATGGTCACGGCTCTTGCTTTATCTGTGGGCCTGCAGGAGCGATTCTCTTCCCCTTTATTTGCCGTTACCCTGACAGTTGCCTGCATCGTCATCTATGATGCGGCCAACGTGAGGTATTATAGTGGACAAAATGCAAAAGTTACGCGACAATTAGTCAAGGATTTACAAGAAGATCACCCGGAAGATTTCAATGATCCGATCTATTCCATCAAGCTGAAAGATGTTCTCGGCCACAAATGGAAGGAAGTCATTGGCGGTATGGTGCTTGGTGTAGCAGTCGCATTATTCTTCCACTGGTACCTTTAGAACTGAGGAAATATGAACAGAGACGAAGAAGAACAAAAGATCAACGAAGAGATTGACGAAACGATCAAGGGACATGAAATTCCAGCTCCTGCACAGCCTGCCAAGGAAGCAGCTCCTGTCATTGACAAGACCCAGCTGGCTACTGATCCCGAAACATTAAAAGCACTGCAGAATGCAGAAGGAACTTTGGAAAGACAGGATCTGCTTGACCGCATCCAGCATACCCTGAACAAAATCAGACCATATATTCAGGCAGACGGCGGCGATGTTCAGCTCATTGACTATAAGGATGGCATTGTCACAGTATCCATGCTGGGTGCGTGTGCCGGCTGTATGGCAATCGATGCTACACTGACGGACGGCATTCAGGCAATTCTGATTGATGAAGTGCCGGAAGTAGTCAAGGTACAGATGCTGGAAGCCAATCCTTACGGATATTCAGAGATGTAATGAACAGGAGAAATCCTGTTTTTCCTTTGTAAGATGTATATTTTATAAAAATATTGTAATTCAGAACTATTTTATGGATTTTTATTCTGATTTCTGCAATATTTTTCTTTTTTCTTTGATATTTTTTGAATTTTTTTCAATATTTTCCGTTTTTGAATTGACTGTGTATCGGAATTGAAATAAAGTTTTCAGGAGAAAAGGAGAATATCAATGCCTACACCTTATGAAGGTTTTGGTTCACTCGTCTTCAATGAAGATGAGATGAAGGACAGACTTCCTGGTCCAGTCTATGATTCTTGGAAGAAAACTGTTTCAAATGAAGGTATGCTCGATCGTCCGACTGCAGATGCAATTGCACATGCAATGAAGAGATGGGCAATGGAACAGGGTGTCACTCATTTTACCCACTGGTTCCAGCCGATGACAGGCGGCACTGCTGAAAAGCATGACGCATTTCTAGAGCCTGATGAACATGGCGAGCCGATTGCACGCTTCTCAGGGAAGATGCTGATCAAGGGAGAACCTGACGCATCCAGCTTCCCTTCCGGCGGCTTAAGAGCTACGTTTGAAGCAAGAGGATACACCTATTGGGATGTTACATCCCCAGTATTCATCAAAGAGAATGTATTATGCATTCCGACCATCTTCGTATCCTACAATGGTGAAGCATTGGATAAGAAAGAACCTTTATTAAAGTCATTGGAAGTCCTGAGCAGATCTGCAACCAGACTGGTCAACATCTTCGGCGACAAGGAAGTCAAGTCCTGCGATATCTCCGTAGGCCTGGAACAGGAATACTTCCTGATCGATAAAGAATATTTTGATAAGCGTCTTGACTTAAAGCTGACCGGAAGGACCTTGTTCGGCACCCCGGCAACTAAGAGACAGGAACTGGATGACCACTACTTCGGCTCCATCCCTACAAAAGTCCAGGCCTTCATGAAAGATGTCAATGAACAGCTTTGGAAGCTTGGCATCTACGCCAAGACAGAGCACAATGAAGCTGCACCGGCTCAGTTTGAGTTGGCGCCCATCTTCTGCAAAGGCAACATTGCCGTTGACCAGAATCAGGTCACGATGGATATTCTGCGCAAGACAGCTGAGAAGCATGATCTGGCATGTCTGCTCCATGAAAAGCCGTTCGACGGCATCAATGGATCCGGCAAGCATAACAACTACTCCATCATCACTGACAACGGACAGAATCTATTCGACCCAGGCAAGAAGCCGGCTGACAACATCCGCTTTCTTACTTTCATCTGTGCCTTCATCAAGGCAGTTGACGAATATCCTGTTCTGCTCCGCATGTCTGCTTCCTGTACCGGCAACGATCACCGTTTAGGTGCTCTGGAAGCTCCGCCAGCTATCATTTCCATCTTCTTAGGCTCCTATATTGAGGATATTCTCTATTCCCTTTATCAGGATCATCCTTCTCAGAAGAAAGGTAAAACGGAAGAAAAGGATGACTTCAACCCTGTCTCCGGCTTAGCCTAT
Organism: uncultured Galactobacillus sp.; assembly: GCA_964385925.1. GTDB lineage: Bacteria > Bacillota_I > Bacilli_A > Erysipelotrichales > Erysipelotrichaceae > Bulleidia. Next base: position 6,405 of record CAYLQV010000038.1, on the reverse strand, counting down.
ATCCCGCATGACAACACCGACCGCAACCGTACATCTCCTGTTGCCTTCACCGGCAATAAGTTCGAATTTAGAATGCTTGGATCCTCGATGTCCGCTTCATTTGCCAATACCGTCCTGAACTGCATCATGTCAGAAGCTCTCAATGAGATCTCAGATCAGCTGGAAGGTATCAAGTATCTGCAGGATGTCAGAGAAAAGGCACTTGATATCTGCCGCAATCTGATCCATGAACATAAGCGCATTCTGTTCTCAGGCGACGGCTACAGTGAAGAATGGGTCAAGGAAGCAAAGCGCAGAGGACTGCCGAACATTCCTTCCTTTATCGAGTCTGTTGAAATACTGCGCGACAAGAAGGTCATTGATCTGTTTACTTCGCTCGGTGTCTATACAGCTAAGGAAATCGAAGCCAACCGCAAGATCCTGGAAGAGCAGTATGACCGCATGATGGACATTGAAGTGCGTACATTGATTGAAATGGGACGCAAGGATGTCCTGCCGGCAATGACAGCTGAATACAACTTCTATGCTGAAGCTGCCCAGAATGGAGGCAAGGATGCGCCGAAATTCCTGACCAAGAGAATGTCGCAGCTGTCTGAATTGATTGACAATGTCTATGCTGCTACAGAAAAGATGACCACGCTCTGGAAGGATGCTAATTCTTCCTGTGATGACTTCGAATGCGGCAAGAAAATCTACTATACAGTTGCACCGCAGATGGAAGTCCTGCGGAAATATATCGACCGCTATGAAGAGATTGCCTCACGTAATTTCTACAAGCTTCCGCTGTATGAAGAAATGCTGTTCAACATTTAAAAAAGAGTTCCTGCATGCATGCGGGAATTCTTTTTTTATGATTCACTTGTTTCTTCAATCAGTCTTGTTGGAACAGCTTTTTTGGCAAGTTTCTGATTCAGCTCCTGCGCAGTACGGAGGACAGCGAGAGATACTGCCGCAAATGCAAGAATGTCTGAGACAGGCATGGAATACAGTACGCCGTCAAGACCAAACCATACCGGAATCAGCAAAGTCAGACCAACCCCAAAGACAATTTCGCGCAGCAGGGACAGCGCTGTCGAAAGAAATGCCCTGCCCAGAGACTGCAGAAAAATGAACATGCCCTTATTGATGCAGGCAGGGATCATCATGCAGAGATAGATGCGGAATGCCTTCACAGCAAACGTCTGATAGTAGGCACTTTCATTTGCCGCACCGAACAGCTGCATGATTTCTGAAGGGAACACTTCTGCGATGATCAATCCAATCAAGCCCACTGCCGCTTCACTGATGATCAATGTCTTCAGGAACTGCCTGATGCGGTCCGTGCGGCCGGCCCCGCTGTTATATCCAATCAGTGGGATGCATCCTGCTGCCAGACCGACGCTGATGGAGATAATGATCTGGAAGAATTTCATCACAATGCCCAGAACAGCCATTGGAATCTGTGAATACTGTGCCTGAGAGAAGATTGGGTCAGCCAGACTGGTATGTACAATCATTGTGTTGACAGCTGCCATTGAAGCGACCACTGAGATTTGTGAAAGCAGACTTGTCATGCCCAGCGGCAGAAACACTTTATCCAATGACCATGACAGCTTGAAGTCATGCTTGGCAAAATGGACACCCTTGATGCGCATCAGGTAGAGCACTGACAGAACTGCTGTTACAATCTGACCGATGACCGTTGCAACAGCCGCTCCCATCATTCCCATATGCATCGGATAGATCATGATTGGATCCAGGATAATATTGAGAACAGCTCCAATCATATTCGAGAACATTGCAAACTTCGGTGAGCCAGTGGAACGGATGATGGGATTCATCGCCTGCCCGAACATATATACCGGAATACCCATTGCAATATATGTGAAATATTCTTTTGCCAGGGTGAATGTCTTTTCATTGATGCTGGCGCCGAAGAAATTCAGCAGCTGATCCATGCATGCAAAGTAAATGAAGGTCAGAATAAGACTGACAATCACTGTCAGGACTACCGCATTGGCGATGGTCTGTCCTGCTTTCTCCGTTTCCTTTCTGCCAAAGCAAATAGAGACATAAGCACATGCGCCATCACCAATCATGACCGCAGCCGCCAGGGCAGCGACCGTTAATGGAAAGACAACGCTGTTGGCCGCATTGCCATATGAGCCCAGATAATCTGCATTGGAAATGAACAGCTGATCAACAATGTTGTAAAGAGACGCCACCAGCAGAGAAAGAATGCATGGAATGCTGTACCGACAGATCAGCCTTCCTACCTTTTCTGTTTCTAAATACCTTTGATCCATACTTTTTGTTTCACTCATTGAAACACCTCCACATAAAAAGCCGTAAGCTGGATTTACGCCTGCGGCTACACACTTTAGCTATTTAAAAAAGCGATTGTCGCAACTGGATTTACGTCGCCTGACAACTCGCTGTGTTTGTATTTTAAATCAATTTCAACATTTTTCAAGCTAAAATTTCAAAAAATAAAAACGGCAGTTTGCGCCGTTTACAGACCTAAATACCGGAATGAATCTTCCTTCTGCTGCAGACGGTCGAGCTCATCCATCTTCTCATCCGTTAAGACCAACAGCAGGAATTTCTTCCGCATCTTATTCATATGACCAGGTCTGACATCATACATCTTTGACATGGAATCGAGTGAATCCCGCCGCACAAAAGTCATCCATACCAGAGCTTTGTATGCAGGAGACGGAATCAGATCAATCGTATTCTTGATCCAGTCCATACGTTCCTGGTAGTATGCTTTTCTGTCTTCCAGACGGTTCTTCTGCTCAATCAATGCAAGCAGGTTCTGTTCGTGCCGGGAAGGACTTGACCCAATCTTCTCAAGAGACGGCGAATGTACATTCTCCATCTTGATTCGAAGAACTGTCAGGCGGCCGTCAATGTTGTCGATGTGATCCTGAAAATCCAAATATCGGCGGCATTCCTCCCGAAAGGCAGTGATCTTTTCATTGTCATTCATAAATGTCAGTCCTCTTTATAATCAAGAACTGCGTGGAGCCATTTGTCCATAGAGTATTGGACCTGTCTTCTCGTGATGCCAAATTCATGGGCGATATCCACCTGTGTTCTCTCTTCTACGAACAATAAGAAAATCATCAGTTTGGCATTGGTACCGCACTGCTTTTCTATCTTCTCCAAAGTCCGGTCAACATAATCAACATCTTCCTTCATAAACTTGACCAGCTGCTCTGTCAAAGGATTCAAATACTGGACGTTCTTATACCGTACCAGATTCTCTTTTTCATTACGATATGCTCTGCAGGATGCTTTAAAAGCTTCCAGACTTTCTTTGTAATCCATCATATCAGCCCCCATCTAGTACTCATGAACAAATTACACACTCATAGAGTAACATACTTTTTGATGATTTTGTGCATTCACATTGTTTTTTGTAACGAATAAGCATATTCAAAGAATGAATAGTGTATAATCCCCATATGATTAAAATACATCAGATCCAGGTGCCTGTCGGAGGCACCCTAAATCAAGAGACGATTGCTCATAAGCTCCATTGTTCGCCAGCGGATATTTCTTCTTTTGAAATAGACCGTGAGTCTCTGGATGCCCGCGGCAGCAGTCTCCATTTTTCCTATACTGTCTATGCTTCCGTGAAAAATGAGGCAAAATATCTCCGCAGCAAAGACGTGACAAACGAAGCTAAGGAAATCTATGTGCTGCCTGAAGCACCAAAGAATACGCAGGAGCGCCCTCTTGTGGTCGGTTTCGGACCGGCCGGCATGTACTGTGCGCTGGTCTTAGCAGAATGTGGACTGCGTCCGATTGTCATTGAACGCGGCAAGGCAGTGGAAGAACGGGCGAAAGACATCGATCTGTTCTTTCAGAAAGGCATCCTGGATGAAGAGTCCAATGTCCAGTTCGGGGAAGGCGGTGCCGGTACTTTTTCTGACGGCAAGCTGACGACCCGCATCAAGAATGTCCGCATCTCGAAAGTGCTGGATGAATTTGTAGAAGCAGGTGCAGATCCGGCCATCACTTATCAGCACCGTCCTCATTTAGGGACCGATGTCCTGCGCACCATCGTCAAGAACATCCGCACGAAGATCATTTCACTGGGCGGCGAAATATACTTTGACACCAAGATGGAATCCTTATTGATCTCTAACCATCAAGTCACCGGCATCCATACATCAAAGCGCGACTTTGAGGGCAGCCATATCATCTTATGTGCCGGCCACAGTGCCTCGGATACCTATGAAGCACTCCTGAAGCAGGGTGTCATGATCGAGCAGAAAGATTTTGCGGCAGGTGTCCGTGTTGAGCACCGCCAGTCCCTGATCAATCAAAGTACATACGGCCAGTACGCCGGCCATCCAGGCCTGGGTGCTGCTTCCTATCAGCTGACCGCAAAGACAAAAGCCGGCAGAGGCGTCTATTCCTTCTGCATGTGTCCCGGCGGCGTAGTTATCCCTTCTCCGACTCATGAAAACACACTGGCTGTCAACGGCATGTCCTACAGCAGACGTGACGGTGCCAATGCCAACAGTGCTATCTTAGTGCAGATCCCGCGTTCAGACTTTGATCACGGCCATCCGCTGGATGGCTTTCAATACCAGCAGGCATTAGAAAAGCATGCCTATCGTTCCGGTTATCAGGCACCTTGCCAGAATATTGCGGATTATCTCGGCCACATCGTATCCCAGGCACCGGTCATTGCCAGCTCATTCCCACGTGGCATTATTATGGAGGATATGCACCAGCTGTTCTCAGATCAAGTCAATGCGGCAATGGAGGAAGGACTGCGCTCCTTCGGCCATCGCATCCACGGCTTTGACAGTCAGGGCATCATGGTCGGAATGGAATCCCGTTCCTCTTCCCCGATCCGTCTGACCCGCAGTGATGAAGGCTGCTCCATCACGTGCACAGGACTCTATCCCTGCGGAGAAGGAGCTGGATACGCCGGCGGCATTGTGTCCAGTGCTGTCGACGGCATCAAGCAGGCAGAAAATGTAATTGCAGATATGAAAAGAGAATGCCAGTAGGCATTCTCTTTCAGTCTATTCGATATTGATCTGCTTTTTCTTCAGTATTGCATTGATCCAGTCGCGGACCAGGATATAGAGGACCGAGAAGATTGGAACACTGATGACCATGCCCGGCACGCCGAACAATGCACCGCCGACAATGATGGCGAACATGATCCATAAAGTCGGCAGACCAAGCGAACCGCCGAGGATCTTTGGACCCAGGATGTTGCCGTCGAACTGCTGCAGGGCAAAGATGAAGATCAGGAACTTCAGGGCAGCCCATGGATCGATGACGACCAGGATGATCAGGCATGGGATTGCACCGATGAACGGTCCGAAGAACGGAATGACATTTGTCACACCGACAACGACCGCAATCAAGACTGGATACGGCAGCTTCAGCAGCAGCGCACCAACATAGCACATCACGCCGATGATGGCAGAATCGATGATCTTGCCGAAGACAAAGCCGTTGAAGGCAATTTTATTCAGTGAATATAAGTACATCAGCCAGTCTGCAAACTTCTTTGGGAAGATGCCGTAGAACAGCTTCTTGAATGTACGCTTGAACTTTTCTTCATCATACAGCATATATGCAGCAGCGATGATGCCGATCAGGAAGCTGAACATGCCCTTAACGAAGCTCATGCCTGCACTAAGAATCTTCTGAATGCCGCCGGCCGCACCGGTCAGCCAGGTAGAGACCGTTTTCCCTAAAGATTCCAGCGAGTTGTTGATTGCCGTAATGATCTGCGTGCCCTCAGCAGTTGTGGCATTGTCAGGGCTCAGCAGCTTTTCAAAGTTGTTCATATAAGTGCTGAATGACTTCACAAAGGACGTAATGGAAGAAATCAGCTGCGGCAGCAGGACTGCGATGAACGCTGCCAGGATCAGGATGAACAATGCCATAGCCAAGGTGACCGCGATCATCCTCTTCTTCTTAAAGCTCCAGTCTTTGTCCTTCAGCCACTTTGTTTCAACAGTGACCCGGAAGGGCTTCATTAAGAAGGCAAAGACAAAACCATAAATAAACGGTGACATAGCATTCCAGACTGCACTGATGCCTGAGCCTATTGTCGGCAGATTGTGGAGAATCAAGTAGAATGCCACTATAATACAGCCGGCCCCCGCATATGACAGCATGTTTACAACAGACTGTCTGTCCATCATTTCTTTTATTTTCATTGTTTGACCTCGGTAGTATTTTAACATGTCCATATCCCTATTTGAAGAGTGTTTACACAAAGACAAATCTGTATAGGTCATTAGAATTGACTCTTATTTAGTGAAATGCTTTAATAATGGAGTCTTTTATCAAGAATGGGTGAGAGAGTCAGCTCTGTGATCCCATACCAGCCTGCCTGCAGGGTAAGGTGGTAAAGCTGACAACGATAAAGAAAGAGTCTAA
>CAYLQV010000037.1:0-21085 GCA_964385925.1 uncultured Galactobacillus sp. | reverse complement strand
CTCATACTTTTGTATGAATGTTTTCTCTCACTGGTTTCTTAACTTAATGACATTGATCATGCATGGTCTTCTTTTTTTGTTTTCATAATATAGAACTGATACACACACAGCATCATGAGTGTTGCAAATGAAGTAATCAATGAGCCGGTCCGCAGCGGCGTATCTACATAACGGCATACATACAGACCGCTTCCTTCATTTTTGCATGCAACCAGTCCGTTGGACGATTCAAAGGTCTCAACAGGAATCTCATCAGCTCCATCAATCTCATAGACCTGATAGCCTTTATAGTAGGTCAGCGGAAGGATGAAGAAAGATGTAGATTCATCATCTGACTTGAACGAAAGTGTTGTTCCAGATTGATTGAATTCAATATCCAGCGTAGCCATCTGGTCATCCTTGATGGAGCGCTCCATCGTATGGAAGTTCGGTGAATTGGCTGGCAGATAATCAGCGCCTGCCAACTCAACAAATAAGTATGATGAGCCATACCATGGATCAAGTACAGCACCGTTGAGCACATCCGTCCATGTGGTTGCAGAGGTGAAACCGACGACTTTGCGGTTGCATGCAGGGATGATATGAAAGACAGCTTCACAAAGCAGACATGCCTCAGCAATAATCATCGCTGTTTTCTTTTTGCAGACGGACAAGATGCCGTATGCAGCCGGAAGAGACAGACAGGTGATCGAGATGGTATTCAGACGCCAAGGAAACTGCAGAACATTCAAGAATGTCAGGGAACCCCATGGAATGATCTGGGCTGGCAGCAGCATGGTGATATAGCCGACAATCATGATATACGTGACAAAAGGATGTTCCTTTTTTTGATGATCAAAGAAGATATACAGCAGAGGGGCAAAGGTCAGGAACCATCCGACATTGACGACCATCGTCTGGCTGACCGGCAGATCATTTGAACTGACACCGTAGACCGTCTGGTTGACAAAAAACTGCCATAACGGCATCGAACCGGTACTGAGATCCAGTCCTTTGCTCAGAACGAATGTCTGCGATTTCAGCTGTTCGATCATCGGCAGGGTAAAGAATGCGGTCAGCAGAAATGCAATCAGAACACCTTTGCATAAGGTAAAGAACTTTTCCTTTGTCAGAGTGCGGATCCTGCCAAGGAATAGAATGATGCACAGGACAATGCCCAGTAAGAATGTCAGGTCATGTGATACCGCCAGTCCTGCTAAGCCAAAGGTGAGAATGCCCCATTTCTTTTCATTGTTCCAGAGGATGCGGTACATTCCTTCCAGAACAAACGGCAGGAACATCAGGGCAAGCACTTCACCTAAGGCATTCCGTACAAAGATATCAGTGATGTGATAATTGGCAAACAGGTAGCCTGCTGAGGCAAAGATGGCAGTCGAACGTTTTCCCGAGACATGCCATGCACAGTGATACATCCCAGCTGCACTCACAAAGGTTGCCGCAATGATCAGGAACTTGAAGCACATGTTGAGCGGCATGCCAGCTAAATGCAGAAGGGCAGCAGGAATAAGGAGGAAATCAGAATAGAACAGCGGGCTGGCGTATCCATATGAAATGTTGACATGCGGATAGATAGCCGGCAGCCAGTTGCCTTCCTGAATCGATTTTGAAAGCTGCTCAATTCTTGAAACGTGAAAGATCGTATCATGCGCAACTGGGAGAAGATCATAGAAGATATACGGGATCATCAGTACAAATGTAATTGCGGCTATGTAGAGAATATCCTGCCAATGCTCGTTTAATATTTTTTTCATCCGAAGTACCAGCTTGGGAACCATTCCATCGCTTTAATGTAAGACAGTGTTGTGCCGAAGCCTGCAGTTGCCGGCAGGAAGGCAAAGAATAAGATGAGGTATGCTGCTAAGTAAATACCGATGAACAACTTTCCCCATTTCTGATCAATGATCTTGGCAAAGACATATACGATCATCAGAATCAGGAAACAGCTGGAAGGATAGAAGTGATATGCAAAGACACAGCGTGTGACCAGCAGCCATGGAAGGAAGGCAGTCAGATAGCCGACCATGATGACCCATGCATCACGTTCTCTCTTCATGATGAGCCGGACAAATGTATATGCAAATACCGGCAGACCGAGCCAGGTCAGCAGCGGATTCGAGAAACAGGAGATGCTGTGTTTCAATCCTTCTGCATCTGTTGTAAAACTGTACCAGATTGGACGTGCATCGATGATCCATTGATACCATACAGAAGAATATGGATGAGTTGCCTGCAGATTCTTGTGATAGTTGTACATATACAGATTCTGCTTCCATACATTGGCAATAGACCAGGAGTCAGTCTTCCATACACGGTCAGGCAGATATGTGACCCAATAGATAATGACAGGTATGACAATAAAGAAGACAACACAGCATGCAACCGTGATCCAGAATTTTTTCCAGAAGAAATCGCGGATCATCAATGCTTCATGCGATTCGCTGTCACTCAATTCATCCAGATGCTGCAGTGCTTTCTTCGCTTTAAAGTATTCAAACATGCGGCGGAATAGATTAGAGAATAGAATGACTGCAAGTCCGACGGCTGAATAGCATGCTGTCCATTTTGTTGCAATGGCGATGCCCATAAGAATACCGCAGAACAGCAGTGTCTTTAATGTTTTCTTCAGTGAAGTGTCAAAGAAGCTGGTGTAGTAATACTTGAGCATGTAATAGTACATCAGCAGAATGAACAATATACTAAATGGCTCAAGTGTGGCGATACGCGAGGTTGCCAGATGCATGAAGTCACCGGCGCAGAGGAGTGCTGCAACAGCCGCTAAGCTCCTTCTTTGGAACAGCAGCTTGGCAATGGCATAGAATACAGGAACAATCAGGATGCCTGCAATGACACCTGGAATGCGCCATGCGAGCGGATGCATGCCGAACAGTTTGATGGATAAGGCAATCAGGTTTGTACCGAACAATGGATGCACGGTTGCATACATGATTGCACCGTTGGCAATCTCCGAAGCATTTCTTGGATGATAGATCTCATCAAAGTATGCCTGATCATAATATGTCGGATGCAGAACAAGCTTATCCTGCTCATCAATGATCAGATCTGCCGGATAGGAGGATGAACTGTAGTCATCCTGGTATACCTTAACAGGCAGGAAACCGGTGCCGTCTGCATTGCGGAAGCCAATCTCCGTCAGTGTGTTTGATTTTGATGCAGAATTGATCTTGATGTAGCGGTAGTTCCATGTGCCTTCCGTAATTGTATATTCATAGATGGAACCAGAGGACAGGGTCGCAACGGAATCCCAGTTCAGACCGTCATTAGAACCCTGAAAGCTGACGGCTGTGGTACCGGACAGAGAATCAGGATTGATGCTGTCATCGCCATCGCTGTAGATTGTATAGACAGCACTGAAGTCTGTATCATCTGTCAGTTCCAGAATGATACTCTGAGCTCCGGTATCACTGGAGGGCTGCCAGGTCGTTGTTGGAAATACAGTGGAGCCAAGCTGCCAGAAAGAAACAATGGCATATGGTATTGTGATGACAAAAATCAGGAACCAGTCCTTCCTTGTATATTTCTTGAATTGACGGGAAGGAGTCACAAAAGAAAGTGCAGCTTGACTGCCGCGCTCATTCTTTTTTTCTTTTTCTTTCTTCGGCAGAAAGTGGAAAATAACGTAGATTGCAGCGACTGCCAGCAGACTTGCCAGAAGAACGGCAATCAGCTCACTGTCTTGGAAAATAGTTAAACTCAGCTCTGACATGGAATACCTCTTTGTCACTATTATATAGAAGATTTCAGTGATATGATAACATTCAAAAAATGTTTAGCACTCATATTGACAGAGTGATAGAACTGTTTATAATACATAGTGTTAGCAGTCCAAAATAGTGAGTGCTAAAGATAAATATAGGAGGCATGAAATGTTAAGACCATTACATGATTATGTTGTACTCGAAAAAGTAAAAGAAGAAGAAAAGACACAGAGCGGAATTATTCTGACAACAAAGGAAGCCAAGGATGAACCGAGCCATGGTATTGTTGTCGCTGTCGGCCCAGGTAAAACGGAAGATGGAACACTCGTGAAGATCGACCTGGAAAAGGGACAGAGAGTCATTTATAAAAAGTATTCTGGAACAGAAGTCAAGGAAGGCAAGAAAGAATATCTGCTGATCAAGGCAGAAGATATCCTCGCAGTCGTTGAATAAGGAAGAAGGAAGATAAATTATGGCAAAGCAGATTAAATATTCCAGTGATGCCCGTACAGGCATGCTGAACGGCGTCAATAAATTAGCTGACGCAGTTAAGATCACATTAGGTCCTAAAGGAAGAAACGTTGTTCTTGAAAAGAGCTACGGTTCACCAATGATTACCAATGACGGTGTGACTATCGCAAAGGAAATTGAGTTGGAAGATAAGTTTGAGAACATGGGTGCTAAGCTGGTCTATGAAGCAGCCAACAACACCAATGAAGTAGCTGGTGACGGTACAACAACAGCTACCATTTTGACACAGTCGATGATTACCAACGGTTTAAAGGCTGTCGATAAAGGCGCAAACCCTGTCTTGATGAGAGAGGGCATGGATAAGGCTGCACATGCAGTAGCTGATAAGCTTCTTGAGAAGTCTCATAAAGTAAAGACAAATGAAGATGTAAAGAATATCGCAACAATTTCTTCAAGCAGTGAAGAGATTGGCTCCATCATTGCAGAAGCAATGTCCAAGGTCGGCAATGACGGTGTCATCAATGTTGATGAATCACGTTCCTTTGAAACAACACTGGAAATGACAGAAGGTCTGCAGTATGACAAGGGCTATGTATCTCCTTACATGGTCACTGATCACGACAAGAATGAAGTTGCATTAGAAAATCCGCTGATCATGGTAACAGATCAGAAGATCAATACGATCCAGGATATTCTTCCTGTACTGGAAGAGGTCGTTAAGTCCAATAAGGCTTTGATGATCATTGCTGATGACTTCGACAATGAAGTGATGTCCACATTGATCATCAACAAGCTCAGAGGCACATTCAATGTTGTTGCGACAAAGGCTCCTGGCTTTGGTGACAATGCCAAGGCACAGTTGAATGATATTGCTGTCATGACAGGCGCAAAGTTCTTTGCCAAGGATCTGAATATGAATTTAGCAGATATGAAGATCGCTGATCTTGGTTCTGCCAAGAAGGTCATTGTCGGCAAGGATAAGACAACAGTCATTGACGGTGACGGCTCCAAGAAGGCAGTTGCTGCCAGAGTCAGTGAATTGAAGACGCTGATTGAAAATACAAAGTCTGATTACGATAAGAAGAAGCTGGAAGAAAGACTTGGCAAGCTGACAAATGGTGTTGCATTGATCAAGGTAGGTGCAACAACAGAATCCGAATTAAAGGAAAAGAAGCTGAGAATTGAAGATGCTCTGAATGCCACAAAGGCAGCAGTTGCTGAAGGTGTTGTCACCGGCGGCGGCTTAGCATTGATCCAGGCTTATAAAGATACGCGCGATACATTGAAGAGCGATGTTATTGATGAACAGCGCGGCATCAATGTTGTTCTGGAATCACTGAAGCAGCCAATTCAGCAGATTGCCGAAAATGCAGGCTATGATGGTTCTGAGATTCTTGAAAAGCAGCTGGCACAGAAGGAGAATATCGGCTTCAATGCCAAGACTGGTGAATGGGTCGATATGTTCAAGAAAGGCATCATTGATCCTACTAAGGTCACTCGTTCTGCACTGCTGAATGCAGCAAGCATTTCCGGGCTGTTCATTACAACTGAAGCTGCCGTAGCTGAGATTCCTGCAAAGGAACCAGCAGCAGCTGCACAGATGCCTCAATATTGATCAAGTAAGTGAACTGCATCTTCGGATGCAGTTTTCTTTTTGCCTGCCATGCAGGACAACTGCTTCTAGTAAAAGGAGAGAGATTTTAGTAAAATAGATATGTTTCTTTAAAGGAGCCGTCATGATACAAGTAATCTTGGGATTTTCAGCCATGATATTTCTGTCGGAAGGAATCGGCAGATGGGTGTTGAAAGTTCTGAAATATGAACCTGAATATGCAATGTATGCCGCACCGTACGGGGCAGCGTTCCTTTTTTGCGTCTTATCCATGCTTTATCTGCCAATCATGGTCTGTCACGGTTCTTTCGGCGCAATCCTGATTGTCACGATGATTGTTGTTGCGGCATCTATGATCCCGCTCATGAGGACCTGGAAGGATACTCTGCGTCTGCTGTTCCGTGCACGGACAATCTATATCCTGATGGCTGTTGTTCTGATTGCCGGTCTGTTCTTGAAGTATGGTCTGGACGAAATGGTGCAGGATGCAGAACTGCTGCAGATGGCTTCCTATGTCAATAGCCCTTCAATCACACTGACATCCATGCCGCTGCAGGGATATCAGCTGTTTGGCAGTGTCATCTTCTGGTCTGCCGGAATGAACAATCAGTATACTGTATTGTTTCTGAGCCTTTATACAGCGGCAATCGGGATGATGATGTCGCTGAACTTCATTGACAGTTTTCAGCTGCCGAATCCATGGTTCCGCTTTACCTTGATCTTTTTCTCGCTGTTCTACTGCACCTGCTATTCCTGGAAGATCGTCGGTGCCTTCCACAGCGACAACTGGCGTCTGTATTTTACTGCTCTGGCAATTTATACTGCTTACCGCTGGCTCAAGACAGGAAAAGAAAATATCAAATATCTGCTGCCAGTGGTCTTTGGCGCAGGTCTATTTGTCCATGAAGCTTATCTGATGATTGCTGTTGAAGTTGTCTACTGCCTGGCTGTCTTCCTGTTCCATGAACAGAAGATAAGAGCATTGTATGATCTGACGACTTTCATGCTGCCAGTTGTCTATTATCTTTTCTTCTGGCTTGCAACCAGAAATTTTCTCGGAGCACTTTTGTTTGTTATTGTATGTATTGTTTATTATATGCAGCGCAATAAGCGCAAGATGTATCACCGCATCATTCAGGCTGAAGACTACCTGATTGCCTATGACATTCCAATCTTCTATATCGGTGTGCCGGTGATCTTCTTAGTGGGAACTTTCATCCTACGCTTCTTTATTGCTGGATATGGAATTGAATACAGCTATTACATCAGCTATTTTTCACACCGTACAGTCGCAGGCTTCCTGTTTCCGCGCGGCAACATTATTGACATGATCATGGATATCTGGAGATGGGCAGGCGTTCTTGTCTTTGCAAGAAAGGCTTTTACCAAAGAAGACAGAATGATCAGAGATATGGCAGTATGCATGGTCGTCTTCTTCATCAATCCATTATGCATGGGCATGCTGACTCAGATTACTGGTCTGGAAACATATGCATGTGCATTTGAGATTCTCTTTAATCCATTTACAGACATCCTTGTCTTCATTGCTATTTACAAATTATTTGAATGGACCGTCATTGGACAGTGGGTGCTGGAACTATGCCTTGTATTTGCAACTCTGCTGGGGCACATTACAAGCTATACCAGCTGGCCGATGGGACTCTATACGGATCTAGTTAATCCAAGTGACAGTGTCACTCAGGTGGAATCCAAATGAATGTATATGACTGGGACAATACCATCTACCGCGGTGACAGTACTGCTGACTTTGTCTTATGGCTGTATGTCCATCGTCCATTGACACTGCTTTCAGTTTTTCGGACCGCTGGATGCGGCATCCTATATGGTCTGCACCTGATGAAGAAGCTGACCTTCAAGCAGAACCTCTATCATATGTTCATCTTTGTCAAAGATATGGATGGAACAGCAGATGAGTTTGTAAAAAGTCATATGGATCATGTGAAGCAGTGGTATCTTGATCAGCAGAAAGCAGATGATATGGTCATCTCAGCCTCTCCTGAATTTACGATTCAAAGATTCTGTCATAAGCTTGGAATTGCCAGTGTCATTGCCTCTGTGGTCGATCCAAGGACGGGCAGATATACGGGGCTGAACTGCCACGGGGCAGAAAAAGTCAGAAGATTAAAAGAAGAAACAGCGCATGCATCCATTGCGGAATTCTACAGTGATTCACGCAGTGATGCGCCGCTAGCAGAATTGGCAGAAAAGGCTTATTTAGTTAAGGGTAATAACAGGCTGGCATGGCCTGCGAAGTGAGGGATAAAAATGAAAGAGAATTATGATGCAGTAATTATCGGCGGCGGTATCGGCGGTCTGATGTGTGCATACCGTCTGGCAGAAAAGAAGCCGGACATGCATGTGCTGATCCTGGAAAGAGGAAAGAAACTGGAAGACAGGAACTGTCCAATTCTGACCGGAAAGGTCAAGCAGTGCATTAAGTGCAAGCCGTGTGCAATCATGGAAGGCATGGCAGGTGCCGGTGCTTTCTCTGACGGCAAATATAACATTACGACAGAATACGGCGGCTGGCTGCCAAATGTCATGGATGCTGAGGAAGTACTGAACTATATCCATCAGGCAGATGACATTCTGATCAAGTATGGTGCAGATAAAGAAGTCTATCATCCGAACAATGAGCTGAAGGCACTGTGCCTGCAGTATGATCTTCATATGCAGCAGGCCGAGGTAAAGCATTTAGGGACTGACGCCAACTATACAACCATGCTCAACTTTATCCATTCTCTGGATGGAAAGGTTGAAATTGAAACTGAGGCTGTTGTTGAAGATGTTGATAAGGACAGTCACGAGATCACTTTCGTACAGAAGGGTGAGAAGAAGAGTGTCAGGGGAGACCTTGTCATCTTTGCTGTCGGCCGTGTCGGCAACGGCATGTTCGAAGCATGGTGCAATAAGTACAACATCAAGCGTACTAATAATCAGGTCGATATCGGTGTCCGTGTTGAACTTCCATATGAGATCTGGGAGAATTTCTCCTCCAAGATATATGAACCGAAGATCTATTTTAAGAATGGCCATTACGGAGACCGTACAAGAATGTTCTGCTTCAATGAAAGAGGATGGGTCGTCACCGAGAATTCTGATGGTGTTCTGACAGTCAATGGGCATTCCTATAAAGATAAGGCTAAGCAGTCTGATAACAGCAACTTTGCACTGCTTTCTTCAACAAACTTTACCGAACCATTTGATCAGCCGGTCGAGTATGCAAGATACATTGCATCTCTTGCCAATAAGATCAGCGGCGGCTATGTCCTTGTCCAGAGACTCGGAGATCTGGAAAAGGGAAGAAGAACAACAGTCTCAAGACTGAAGCAGTCTTCCGTGAGACCGACATTGAATGCAGTTCCGGGAGATCTCTCATTATGTATGCCGAAGAGACAGCTGGACAACATCATTGAGACACTGCATGCATTGGATAAAGTAGCACCAGGTACAGCAAATGAAGATACACTGCTGTACGGCATT
Organism: uncultured Galactobacillus sp.; assembly: GCA_964385925.1. GTDB lineage: Bacteria > Bacillota_I > Bacilli_A > Erysipelotrichales > Erysipelotrichaceae > Bulleidia. The sequence goes on along the minus strand of CAYLQV010000037.1, from coordinate 11,782 downwards.
GAATGCAAATACTACAGTGCCCGTCCGGAAGCAGAAGATTTTGAATTGACAGCCGCTAAGGGCATCTATGCTTTAGGTGACGGTGCCGGTTTTACGAGATCTCTTTCTCAGGCTGCAGCCAATGGCCTGATTGTCGCTGATATCATTGCATCAAAGAAGTAGTGCAGATTCCTTTTTGGAATCTGTTTTTATAGGAAGAAGGCAGCATATGAAATTTGTAACAGCGAAATACAATGATGAGGAATTGATCGGTGTTCTCATTGAGGGAAAAGGAATTGCACCGATGGAAGGATGCAATCTGCCATATCAGACAATGAATGATCTGATTGCCAATGCTACAGATTATGAACTGAACTTTCTGCAGAGGATTTCACAGGAATATCATGATCTGCTTCCTTTAGATGAAGTAGAGTTTTGTGCACCGATTCCGGACATCCGACAGGATGTCATCTGCCTTGGTTTGAATTACGCAGAACATATCAAAGGCGCTTCTAAGTTTGATCATGAAGCGTTCAGCGCCGAAAAGAACGCTCCAGCTGTATATTTCTCGAAGCGTGTTTCAGTGCCGAAGGGCGATGGTGAAGATATTGTCCTGCCGACGCATCTGTCCAGTCAGTTTGATTATGAAGTAGAACTGGGCGTGGTCATCGGCAGGGATGCGTATCAGATCAAGAAGGAAGATGCTGAAAAATATATCTTCGGCTATACAATCATCAATGATATGACTGCGAGAGATCTTCAGCTTGATCATAAACAGTGGTATTTCGGAAAGTCACTGGACGGCTTTACTCCGATGGGACCGTGTATTGTCAGCGCGGATGAATTTTCTTTTCCGCCGGCAGTGTCTATTGAATCCCGTGTCAATGGCCAGCTGCGTCAGCATGGTTCCTCTGAAGATATGATCCATGGCATTCCTGAAATCATTGAAGAACTCAGTGCCGGCATGACGCTGAAAGCAGGCACGGTCATTTCGACAGGTACGCCGAAGGGCACCAGCATGGAGATGGCACATCCATCTTTCCTGAAACCAGGCGATGTAGTTGAATGTTCCATTACCGGCATCGGCACTTTGACAAATACAATGATTGACCATGAATGAAATAGAATATCTGAATCAGATCACAGCTTCGATTGCCCGCGCAGTAGCAGCAGATCATCCGATGATGAAGATAGACGGTGAGAATGTCTTTTCTGTGATATCTGCTTTTTTAAGCGACACGGTGCCGGCCATTGGAGATGATCTGATTGATCAGTCTGTTGACCGGTATGTTGCTGAAGTCTTGGAGAATGCCAGGGCGCTGGATCCTTCTTTTCTCAATCAAGATCCATACATCAGGAAGATCCGCTTTAATACCGTCAAGAGCGGCCGGTATCTCCTTGCCAACAGCAGCTATGAGAAAGGTGAGATCCTGCAGTACGATTTCCCTGATTTTGAGGATGGAGTATATATTCCTCACTTAGGATATTTTACAAAAAAGACAAATTTCCCAACAATCTATGAAGGCAGGATGCCATGGATGTCAGTGATTCCAAGTGAGATTAATACAATGAAGAAGCCGCTTGCAGAAGCACAGGGAAGAATGCTGGTGCTCGGCCTGGGACTCGGTTATTATACTTATATGGCAGCCAGAAAAAAGAATGTCACTGAAGTGAATGTGATTGAAGTATCAGAGGATGTCACTGCACTTTTTGAAGATAATATTCTGCCGCAGTTTGAACCAGAGACAGCAGCGAAGGTAAAAGTCATTCATGCCGATGCAGAAGCCTATATGAAGAAGGTCCATGCAGGTGACTATGACGGCATCTTTGCGGATCTCTGGCAGGGAGCAAGTGATGGACATGCATGGTATCAGAAGCTGCATCCATATGAAGAAAAACTGCCGCAGACGAAATTCAATTACTGGATCGAGGAGTATATACGATGAACGAATGCTGGGGAAGCTATGGCAGCGGAAATGCGATGCTGGAAAAGTATCATGATGAAGAATGGGGCATACCTGTCCATGAGGAAAAGAAGCTCTATGAAATGTTCCTGCTGGAATTGTTCCAGGCTGGACTGTCATGGTCGATCATCCTGTCTAAACGCGAGAACTTCCGCAAGGCATTTGATCATTTCAATGTAAAGAAGATTGCCGCTTATGATGAAGAAAAAATTCAGCAGCTGCTGAAGGATCCCGGCATTATCCGTTCCCGCCGCAAGATTGAAGGGGCAGTCATCAATGCCAGGATTGTGCTGTCGCTGCAGATAGAATATGGTTCTTTTGCAGAGTATCTATGGCACTATACTGATGGAAAGCCAATCATTGAAGACAGCAGAGTCACAAGCAATGCACTGTCGGATGATATTTCAAAAGACCTGAAAAAGAGAGGAATGAAGTTTGCCGGAACGGTGACAATTTATTCCTTCCTGCAGGCAGTTGGCATTATATACTGCCATACAAAAAAATGTCCGTGCTACCGCAGGGATCATGCATCCCGCTGGATCAAGAATACATATCAGCCAAAATAAAAGACTAAGAGAAAAATTTCTCTCAGTCTTGTTTTATATTTCAGCTTATTTCTTTGAAGCAATCTGAGCCTGTACAGCAGTGATTGCTACAACACCAACGATATCCTGCCAGAAGCATCCTCTGGACAGATCATTGACTGGAGCAGCTAAGCCCTGCAGCATTGGTCCATAAGCTTCAGCCTTGCCAAGTCTCTGGACTAACTTGTAGCCGATATTTCCAGCATCAATGTTAGGGAAGATCAATACATTTGCATGGCCTGCAACTGTAGAACCTGGAGCTTTCAATGCAGCGACTGTAGGATCCAAAGCAGCATCCAGCTGTAATTCACCATCACAGTCAAGATCAGGATATTCACTCTTGGCAGCAGTTACAGCACCAACGACCTTGTCTACTAATGCATGCTTAGCAGAACCCTTTGTAGAATGAGACAGGAAAGCAACTCTAGCATGTCCGCCAACCAATGCTTCAAATGATTCAGCAGAATCAGAAGCGATGGCAGCCAGCTGCTCAGGATCAGGATCCTGGTTCAGTGCACAGTCTGCAAAGACGAATGTTCCATTATCACCATATTCGCAGTTCGGTACATCCAGAACGAAGAAGCCGGAAGCCAGCTTCTTGCCAGGAGCTGTTTTCAGTACCTGTAATGCAGGTCTCAATGTGTTGGCTGTAGAGTGGCATGCACCGGATACTAATCCATCCGCATCACCATTCTTGACCATTACGACACCAAACATTGTCTTGTCCTTGAGCAGAGTCTCTCTAGCAAGTTCAGGTGTCATGCCCTTTGCCTTACGAAGCTCTGTCAGCAGAGCAACATAAGCATCCAGCTTTTCAGCCTTTTCTGGGTCAATGACAGTAACGCCTTCCAGAGAAACACCGTATTTGGCGGCGTCAGCCTTGACTGTTTCTTCATTGCCGAGCAGAACCAGCTTGGCTGTTTTTTCTTCGGCTACCTTGGCAGCTGCGCGGATTGTTCTTTCATCTTCAGTTTCAGGCAGAACGATTGTCTTCAGATCCTTCCGAGCCTTTTCCTTGATTCCATCAATAAATGACATAAAATGAGTAAATCCTCCTTTTTCAACACTAAAACTTTACACCTTTCTCTTGTGAATTTCCATCGTAAACTGTGAAATGTTTACCGGTTTACTATAAAAGGTGTATTTTTATGCACCAAAACTGTTGAGATTGACAAATAATACACAGACTTGGAATGATATAATAAACTCAATATGACAGGAGGCTTTATGGCAGAATACACATTATTTAACCAAAAAGTGACCGTTCAGATTGATGAACACGCTTCCGAAATTCATAGTTTTAAGGATAATGACACCGGAATTGAATATATGTGGCAGGGGAATTCCAAATACTGGGCAGGGAGAAATCCAACCTTGTTTCCAATGGTAGGCTCCACCTGGGACAAGAAGCTTCATATCAACGGCAGAGAGTATGTCACCGGCAATCACGGTTTTGCCCGTCACAGTGACTTTAGCTGCATCGAGCATGATGATACACATCTGATCATGGAACTCAAGGACAGTGAGGAGACGAGAAAGCAGTTCCCATTTTCCTTTACGATGCATATCTTATATACTCTGCAGCAGAATGAGCTGCTGATCCACTACGAGATCACCAATGATTCCGCAGATCCAATGCCGTTCAACTTTGGCCTGCATCCTGCCTTTAACTGCCCATTGGATCCGCAGAAGAAGTTTGAAGAGTATCATCTGGAGCTTGATCATCCGGAGACAGTCGTCCTGCTGGAAAAGGAACTGGAGGATACTAGCTCAATTCCATTGAACCGGGATGACCTGCAGAAGACAATTATCATCACCAATCCAAAGAGCACCGAAGCATCACTGACCGATGGAAATCATAAAGTTACCGTCCATTACGAAGGATACGAATGGCTGGCCTTCTGGAGCCCGGAAGCACCGTTCGTATGCATTGAACCATGGCACAGCCATACAGACTTCGGTGAAGTCAAAGTCCCGTTTGAGCAGCGTGAAGGGACAGTTACACTAGCACCGCATCACAGGTGGACAACGGATTATTCAATCCGAGTCGAATAAGGAGAGGGAAATGTTCAATACTATTATTAAGAAGAATTACGACGAAGTCAGCAGTGAAGCTTTCAAGATCATGAAGGATGTTGTGACATCCACCCCAAGACCTGTGTTAGGCCTGGCAACTGGTTCATCCCCAGTCGGCATGTACAAGAAGATGATTGCTGATCACAATTCCAACGGTACATCTTATCAGAACTGTGTAACATTCAATCTGGATGAATATGTCGGTCTGCCGAAGACCCATGACCAGAGCTACTACACATTTATGCACGAAAACCTTTTCTCCGGCATCGATGTTCCGGAAGAGAATATCCACATTCCTAACGGCGAAGCTGCAGATGAAAAAGCAGCCTGCGTTGACTATGAGAATGAGCTGAAGAAGTATACAGTGGATATCCAGATCCTCGGCATCGGTTCTGACGGCCATATTGCCTTCAATGAGCCAGGCACACCATTCACATCAGAAACGCATCTCATGGATCTGACCGAACAGACAAGAAGAGACAATGCCAGATTCTTTGACGGTGACATTGATGAAGTTCCGACTGAAGCAATCACGCAGGGCTTAGCTTCCATCATGAGAGCCAAGAAGATTGTTCTGATTGCAACCGGCGCAAATAAGGCTGAAGCTGTTTACAATATGATCCACGGTCCAAAGATAACTGACTGCCCAGCGTCCATCCTGCAGGATCACGCTGATGTGACTGTTATCATGGATGAAGCAGCTGCTGCAAAACTCTGAGCATATTATTTGTGTCCTTTAAATCTCTATGGCATACTATGGTCACGGAGGTACTTAAAGATGGATATTATTAAGAGTACAGCGGAATACGATGCATTATTAAAGGACAACAAGTCAGTATTTGTAGATTTCTACGCAGATTGGTGCGGACCATGCAAAATGGCAGGACCAGTGGTAGAAGCTCTGGCCGGCATTCATACAGACGTGAAGTTTGTAAAGGTAAATGTTGACAACAATCCTGATATTGCACAGAGATACGGCATCATGTCTATTCCGACAATGATTGCCTTCAAGAACGGCGAACAGGTCGCTACTTCCCTTGGTTTCAGACCGCAGGAAGAACTTGAAGAAATCGTAAAAGCAGCCGAGTAATCAGGCATTGAAGTCCGGGTCGGAAGATCCGGGCTTTTTTTTTGCATTGGAAAAGTTTAGAGAAAGTAAACAAATAGTTTAAAAAAGTATTGCATTCCAAAGTGCTTTTTGGCATAATGTTCTAGGTTTTATAAAAGGTGATAAAAAGTTTAGCTTTATAAAACAAGGAGGGGAGGCAGATATGATAGATATTGGGCACCGCATCAACCAGCTCAGAGTCAAAAACAATCTGACTTTGGAAGAACTGGCATCAAGAACAGAGCTGACAAAGGGATTTCTGTCCCAGCTGGAAAGAAATCTAACTTCACCATCCCTGCAGACATTGGAAGACATTGCTGAGGCACTGGGAACCGACATGTCAAAGTTTTTTGCAGAAGACACTGATGAAAAGGTGGTCTTCACACCGAATGACGCTTTTGATGATGAACAGGATGGATATACGCTGCATTGGATCGTACCGAATGCGCAGAAAAATTCCATGGAGCCAGTCATCATAGAACTGAATCCAGGCATCAGTTCCAAAGAGATTGCCCCGCATGAAGGGGAAGAGATTGGTTATGTTCTTAACGGCAGGATTCTGCTGATTAGAGAATCGAACCGCAAGGGCCTTCCTTTAAAGAAAGGGGATACCTTCTACATTAAAGGAAATGAATCGCATCATCTGGAGAACCGTTCACAAAAAAAGGCAACGGTACTGTGGATCAGTACACCGCCTGAATTCTAAGATATAGGGGATAAGAGAAATGGCAAAGAAACTGATTGAAATTAAGAATATCGTCAAGACATTTGACAAGCAGGTCGTCTTAAAGGGCATTTCCCTGGACATCATGGAAAATGAATTTGTTACGCTGCTGGGTCCTTCCGGATGCGGCAAAACAACACTGCTGAGGATCATTGCCGGCTTCTTGGATGCGACAGAAGGGCATGTCATTATGGATGGTGAAGATATCGCTTCAATTCCTGCATACAAAAGAGACGTCAATACCGTCTTCCAGCATTATGCTTTATTCCCGCATCTGGATGTCTATGACAATATTGCCTTTGGCTTGACAATCAAGAAGGAGCCAAAGGATATCATTGACCAGAAAGTCACCCGTATGATCTCCTTGGTCGGACTGGAAGGATTTGAGCACAAGGATGTCACGCTGCTGTCAGGTGGACAGCAGCAGAGAGTTGCAATTGCCCGTGCACTTGTCAACGAACCGAAAGTTCTTCTGCTGGATGAATCTCTATCCGCACTCGATAAGAATTTAAGAAAAGAAATGCAGCTGGAGCTGAAAGAGATCCAGCGTGAAGTAGGTATTACCTTCATCTTTGTCACTCATGACCAGGAAGAAGCTCTGACCATGTCAGATAAGATTGTTATCATGAAGGACGGCGACATTGAACAGATTGGCACGCCTGCTGATGTATACAACGAACCAATTAACGAATACTGCGCACGTTTCATCGGTGATTCCAACATTATCGACGGCGTCATGAAGAAGGATAATTTAGTTTCCTTTGATGATGAAGACTACAAGTGCACAGACTATGGCTTTGCTGAGAATGAACCGGTGGATATTGTTATCCGACCGGAAGATATTGACATTGTTGCCCGCAACAGAGGTCTGCTGAACGGTGAGGTAAAGTCATCTTTATTTAAAGGTGTCCACTATGAGATTATCGCTGAAACTTCTTCCGGTACTTCCAAGACTGTCATGATGCATGTCACTGGTGAACATGACGTTGTCAACAAGGAAGCACATGAACGCATCAGTGCATCATCCTTTATGATGGACCTTGAAGACGTAGCCAGCCTCAGTGACAGTGAAGTCATTGCCAGAGCCAACGCTCAGGCATGGACCGATGATGAAGAAGACGTCTCATTGACTGACATCAGCTATGACGTCAATAACGAAGTCGGTGTTTATGACTGCACCATCGGCACTTCAGCAGGGACAAAAATCACTATTAAGATCAATGTCGTCAAGCCAAGAGCTGTCGAAGATGCTGAAAACGAAGAATCGATCCAGGCTTTTGATTTCTTCCGAACAGTAGATGAAATCAAGGAATCGGTTGCGCTTGATACTGACTTGATTCGGTGGGCTGATGCATATGCATGGTCAACAGAAGATAACTCCAGAGTTGAAATCTGGGATGTCAAATATGACTTCGATGATCAGAATATCACCGAAGGACTGTATCCAATCACCTTCAGTACACAGGGACGTGAATTGAAGATTGAGACTACTGACAAGCATGAAGTCGGTGAAAGAGTCGGTCTGCAGTGGAGCCCTGAAGATATCCATGTCATGAAGAAGATGGGGTAGGGCATCATGAAATCATTTGCTAAACTGACCATCCCATATATCGTTTGGATGACGATTATGATCATCGTACCGATGCTGATGATCGTGCTCTATGCAGTCACTGTACAGGGCAATGATGTTCTGACATTTCAGTTCACCTTCAGCAACTTCATCCGTTTCTTCCAGGATTCCATTTTCCCAACCGTATTATGGAGATCCCTGACCATGGCGTTCTTTACAACTTTGATCTGCATTGCTATCGGCTATCCAATGGCCTATGCAATGGCAAAGCTCAAGCCCAGGAGCCAGGCTGTTATGGTGCTGTTGGTTACACTGCCAATGTGGATTAATATGCTGGTGCGTACATACGCATGGAAAGGCATCCTGTCAAACTTTGATCTCTCTTCGGAAATCTGCGTCTATATCGGCATGGTATACAACTTCCTGCCCTTCATGATCCTGCAGATCTATACTTCACTGTCAAAGATCGACGAGAATCTGATCATCGCATCTCATGACCTTGGTGCCAATGACCGCCAGACATTCCTCAGAGTGGTCCTACCGCTTTCGTTAAGCGGAGTCATTTCTGGAATTACACTTGTCTTCTTACCGGCTGTGTCATCTTTCTTTATTCCGAAGCTGCTGGGCGGCGGTCAATATGTCCTGATTGGCAACCTCATTGAAGACTACTTTATCTCAACTGGAGACTGGAACTTTGGTTCTGCAATCTCGCTGATCATGGCTATCATTATCCTGATTTCTATGTATGTTACAAAGAAACTTGATAAAGAACCGCCGGAGGTGAATGACTGATGAAAAAAAGCAGACGTATCTTCTCCAGCATCTATATGTGGATTGTCCTGGCATTCTTCTATCTGCCGATTGTCTACGTTGTGTTCTTTTCATTCAACAGTTCAAAGTCTTTATCCAACTTCACAGGTTTCTCCACGAAGTGGTATGAAGAAATGTTCAGCAACCGTTCCATTATGGAAGCAATTATGGTCACGGTTGTCATTGCCGTGATTGCAACAGCAGTATCGACTGTTGTCGGCACAATCACTGCCATCGGCATGTCCAAGTCCAAGAAGGTAGTCAGGGAATTCATCACACAGACCAACAATCTGCCGATGCTCAATCCTGATATCGTTACCGCCATCGGCTTCATGCTGTTCTTCACATCTTTACGTATTTCCACAGGATTTGTAACAATGCTGCTTGCTCATATAGCCTTCTGCATTCCTTACGTTATTCTGAGCATTATGCCTCGTTTGAGAAGACTGGATCCAAATATGGCAGAAGCTGCCATGGATCTTGGATGCACACCATGGCAGGCAATGTGGAGAGTCATTATCCCGCAGATCAAGGGAGGCATCATTGCCGGTGCACTGGTTGCTTTCTCGATGTCGTTCGATGACTTCGTCATTTCATTGTTTACAACTGGCCCTGGTATTTCCAACATCTCGATTTACGTCTATTCTAATGTAAAGAGAGTCAATCCAACCATTAACGCTCTATCCGCAATTATTGTTTATGTCGTTACCGCAATTTTGATTATCGTAAATGTGATACCGATGATTCGGGACAGAAGAAAGGGAAAGAATTATGAAGCAATTACAGAAATTCGTTAAACTGTGCTTAGGCTCTGCCATGGCATTGAGCATGACTGCATGTTCGTCCGGCAGTTCATCCGCTGCTACATCAACAACACAGACAGAGACTGTCGATGCACAGAAGGAGTATGGATGCAATGCCATCAACGTTTATAACGCTGGTGAATACATCGATACAGCTGTTCTTTCTGCATTTGAAAAGCAGTACAACGCCAGAGTCAACTATGATACATTTGACTCCAATGAAACAATGTATACAAAGCTCTTAGGTGGAAGCAGCTATGATGTCATCGTTCCTTCAGATTATATGATTGAAAGAATGATCTCTGAAGATATGCTGCAGCCTCTGAATCAGGATCAGCAGACAAATGAAGCTGATTATGATCCGGCAGTTCTGAAGATGCGTGACGCCTATGACAAAGACGGCAAGTATTCTGTTCCTTATTTCTGGGGATCAGTCGGTCTGGTCTATGATAAGACAGTAGTCAGTGAAGATGATATCAAGAATGAAGGCTGGAATATCCTCAAGGACACAAAATACAAGGGAAACATCTATTACTATGATTCACAGAGAGACGGCTTCATGGTTGCCTTCAAGGCACTTGGCTACTCAATGAATACAGAGAATGAAGATGAGATCCAGGCAGCATACAAGTGGCTCAGAGAAATGAACGATACAATGGAGCCAGCATATGTGACGGACGAAGTCATTGACGGCATGGTCAATGGAAACAAGGGCATTGCCATCATGTATTCCGGCGACGCTGCGTATGTCCTCAGCCAGAATGAGAACATGGCTTGGGTTGAGCCAGAACAGGGAACAAACATCTGGAGCGATTCTATGGTCATTCCAAAGAATGCTTCCTGTGCCGGCCTTGCGAATGAATTCATCAACTACATGGCGAGCTATGATGTTCAGCTGGCTAATACCACAGCAGTAGGATACACATCTGTCAGATCTGATGTTGAGAAGGAAATGACAGCGAAAGACGGTGATTATTACGAGAATGATGCTTATACAGTTAGAGAAGACGGAAAGAATGATGAAGTCTTCCACTACAATGAAAAGCTGACAAAAGCACTGTCTGATCTCTGGAACAAAGTCAAGGTTCAATAATGCATAAGAAGGGGCGTTTTCGCGGCGTCCCTTCTTTATTTTTTTATTGCATTCTGACCCTATTTTCGGTATACTAATTTAGCACGTTATGTGTAGGGATGGTTCCTTAGCCAAGTGGTAAGGCAACAGACTGCAACTCTGTGAGCGCCGGTCCGACTCCGGCAGGAACCTCCATCTTTTGTGGGGATGTGGCGGAATCGGCAGACGCATCGGACTTAAAATCCGGTGGTAGCAATACCGTGTGGGTTCAAGTCCCATCGTCCCCATCGCGTTTATAAAAAATGGCTTAAATAAGCCATTTTTTATTTATTCTGACTGATAACATGCAAATGACAATAAATCTTGTCATATAGTTGTTTATAAATTATGCTTAAACAGACAAATCCGAATTTATGGGGGCAAGAAAAATGTGTACAAGAATAACATATAATGACAATGATACTATCAATGCTTTTAATTTTGACATTGACCTTTCCGTTTGGAACCACAAAATCATTCAGGAAGCAGACCGTTTCTTCATTGGGATTAAGATGCCAGATGGATTATATCATTCGTATCACGGTATCAATAAAAACGGAAACGTCGGCACTCTGCTATATGTTCACGGGAACGAAATGGCAGCATATAAAGGCAGTAGTGAAACCGTTACTATTGCCGATTTGACAGAAAAATTTATAAAGGCTTTAATTTCTTTTGATGAGGCAGTTGAAATCGTCAAGACGGGACACATTACATATGCTCCTGATGCAACGATGCAAGCCATGTTATCAGATAAAAGCGGCCGTGTCCTGATAGTTGAACCCGGAATTGGATATCGTGTTGAACGACAAAGATATTCGTTGATCACGAACTATTCACTTTTGACCCCAGAAAGTACTTTCCCATTTATTGTTCCTGGCGACAATCGTTATGAGCGTGCTAAAGCGATACTTGACCACCATGTGGGTGAATTTTCTTTGAAAGATGCACTTGCCTGCTTACGCGAAGTGAAACAGGAGGGATTATGGGCAACAAGGGTTAGACAATATGTAATGACCCAACCGTGATTTGCAATGTTCGAGGATTTACCTG
>CAYLQV010000036.1:0-22086 GCA_964385925.1 uncultured Galactobacillus sp. | reverse complement strand
CACCGCTTCTCACCTGATGTCCGAAGGACTTGGGTAGTATGCCGAAATATCGAAAGAAATTTTGGACAGGTGCGGAATCGTACCTGTTTTTCATTGCTAGGAGGTCCGCTTGGGAAAGATTAAGAACAACAAAAATAGACGCCCGGATTCAAATGATATTGTCAATGAAGACATTCATTTTAAAGAGGTCCTGGTGATCGGCCCTAATGGAGAACAGTTAGGGAAGATGATGCGTCGTGAGGCTTTGGAAAAGGCCTATGACATGGAGCTTGACTTGTTATGTGTTGCACCGAACGCAGAAGTTCCAGTCTGCAAGATTGTAGACTATGGAAAGTATCGTTTTGAAGCACAGAAGAAGGACAGGGAAGCAAAGAAGAATCAGCATGTCGTTGAAGTAAAGGCACTTCGTATCTCTCCAGTCATTGATGAACATGATTTTGACACTAAGGTCAAGCGTGCGAAGGAATGGCTTGAAGACGGTCAGAAAGTCAGAATTGACATGAAGTTCCGTGGACGTATGATTACACGTCAGGAAGTCGGCCGTGAAGTTATTAAAAATTTCTCAGAGCAGATTTCAGATATTGCAGAGATGGCCAAGGCACCAAGCCTTGAAGGCAACACTATGTCTGTAACATTTACACCAAAAAAAGGTAAGTAAAGGAGATTGTTATGAAAGCAAAAGCTAAAAAACCAAAGAAGATCAGAATGAAGACCAAGAAGACTTTCGCTAAGCGCAGCAAGCTGACAGCTAACGGCAAGTTAAAGGTCCAGCACAACTATGTTTCCCACTTTGCAGCCAACAAGAGCCACAAGCAGAAGATGCACCTGGCTAAGAGCACAAGTGCAAACGAGACAGACATGAAGCGCGATAAGCAGCTTCTGCAGGGTTAATAGGGAGGCTAAGTTAAGATGAGAGTAAAAGGATCAACACCTACGCGTAATAGACGTAAAAAGGTATTAAAGCTTGCTAAGGGTTATTTTGGAAGCAAGCATCTGCTTTACAGAACAGCCAATGAACAGGTAATGCATTCTCTGAAGTATTCCTTTATCGGAAGAAAGCAGACAAAGAGAGAGATGCGCAAGCTCTGGATTGCCAGAATCAACGCAGCATGCAGAATGTATGACCTCAGCTATTCCAAGTTCATGTACGGACTGAAGCTTGCTGATATCAACATGAACAGAAAGATGCTTTCTGAAATTGCTATCCATGATGAAAAGGCCTTCAAGGATCTTGTCGATGCATCCAAGAAGCAGCTTGCAGCTAAGTGAAAAAATTAGTTGCATCATCAAAAAGCATATAGTACTATAAACAAGTTCGAAGGGAGATCCAGTCTTCCTTCTCGCTGGCGAGTTGGTGAAGCGGCTTAACACACTGCCCTCTCAAGGCAGCATTCCACGGGTCCGAATCCCGTACTCGTCACTAAACCAAAGAACACCGGCATCCGGTGTTTTTTATTAGAAAGGAGTATCATATGTCATACGAATTTCATCTGAATACGGATCCGAAGACAGTTGATGCTTTTGTTACCACGCATGAACAGAATACTCTTTTCCAATGTTCCCCATGGGCACAGATCAAGAATAACTGGGAGCACTTGTTTACAAGTGTGACAGAGGATGGCAGAACAGTTGCAACAGCACTGGTACTGATCAGAAAGATGCCGCTGGGAACGACTTTGTTCTATATTCCAAGAGGTCCTGTCATGAATTACAGCAATGAATCTCTTGTCAGATTCTATTTGGAGCAGCTTACAATTGCAGCCAAGCAGAAACATGCAATTGCGCTGCGCTTTGATCCAGCTGTCCTTTCCAAGAAATATCCATATAAGGATAGAGAAGCCGAACATGAATGTCAGAATGTTCCAGTCATTGATCTGCTGAAGAAATGCGGAGCAGTTCATAGAGGCTATACAGTGCGGATTGAAGAGAGCACACAGCCTAGATTCAATGCCGAGATGGATGTGACAGATGACTACCGCGAGCATCTCGAACATAAGACAGCAAAATGTATCAGAGCATCAGAGCATAAAGGAATTGAAGTCTATGAAGGCCCGGAATATATCCATGATTTCGGTATTGCCATGCATTATACAGAAGTAAGGAAGCAAGTTGCGCTGCGCAATGAAGAATACTTTGATCATATGATGAAAGTCTATGGAGATCATGCCATTTGCATGGTCACCAAGCTGAACTTTGTAAAGCAGCTGAAGAAACTGGAAGATGCCATCGCTGACGAAAAGAATCAACTGTCAGCGGAAGGGCTGAAGAAGAAGGAAAAGGCCGCTCTGAATCAGCAGCTGACAAATGATCAGAAAGAATTTGACCTTCTGCAGAAAGACTTTCAGCGGGAAGGGAAGAATGAAGTCATTACCTGCGGCATCTTAGCTGTCTATAATAACAATCTGATGGAGCTCTTCTATATGGGCAATCATCCAGACTATCTGCGCATGTATTCCAGCTATCTGCTCTATGCAAAATGTCTGGACAGATGTGTTGAACTTGGTATACATCACTGCAGCTTCGGCGGCGTGGAAGGAACATTGGATGACGGCTTGACGCTGTTCAAATCCAACTGGATCATGAATGTCGAAGAGTATATCGGTGAATTTAATATTGTTCTGAATCATCCGATGTATGCTGCCTTTGATCAGTTCTATCCATTCCTGTTGAAGACGGCAGCTAAGCTCAGAGGAAAGAAATAAATGATGAAAGCGGCAAAGACCGCTTTTTCTTTTGGTGGATGAAATGCCTCCATCATAGCAAATCAGAGGCCGATGACGTATAATAAATAAGTATAGTTTTTGTTTCAGCAGTGCCTTATAAAGGAAAAGCGATGAAAAATATTGAAGCACAGAAAACCAATGGGAAAGTAAAAAACAGTCTTGTTCTCAGTGGGCTTGTAGGAACAGCAGGACTGTTCATTGCCAAGCTGCTGGGGCTTTTATATTCCATTCCACTTTCTTATATATTTTCCTCGGATGCTTTGATGCAGTATTATGGGACATCATACAACATCTATTCTTATATCTTGAATGTATTTACAGCAGGAATTCCATTTGCCATAAGCACTATTGTCGCGAAATATACAATCCTCGACGACAATAAGAGCCTGCGGAAGATCAGGACGATGTCAATCCGTCTGCTGGGACTGCTTGGTTTCTTCGGCATGCTGGCGCTGATTCTTCTTTCCGGTGTAATTGCTAATATCATTGTGCCGGGAGAAGATATGAAGATCATGCGTACATGTCTTCAGCTGCTGGCTGCAGCGTTAGTCTTTGTGCCGATTTTGTCTGCGTACAGAGGATTCTGGCAGGGTAGAAAAGAAATGGGTGAATATGCATTCACACAGGTCTTTGAGCAGATTGTACGTGTTGGCTTCTTATTGACGGCAGCGTCCTTGATTGTCTATGTGTTTCATATGGACCGCAAATATGCATTGTATGCGGCCGTTCTATCAACAAGCATTGCGGCTGTAGCAGCAATTATTCAAATCTATGTATTTGATAAGAAGAATTTTAAGGAGATCAAAGATAAAGCGGCAGTTCAGACAACACTGTCGCGTAAGAATGAAGAACTTCTTCATGAACTGATCATCCTGGCAATTCCATATCTGCTTTCAGCTATCATCGGCTACTGTGATCAGATTTATTATTCCATACTTCTGCCAGTTGGCCTGCGGCTGCATGGATATGATGCTGAGAACATTACGGTAATCTCCTCTGCTTTTAACTATGTCGGCAATAAGCTGACCAGTATCCCGCAGATCCTGGCACCTGGCTTTATTGCAGCATTGATTCCGCATGTAACGGAAGCAATGACGCAGAAGAATTATTCCCGTGTCAGCAAGATCATCGTTGAATGCATCGGCATCGTATTCTTTATCGGAAGCGCCGCCAGCTTATGCATCGCAATCTATTCGAGTGATATTTATCATATCCTGTTCTATACAGTCAATCCTACGCTGTCCAGTGAAGTAATCAAATGGGTCGCTGCTGACGGATTTATGGGGACAATCTGTCCTGTTACCAGTATGCTGAGCATTGCCTTGGGTATGCAGAAGAAAGTACTGAAGAGACAGCTGATTGACGCCATCATCAGAGGTATCCTGATGGTGCCGCTGACCTACGTCATTGGATATCAGGGTGCGATTATAGCTTCCTTGATCGGCAGCACATATCTTTTGATTGCAAATATTCATGGCCTGCAGAAGCGGTTCAATATTGATGCAAAGAGAATGATCCTCAATCTGGCAAAGATAGTACTGGCGCTAGTCATCATGACAGCATCCTGCTTGTTCTTAAAAAAGATTGGTCTGGATGGTGCTGTCGGCAGTAAGCTGACTGCACTGCTGAAGTTCTTCCTCAATGTTATGCTGTCACTCATTGTATATCTGGGAATTTCGCAGGTGATGAAGATTCCGCAGGATCTGTTTCATCGGAAATTGTCTGCCATCTTTACTTCTAAGTTCAGACATAAAGATGCCAATTGAAAAGGACTTCATTGAAGTCCTTTTTTAGTTAGACAGGTTGATGCCGTTATCGTAGTCAAAGTATCCCGCATACTTGCATGATTTATTCGATGTGCCTTTGGAATCTGTAAAGTATCCGCAGATCTTTACATTGCCTTTTAATGAAGCAGGGATGCCGGCATATGTATTTGTCTTGTTGGTGAGGGTCATGTAGAAAGCGTCGTTTACATAGATATCAGCATAATATTTTGCATTGTTGTTTGTCAGCTGCGAAGCAGAGGCTGCCTTGCAGGCACCATACATGCTGATACTGTTATATTGATCCTTCAAAGAGATATTTCGGCTGCCGGAACATGTATTCTGTGTATACCAGTTGATATATACAATTCCGTTTGAGAGAGAGGCATCAAAGTTTGTCAGGACAGGTTTCTTGCCAGTATAGTCGGCCTGTGAAACGGTCGGCATATTCTCAAGCCCCGCTGCAGAGACCTGTGAAGTCGTTGTTTTGCTGCTGATATTGCCATCATCTGCAACGTGCGGATAGGTACCCGTCAGATACGTGACATCCTTGACGTCATCCGGTTTTTTGACGCCGTCATTCGTGTTCGGGGACAGTGCATTTTCTGTTTCCAGCAGAGCCAGATTTGTCCGGCCGGAAATATTCAAGTTCGCTTTTGCGGTTGTAAAGTAGCAGTTTTCACCGGCAATTGCCTTATCATATCCGACCCATACTGCATTGGTATAGTTGGAAGAAGAGGCGACCATCCATTTATCCTTCATGGCACCTTCAGGGATGCCATACTGCACACCGTCGCTGCCCCAGTCAGTTGTTCCGGTCTTTGCATAGACAGGATAATCAAGGTTTTTGAAGATGTTCATGTAGTTAAAGACAGTACCGTCAGTATTCCGGTTCATTAAGACGTCCATCAGATATGCGCTGCCTGAAGACAGTACACGCTTATTCTGATTCTCTGTCGGTGTATAAATACTTCCGTCTGTAAATTCAATTGAGCGGATCGTATGCGGCTGATTGTAGACACCCAGGTTGATCATCGCACCATGGGCACCAGCAAGTTCTTCAACCGTTGTGGTGAAGCTGTTGCCGCCGATGGCATAGGACAGGTGGAAGTCATCATAGGAGACCTTCGAGAAGCCGATTGCATGCATGTAGTCAACAACTGCATTGGATCCAATTTTTGTAACAACATTTTCCAAAGTTAGAATAGCTGGAATATTCAATGAGTTCTGTAGGGCTGAGGTCAGGGTCAGATCACCGACATATTTGCCTGTCGCATTGACCAGGACTCTGCTTTCTGCAGGGAAGGTGATTGGTCTGTCCTGTACAATCTCATCCAGGGAATATCCAAGATATTCAAAAGCAAGCGGATAATCAACTGCCGGCTTGATTGAGGAGCCAGGCTGCTTGTACTGCTGGGTCGCACGATTCAGCAGCAACGAGCCACCTTCATAGTTGCGGCCGCCGCCGATGCCGACAATCTCACCATTTGTATTGTTTAGTGAAATGATTGCCGTCTGCATCAAGTCATCTGCGTAGTAAATATCAGTGCTGCCGTTTTCAATGTCTTCAATTTGCTGCTGGATTTCAGGCTGCAGGGCAGTATAGATCTTCATGCCGGTAGTAGATGGATCTCTGCCGGTCACTTCCGCAGCTTCCTGAATGGCAACATCAAGGTACTGTGCATACTTTGTATTCTTGGAAGGCATATGGTCTTCCCCAGCCAGCTGATCTTCAACTTTGATTGAAGAAGCCAGGTTGTACTCATCATTGGTAATATAGCCGTGGTTCAGCATCTGCTGCAGGACTTCATTTCGCCGCTGAGTTGCATAATCCAGATATAAGTATGGATTATATTTATTCGGCAGGTTGACGATGCCAGCCAGAAGCGCACTTTCAGATAGATTCAGGTCAGTGACATTCTTATCAAAGTAATACTCTGCCGCTTTCTGAACACCGCGGATCTGTCCGCCGAAATTCAGCTTATTGACATAGTATTCAAAGATCTGCTTCTTTGATAGGCTCTTTTCAAGATTCAGAGCAAGCCAAATCTGCTGTACTTTATATTTGATGGTCGCTTCTCTTTCAGTGCCGCCGTTGATGTCATCAGTCGAGAAATACGTATTCTTGACCAGCTGCATTGTGAAGGTGGAACCACCTTGTGTATTGCCATGCAGGACTGTGTTTATGATGGAAGAGGTAAAGCGGGGAACATCAAATCCGTTATGAGAGAAATATCTTGAATCCTCAATAGACAGGAAGGCATCCACAAGTGATTCCGGACATTCATCGTATGTAATATTCTGTCGATAGTATGCGCCAATTTCAGTCAGCAGATTTCCGTTGGTGTCATAGATTGTTGTACTGTCTTCACCAATCAGATCATTCTGATTCAATTCGGGCACATCCGCCAGAAGGTGCTTTGTATAGCTGATTCCAAGAGTCCCGGCAACGGCATACAGAGCCAGGATTAATACAAAGATGCAAATCCAAATCTTACGGTGCCGTTCTTTGCGCACGAACTTCTTTTTCTTTTTTTCGAAATCAGATAACTTTTTATTTATATCCTCAGGATTCTGTCGAACCGATGAAGAGTTGTTTATTTCATTCATTTCTATCCCCCTAATACGCAGGCAAGCATGGATCGTAAGAAGAAGTTGATCAAGCTATTCTTTTGAACCACTGCAGACAGATGGCGCCAGTTCCCGTGTGTGCAGCTACGGCATTGCATAAGTCGATGATCTGGATCTGTGCATGCGGGAAGCGTGCATGCATATTATGGTACAGTTCTTCAGCCGTGCTGATATTGTCAACGTGCGCAATCGTGACCAGCCATAAGTCAGAGCCGTCATTAACACCGTCGGTTTCCATTTCATCCATTCCGCGTTCCAGAGCTTTGCGGAAGGTGCGTACTTTTTCAAGCGAATCAATTCTGCCGGATGTCTTCTTATTGATCTGAAGGACAGGAGAGATCTGCAGGAACTTAGCAAGCCGGGCTGCCATTGGCGTAAGTCTGCCGCCACGGACAAGCTGATCAAAATGCTTTGGAATGACCAGCGTATTTGTGGAATTGATCACTTCCTCAACATTCAGCCGAATAGTCAAATCAGAAATTCCTTTTTCATAGGCTTCTTTGATATAGTGAATCAGATAATCCTGGACAACAGCTGTGACATATGTATCAACTGTGATGATCCGAAGACCAAGGTCATTGGCAACTGTGGTCATTGTACTGATTGTGCCGGAAAGACCGTTGCAGATAGGAACGGCAATGATCAGATCAACACCCTGTTTCTTCAAGGATTCAAAACACTCTTCTACAATACCTGGAGAGGGCTGGGATGTCTTTAACAGATGGCCTTCCTCCAAAAGACGGAGGTTGTCTTTGACGAGCAGTGTCTCCATATCCTGATATGTATGATTTTCATCGGTGATCTGCAGGGGAACGCTGACAATTCCGTCCTTTGCTAACGTTTCAATATTTTTTCCGGTACCGGAATCGGTCACATAAGCTATTTTCATTCGATCCTCCGCATATTCTATGTTATCTATTATATAGAATTTCTGAAGATTATGCTTAACAGCTTGCATGAATTGTATGTTCAAGCTAAAATTTTCACTATGAAAACAAGCTTATCTAAGAAGAAGATTCATCTGATTTTGATTATCATCGGCATGATTTTTACCATCATTCCACTGTTTCAGACAAATATTTGGTTTGATGAATCCTATAGTGTATCGCTGGCTTCTCATTCCTTTTCACAGATATGGGCCATCGATATTCATGATGTGCATCCTGTGTTTTATTATGACTGTCTGCATGTGCTTTATCTGATCTTTGGTGAAAATCTGCTTGTCTACCGTCTTTTTTCATGGGCGTGTCTCTGTATGATGGGCATCTTTGGATATACCGGCATCCGCAGGGATTTTGGAGAAGACTGCGGTCTCTGGTTCACTTTCCTGATGTTCTTCTTCCCAGTGAACGTTGTATATGCAGGGGAAATCAGAATGTATATGCTGGTGAGCCTGCTGGTCTTATTGGGAACATTCTACGCAATCCGTTTGGCAAATGGACAGAACAGCATCTGGAATCATCTGCGGATGGTCCTGTACTTTATCTTGGCAGCCTATACGCATTACTATGGTCTGCTTGCGGCAGCTGTTGTTAATCTTGCACTGCTGATCATTCTGATCAAGAACTTCAAAAGACATACAGTCAAGGATTACCTGATGTGGCTGGTGGATGGCATTCTACAGATTGGATGCTATATTCCATGGATCTTTGTCTTCATTGCGCAGACCGGCAGCGTCAAGCAGAATTTCTGGATCAAGTGGATCTGGCCGAAGTCGCTGATAGAGATCCTGATGTTCCAGGTCTCAGGAAATCTGGAAAATGAATATTTCATTCCAACTGCACTGGCAGCTGGACTGGAGATCTGTCTTGTCATCTATCTGATCTACAATGCGGTTCGGCATCCAAGGCAGCATGGCTATGAAACAGCTTTGACGCTTGGTACATATGCAGGTGTGATCATCATTGCTGTCATTGCCGGAAAACAGATGAACCGCATCATCATCTATGCCAGATACCTGCTTGTATGCACTTCATTATTGATGTGCTATTTTGCCTATAACTTTGCCAAATTTGGAAGAAAGACGGTCAATGCGATTTTCTGTATTGCTATTGTCATCTGTTCTGTATGGACAAATCTGTCTTTAATCAAGACGAACTATGATCCAGTTAATCAGGCACCATATGATTATCTTAATGCACATATGCAGGAAGGAGACATCATACTTGTCAGCAACTATAAGCAGGATCCGAATTCTTTCATCGCTGTATCGAAATACATGGATCATCCGCTGATCTATTGGAATGAACATGGATGGAACGATGAAAGCGTCAAGGCATATCAGGCATATGGCTCTGACATGACAGTCGTCTATGATCTGTATGATCTCAAAAATGTAAAGGGGCGCATCTGGGTGATCTATGCAGATGATGACCACAATGGAAAAGCCGTCAATCACGTCTATGATGCAGTACTGGATATTCTGGGCGGCAGAGGCGACGGAACTGTTTATTTCAGCACAAATTATAAAAACATCGAATATACAATCGGGCTGGTGACAGTCTGATTGTTTTTCGTTGTATAATATCCTCATGTCAGTTCATTTATATGTAAGAAGCTGTTATACACTTCTGGAAAGCTCCATCACGATACAGAAGCTGATACAGAAAACAAAAGAATACGGATACAGCAGTGTTGCCTTGACAGATCATAATGTCATGTTTGGAACACCGTCTTTTCTTCATCTATGCAAAGAGAATGATATTCATCCAATCATCGGTCTGGAAGCGGACATTCAGTATCATGATGCAACTGTTCCTTTTCTTCTTTTAGCAAAGGACAATAAGGGATATGCACAGCTGATGAACCTGTCATCGCAGCTGAATCATCAACCGCACAATGTCGGCCTCGAACAGCTCAATGCATGTGCTGGACATTGCTTTATCATTGCCTATGGTGAGGGCGGCTGGATGGATTCCGACCTGATCAAGGAGAACAAGCAGGGATGCATAGAGAAACTGAAGATCATGAAGGAAGAGATTTCTTCTTTTGATATTGCCTTGTCTTATCAGGAATCTGCAATGTGGAAGAAGAGAAATACTTTTTTAAAACAGATCTGCATGAATCTCGGCATTCGTACGTGTGCCTTGAATAAGATCAGCTATATTGATGAGGCAGATAATGAAGAATGCCGGATTCTCAACGGAATCCGTACAGGGAAAACAATCAATGATGCTTCACTCCTTCTGCCGACAGGCAGATACTTTTTAAAACCGGTTGAAATGGAAGCACTGTATGAAGCAGATGACTTAGCCCGCACCGAAGAGATTGCTCGGCAGTGCAGTGCGGATGGAACCGTAGAAAAGGCAAGTCTGCCAAAATATAAAGTTCCTAAGGAAGGGGTGTCCTCGGAAGACTATCTGAAGGCACTGTGTATAGCCGGACTTAAGAAGAGGCTGCATGATCATTATGATCAGAAATATGTTGAACGCCTGGAGTATGAATTGAGTGTCATTCTTAAGATGCATTATGAAGACTATTTTCTAATCGTCTTTGATTTTATCCGTTATGCAAGAAAGAATGGAATCAATGTCGGTCCAGGCAGAGGCAGTGCGGTCGGCTCTCTTGTGGCCTATTGTTTAGGTATCACCATGGTCGATCCTTTGAAGTACAATCTGTTGTTTGAACGCTTCCTCAATCCGGACAGAATTTCCATGCCGGATATTGATACAGATATCCCGGATGACAGACGTGAAGAAGTCATCCAGTATGTCTGTGATACGTATGGCAGTGACTATATTGCAAATATTGTGACTTTCAATACGCTTGGCGCAAAGCAGGCAATTCATGATGTCGGCCGCGTTTTAAATCTGAATGCAAGCGACATCAATCTTGTTCTGCGCCAGATTCCAGGTGAAGTAAACATCACGCTGAAAAAGGCATATCAGGATTCCAGCAATCTGCGGGCCATTGTCAACTCCAGTGAAAAGATCCACCGTCTGTATGCGATGGCTTTGAAAGTGGAACATCTGCCAAGACATACAGGCATTCACGCTGCCGGCATCATCATGTCTTCGAAGGCACTTCATGAAGTCATCCCAACGATTCAGACAGATGACGGCATGAAGACGTCACAGTATACAATGGAATTTCTGGAAGAACGGGGCCTGATCAAAATGGACTTCCTGGGCTTGAAGAACCTGAGAACAATCAATGATATTGTGACAAGCATCAAGCAGGAGCATCCTTCATTCTCATTGAGTGATATTCCCTTGGATGATCCAGCGGTTTACCAGATGTTTGCCAGTGCGGATACGACCGGCGTCTTCCAGTTTGAATCAGACGGCATGAAGCCGTTTCTGCGCCGCATCCATCCGGTCTGCTTTGATGATATCGTGGCAGCCAATGCACTGTACCGCCCAGGACCAATGGACAATATTCAGGTCTATCTGACAAACCGAGAAAATCCTGCTGGCATTAAGTATCCATCTAAACAGCTCGAAAGTATCTTAAAGGATACCTACGGCGTTATGATCTATCAGGAACAGGTTATGCTTGCACTGCAGGCGGCAGCCGGCTTCTCCTTAGGTAAAGCAGATATATTGCGGCGTGCAATCTCTAAGAAGAAGAGCAGCGTCATGGCTGACATGCGTCCTGAATTTATTGATGGATGTCTGAAGAATCACTATACAAAGGAAACAGCGGAAGAACTGTTCAGCTATATAGAAAAGTTCAGCGGCTATGGGTTTAATAAATCACATTCTGTTGCCTACTCACTGATTGCCTATCAGATGGCATATCTCAAAGTGAAGTATCCAATGTATTTTTACAGTGCATTGCTGAACAGTGTGATCAGTGATAAAGACAAGACCTCACAGTATGTTGATGAATGCAGAAGAAGAGGTATCAAGGTCGACTATCCGGATGTCAATGCATCCCAAGGAGACTATACAGGTGAGAATGGACACATCCGTCTGCCGTTCTCTGCGGTCAATGCAATCGGAGTGAATCTCAGCCACCAGATCGTAGATGAACGCGAAAAATACGGAACATATCATGACTTCTTTGATTTTGTGGCAAGGGCACTTGTCATAAAGATCAAGCGTGATCAGCTGGAGGCATTGATTGATGCCGGTGCATTGGACTGTTTCCAGATGGGACGGGCTACATGCAGGCATTCTCTGGATGATGCGATGCGCTATGCAGAATTGGTGCAGATTCATGAAGGTGATCAGATTTCCATTAATCTAGGATTGGTTTCAAAACCTGACTTCATCCGCATCAAGGATGATGAGACCGAGACCAGTGAACGCGAACGGCAGGCACTTGGCTTTAATCTTGGACCGCATCCTATCATCAGCATCCGCAGAGCGAACAACATCACCGATCCATCGCTTGCCGCATTGAAGGCAATGCGAGGCCGATACAATGGGTTTGCCCTGATCAACAATGTGAAGCAGCACCGCACCAAGCGAGGTGAGATGATGGCCTTTGTATCTTTGTCGGATGAGACTGGATTAGCTGATATGGCAGTGATGCCGAAATTATACCAAATGAAGTCAAGCGTATTAGTACGTGGAACGTATATCCGTTTTAATGTTAAAATAGAAGACGGAAAATCGTTTTTAGCAAATGAGATCCAGGAGATCAGAAAGAAATAGAATATGACAAAAATATTAATTGCTGATGATGAATCTGATATCCGTGAAGTTGTAAAAGTATATGGGGAACTGAACGGCTATGAAGTAGACGAAGCAGGGGATGGCATAGAGACACTGGAGAAGATCAAGGACAATTCATATGAACTTGTAATCCTCGATGTCATGATGCCGAAGCTGGATGGTTTTTCTGCGTGCAGAAAGATCAAGGAGACAACAAATATTCCAGTCATCATGCTGAGTGCACGGACGGAAGAATATGATAAGCTGTTCGGCTTTGAACTAGGGGTAGATGACTATGTTGTCAAGCCATTCTCGCCAAAGGAACTGATGGCGCGCATCAAGGTCGTACTTGAGCGTGGAAAGCATAATACATCAAACATTCTTAAGTTTGACGGATTGGAAATTGATGTAACAGGGCGCAGCGTGAGTGTTGATGGGGAAAAGGCAATGCTGACGCCGAAGGAAATTGATCTTCTTCTGTACCTGGTACAGAATCAGAATGTTGCACTGAGCAGACAGAAGCTGCTGGAAGAAGTATGGAACTATGATTACTTCGGTGATGACCGTACGGTAGATACACATGTAAAAATGCTCCGGCACAACTTAGGCAAATACCGCGATCATATTGTTACTGTGAGAGGAATGGGATATAAATTTGAAGCTTGACCACAATGGCATACGGTTCCGTGTCTGGCTTGCATTCTTCTTGTTGGCACTGGGAATTGTACTTTTCATTGGTGTCCTTCAGGTTGGCCTGATCCGACCGTATTACCGCAACGCTAAAATCAGAACGGTACAGACCGTAACAAACAATATTCAGTCAGATTTGATTGAAAAGGGTACTGTATCGGGAATCAATGATGCCCTGCAGGAAGCTGTAGACAATAATGCATGCGTCGTTATTTATAATGACAGCGGCAGTCTGATCTATCGCGCAGACAGTCTTGGAACAGGGTGTATTTTTAATGGTGAAAGCAGTCTGCCAGCAGAACTTGCAACCGTTGATGACCGGATTGCGCTGCTGGAGGACGGCACGGACTATTCTCATAATCTGACCAATACTGTTACCGGCCAGGAAATGATTGTTTACGGCCGCAGGATTGCCGATGTCCTTGGCAATTACTATATCTTTATCAATTCGCCTTTGGAGCCTGTCGACTCCGTTGTTTCCTTTTTCTCAACCCAGTATGTGATGTATATGCTGTTGGCACTGGCAGGTGCTTCTCTTTTAGCTTTCTATATAGCTAGAAGGATCACCAAACCGATAGTAGATATGAAGCTGCAGGCACAGAAGCTCGCAAAAGCAGATTATTCCGCATCTTTTAACGGCGGGGAGTTCACGGAGACAAAAGAACTTGCCAGCACGCTGAATGGTGCCAATGACATGATCCGCAAAACAGATGAACTGCGCCGCGACCTGATGGCAAATGTATCTCATGATATCCGTACACCTCTGACAAATATCAAAGCGTATGCAGAAATGGTCAGGGATGTATCTGGTGATGATCCGCAGAAGCGTGAGAAACATTTGAATGTCATTATCCGCGAAACAGATTACATGAACAACTTAGTCAATGATATGAGTGAACTTTCGCGAATGCAGTCAGGAACTTCTGAACTGCATATGGCAAATATGGATATGGCTCTGAAAATCAGAGAAATTCTGGAAATGGATGCGCCGCTGATTGAAAGCGGAAAGCTCAAAATCGTTGCCGAGATTCCGGACACATTGACGGTATATGCAGATGAGACAAAGATTGCGCAGGTCATTGCCAATTATCTGTCAAATGCAATTAAGCATACACCGACTGGCGGAACGATAT
Organism: uncultured Galactobacillus sp.; assembly: GCA_964385925.1. GTDB lineage: Bacteria > Bacillota_I > Bacilli_A > Erysipelotrichales > Erysipelotrichaceae > Bulleidia. The sequence continues at coordinate 7,546 of CAYLQV010000036.1, read as the reverse complement.
ATGTGCGTGCATACATGCTCAAAGATGAAGAGACACTGCATTTTGAAGTGCAGGATGAAGGAGAAGGAATCTCCCCGGAAGAACTGCCTTTGATTTGGAACCGATATCAGAAATCATCCCGTACATTCTCACGGACATTGACGTCCACGGGACTAGGTCTGGCAATTGTCAAAGCAATCGCAGATGTCCATCATGGAACCTGTGGAGCTGAAAGTGAGCCTGGGAAGGGAAGCACATTCTGGTTTGAACTAAAGGAGACACATGAAGCGTGATTATTTGAACGGAACTCCATATGAAATAGAACAGCCTAGAAAAATGTATCACTTCAATAGCGATACAGAACTTCTTGGTCGTTTTATGCGTTTGAAAAAGACAGATAGTTTGCTCGATATCGGGTGTGCTACGGGAGCACTGCTGTGCTATGCTGCAGTACAGGAACCGGCAGAAATCTATGGCATTGACCTGTTTGATGAAGTTATTGCACAGGCTGATCAGAATCTGAAAGATAATCATATCAGTGCTGTTCTTACCATATGCCGGTTGCAGGATTACAGACCAGGAAGAAAGTTCTCTGTGATTGTATGCAATCCTCCATATTTTGATACGCAAAATGACGAACTCAAGAATCTGAATCCATATCTGGCAGCAGCCAGACATGAATCTAATTTGAGCATGTATGATTTATTTCAGGGTGCTGCAGCTCTGATGAGCGAAGATGGTGTCTTCTATCTTGTGCATCGTGCTGAAAGAATCAGTGAACTGTTCTATACTGCAGAAAAATTCGGCTTAATGCCGATCCGCATGCGGCTGACATATAAAAGCATCAAAGGACCTGCGGCTGGTGTTCTTTTATGCTTCAGTAAAAGAATGCAGGCTAAGCTCAAATGTGATGCGCCTGTATTCCTCGATGACCGCACTACATTTGAAGATGAGAAGGGAGAAGGCAGATGACAATACTTGCGTGGGTGCTGATGCTGTTGTTTGCCTTTGTTCTCTGCCTGCTGGTCTCGCTTCTTTTTTATCACCCGCAGAAGGTGAATAAAGAACAAGTGAATGCTGAAACAGCAGGCGAAGAAAAAGAAGACGTCATTGATTATACAGAACTTGGTAAAAAACAGATTAATGAACTGATTATACGATTTCCTGAAATGAAGATCTATATGGAAATAAAAAAGTTCGAACATGGTGTGCTGCTGAATTGGAAGGGAAGTGTTTCCGGCAGAAGAATCCTGCTGCTTTCGTTGACAAACGAGGACTGCCGCAATGCATGCATGGAAGCTGTACAGCGTTTCTATGGGGATGAGCAGATTATGGAATGTGGACTCTATCTCATTCTTCCATATACAAAAAAGCTTGAAAAAGATGCCGCATATGAATGCAAAGAATATCTCAGAAATCAAGGCATCCATATATCTGGTGTGCTCCTGGACGGTTCTGATAATGAATATCTCCTGCATCAGGCAAGGCCTCAGGCACTTGTCGGAACTAGCACAGGCGCTTATACGGAATTGAAGGTCAATGGCAATCCGCGCAAGACACAGGCATGGATTGAAAGCTTGAAGCCGGCAAAGCTTCTGCCATATCACTGCAGTTCATATCTGCACCGAATTATTTCTCCCATACGCAGGCAGATCCCATTTATGGTCAGAATGGAACTATATCTGATGCCGAAAAAAGGAATGAAGGATCTGCTGGCAATGATGCCGGATGCATGGATTTGGATGCGGGCTTCCATTGAAAAAAGGAAAGACATGATCGTCCTGCGGGCACCGGATCAACAGCTGTTGGAAGAAGCAGTACATCTATTGGAAGAAGAAGCTTCCAGAAATTCCTTTTATCTTGTGGAAACAAATCAGATGACCGAATCCAGCATCTGCCGCAGTGATGACTGGATCTATCTGCACGTTTCAAATGCGATTGAAAGCACGTTAACGGTAAAAGGAATTCTGCCAGTACCTATCAATGAGACTGGAATGCTTGGCCATTTTGATGACTGGAAGACATGCCGATACATGCCGCTGACACAAAATAAAAAAGAATCATCGGAAGCGACAATTCTTTTCTATCAAATGTTATTGAAAGCCTGATTATTCAGGCTTTATTTCTGGCTGCAGGGCAGAACGGATCATATGGTAGATTTCTGGCTTGACAGTGACAATATCAGCAGGGAACTTATCAATGATCGAAGAGTAGCAGATGGATGAGATCATGCAGATCAAAGCATAGATCCGTACCAGGATCTGATGAGAAGAGATGCCGCTCTGCTGTGCAAAGGTATCGATATCTTTTCTGATCTCAGACATGATTGGATCAGTCGAAGTCAGGAACTGTTCTTCATCAATCGGCCAGACAAAGTCTTTTTTCATCAGTTTGACAACCTCATAATCCTCTTCAAAGTACTGGATCAGTTCAGAAGCCATCAGAACAGCATTCTCTACAAAGCTGCCGGAACTTTCACTGACAGAATGATATGTCTTGGACAGTACCTGATAGGAGATACGTTTGTTTAAGGCTCGGACGATATCTTCCTTATCCTTAAAGTATAGATAGAAGGTGCCTTTGGCGATGCCGGCACGGTCACAGATCTCGGCAATGCTTGTGCCGGAGATTGTATTTTCAATAAAGCAGTCATAGGCACTGTTCAAAAGACGCTTCCTTTTTTCTTCTTTTTTACGGGAAATCAGGGAGTCAACAGCAGGCAGTGCAATGTCGATATCTACAGTTTTCATCCCTTGTAACGTAACTCATAATTGTGAAAAAGTAAAATATTTTTAGTGATTCTCAAGGCAAAGTATACAAATTCTAAAAAATGACTAAAAGTCATAAATATTCATTGACTGGTGGTCAATCAAACCTATAATGACATATGTAAATGACCAAAAGTCATTATTATTTGGAGGAGAGAAATGCGTAAATTTGCCCACTTTATCGTTAAATTCCGCAAATTGATCATTGTGATTGCTGTTGCTTTATTAATACCAAGCATCATCGGTGCAGCATCTACAAAGATCAACTACGATATCTTAACGTATCTGCCTTCGGACCTGGATTCGATGGTAGGAGAACAGTATCTGGAAAATGATTTTGATCTAGCAAGTTCTGCGATGATCACTGTCGAGAATATGCCGACAGCCCAGCTGATGGATATGAAGGAAAAGATCTCTCAGGTCGACGGTGTTTCGGAAACATTCTGGATCAGTGATGTTGTAGATGTCACGATACCAAGTGATATGCTGCCGGAAGAGATCCATGATTTTATGTTCAACACCGATAACGGTGCAACGATGCTGATTGTCCGGTTTGAAGAACCAGGTTCATCGGACCGTACAATGAATGCCTTTAAAAAGATCAAGACTATCTGTGATGGAGAAGCATACATCGGCGGACTTTCAGTCATTCTGCAGGATACAAAGTCTATTGTTGATCAGGAGATGCCTTACTACATTATCATTGCTGTCGCGGCATGCATTGCCGTGCTCTGGATGGGAATGAAATCGAATGCAGTGCCGTTCATCTTCATGCTTGGACTGGTATTCCCGATCATCTACAACTTTGGATCGAATATCATCTTCGGCAAAATATCCTATATTACCGAAGCACTGGCTACCGTGCTCCAGCTTGGAGTCACGATGGACTACTCCATCTTCCTGCTTCATCGATATGAAGAAGAGAAGCTGGTCAGTGCGACTGATGAAGATGCCATGGAAAGAGCCATCGTCAATACCGGTGTTTCCATCAGTGCTTCTTCCTTAACAACAGTAGCTGGCTTCTTAGCGCTCTGCACTATGCGGCTGACGCTTGGTACAGATATCGGCTTAGTCATGGCGAAGGGTGTTGCCTTAGGTGTCCTCAGTACAATCACGATCCTGCCGGCTCTGCTGCTGTGCATGAGAAAGTGGGTCTACTGCAGAGAACACAAGACGATTATTCCTCGTTTAAGAAAAGTCTCATTCTTTGTCACTAATCATCCTAAGACAGTCATTTCAATCTTTGCAGTTGTTGTCATTGTCTTTGGTCTAGCATATCCAAAAGTACAGCAGTACTACACATTAGGAGATTCACTTCCGCAGGATATGACCGGAATGATCGGCAATCAGAAGCTGAAGGAAGACTTCAACATGAATTCTTCTTACTTCGTCATTGTTGACGCAGATATGAATAAGGATCAAGTTGCTGCAATGTCAAAAGAAATAGAAGATACAGAAGGAATTACATCTGTACTGTCTCTCGAAAAGTTCGTCGGTGCAGGCATTCCAGAGAATATGCTGCCGGATATTGTCAGTGATACATTCTATGCAAATGGTCATGAAATGATTGTAGTCAACTCTGAATTGAAAGCTGGCACTGATGAAATCGGTTCACAGATTGATACATTGAACTCGATTGTTAAAAAGTATGACAGCAACGGTATTATCACAGGTGAAGCACCAATGACAAAAGATCTGATCCAAGTAGCAAATATTGATTTCCAAAATGTCAACTGGATCTCTATCATACTGATTTTTGCAATTGTTGCCATCAGTTTTAAGTCATTGAGTATTCCAATCCTGCTTGTAGCAAGTATTGAATCGGCCATTGTCATCAATATGGCAATTCCATATTTCTCCGGAACAGTCCTGCCATTTATTGCAAGTATTGTCATTGGTGTTATTCAGTTGGGAGCTACAGTCGACTATGCGATTCTTATGACAACGAGATTTGAAGAAGAACTTGCAAACGGTCATGACAAAAAGGAAGCCGCGCAGATTGCATGTGAATACAGTTCACAGTCAATTCTCTCTTCAGGTCTGACATTCTTTGGCGCAACAGTGGGTGTTTCATTCGTTTCAAGAATGGCACTTCTCAAATCAATCTGCCTGCTGATTGCCAGAGGTGCATTGATCTCCATGTGCGTAATTATCTTCGTATTACCATGCTTCTTAATGATATTTGAACCAGCAATCAGAAAGACTACATTACATTGGGCTGAGCCGAAAGGAATGAACAAACAATGAAAAAGACAAATAAGAAAATCGCAAGAGCTGCTGCATTGAGTGCAGTAGCTGCAACAATGGGTGCTGCTGTTCTGCCAGTCAATGCAGAAACGGCTAACTCTGATGTAACAAAGAATGAAGATGTATTCATCTTATTGAATACAGATGGAACTGTCAGCAAAACTACTGTTTCTGATACACTGCACAGTGATTCTGGGTTTGACAACTATGATGACAAGTCAAATGTTGCAGATGCTCAAAATTTAAAGAGCACGGATGCTTTGACAAAATCAAGCGATGGATATACCTGGAATACAACGGATAAGGATATTTATTATCAGGGTACATACAGCGGTGATCTTCCATTAGGTGTCAGCATCGGTTTTACTTTAGACGGAAAGTCAATCAATGAACAAGACCTATTAGGTCAGAGCGGTCATGTAAAGATCACAATTGAATTGACAAACAATAAGTACCAGTATTACAAGGTCAATGGAAAAACATACAAGATTGCTATGCCGATTGCAGCTGTAACAGGTGCTTTGCTGAATAAAGATGTATTCAAGAATGTTACCGTTTCGACCGGCAATGTCACATCTGACTCTGCACACGATATTGTTGCTTCTGTATCACTGCCTGGCATGAAGGATTCTCTTGAAGATATTTTAACTGCCAAGTCGCTCGATTCCATTGATGAATATCTGAACGATGAAGTAGTCATTGAAGCAGATGCTACAGATTATGAAGCACCAGAAATCATGCTGGCAGCTTCTACAGATACAGATCAGTTAAAAACTGAGTTAGGTGGAACAGATCTGTCTTCAGTATGGAGCGACATCGATAAGCTGCAGAGTGCTACCAATGAATTAATTGATGGTACAAAGGCTCTCTATGATGGTGCTGCGCAGCTGTCAGATGGCGCTGCCCAATTAGACAGCGGTGCACAGTCATTGGTCAATGGTGCTGAATCATTAACTGATGGTGCGGAACAAGTCTCTACAGGTGCAGCTTCACTGGAAACAGGCTTAGGACAGTTATCCAGCAAGAGTGCTGAGCTCAATGCTGGTGCAAAACAGATTGAAGACGGTGTATTTGCTTCGGCATCATCACAGATCAATGAAGATGCTGCTGTGAAAGCAATAGGTAAAACATACACATTAACTGCAGACAACTATGCAGATGTCCTTGCCCAGCTTCTTGAAATCAATGATGTTGAGCGTGCACAAGCAAAAGCTGAAATCAAGGCAAAGCTGGAAAAGGCAGCAAACACAACATTAGACGATTCAACCGTGAATACTCTGATCTATATGGCTAGTATTCATAACACTTCAAATGGTTTCGAAGCTGATCTAGCAGCCCAGGCAGCAAGACTGACATCTGCAAAGACAATTCAAGGTGATGCTGCAGCTTATACAACTAGTACAGCAGCACAGCAGAATAAAACTGTTGCTGCCCTATTGAATGCAGTTGTTACCGCAAAACAAGATGCTTCATATGTATTAAGTGATACAGAATACGCAGCAGCAAAGTCAGCAATTATTGCTGCAGCAGTTGCTAAGAATCCTCAGCTGTCACAACTGGATCCAACAACTGAATGGAATACAATCCTGACTGCAAGTGGTATCGACTATTCGAACGAAAATGCTGTTAAAGCATTTGAAACCAGCGTGTTTAAATCAAAGCTGACTGCAGATAGTGTATATGAGTCAATCGCATCTCAGTTGAAAGCATCAAATTCATCATTGACAGATGCAAATATTGCTATGGTCATCGCATATACAGCTGATACCTATAAAACATTAGATACAGCAAGCTTTACAAAGACATCTGCTGCTGTTGCTGATGCAACTGCTGTTTCTATGGAAATAGCTGACTCTGCGGCAGCAGAAGGACAGCAGAAGATCAAGAGCATATTAAGTGTATTGGTCGCGGATTCTGCTTCTTATCAGACAAACAATCAGAAGATGAAAGAACTGCAGAGTTCTTTGGATGGTCTAGTCGCATTTGTTGAAGGATTAAGAACATATACAAATGGTGTCGATACAGCATATGCTGGTTCACAGACATTGGCTTCCGGTGCTGCATCTTTAGCAGAAGGTGCTTCTTCTCTCAGCAGTGGTGCTACCCAGCTGAAGACAGGTATTGATACATTATCCGCTGGCATCTCAACATTGAAAGATGGTGCACAGACACTGATGGAAGGAATGACGACCTATAATGATGAGGGAATCTCGAAGGTTACAGGAAGTACAGAGATCAATGATCTGAAGAATGCTGATGAACTGCTGAAGCAGATGAAACAGTCTGGTGAAGACTATAACAATTATTCCGGAATTTCGGAAGGGACCACAGGCAGTGTTAAATTTGTATACAAGGTCACAACCATTAAGACGGAAAAAGAATCCGCTGCGGATACATCGAACAGTGATGTGACGCATGTCAATGACGGATCAAATTTCTGGTCAAGACTTGTGAATCTGTTTGTCTTCTGGAAATAACAAAAAGCCGCAGAAATGCGGCCAATGGCATCAACTTAAGGTAACTTAGGCTGATGCCTTTTCTTTTTGGTCATA
>CAYLQV010000035.1:0-24649 GCA_964385925.1 uncultured Galactobacillus sp. | reverse complement strand
TACTCATATATCCTCCTGTAAACCATTATCTATTATACCTCTTTTAAAGCGTTTGCAAAGACAAATTTAACCGGTTTACTTAGATATTATAATTTTTTCACATATCAAAAAAGCTCCCTGGTCAAGGGAGCAGTTCTGTGCTGAATCAGTTCAGTTTTTTCCAGTTACATCTTCATGGATTTCATGACCTGACGGACCTGTGCCTCGGAAGGCTTTCTGCCCATCTGCATGAACATCGCACGGATCATCTTTTCATTGACCGGCGGATTTTCCTTGAGCTGCTTTTCAAAATAATGCTTTGTGATGAAGAATGTTGCAATGGCTGCAACTGCTGCACCAGCTAAGAACCATAATAAGGATGCCCAAAATTCTGTCATAGTTTAATCACCACCTGTTCTCTTTTCTACGTGTTTATTCTATCTGAAAGCGCTATGAACCGCAATCTATTCTTTTGTTTCTTTCTTGGCGATGCCGATACCTAAGACATCCAGCTGTTCCTGGTCAACATCACCAGGAGCTTCACTCATGAGGTCGAAGGAACTGTTGGTTGTCGGGAAGGCAACAACATCACGGATGTTGTCCGTGCCTGCTAAGATCATGGTCAGTCTCTCTAAGCCAATGCCGACACCGCCATGTGGAGGTGTACCAAACTTGAAGGCATTGAGGAAGAAGCCGAATCTTTCCTTCGCCTTCTCTTCGGAGAGGCCGATGGCCTCAAATACCTTGGCCTGCAGTGCCTGGTCATGGATACGGATGGAACCGGAGAGCAGTTCGTAGCCGTTGCATACCAGATCATACGCACGTGAAGATACATGTTCCGGATCGGTCAAGAGCTTATCAACATCCTCATCCTTCGGTGCTGTAAACGGATGATGTGCTGCCACCCATCTATTTTCTTCTTCACTGTATTCAAACATTGGGAATTCTGTGACCCATAAGAACTTGTAGCATTTTCCTGATGGAATCAGATTCAGTTCATGGGCCAGTCTGACACGCAGTGCACCAAGCGAAGTCTCAACGACTCTTTCTTTGTCGGCAATCACTAATACCAGGTCGCCATCATGCATGTCGAGTCGCGCGGTCACTGCCATCTTCTCCTCTTCGGATAAAGGCTTGATGATGGAGCCGGACAGTTCACCATTGCTCATCTTGAGATATGCCAATGCTTTTGCCTTGAAGCCGTGCTTCACGAATTCCTGCAGAGCATCCAGGCCCTTGCGGCTGTAACTGTCTGCCGCATTTTCAAACTTGACTGCACCAATCATTCCTCCGGCATCCACGACGCTGCGGAAGACCTGAAATTCTGTGCTGGCAAATAATTCTGTAATATCCTGAATCTCATTGCCGAAGCGCAGATCCGGTTTATCGGAGCCAAATCTCTTCATGCATTCATTCCAAGGAATACGGACAAAGTGATCTTCCAGTTCATGATTCTTGACACCCTTGAAGATGTCCTTCATCAGATTTTCAACAACGCCGAAAATCTTATCTTCATCACCGAAGCTCATTTCAATATCTATCTGCGTAAATTCAGGCTGTCTGTCTGCACGAAGGTCTTCATCACGGAAGCAGCGGGCAATCTGAAAATACTTTTCCATGCCGGCAATCATCAGCAGCTGCTTGTAGATCTGCGGTGACTGCGGCAGTGCCCAGAACTTGCCGTTATAGATTCTGGATGGGACCAGATAATCACGGGCGCCTTCCGGTGTGCTCTTGGCTAAGATCGGTGTCTCCACTTCCACAAACCCTTCCTTGTCCAGAGTATTTCTTGCTATCATGCATACCTTATGGCGCAGGATCAGGTTTGCCTGCAGACTTGGTCTGCGCAGATCCAGATATCTGTACTTCAGCCTGGTATCTTCAGAAGAAGTACTGTCATCGCTCAAATCAATCGGCAGGACTTCAGAAGAATTGACGATTGTGACTTCTTCCGCGTGGACTTCAATTTCACCCGTCGCCATTTTTGGATTGGCATCTTTTCTCGTCTGTACAGTGCCGGTAACACTCAGGATATACTCATTTCTTACATCCTGCACCTTTTCAGCCATTGTTTCATCAAAGGTAATCTGGACAATGCCGCTGCGGTCACGAAGGTCAATGAAGACAAGTGATCCTAAGTTTCTGCGTTTGCTGACCCAGCCGATCAGCGTAACTTTCTTCCCCGCATCTGCGGCCCGCAGGGAACCATTCTCGCAAGTTCTTTGCATATTTTATCTTCCTTCCCACTTCTTGAGCGTGTCAATCAATTCTCCGCTCTTCAGTGTATTCTGTTCTTTCTCACCGGCACGCTTGATATTCACCGTACCGTTCTTCACCTCATCCTCACCTAGGATGATGATGTACTTAGCTCCATTGCGGTCAGCACTCTTGAACTGCGCCTTCAAGCTTCTCTGAACGAGGTTGCCTTCGGCCACAAAACCATTGTGGCGCAGATCCTGCACTGTCTTCAGGACACTGTCAGCGACGTCACCCAGACCGATGACGTATGCATCCAATGGTGCATCCGCACCAAAGTCATGTCCTTCTTCGCCAGCTAAGGAGATCAATCTCTCCAAGCCAATCGCAAAGCCGATGCCTGACATATCCGGACCGCCGTAGTACTCGACAAAGTGGTCGTAACGTCCGCCCGCAAAGATGGTCGCCTGTGCACCGGAATCAGGTCTAGTAGATACGACTTCAAAGACTGTATGTGTGTAGTAGTCCAGCCCTCTGACCAGACGTTCATCAATCTCATATGGAATGCCCAGGGCATCCAGACCCTTCAGCACGCGGCTGAAGTATTCCTTGGACTCTTCATTCAGATACTTAGCAAGACTTGGTGCTTCATGCATGCATTCCAGATCATGGTCGATCTTGCAGTCGAGGATCCGCAGCGGATTCTGTTCATATCTGCGGTGGCAGTCAGCACAGAGTTCATCCAGATGTGGTTCAAAGTGCTTCTTAAGAGCAGCTCTGTATGCAGTCCTGGATTCATCATCACCCAACGTATTGATGCATACTTTGACGGATGAAATGCCCATGGCCTTGACGATGTCATATCCTAAGGCAATTGTCTCTGCATCCAGTTCCGGCGACTTAGCACCGATATTCTCAACACCGAACTGCGTGAACTGTCTCTGTCTGCCCTTCTGCGGACGCTCATGACGGAACATTGCGCCCATATAGTAGAAACGGCCCGGCATTTCCATGGAACCGTACAGCTTATGCTGGTCAAAAGCACGGATCACACCGGCAGTACCTTCCGGCCTCAGCGTATAAGACTCGTCTCCCATGCTGAAAGTGTACATTTCCTTATTGACCATGTCAGAGGAATCATTTTCTCTGGCAAAAACGTTAGTTGTTTCAAAATATGGGGTGCGGATCTCGTGATAACGATACAGAGCTGTCTTCTCACGGATCACTTTTTCGACATCATGCCACTGATTCATTTCATCCGGCAGAATGTCATACGTTCCTCTAGGTGTCTGATAGTTCATGTTTTTTTCTCCTTTAGATTAAAAAAAGCGTCACTTGTATAAAAACGATCCAAGGACGCTGTATACGCGCGGTACCACCTTAGTTCACATGACCTGCATGTGCTCTCTTTCCTTAACGCGGATAACGGGATTCCCTACTGCATTCAGGAATTCATCTCCAGAGTGTCTTTTCTTCTCTTCTGCTTTCAGTGCTCTCACCATTCCACTGTCGCTTGGCAAGCTGCGGGAAGAATCTCTCCTTCATCGATATTGAACTGCGTGAAGATTATAAGACGAAATTGACTTTCTCACAAGAGAAATCAATGATTGTCACGTTCTACCAAAAGAACGGAATCAACTTTTCTGAGATTTGCCATCAGGTTCTCCAGAGATTCCTTGTTGCGGACTCTGACGGTCATCTTGATGGTCGTGATCAAAGTATCATGATTGATGCTCGCATTGACAGTTTCCAATGTCATTTTGCACTGCGAGACAACCGTAACGATGTCCGTCAAAAGGAAGTTGCGGTCTTTGGATTCAACCACGAGGTCAGAATCATATGTTCTTTCATTATCCTCTACATCCCAGTGGACGTCGATCAAACGGGCACCATCGACATTGACGTTCGGACAGTCTCTGCGGTGTACCTTGACCCCCTCGCCCTTAGTAATAAAACCAACGATATCATCGCCATAGACCGGCTGGCAGCAGTGGGCAATGGACATCTTCATCGATTCAATGCCTGGAATCAATAAGCCTGACTTTGTCGAACGGCGCTCGACTTCACGGTTGAGGACATGCTGGAGTGCTTCTCCCTCTGAGACTCTGCTCTTCTGGTTGGTCAGTTTTTCACAGACAATCGTTGGATTGATTGACTTGACCGCAATGCCGTACATAAAGTCTGTATAATTGGAGACGCGGAATTCTTTATAGATATTCTCAAGCTTCCGCTTATCCATATATTCCTTTGGATCAAAGCCGCGGCGCTTAAGCTCATCTTCCAGCAGCTTCTCGCCTTCTTCAATTTTTTCGGAACGCTTCTCAGTTTCTTTCTTGGTCAGATAAGCACGGATTTTATTCTTCGCCTGATTGGTCTTGACGAACTTGAGCCAGTCTTCACTTGGCCCGGATCCTTTTTTGGTCTTGATTTCAACGACATCGCCCGTCTGCAGCTCCGTATTCAGCGGAACCATTGTATCATTGACGACAGCACCGACACAGGTATGCCCAATATCTGTATGGACACGGTATGCCAGATCTACCGGCGTTGCGCCATTCGGCAGGTCGATGACTCTGCCCTTCGGAGTCATAACATAGACATTGGCTTCAAAAACATCATGCTGCAGGGTTGCCATATATTCAGAGGCACTAGTATTGGATTCTTCTGCAGAATAGGTCGCAAAATTCTTAAACCAGGAGAGCTTATCCTCAATTTCCTTCTGCTCTTCCTTGGCATTGTACCTCTTGCCTTCCTTGTATCTCCAGTGTGCGGCAACACCGTTTTCAGCGATGCTGTCCATTTCTTCCGTTCTGATCTGCACTTCAAAGATCTTGCCGTCGTCACCAACAATCGTTGTATGAAGCGACTGATACATGTTGGTCTTTGGGACTGCAATATAATCCTTTAGGCGGCCTGGAATCGGTTTGTATTTTGCATGAATGTATCCCAGGATCTCATAGCAGTTCAGTTCGCTCTGCGTCACAATACGAATAGCCAGCAGATCGAGTATCTGGTCAAAGCGCTTATGCTTCTTGACCATTTTGTTGTAAATGGAATACAGATGCTTGGATCTGCCGAAGATGCGGAACTGAATATGATTTTCATTCAGCATCTGTGAAATCTCCATGATCATATGATTGACAGATGCATCACGTTCTGTCTTCTTCGTTTCTACAAGCTGTGCAATGCGGTGATACTCTTCCCTGTCCAGATAATAGAATGACAGATCTTCCAGTTCATTTTTGATGGAACTGATACCTAAGCGGTGTGCAATCGGAGCATAGACATCCAGGGTCTCAGCTGCAATTCTCTTCTGAGCTGCCTCCGGCTGATATTCCAATGTGCGCATGTTATGGAGACGGTCGCAGAGCTTGATGAGAATGACGCGGACATCCTTGGCCATCGCAATAAAGATCTTGCGGTGATTTTCCGCCTGATATTCAGGGTCTTCTTTTCCTTTATACTGCAGTGTGCCGACCTTGGTAACAGCTTCGACCAAATCAGCAATCTCTTCATCAAATTCAGCCGCAAGCGCATCATGCGAGATACCGCAGTCTTCAATGACATCATGCAGGAAACCGGCCGCAATCGTCTTTGGTCCTACCTGCAGAGTCGTCAAAAGATACGCTACATTTGTGAGATGAATGATATATGGTTCGCCTGATTTTCGAAACTGACCGGCATGATGTTCAGTCGCATAATTTGCTGCTTTCTCAATGATTGCCAGGCTCTTTGGATCATGAATATAGGTCTGTGCTGAATTCATGACGTCATTCACTCCTGGATTTTTGATTTCTTCCATATTTCATTCACCTCCCTTCAATAATTATTATATCGTATCATTATACAGAAAAATCGAAGATTCCTCTTCGATTTTCGCATTATTCTCAGTATTATTACTAATTATCGCTCAATTTCAAGAGGCTGCATACTTCATAGTTCTTTAATACGCCTCTACCGTCCATGCCATTACCGTAAAGTTCTACAACAAAGGCAATTCCTGCGACTACGCCGCCGAGTTCTTCGACCATCTTAGCACTTGCCATTGCGGTGCCGCCAGTTGCCAGCAGGTCATCAACAATCAGTACTCTCTGTCCAGGCTTGATAGCATCTTTATGCATGAACACTTCATTGGAACCATATTCCAGATCATACTTACAGGAAACCGTCTCACGCGGGAGCTTTCCTGGTTTTCTGACTGGCGCAAAGCCAACACCCATCTTAACGGCAACAGGAGCGCCGAAGATAAAGCCGCGGCTCTCAGGTCCGATAACAATATCTGCCTTGACCTTTCTGCCGAAAGCTGCCAGTTGATCGCATGCTTCATTGAATGCAGCTGGATCCTGGACCATTGGTGTAACATCTCTGAATAAAATTCCTTTGGCTGGGAAATCCTGAATTGATGCAATATAGTCCTCTAAATTTAATGCCATGATTGATCTCCTCCGTTTACTTACGTGCTCTATTATACAACATGGAAATTTAAAACGACACGACAATTATGCCTTATTGCATATCTTCAACCACCATCTGACAGGTGATTTTTCCATTCCATCGATTGATGTTCAGGCTGCCGATCAGACGGAGAGGTTTTTCCAATGCAGGAATATTCTTCCGCTTATACAGGACAGCATCAAAGCCGCCGTTCTTATTGGCAATCCGGTATTTGACCATTTTGGCAGTATCACGGATTTCTAGAATTTCCGGTGATTCAACAGCAAAATACGGTTTCATCAGATCATTAGGGTATGGGGACAGTCTCTGCAGATCCATCAAAGAATCTAAAGAAATTTCATCAGCATCTGTATGAATGGCAGTCTGGTCTTCCTCATGATAGACAAAACCGGTCAGCTTCATCTTCTCCTGGATATGCTTCTTGAAGGCATCAAAGTCTTCTGCCTTGATGGATATGCCGACAGCTGCCTGATGCCCGCCGAAAGCACATGTCTCCTGAAAGTCACTGAAGAATTCAAAAATATTGAATCCTGGCACACTTCGTCCACTGCCTTTGATAATACTGCCGCTCTTAGCCATGACCAGCGTCGGCTTTTGGTATTTATTTGCCAGGTTGCCCGCAATCTGACCGCAGATTCCTTCGTGGAACTGTTCATGATAGATCAACAGAAAGTCATCATTGCCAATCAGTTTTTCAGCAAGTTCAGTTTCAACAGCCGCTCTCTCCTTACGCAGATCATTGACATGACTGAGCTGTGCCGCATATGCGGCAATATCACGGTCATTATGACTGAGCAGAAAGACCGGTACCGTATTAACACTTGCCACATCACTCATCCTGCCGACGCTGTTCAGCTTTGGTCCGATATAGAAACCAATGGCTGTTTCGTCCACACTGCTGTTTGGCTGCAGAAGCGAAGCAACACTGTGCGGCTGTCCCTGCTTCAGCAGATCGATGGCTTTCATGACCAGTTTTCTGGTCTCACGCCACATCGGCATCACATCTGTAATTGCGGCAACTCCAGCCAATGCATTCAGATCATCACGGTTGCCAATCAAATTGCGTGAGATTTCCAATGCTACACCGGCACCGGAAAGATAGTGATACTGTTTCTCCATCAGTGTCGGGTGGACCAGAATGTCTGCTTCCACTTCTTCCTCAATGACATGGTGGTCGCTGACAATGGTATCGATATGCAGACGCTTCGCTGTCTGCAGCGCTTCATGCGCCTTGACTCCATTATCAACAGTGATGATCAATGTATAACCCTTGGCTGCAGCGGCTTCCACTGTCTTTGCCTGCAGACCGTATCCTTCCTTAATTCGGTCCGGAATGTAAAAGCCGTTTTCAATATCAAGGGCATCAAGGGTTGCCTTCATGATTGCTGTACTGCAGACACCGTCGGCATCGTAGTCACCGCCGATGAATACCTTTTCATCATTCTGCTGGGCTTGGTGAATCCGCCTACATGCATGCATGATGCAGTCAGCCTTTGATACAGATAAAGTTGCATCGGCGTCCAGAAGTTCTTCAATCTGCTCATTGTTCAGCTCAGCAGCTGCTAAAAGCTTCCCTGTCAAAGGAAGCACATCATACTTCTTTTCATACGGTCTGCTGTTGACCTCAATAATGTTCCAGCTCATACCTGTTCACCTTTGGCCAGTTTCTGGAAGACATCTCCTCTTTCTTCAAAGTTCTTGAAGTGGTCATAGGAAGAAGCAGCTGGTGAAAGCAGACAGGTATGTCCTGGGCGTGTCTCCTGCTGCGCCAAGGCAACCGCATGAGCAAGATCATCTACCTGATAGATGCCTTCACGCAGCTGATTGGCTGTTTTCATTTCCTGCAGGATACGGCTGCCTGTTGCATACATGAAGATCACTTTCACATCTTTCCGGGCATAAAGATATTCTTCCAATTCTTCATAGGAGATGCCGCGGTCCATGCCGCCGACAAGCACAGTGTCGACATTTTCGATGGACTTCAATGCCTGAATGGTTGCCTGTCCGATAGTAGAGATGGAATCGTTGACATAACGTATGCCGTCAATGACGCCTAAATCCTCCAGACGGTGATGCAGCGGCTTGAACTTGCGGCAGGCATCAAGCACCTGTTCATCTGTGATGTCATAGAGTGATGCCACATAGTATGCAACAGCGAGATTCTGATAGTTGTGCGCACCGATCAAAGAACAATCCTTGACTTCTAAAGTATGGCCAGGAATGAACAATGCATGATTCCGGGCATAGATATCCTTCCCAATCAGGACTGTCTTCTGCTTCAGCTGCGAAATATACTGCGGCAGATCCTTTGAAATGACTGCAGTGTCATTCTCATTCTGATGCTTCAATATATTGAACTTTGCATTGCCGTACTTTTCAAATGATCCATAGTGATCCAGGTGTTCCTCAAACAGATTCAGATAAACGCCGACATGCGGACTGTATGGAGAAAACTCCAGCTGATGGCAGGAGATTTCAAAAGCAGCCAGCGCCCCGGCTTCCATTGCGTCGATTTCATCAAAGCAGGCTTTACCGATATTGCCGACGAGGACAGTCTGATATTTTTCACTTAATAAAGCATGAACAAGCGAAGTTGTAGTGCTCTTTCCTTTTGTTCCGGTGATGCCGACAGTACGAGCTGCATAGTGCTTTAGGAACAACTGTGCTTCACCGGTTACAGCACTCAGATCCACGCCTTCTTTGACGACAATGCCAGGTGCCTTGATGATCATGTCAAACGATGAAAAATCAAGATCTGCATCCGACATGCATACAGTATGCACAGTCTCTTCATGTGCTCTGTCCAGACCTTTGCCGCCATCTGCGATGGTAATCATCTGATCTGGCAGAAGAGAACGGATAAATCGGTAGGTCGACCTGCCTTCCATCCCGTATCCCCATATTAAAATATGCTTATTCTCAAATTCGTGTTTCCAACTTTCCATGCTCATGCGTTCTGCCTCAATTCTTTTTTCACTAGTTCTGCATATTCTTGCGGAAGATGATTCTCTTCGTTATATGCAAGCATATCTACATTCATATCCCTGTAGAATGCATAGTATTTAGTCTGCATATATTCGCTGAACAGCAGCGGCAGTTTGCCGCTTTCTGCCAATATATGACGGATTGACATGCAGATAGCTGTATTGACTTCATCACGCGTACCGACGCACTCAAAAGGCTTGTCATCCAGGATGCCTGTCAGCTGCTGGAACAGTTCACGCATCTCAGGATCATTCAGCATATCTCTTCCAAAAATATTGATTACTTCCTGCGGCTCCAGATAAGCACTCATCATCAGGCAGACAAACAAACACTTGGCACAGTGTCCGCACCACTCACCTTTCTTCTGCCCAACATTGCAGGAACGGAAGACAGGAAGATACTTTTTCAGTTTTGCAAAGATTCCGGCAATCTGCAGCTCACTCAATGGCCGCAGCAGACTGAAATAATGAATCTCATCAGTCAGATATTTTTTTGTGTACTCATTAAAGTCCTTTTCAAATTCAAAAGTCTTGGAATACTGATGATTCACCGAGGAACCTTTGATTGTAGACTCATTGGCAGATGCTTCATTGGAAAGCGTAATGTATTTTCTTCCCCACACCATCGCGGTCAGATAAGACGCAAACGCTGCCATTGCACTGAATGGTGTATGGCCGTTGAGATATCCCTGCTGATTGAGATCAAGCATATTCTGGTCTAATGTACGCTTGACCAGCAGAAGATCTTTTCCTTCTTCATAACCAGCCGCATGGGCAGCGTTGACCGCACTGATGATGCTGTTGATGATAAAGGCACAGTTGTCCTTCTTATATGGTTCCAGAATATGCAGTGTTACAAAAGAATCTTTGCCGCCGCCAACCGGGATCAAGTTGCCGGCATATGTCTGTTCCAATGCAGCACCCGTAATTGGGCTGCCCACAGAACAAAGATTCATAAACGAATCCATGTCGGTATCAATCTGGTTCTTATAGAAAAATTCACCAAGACCATTGAAATACAGCTTCTTCCACCACTGGATCTGGTATGCATCCAGGTTACCGCATTCGATGGTCACGTGAGGAGGACAAGCAATCTTCCAATAGCTGATCAGTTCAACCATGCCAAGTGAAAAGACAGCTGTACGGAACAGTTTTGTGTCCTGAAAGCTGCGGTCTTTCGGAAGCGGCAGAATAAAAGTTGGATGGAATGCAGAAAGTCCCTTGATTTCCATGTCATATGTGATATGAATCTGCTGTTCTGCTTCTTCAATATGAAAGGAATGATAATAGAATTCCGGATACTGCTCTCTCAATGTTTTATATTCCATTATTATCTCCTTCTTGCAATAACTCTATTACTTCTTCCAGATTGTCTTTTTGAGATTCGATTGCACGTTTCATTTCTTCATCCGGTACTATTGTATCCTGAATAAAACAGGAATGCATTCCTGCCGCTTTCGCAGCCAAGATTCCCTGCTTGGAATCTTCCAGTACCAGGCAGTACTTTGGTTCTTCATGCACAGCTGCAGCAGCCCTTAAAAATATTTCAGGATCTGGTTTGCCCTTCTTGACTAAGTCACCGCCGATCAGCGCGTCGAAATGAAGCGGCACAGAGACTGTACCGATCAAGGCCTGCAGGTATTCCACCGAACTGCTGGAGGCAACTGCCTTCTTGAAATGATTCTCTTCCAGATACTGATAGAGCGCAAGCAGTCCTTCTTTGTTCAATCCATCCGGAGAAAATGACGTCCAATATGAAAGATCAAATCTTTTCTTTTTCATCGCCGCGCATACTTCTTTCAAGTGCGGTGTATCTGGATAGTCTGCCAGTGCTTTTGCATCAGATCTTGCACCGGTGATATGCGAAAAGAATCCATCCGGGATCACCGTATGATTCTTCTCAGCTTCTTTTCTCCACATATTCTGTGACAGTACTTCTGTATTGAACATCAGTCCGTCGCAGTCGAACAGCACTGCTTTTATCTTCATACACTTCTCCAATATACGAATAAGGCAGTGACAACGAACGTCACTGCCACTATTTAACATAATTTAAGCGTTGATGCCCTTGATTGTATACTCATCAAGTTTTTCTTTGTTCTGCTTCTTTGCCTTCTTGACTCTCTCCTTAGGTGCATGATGGATTCTGATCCAGACCCAAACAGACGGAGCGATGAAGATGGAAGAGAATGTACCAGCAACTAAGCCGACAAACATGGCAACATTGAAAGTTGCGATAGCAGAAGAACCCATAATCAGAAGGAAGATAACTGGAATGATGGTTGTGATTGAACCATCCAGGGCCATCCAGATTGTCTCATCAATAGAGGTATTGACCAGTTCCTTGTACTCTGCCTCACTCAGATGACCGTTCTTTGTGCCCATGTTCTCACGCACACGGTCGAAAACGATAATTGAGTTATTGATTGAATAACCGATGATGGTCAGTAAGACAGAAATCAACGTGATATTGACTTCCATTCTCATAATGCAGAATGCTGCAATTACCATCAGACAGTCATGGATCAAAGCTGCCAGACATCCTAATGCATAATCCCACTCATAACGGACCGTGATATAGATCATCATCGCAATCCAGGCAACAATTGTCAGAATAATAGCATTTTTGACTAGATCCTTGCCTACAACAGGTGTCACGATATTGTCACCTGGCTCCTGTCCGTATATTTCATTGAAGGCCGTCTTCACTGTCTTGAGCTCTTCAGTATCAAGCGAGATCTTTCCCGTTGCATAAACAGTATATGTGCCGGAACTCTGGTATGTAAACTCATTATACCCAAGCTTTTCCATTTCAGCCTGAACATCAGGGATTGTTACTTCTTTTTCAGTCGAAGTAACAGTCAACTGTGTGCCGGAGGAGAAATCAATACCAATATTCATGAAGCCCTTGCCCATAGCTGTATTAACGATACCAAACAGCAGTGCAGCTGCAAATATGATCAAAGCAGCACGAATTACATACTTGCCCTTGCCCATGTAGTCAAATTTATGGGAATCGGAATAGAACTGTGATTCACCTTTTGCAACATCAGGAATCTGATTCTTCTTGACGCCGAACCATTCAGGCTTGTCATCACAGATGCCGCTGTCAACAATCAATGACAGCAGAATCTTTGACATTGCTACGTTCAGGACAAGTGTCATGATGACTGTAATGATCAGCATTGTTGCAAATCCCTTTACAGTACCGTTGCCCCAGATATACATGATCAATGCTGCAATCAGCGTTGTGAACTGTGCATCAAAGATAGCAGATAAAGAAAGCTGCTGACCAGTATTTGCTGCATTGCGGACAGATCTTCCCTTGAATAATTCCTGACGGATACGTTCAAAATTTATAATATTGACATCAACGGTCATACCTACGCCCAATACAAGAGCACCAATTGCTGAAAGGGTAAAGACAGCACCCATCAACGAATAGAGGCCGAAGACAGACCAGATATATGCCACCAGCATCAATGCAGATATAATTCCAGGCATCTTATACTTGACAATCATATAGATCATAACGCCGATAATGCCAATCAATCCTGCGATTCCAGTCTTGCTCAATGCATCCATGCCGAAGGCTGCTGAGACAACGTTAGAAGACAGCTCTGTCATCTTGACCGGCAGAGAACCTGAGTTGATCAGATTTGCCAGTGTTCTAGCTTCATCTTCTGTAAAGTTGCCGGAGATCTGACAGTCACCTGTGATCTGAGAACTGACGGATGCAGCAGAAATATATTTTGGTTCGCCGCCGCTTGACTGCTTGGCAGCTTCTGTCTTATAGGAATCGCCTTCTGACCAGTCCAGCCAGATGACCATGATATTCTCACCGCTGGTCTTAGCTGCAATTGTAGATGTGATTTCTGCAAACTTTGTCTGATCAGCAATCTTCAAAGAGACTACCGGCAGTCCGTTGGAATCATATCCAAGAGAAGCGCCGCCTTCTGTCAGAATGCTTGAATCAGCTAATTCATTATCATTAACATCACGGAATGTCAGATTTGCAGTGGTGCCGATCATCTCACGTGCTGAGTCCTGATCTGCTACTCCTGCCAGCTGAACACGGATACGGTCTGTTCCTTCAACTGTGATACTTGGCTCTGATACACCTAATACGTTGACACGCTTGGAAATACTATTGACGACCGCTGTCATATCAACAGTGCTGTTCTCATCCAATGGTGTGACCTGATAAAGAATCTCAAATCCGCCTTTCAGATCCAAGCCAAGATTCAAATGGCTGGAAATGGTGTTGTATGTTGTTGCAGCTAAAATTGCAATCACCGCAATAATAATGCCAAACCATGCCAGTTTCCCTTTTTTAATTTTCTTGTTGTTGGCCATGCTTCTAATTCCCTCCTAATATATCCGAGAAGTCTTCTAAATTTGCCTTTGCACCCTCGGTCATTGCTTCAACTGCCATGAATTGAACGATATCACTTGCATCGACACGCAGGATCTGATCAGCTGCTTCATGAAGAGAAGTCGGCTGATGTTCTTTCCATAACTTTTGATTTAGAAAACTTTCTAAGTTTTCATAACATAAAGTAGGAAGCTGTTCACTTTTCAGTTTCTGCATCTTCAGAATCATGATCATCTGAATCTGTGTATTATTAGTATCGAAACGTGATGTAGACATAGTTCCCCCTTCACAAGTAATGATTATACCAAAGATTATGTACTTTCGGTCACTTTTTCCGTATGAAGTCGGAAAAATTCAGTTTCACTGAAAATTAAAAAAGAGTCATTTTCAGACTCTCAGTCAAATCATATAGATCAGCAGTCCCAAAGCTGCGAAAACTGCTTCAACTGCCCAGAACATCAGGACAATAGTGGTCTCAGGCATGCCCTTGATGCGGAAAGCATAATGGATTGGTGTATAGACAAACACTTTCTTATGTCCGGTCCGTACCGCAACCTGCTGAATCAGTACACATACAGTCTCGATGACTGGAACAGCGGCAATGACAATCAGCAGCAGTTCTGTCTTAGTGATCATGGCAAGTCCAGCCAGCACTCCGCCTAAGGCAAGTGAACCAGTATCACCCATGAACACACGGGCCGGCTTCTTATTGTAGTAAAGATATCCAAGCAGTGCTCCAATCAGAGAGAAGTCAAAGATGGAAAGTCCGATTCTCTTCTGAAGAAGACATATTACCGTATAAGGAATCAAAGCAATAATAGAAACACCTGATGAAAGACCGTCCATGCCATCTGTTAAATTGACGGCATTGGAAGATCCAGCAAACATGAACAGTACAAGAATGAAATATCCCCAGCCGAGGTTGACTGGCTGACTGACAAATGGAAGAGTGATCTCAAGCTGTGCATGTGAACGGTAGATGGCAAAGAAGATCACTGCCAGCAGGATCTGCATGGCAAATTTCTGGATTGGCGTCAGACCGTCGTTATTCTTTTTGACCGCAATCAGATAGTCATCCACGAAGCCGATGATGCCATATCCAGCAAATGCCAGTATGACGATCCAAGTATCAATGTCTGTAAATGATTTCGGGGAAGAGAGTACAGATACAATGATCGGCACAATAATGAACAGAATGCCTCCCATGATTGGCGTTCCTGCTTTTTTCTTATCATCTTCCAGCGCATATTCACTGACACTCTGCTTAAAACTTAATTTTTTCAGGTATTTGATGAACGGAGGCATGGCAATCATAACAATTGTCAAGCTGATCACAAAACCCAATACCATTTTTACTGACATCATCATTTCCTCCCCCTGATGCGCGGCTTATTATAGACCCAATGATCAGCCAAATGCAATTTCGATTGTTGTTCCCTTTGTCACTGTTGTTCCCGCCGGCACAGACTGCGAGACGACTTTCCCTTCGCCGCTCAGCTTGAATTCAAATCCGCTGACGGACCACAGGGCAGCGACATCTTTACGTGTCCATCCAGTCAAGTCAGGCATTGTAAAGCTGGAAGTATCTGTCAGCAGGAAGACACGCTGACCTGTGCTGACGGTTCCTGTTTCACTTGGATACTGATCAATCACGCTGCTGCCGCTGCCAAGGACAATGACATCAGCACTGTACTGAGCAAGCTTGTCCTGCGCATATGTGACACTGTGATTCAGCAGAGACGGCATGTCATATGTCTCGATGTCTGTCGTTGCCGTAGTCGTTGTTGTCGTTGTCGACGAAGAACTATTATTTGTGAAGCCGTATGTCATTGCCACTTTGCGGAGCAGTGCCTGTTCAGCATCTGTAATGTAGCCGATGTTGCTGTTGTACGGTGCATCGAATGCATAGTAAACGATGACCTGCGGATTATTCGCCGGCATGGCAAACATGATTGAGTGAATGACATTCGAGCCATAGCTTCCGCTGGAGGTCGCAACTTCAGTCGTACCGGTCTTGCCAATCATCTCACATTCTGGGATACGGTAGTAGTACGCAGTGCCGGCTGGGTTGTTGCACGTCTCATACAGAATTGTCTGCAGCTGCTTGGCGGTAGCTGATGTAATTGGTGTTCCCGTGATTTCTGTTTCTGCCTGATAGACAACTTTGGAAGAATCGTAGGCATCGCGGATGGACTCCACAAAGTGCGGCTTCACCATGGAACCATTGCCGAAAACAGCACTGTATGCCTGCAGAAGCTGCAGCGTTGTAACCGAAGAACCCTGACCATACGAAAGAGATGCCTTATCAGCAGGTGTATTGAAGTTCAAGGTGCCTGTTGCTTCTTCCACACCGTCAGTATCCACCGGCTGCCAGAAGCCGAACTTCTTCAGATACTCCAGTTCAATCTGCGGTGTAATCAATTCATTCTGCACAGCGCATGCGACCGTGTTCAATGAACGGTACAAGCCGCTGTCAAATGTTGCTTCACCATATTCACGGTGCAGAGCATTGTAGATGCATCCATAAGACTCGGATTCACTGACTCTGACTGGGTTGCCGTTCTCATCACCGCCGAAGCAGTATTCATTGCCGTTAGTTGTAGCACTGCCATCATATTTCCCTTCATTGATAGCTGCTGCCCAGGTGATTGTTTTTAAAGTTGAACCTGGCTCATAAGGAAGCTGTGCACCATAGTTCTGGAATTCAGTAATATTTTTTTCATTTGGATTAAATGACGGCGACTGACCCCAGGCAACAATCTTACCGGTGCTGATTTCCATGACAGCACCCCATGCACGGTCCGTATCCGTGAAAGTCTTGAAAGTCTGATTCATGGAATCCTCAAGCTGTTCCTGAATGCCTGCATCCAGCGTGAGATAGACATTATCACCGTTGACAGCAGAAATCGTCTCCTCCTTCATGCCGGGCAGAGTATAGCCATTTTTATCGACCTGATAGGAACGATATCCATCCGTACCTGCCAGATAACTGTTCAGATACAATTCCAGTCCCATCTTGCCTACCGTAGAAGTGCCTCCATCATTTGACTGTGCAAAGCCAATCAAGTTGGATGCGAACTGTCCATATGGATAGACTCTTTCCACAGAATCTGTGAATTCAATGCCGGTAAGATCCGTTGCTTCAATTTCTTCCTTGACTGTCTTTGAAAGATTTCTCCCCTCAGTGCCTAGTTCGGTCTGATAGACGCCGTTGTCAGCCTGTGAAAGATAATCTAAGATCTTCTGCTTGTCCATCTTCAGAATTGTGCTTAAAGTAGCAGCTGTCTTTTCATGGTCAGCAACATAGGTAATTGCACCGTCAACACCTGGACGGGATGAATCAAGAATGCAGACAATGTTGTAGGTGCGGTTGTCCTGCGCGATGATATTTCCATTGCGGTCATAGATATTGCCGCGGAATGCTGTCTCTTTTTCCGTGATTGTGTTGGCACCTTCTGCATATGCAGAAAGATCCGTGCCTGAGCGCGGATGGACTTTAGCAATCGTGACCAAAAAAACATCGGAGGCGATGATGATCATAGCCGCCAATGTCAGGATTGTGATATTTCGAATTGCATGATTCTTTCTATGATGCATGTATTACTCTCCGTCTGTTGATGTCGTTCCGTCGGAGACTGTTGAGATATTGTTCTGGTTATAGGACATGCCGTTGCTGGCTGCCACTTCGTTGACTCGGTCAGCAGACGCAAGCTGACGGATTTCTACCTGAAGTGAATCGTTCTGTGTCTGCGTTGAGGCAATCTGTGTTTCCATTTCCTGCTTCTGAATGCTCAGGGAGTTGTTGTAAGTCTTCAGTCCAAGGGAACCGACAAAGAAAACAATAACAGAAATCAGCGTGAAAAAACATGTAAATGAGAAAAACTTCATTTCTCTGTCTGATTTTTTTCTACTGTTCTGCTTTCTCATTCTCGCCACCCTTGACTCTTTCTATGACACGCAGCTTCGCACTGTGTGATCTGTGATTTTCTTCCAGTTCTTCTTCCTCAGCCAAGATCGGCTTCTTATTGACTAATAAGAAGGAGGCCTGCTCCATCTGTTCAGCCTTGAGCGGAATCTTTGGTTCAACAAATGGAGCAGAGGAATACTCTTTGAACGTGTTCTTAACTAAGCGGTCTTCCAGCGAATGGAAGGTGATCACTGCACACCTTCCATTCACATTCAGAAGATCCAAAGCCTGTGTTAATACATCTTTCAATGCACCTAATTCATCATTGACTTCAATCCGCAGAGCTTGAAACGTCTGCTTTGCAGGATGTCCTTTTTTATGCAGTTCCCTTTCCGGAAGTGCGCTCTTGATTACATCGACCAGCTGGAACGTTGTTTCAATCGGTTGAATCATTCGATTCTTTTCAATCGCCTTGGCAATTGGATAGGCATATCTTTCTTCACCATATTCCTTGAAGATCCGTGTCAGCTCTTCAACAGAATAAGTATTGATGACCAGATATGCATCCTTTTCCTGTTCCTGATCCATGCGCATATCCAGCCTTGTGTCAAAACGATAGCTGAAGCCTCTGGCTGGGTCATCGAACTGCGGGGAGCTGACCCCAAGATCCATCATGATACCGTCTACATGATCAATGCCTCTGGCTTCAAGTTCTTTTTTCATTGCGCGGAAATCGTTGTGGATTATCGTGACTTTATCAAGGCTGTCTTTCAGATTGACTCTGGATTCTTCAATTGCCTGTTCATCTTTATCAAATGCATACAGATGACCAGTTGTCAGCTTCGATAATAAGTATCCGGCGTGTCCGCCTCTGCCCAATGTTCCGTCAACGTAGATTCCATCTGCTTTGACATTCAGCGAATCTACAGTTTCGTGGAGCAGTACACTTGTATGGTTCATGATTTCATCAGCTCTGTTACTTTCGCAGCAGATTCTTCCAGGCTGATGCCGGAGATATATTCTTCATATTTTTCTTCCGGCCAGATTTCAAAGTAGTTTGCAGCACCCACGACAACACAAGCTTTCTTGAATGCTTCATCTTTGATCATAAAGGTCGGCAGCAGAATTCTTCCCTGCCCGTCAATATCACTTTCTGATGCTTTGGAATGAATCATTCTCTGAAAAGTGCGGGCACTGAGATCTGAGATTGGCAGTGCAGAATATTCTGCACTGACTTTGCTGAACTGCTCCTCAGTAAATACTGCTAAACACCCTTCCATCCACTCAACAATGACTACTGACGTTGAAAGCTGGTCACGGAACTTTGACGGAATGATCAGTCTGTTCTTGGCATCTAGATTGTGTCTGTATTCTCCAATGAACATAGACCTTTCCTCCACTTCCTACCACTTTCTACCACAATTTTACCACTTAAGGTTCATATGACAAGAGTTTTGGTGAAAAATATCCTAAAAACTGGAGTAATTTCATCTGTGTGAGCATCAGTATGCTGAAGCAAAAAAAAGCTGCCCATGCGGCAGCACATAAAAACTGGAAGAGGATTCTCTTCCAGTATCTTTCTTGTAGAACTAAGAACTTACTTGTTCTCAGCAGCGGTAGCTTCTGCTCCGCCGACATTTCCACAATTAGGGCAAGCATGATGAGGACGCTTCATTTCACCGCATACCGGGCACTTTACGAGTGTCGGAGCAGTCAATGTGTAATGCGTTCTTCTCTTATCTCTTCTTGTCTTAGATGTTCTTCTCTGCTGTACAGCCATTGTCTAGCACCTCCTACTATTCATTCTTGAATTGCTTCAGTCTTGCCAGACGCGGATCGTCTTGATCTTTCCGGCTTTCCTGATACTCAGCTTCACTGTATACCTTCCAGCCATCGCCTTCCGGATATTCATCTTCCGCTGTATCAGTCACCTGTAACGGTACCTCAAGCAGGATATCATCTATCACTGCAGGGATAAGGTCGATGACTTCATCGGTAACGACGCGCTCACTGTCATCTTCCACAGTATCTCCAAAGACATATGTCTCGGAACTTTCTGTGTCAAATGGGACCTCGACATCTTCATTTGTAATTGCATCCGGGCAGTACATTGTACCAGTCACATGCATCTTTACATAGAAGCGGTCATTCTCATCATCCAGATAACCGGTGCCATCTACATGGACATCCTTCGCAGCATTGATCAGTGTATTTTCCGCAAATACAGCATCATCAATTTCTACATCTTCATCAAATGCGACATTCTGCTCATCTTGCAGAAGCTGTGCTCTCGTCCACTTCACGGCAGTCTCCTCGCGCGTTAACGCTAATAAATTATAGCAAACACTTTTTCAAAGTCAACGAAATCTAGCTTAGTGGCGCATAATTTGTGCTAAATATTCTTCAATACCCAGTCTGCGACATCCTTCATGACTTTATCTGCATCTTTTTCATGCATTGTCTCATGGCGCATCCCTGGATATAGGGAGCTTATCACATTCTTGTATCCGGCTTTCCTGACGCAGTCGACACTGTCCTTAAAGCCCTCATCGCCGCCGCGGCAAGGATCATCCTCGCCTGAGAAGAACCAGATTGGCAGATTCGGCTTTGTGCAGTGATAACGGCTGACATCATGCATATAGCCCATGCCCTTGAACAGATCCAGATATCCTTGGTTGGTGAATGAGAAACCGCAGAGCGGATCAGCAATATATGCATCTACATTGCTTGTCTCATAGCTGAGCCAGTCCAGAGGTGTCCTAGGATCTGTGATAACTTTATTGAAGCCGCCGGTCGCAATGTTGTCCAGCATTTTCGAATGGCCCTTCTTGCCTTTGAATGCTGATACAATCTTTGCTAAGCCGATGCCTGCTTTGGATGCCGATACATAGTTTGGTGCACCGGACAGAATCATGCCGTCGATCAGGCTGTCGTGATCCTGCAGGAAGGTTCGACCAATCATGGTGCCCATGGAATGACCAAAGTAAATGACTGGTGTATCCGGGAATTCCTTGTGTGCCATCTTGGCAATCTCAACGGCACTTTCAACCAAATTGGACCAGCCGTCCTTATCACCGAAATAGCCGAGATCTTCTTTTGGACAGTCAAGTCCGTGCCCTGGCAGATCATAGGTAATGCATGCAATCCCGCGTGAATTCAGATACTTTGCAAATCCTTCATAGCGTTTCTGATATTCCTGCATGCCATGTACTACAAAAACAACTGCTTTTGGTGCTTCCTGCGACCGAAAAATACGATATGATAATTTTCCGCTCATAATGATTTCTTCTCCTTAGGTAAGAATATTATCTTAGTGAAATCTATGATTTCATTGTATCATGGTTCATGCAGAAAGGATTCATATTTTATGCATACTTGCGGAATTATTACAGAATACAATCCATTTCACAACGGCCATGCATTCCAGATTCAGAAAGCCAGAGAAATGAGCGGTGCCGATACAATCATTACAGTCATGAGCGGCAATTTTGTACAGCGCGGAGAACCCGCTGTCATTGATAAATGGAAAAGGGCTGAAGCAGCAGTCAGAAACGGCGCTGATGTCGTCATTGAACTCCCCTATTTCTACGCCGCACAGAGCGCTTCCCAGTTTGCGGAGGGAGGTGTCAATGTCCTCAAACATGCTGATGTTGACAGCATCTGCTTTGGGTCGGAATGCGGCAATCTTGAGAATCTTCAAGAAATTGCAGACACACCTGTCAATCCAGACCATCTTCAGGAAGCTCTGGACAGCGGCATGTCATATCCAAAAGCATATTCGCTTTTGACCAGCAAAATGTATCCAAACGATCTGCTGGCTGTTTCCTATCTACGAGCCATAAAAGGCACCCGCATCAAGCCATATCTTCTGCAGCGCACATCAGGTTATCTGGATGAGACAATGAAGCAGAATGCAAGTGCACTGGCAATCCGCCGGGCACTGCAGACCGGTGCCTCCCTGCAGGGATCAACCCCGATGGAAGAAACATTGAAGAACAGTTTTCTTGTCTGGCCGGAAATGTATTATCCATATCTGCGCACCTTTCTGCTGACTTCTTCCCGTCAGCAGCTTGAAGAATTGTTCCTCTTTTCAGAAGGAATGGAAAATCTCCTGGTTAAGAATGCACAGAAATATGACAATTACAAAGACTTCCTGAATGCCTGCACCAATTACAGATATACTGCCAGTCGGATCAGAAGATGCTGTCTGCAGGCAATGAATCAGGTCACAAAAAAAGAAGTGCATGCACTTCCTGACTATGACTGCCTGAGGATTCTTGCCTTCAATGATCAAGGTCGGAAATGGCTCGCAGAGCAGAGAAAAAAAGAAATGAGGATTGCCGCAAAATTTGCTGACGTCCCATACCCATGGCGTCAGATGGAATACCGCACCACCCTTCTCTATACCAGTGTAATGCCGGAAGAAGAACGAAAGCGCATCCTTGAGCTGGAGATTCAGGGTGCACACTACATCAGATAACAAAAAAATGTCTGGATTCCAGACATTTTCATTTACGCATCGCCCTCTTCAGAAGGAATACGAGCGTTTGTGTAGATTTTGTTGACATCATCTACTTCATTCAGCATATCCATCAGCTTATGATATGCGTTGATGTCTTCTTCTGTTGTCAGATCAACATATTCATTTGGCAGCATTGTTGCCTCGCATACATCGAACTCAACACCTGGCACAAACTTTTCAATTGCTTCCTGGCCCTTACCAAAGTCAGCATATGTTGTCTTGACTGTCATCATACCGTCTTCAACGGTGATGTCTTGTACATCAACTTCTGCTTCCATCATGGCATCCAGCATCGCTTCTTCATCATCATAAGGGAAGACAAACAGTCCTACTGGCTGATAATTGAAGGATACAGCACCTGCACCGGCAAGCTTTGCACCATGACACTTGTTGAATGTTGTCTTAACATCCGTCAGGGAACGGTTTGTATTGTTTGTCAAACAGTCAACAACGATTGTGCTGTTGCCTGGGCCAAAGCCTTCATAACGAGCTTCATCATAATGCTCATCATCGCCGCCCTTAGCCTTATCAATTGCTCTTTTAATAACATCTGCAGGAATCTGGTTTGACTTTGCTTCCTGAATTTTTCTCTTCAGAGCAAGGTTCATCTCTGGATCAGGGACACCATTCTTCGCTGCAATATACAGTTCCTTACCGAATCTAGAATATAGTTTTGATTTAATTGCCGCTGTTTTAGCCATCGAGGCTGCACGGACTTCATGAGCTCTTCCCATAAAAAATACCACCCTTCATAAATAAATAACGCAAGTATTATACCAAAACACATTCAGTGTGTGAAGAAAAAGTTTTACATAAAGATAAAATTGATTACTTTTCATCGTCCCTGCAAGCTTCACATGGAATTCATATTCATAACACTTTCTTATCAAGCTTATTGTCTATATTCATGACTGTAAGGAGGAATCCCACATGAAATCGATTGGTAAAATAGTCATGGCAGCCGGTATTCTTCTATGTGCTGGATGTACCACTGTCGCCAAGGCAGAGCAGACCACAGATGACACAGATGTAGTAACCGCTTATGGTACGGTTGAGTCTGTCTCAGATGGAAATGTGGTAATCTCCTATGAATCTGAAGATAATCAGACTGTCAGTGAAACAGTGCCCGAATCTGTCATGGTGCTGAAAAATAGTTCCACAATGCACTCTGATGATCTGAAAAAGGACGAAGACATCTCTGTATCCTTCACCAACGGCAAAATGAGTGTGATCAATGTGCTCCAGGATCAGGGTGATACGCAGTCCAGCAATAATTCTGAGGATGCACAAAAGACAGACAGCAGTGAACAGGAATCCATTCAGGAAGCATCAGAAAGTCATTGAACATTTTATCAATAAAAGTGTTTCAGGTCCTCATAGTTTGACATTATGTTACAATGTAGTTAAGAGAAAAATATGTCAACTTATGTAATCAGTGACCTGCATGGATGCAAGGCTGAGTTTGATGCCATGCTGGCACACATCCAATACCGCGAAGAATACGATACTATGTGGATCATCGGCGATATCTGCGACCGTGGCAATGAATCCATTCCTTTAATGCAGGAGATCATGGCAGATCCATCCATGCACATCATATTCGGCAATCATGACATCTGGTTCCAGCGCTATGCGCAGGAGCTGATCGATACAAAGCATGACAACAATTCTGTTGATATGACTGATGACCTGATGTGCTGGCTGCATTACAACGGCGGCTATAAAACAGCGGATCAGTTCATGGATCTCAGCTTCCCCGAATGCTACGATATGAAGCTGTATCTTGACAGCAACCGCGTCTTTTATCAAGAACTGAACATCAAGCAGACAAAGTTCCTGCTGACGCATGCTGGGCTGGCAGATGAGTATCTGCGCTCTAATATCCGCCTTTCAGAAGTACCAGAACAGGTGCTTGCCTGGTCTCATATCGGAATTGATGACAATCCTTTCAATGATGCCGTGATGGTGGTTGGGCACATTCCAACATTCCTCTATGGAGATCAGTATGAAGGCAAGATCATCCATGGCAGGAATGATACGATATATCATATCGACTGTGGATGCGTCTATGGACGAAGCCTGGGATGTCTCAGGCTGGATGACCTCCAGGAATTCTATGTCAAGAGCACTTATCCATACTTAAAACTGAACAAATAAAAGGCTGAGATAATGATCTCAGCCAATGGCATCAACTTAAGGTAACTTAGGCTGATGCCTTTTCTTTTTGGTCA
>CAYLQV010000034.1:0-26011 GCA_964385925.1 uncultured Galactobacillus sp. | reverse complement strand
CATTCATAGCCTTTATGGATTCCAAAAATGGGATTTTACTGACTTGCCAGCCATATTTTTTCTCCATTAAATCAAGTATTTCGTGCCTGCTAATATACGTTTTATCATCTGTATACTCAATAAGAATGTGTTGTATTGCTTGCATGTAATATCTCTTATTCATAGAAATTCTCCTCAATCTATTATAAAAACTATTTTGAATTTCCTCACTGTAGAGGATTCAAAATAGTTCGATAAGCATTCTTATAATTGTCCTTTTAAGTCTTTAAATTCGGCGGTGTTAAAGAACTCATCAAGTGTGATATCAAACCCATCACAGAGTTTTTTGATTGTCATTAGATTCGGTGCTTCATTCCTACAGATTAAAAGATCATGGATGGTTACATGAGGAACATCTGAGCGAATTCCTAATGCACTACATGTAATGTTTTTCTCTTTGCATAGTTCAAATATGCGATTAGAGACAGCTTTTTTTAGAGTCATTCATGTTCTCCACTATCATTTCAATAATAAAAAAACGAAAAATGAAATGATGTCGCTTATGCGACATGTTGCTTTTCCGACATGTAATTCCCCAATTATTAGCAATAACGGATTGGTTAAGATAGCAATTCAATAAAAAATAGTTAAGAAAAGGGTACTTTTCTCGAACAAAACAAAATGAAATAAATCTTGAAGTCCACCCTCTGCTTGTACCGGTGATAAGATAACACTGTGATTTTATCTTATTTGCACAAATATTGCGAAAATATAATTGAGAAAATACTGCCACGGCTCAAAATTTGAGCCGTGCTTTATTGCATAATGGGGTCACAACTGAATAAGAACTACACAAAAAACCACGTGACCGGAGGTGAGAAATGACAAATATAGTGGGTTATGCACGTGAGTCTACATTGGACCAGGCACATAACGGCTTCAACATGGATGATCAGGTTCGGAGAATTACCGAATTCTGTGAGTTCGAATATGGTCAAGAGCCATATGAACTCTCCATTAGGAGAGAAGAGGGACGTTCCGGCAAAAATCTGGAGCGGCCAGAGATTCAAAAGATCCTGCAGCAGGCAGAGAGTCACGAGATCGATATCGTGGTGGTGTATTGCCTGGACAGGCTCACACGTTCTTTGACAGACTTATATGAATTGCTTGAACAGTTCCAGAAATGCCAAGTATCACTGGTCGCAATAACAGACCATATTGATACAAGCACTCCTATGGGCCGGTTCTTTGTAAGCATCATAGTTCTAATAGCCCAATGGGAATTGGATACGCTGTCATCTCGAACAGAAAGGGGGATAGCGGAATCTCTCATGCAAGGCAACTATGCAAGAGGTAAAATCCCATTTGGTTTTAAGAGAAAAGATGATGATCCTCACTTAATAGAGATCTCACCAGATGATGCGGGCATTATTAGACGAATCTTTACAGAAATCTCTGAAGACAGAGAATCATGTTATACGCTTGCCAAGAAGATGAAGGAAGAAAAATTGCTGGGCAGGATGTGGTCTGAACTTGGGCTTAAGGTAATGGTCCAGAACAGATTGTATTATGGCTGTCTCCAAACAAAGGACTTCACTCATGAGAACTATATAGAGCCAATCGTTTCCAAAGAGATGTGGGATAAGGCAAACGAAGTGATCTCCAATAAGAAATATGACCGCAAGGATTATTTCTATGGTGATCAGGTATTCTGTTCTTGCTGTAAACAGCCTATGGATCACGTATGCACTACAAAGAAAAGCATTGGTAAAACATACTTGTATTACAAGTGCCCTAAATGCAAGGGAACAATCAGCGAGGATAAAATAACCGAAGAGATCCATGACAAAATGAACTACATTTCTAAAGTGACGCATTGTGATGACGAGCTGAGATTACTGAAGGGCAGATATTACATATTAGAAAATAAAATGAAGCAACTTGTTTATTTTGTTTCTGAATTTGGTCTGGATGAAAATTATGCACGAAGTGAGTTGGAAAGGCTCCATCAAAAGCAAACAGAACTAAGTAATCAAATTGAACAGATTGCTAAAGAAACAAGGCAACACTATTACATAGGTATCAGCAGGGATGAGCAAAAAGAAGTATTAGAAACCTATGTTTCAAAAATAACAATAACTTTTCCTGGCAAGAAATGCCGGGTCATATATACAGATCAATTCAATGAAATATTAGAAAGGAGAACAAAGCAAAGATGAAAAAGAAAGGGAAAAGGATCATTGGCTATTGTAGAGAATCTACCGTTTCTCAATTCAATGATGGCTTTAATATCGATGATCAAGAGAAACGAATTCGTTCTTATATGGATATTTATTACACAGAAGACGATGAACTGACAATCCTGAGAGATGCAGCATCAGCGAAAGACCTTAATAGACCAAA
The DNA here is from genome assembly GCA_964385925.1 of uncultured Galactobacillus sp. Classification (GTDB taxonomy): domain Bacteria; phylum Bacillota_I; class Bacilli_A; order Erysipelotrichales; family Erysipelotrichaceae; genus Bulleidia. Next base: position 23,629 of record CAYLQV010000034.1, on the reverse strand, counting down.
GATGAATGAAGCAATCAATATGATGAAGAATGGGGAGGCAGATGTATTTATTGTCTATAGCCTTGATCGAATGACTAGACGAGTCAAAGACCTTGCCTACATGCTTGATATCTTCCAGAAAAACAAGGTTCAGTTGCTCAGCATTTCTGAAAAAATTGACACAAAGAGTGCGATGGGCAGATTCTTTATCTATTTGATTGTGTTGATTGCTCAGTGGGAACAAGATACCATAGCTTCTCGAACAGAAAGAGGAATGATAGAATCTGCTATGCAGGGGAATTACGCTAAGCCGGGCAATCCACTTGGTTATCTAAGAAATCCAGAGGATAACCACAAACTGATAGTTGATTCTGAAGCAGCAGAGATAGTGAAATATATCTTTAATGAATTGGTTTATAATGATATGCCGGTAAATGCCATCAATCATAAACTGATTGCAATGAATGCGTGTGGCAGAAAATGGGGTAATGGGACAATAAAACATATCATTCATAATAAAATTTACTATGGAACAATGGAACTGAAAGGAAAGGAGTTTCCAAACATTGCTCAACCGCTCATTTCAAAAGAAACATATAACTTAGCTCAAAAAAGATTGAAATCAGGTACAAGAGTAACTGGGGAACATTATTTGTTCAGAGGATATATAAGGTGCACTTGCTGTGACAGGATTATGGGAATACGGACAGCCAAGAGTAAGGCTGGAAAGAAATATATGTATTATATATGTCCAAAATGCCTCAGGCAGATTCCAGAGAAAGACGTGTTAAATCAGGTAAAAGACGAATTTACTGTAATGCTTAAAAAGACCCAGTTCCAGAAAGATCTGAGTACACTTGAAGAGTCATGTGCAAGTGTGGCAGAAGCAATTCAGGACCTGCCTATGTCTTTCTTCCTCTATGGCCTAGATTCTGAATATATTCAAAAGTTGATTGACCGCAAAAAAGATGAAAAAGAACTTTTTGAACGGAACATCATGAAATTGAAAGCTGGGATTGCGGACGTTCGATTCGAGGACCTCCCTTATTCAGAAGTAAGAGATTTTCTTAACGATTATGTTGAGATGCTGGACTTCAATGTTAAGACAAAACAAGTGACAATAAGATATATGGCAGCAGGCAGTAAAAATGCGTAAGTTTTTGTAAATTTTTCTTTACAAGTAGGTGTACTAGCGACAAAGAAGTATTGCATTTTTATCTTGCAAACCGTTAATGCATCGAGTATATTCTAGATAGTAATAAAAACGAAACAGTAAATATAGATAGCTAAACCCATTCAGATATAGACAGATATTGTTTGCATAGAAGTGAGGATGGGGGCTCCTATAGATAAATGCAAAAAACCGCTCAACAAAGCGGTTTTTAATGTTTTAGTGCAAACATCTCGAACTTTTTACCCTCTAAAAATGATATTTTTTCGAACTTTTGCTCAAAAGTGGAAATTTCAATTATTTCGCTTTGTTGAGCCTTTTTTATTGATTTTGACCATTTTTACGTGTCTTGGGATGCTGCGAAAAGTTCGATTCGTAGCATAGCACCCATGGTGTTCGAGTATACATTGATTTTTGGCTGTATTATCGTATTCCTTTAAAAACCTTTAAAGGAGAAGGATAAAAATGAAGAAATTAGTAGGTTATGTAAGAGAGAGCACCATGGCACAGGTAAAAGATGGATTTAACATGGAGGACCAGGAACGCAGCATCAAGATGTATTGCGATTTGTACTATCAACCGGGTGAGTATGAACTGGTGATCATGCATGAAAAGGGTAGATCTGCCAAATCTCTGAATCGTCCAGAAATGAAGAAATTAATCGCAATGACGGAGCACAGAGAGTATGACGCTTTAATTGTATACTCTTTGGATCGATTGACAAGAAATGTAGTAGATATGGCTAAGATTGTAAAAGATTTTGATGATAATGCAATTGACTTGATCAGTGTTCATGAAAGCGTCAACACACATTCACCACAGGGAAGATTCTTTGTATATCTCATTTCGCTGATTGGACAGTGGGAGCGTGAGATCTTGATTGCACGAACAGAGCATGGCATGGCGGAAAGTGCTCGGCAGGGCAACTATGTCAAAGGAAAGGTGCCGCTGGGTTACAAGAGAAGAGAAGATGATCATGGCAAGCTTGAGATCATTCCAGGCATCAAGAATACGATCATCCATATCTTCAAGGATGTCGCTGAAAGAGATATGCCAGTCAATGCGATTGCTGCAAGAATGTCCAATGTAATGATTCTTGACCGGAAATGGACAGAAAATTCTGTCCGGAAAATACTAAACTGTGATGAGTACTACGGGACAATGATCTTCAGCAAGAAAAAGTATGTGAACCAAGTACCTGCGATCATATCAAAAGAGCTCTTTGATCTTGCGCATGAGAAGATGGATGGCAGACATCATGTAATGCTCAACCGATATGTCTATAAAGGCAGATGTTACTGCAGCTATTGTAAAAAGCCCCTTACCGTATCGTGCAATTCTAGTCACAAGAACAGAAGGTATAATTACTATTACTGTTCGAAATGCAGAAAAATGATCAATGAAAAGGTGATCACCGAACAGATGGATGCACAGTTCACCAAAAAGATGCGTGAAGTAATGTTCGAAACAGAAATTGAAAAGCTGCAGGGCAAATATGCACATGCAGTAACACTGCTTCGCAGGGCTTCCTATGCCTATGTGACTTATGGTCTCACAGAAGCATTCTATGATTCTTTGATTGACAGTGCATCACAGGATGCCAATGATATCAAGAAGCGTATCCTGCAGGAGTCAAACCGCATTGAGCATCTGAGCTTTGCGAGTCTGACTTATCGAGAACAAAGAGACTTTGTCCTGGAGAATGTTGCAAAAATGGTAATAGATGTGACGAAAAAAGATGTGCTGGATGTTCAGTTTGCTAAATATAAGCCTCTGAGAGATGACATTACAATAGATGAACCACAGTACACAATAGAAATACAGGATAATATGATATGCAATTGAACTAAGGAAAACCATAGTATCTATCTTGAATTGCAAAAAAATATGTACGTAGTCAATCTGATGATTTGGTATGCTAAGAATATAATTTTCTAAAGGCAGATGAAAAGCACTCATATAATTGAATGCTTTTTTCTGTATGAATAAATCAAACATTCCCTTGGTTTGACACTAGTGCGTTTCGAAATATCATGAATAGGGGCATTTTAAGTGTCAAAACTGGCACTGATTTACAAGGTAATCACAATATATGAAGAATAATAAAGCAGAATTATGAGTTAAGCCAGGTACTCAATCCTCGCTGACCAATTTATAAAAATCTATATCACTTCGTTTTATTATGTGACTTGAGATGTCTATAAAAACAACATTATTCTATATACCAATAACATTCGGATATATTACATTTGTCGGTAAAACCGTAAACTAAAAGTAATGAAACCGGTTACATTCATGGGCGGGGCAAAGAAGGTTCATACAGGAGGGAAATTTCAATGAAATTCAAAAAGATTTTATCACTCGCAGTCGCATCGATGATTGCATTTACAATCACCGGCTGCGGAACAAGCACACAGAGCAATTCTGGTGCAGGTTCGACCAACAGTACATCAGGGACCGCAAAATCACTTTCAGTTGATATTTGGGATTCCAACCAGCAGGCAGGTATTCAGAAAATATGTGATAAGTGGACAGAAACTTCAGGTGTTCCCGTCAAGGTTGAAGTTGTAGACTGGAACAACTACTGGACATTATTAGAAGCAGGTGCTTCCGGAGGAACATTGCCAGATGTCTTCTGGATGCACTCAGATTATTCTCGTATTTATATGGAAAATGATATGCTTCTGGATCTGACTGATCGGATTTCAAAAGATGGTGTGGATACCAGTATGTATTATCCGGATATCACTTCAATCTATCAGTTCAACGGAAAGACATATGCAATGCCAAAGGATCACGATACGATCGGGCTTTTATACAACAAAAAATTATTTGATGAAGCCGGTGTAGAATATCCAAATAGTAATTGGACATATGAAAATATGTATGAAGCAGCTAAAAAGATCACGGAAGGAACTCCAGACGGCACATATGGCTATGCATTGAATACGACCAACGATCAGGATGGCTGGTACAACATTGTATACTCGTACGGTGGAAATATTGTCAATAAAGAAAAGACAGATACTGCCATTGATTCTGCTTCTTCAAAGAAGGCAATGGAAATGGTTCGTAAACTTCTGACAGTAGCTGTACCACAGGCAGATGTCGCAGAAAACGGAACAGACAGTTTATTCAAATCCGGCAAAGTTGCAATGATTACACAGGGCAGCTGGATGATTCAGAGCTTTTATTCAGCAGAAAACGCAGCTGATTATGCCTGGGCAGAGATTCCTTATGCAGATGTAAACGGTGATGGTAAATGCCAGGCATCCGAGCGCTCTACACAATATAACGGACTTGGCTGGGCTGCTTCCGCAAAGACAGCAGATCCTGATAGTGCGTGGAGCCTGATCAAGTATCTCAGTTCAAAAGAAGGTCAAGAGATGCAGTCAGAATTAGGTGTAACAATGTCTTCAATTCCTGGCAGTTCTGATGCTTTTGCTAGCAGTTTCAAAGGAATGGATGTTTCGGCTTTTATCAATGTAGAGAAAGACGGTACACTTCAGGCTCGTCCGGGCACACGCAACTCTGGTGTATGGCAGGCTCCGATGAAGCAGGAGGCAGGTTTCCTTCCGGCATGGCAGGATCCTTCTAATGCTGATCTGATGTCCAGCTGCTGTGATAAGGTTGCCGCCCTGATTCGTAATGCAATTGCTGAAGGCAATTGATTTGTGCAGATAACTAGAGCCTGGGCATAGTTGAATATGTCCCGGCTCTAAGTCTTAGTAATAAATGGGGTAAATTACTATCCTTAGGAGCAAAATATGAAAATGAAAAAAAAGATGTCTGCGGCACAGAAGAAAGAGATGTTATGGGGGCTGGCCTTCGTAGCACCTACAATACTTGGACTTATCATTTTGAACTTTTATCCTGTCATCAATACATTGTATCAGTCGTTCTGCAAAACAGGAGATTTTGGAAAGGGCAATACCTTTGTCGGTCTGGCCAATTACGCCAAAGCACTTTCAACGAATGGCGGTGAAACGTGGGGAGCACTCTGGAATACTGTCAAGTACGCATTGATTGAAGTGCCTTTTGGGGTTGCAATTTCCTTGATTCTTGCGGTACTGCTGAATAAGAAACTGAAAGGAACTTCTATCTATCGTACAATATTCTTTCTGCCAATGGTATGTGCACCGGCAGCTGTCGCCATGGTATGGGGCTGGCTGTACAATCAAAAATATGGGTTGCTCAATAATCTCTTCGGTTCGAATATCGCCTGGATCTCAGACCCAAAAATTGCTTGGATCTCTATCGGAATCATTGGTGTATGGTCAGTCATCGGCTACAATATGGTGCTGTTTATTTCTGGACTGCAGGAAATTCCATCCGATTATTACGAAGCAGCTGCAATTGATGGTGCTACAGGTATCAAGCAGTTTTTCTACATAACACTTCCGTTACTTTCACCAACCACATTCTTTATTGTACAGACACGTATGATTGGAGCCTTGACGGTATTTGACTTGATGTTCATGGTCATGGATACTTCCTCTCCTGCATTGTCTAGCGTACAGTCGCTGGTCTATATATTTTATAAGTATGCTTTCACGCTTGGCAATAAAGGATATGGTGCTGCACTTGTCATGGTGCTCGTTGTCTTTATCATGATTGTGACCGTTATCCTGCAGAAGGCCGAAAAGAAACTTGTATATCATAATTGATGAAGGGGGATTGTGAATAATGAAAAGTGCACAGGCAAAAGACAGAGCCAATAGAATTACAATCTATGTCGTTTTGACAATCATGGCATTCATCATGCTGGTCCCATTCGTCTGGATGATTTTGACCGCTGTAAAAACAAATCAAGAAGCTATTTCAGTGGATCCATTCTATATTTTTCCAACAAATGGCTGGCATTGGAGCAACTTCATTGAAGTATGGAAGAGCTATAACTTTGTCGTTCTATACAAGAATACATTGCTTATGATCTTCTTCCGCGTTGTATGTGCATGTCTGACTGCAACGATGGCAGGGTATGCATTTGGACGTTTGAAATTTCCTGGTAAGAATTTTCTATTCTCACTGGTCCTGATCCAGATGATGATTCCATCGCAGATATTTATCATTCCGCAGTATGTGATGGTATCAAAGTTAGGATGGCTGAATACAACTGCTGGATTGGTATTCCCTGGTGCGGTCACAGCATTTGGAACATATCTTCTCAAGACGGGATATGAAGGATTGCCAAAGGAACTGGAAGAAGCAGCGGAAATCGATGGATGCAATATAGGTCAAAGGTTTCTAAATATCTTAATGCCTTTGACACGTTCTTCAATGGTGGCATTGGGCATCTTTACCGCTTTGTTTGCATATAAAGATCTGATGTGGCCGATGATTGTTTGTACAAGTGTTGAAACAACAACATTGGCTGCCGGACTTGCAAAAGCCCAGGGACAGTACAGCAGCGATTATCCACAGATGATGGCAGCAGCTGTCTTAGCAGTTATCCCAATGATAATTATTTATGTGATCTTCCAGAAACAATTTGTCGAAGGGATTGCTACATCCGGCGGAAAATTATAAGCTTGATGTATACAGGACAGAGGTTCAGAGAATGAAGAAAACATGCTCTGAATCTCTTTTATCGAATATATAATGTGAAGTTAAAGCGAATGGGCATATCGCTCTATGAAGGCAGGAAGATTATATGACTACAGATAAACTTTATGAAACATTGAAATGCCGTTGTTTGACTTTTTATAAAAAACAGTCTGACCAATTGGATCTACTTCTTTGCGGTACGGAACAGACAGCACCAAATCAATGTTTTCATGCGAAAAATCGAAAAGGATACCACCTTCATGTAATTATGAGCGGTAAAGGTACATTATGTGTTGAAGGGAAAGAGCAGGAGCTGCATGCGAACCAGATCTTTGTGACAAAAGAGGGGGAGGAAACTTGGTATCGTGCAAGCAGTAAGGATCCATGGTGCTACTGCTGGATGTCGTTTGACGGAATAATGTCGGAATCATTCATGAATAAAGCAGGGTTTAAAAAAGGTGTCAATTATCTCGACTGTATGCTTGATCCTTATGAGTTTTATCAGCTGGTAAATCAAGTTCTTGAATGTCCTGAAATGACGCAGGCTAATGATATCCTGCATATGGGAAAACTTCTGGAATATATTGCATTAGCAATCCGTTCCTACGAAAAAGGCAACAATGTGAATAAGCACAGAGAAAATTTGAATACGGAGGATTATGTGAGATACGCCCGCGAATTCATCATCAACAACTTTGCGGCAGTTGGTGTGGAAGATGTAGCTTCTTATATTGGAATCAACCGCAGCTATCTGACAAAGATCTTTAAAGAAGAGACTGGCACCTCTCCGCAGCAGTTCTTAATGGACTGTAAAATGAAACGGGCAAAACAGCTTTTAGTGGAAACAAACATCTCGATTCAGCAGGTTGCTGATACGGTTGGCTATGACAATGCACTTTCATTTACAAAGATATTTAAGAATTTATTTAACATGAGTCCTTCCACATACAGAATAACAAATAGAAATGAGACCAATGATTCCACGTTGATCTATGAAAAGGATAATTAATTATGGCAATTCACTTTCAAGCAGAAAACAAATGTTTCACCTTGCATACAGAGCACACAACGTATCAAATAAAAGTTGATGCTCATGGCCTCCTGAAACATCAATACTATGGCAGAAAAGTCATAGATACAGATTTTGACTATGCCTTCCTGAATATGGATCGGGGATTTTCCGGCAACCCATATGATTGTGATCCGTATGAACGGTCTGTTTCATTGGATACAATGCCGCAGGAATATACAAGTAGCGATGTTGGTGATTACCGCTTGACCAGTTTGAATATCATGAATGCAGATGGGAGTTATGGAACGGATCTTCGCTATGACAGTTATGAGATATTGAAAGGAAAATACAGTATTCCAGGACTTCCTGCTGCTTATGCAGAAAAGAGTGATACAGTTGAAACCTTAATCATTACGCTGAAAGATCATGGTACCAAAACAACTGTGAAACTGTATTACGGTGTGTTCTCTGAAAAGGATGTGATTACAAGATGTGCTGTGATTATCAATGAAAGTATAGCAGCAGTTCACTTAGAAAAAGTAATGTCTGCCTGCTTGGATCTTCCTTTTGGCAGCTATGATCTTATTCATTTCCATGGAAGGCACTGTATGGAACGTCAGGTGGAACGTATGCCTGTATCACATTCTATCCAGACCGTCAGTTCCATGCGGGATACATCCAGCCATCAGCATAACCCTTTTGTCATTCTTGCAGAGAATAATACGGATGAGGATCAGGGTGACTGTTATGGTATCATGCTGGCATATTCTGGAAATTTCCGCATGGATGTAGAACAGGATCAATTTGGATCAGTTCGTATTCAAGCGGGGATCCATGACGAAAAGTTCTCGTGGCAGTTAAAAGAAGGAGAATGTTTCTATACACCAGAGGTAATCCTTTCGTATACAAACGAAGGTCTTGGTGCATTGAGCAGACAATATCATCAAATGATCCAGCATAATATTACCCGCGGCAAATATCATCTTGCCCGCAGGCCCCTTTTGATCAATAACTGGGAGGCAACCGGTTTTCAGTTCAATGAAGAGAAAATTCTTTCCATTGCTGCCCAGGCAGCAGGCCTAGGGATTGAAATGTTCGTACTGGATGACGGCTGGTTTGGAAAGAGAGACAGTGATAACGCAGGTCTTGGAGACTGGAAAGTGAATCTGGAGAAACTGCCGCACGGAATTCATTCTCTGGCGGAGAATATCAATGCAATGGGCATGAAATTTGGTATCTGGGTGGAACCAGAAAGCATCAATGAAGATTCCGATCTTTATCGTGCACATCCAGATTGGGTCTTGAAAACACCGAGCAGAAGACCAGTGCGGAGCAGGAATCAGCTGGTCTTGGATCTATCACGGAAAGAAGTATGTGATTATCTTTTTGAACAGCTTTCAGAATTGTTGAGCAGTGCAAATATCGAATATATTAAGTGGGATATGAATCGTTCTCTTTGTGATATCTTTTCTACAGAACAATCAAGAGATCAAGGAGAAACAAGTCACCGTTATGTGCTGGGACTTTACAGTTTGCTGGATCGTCTGATTTCTTCTTTCCCGGACGTCCTGTTTGAAGGCTGCTCAGGAGGAGGAGGACGGTTCGATGCAGGCATGCTCTACTATACGCCGCAGATTTGGAACTCCGATGATACGGATCCAATCCATCAGCTGAAGATTCAGTATGGAACTTCCTTTGGATATCCTGTATCAGCCATGGGAACGCATGTCTCATGTTCGCCGAACATGCAGTCCGGCAGATCAACACCATTTACTACAAGGGCTGTCTCAGCATTGTCTGGAACATTCGGATATGAACTAGACCCAAATGCACTAAGTACAACAGAAAAAGAAGAAATTCGCAGTCAGATCAATCTCTTCAAACAATATTATGATTTGATCCATTATGGCAGACTGTACCGTATCAGCAATCCCTTTCAGGATCACTGTTTTGCTGTAAAGGAATTTGTTTCACCGGATCAGAGTGAAGCTCTGGTGAATGTAATTGCAACAGATCCGCAGGCAAATCCACCTCTGCTGCATATTAAGTTCAAAGGATTGAATGAAAACTGGCTCTATCGTTATGATGATAAAGAAATGATTCTTTCAGGTGCAGCACTGATGTACGCAGGATACACAATTCCTGCCATGCCTGGTGATTACAGTATTCTACAGATCCATCTGACACACGTAGAAGAGAAAGCAGATGAATAGAATACAACGTTGGTATCAGGAAGAAAAGAAGAAACTCAATGGTATGTCAAAGAAAGAGAAGGCGGCATACCTTTGGAGTTATTATAAGCTGTGGTTCCTCAGTATTCTATGTATTCTTTCCTTACTGGTATTTACCATTGTACGGATGATTACAGTACCATCCAAGGTTACTTTCTTTCTGATCATGACAAATACGCATGCAGATGTCGGCGATAACTCAGAATTTTGGAAAGGATATACAGACTATACTGGATATGATCCAAAAGAAGGACAGATTCATTTCGATGCACAAAACTATTTCGACTTTGCCAAGAACCAGGGCGAAGGGAATCAATATTACAGCTATTTCTGTGGAATGGTAGATGCAGATACGCTGGATGCAGTGGTCATGGAGAAAGACAATCTAACTGCGGTTGGAGAGACTGGCAGGTTGAAAGATTTGAATCGTGAAGCATGTGCCGAGTTAAAAGAAAAGTATGGTGACCGCTTGATTTATGCGACTCCTTTAAATACAGACTATAGTACGGAACCTGTTCCAATTGGGATTGATATCAGTGACAGCATCTTGGTCACAAAATATGGCATGTATCCAAATGGATGTGCTCTAGGAATCGGTGCAGGAAGCACGAGGATTGAAGCTGTTATACAATTTTTGAATTACATTATGGAGGACTCTTGATATGCTGGATCTTCAGAATGGTTTTTTCAGCAACAATAGTAAATTTGGAAGGATCATGACTAAAATCGACATCGTGGTCTGTACAAATCTAATGTTTATAGTCTTTTCTCTGCCTGTTATTACGATAGGTGCATCCTGGACCGCTCTGTGCTATGTCATGATGAAAATGCTTCGCACAGATATAACAGAGGATCAGATTCATCCATGGAAACTGTTCTGGATTGGCTTTAAGACAAACTTCAAGCAGGCGACAATTATATGGATCGTATCGCTAGCCATAATTGTGATTGGAATCGTAGATGTCAGGATCTGTCAGCAGGCAGGCGGTGTCATAGGCGGATTCCGTTATCCAATCTATATCATTGGATTCCTGCTTGTTTCTTTTCTACTATATCTGTTTCCTACGATGGCTGCCTTTGATGACACCGTATCCAATCTTGTCAGGAATAGCTTCTACTTTATCATGCACCGCCCTTGGAAACTATTGATCATAGCCTTTGTCTTGTTTTTTCCTTTGTATCACGCATACACAGATCTGTTTCTGCAGCCAATGTACGCTTTCTTTTACGCATTCTTTGGTTTTGGATTAACAGCATTACTAACCGCTTGGCTTCTTCTTACTGATTTCAAACCATATTTAAAAAGGTTGAAGTAATTAATACAAAACCAATATGAAAAAAGAAATCATCTAGTTATACCGAATAAGACATCTGTATCCAAAATACTAAGATGTTCTTTCACTAAAAGACCTATAACAAGAAGAGACAGAAGTTATATAACAATGGTGGAAATGGCTTTGATACAAAGCACAAAAATAGTGAAGACACTTTGACTCTGTCTCTTTGAAAACGATGGATAATAGGATGGAAGTAAGCAATTTTATAAACAAAATGTAATTACATGGATCACTGAAGATAATATAATAATCGAGTGAGGGGTAAAAACTAATATATTCATTATTAATCGAATATTTTAAAGGAAGAGACCAAAAATAATTTCTTCCGTTTTGCTTGATGAATGAATATGTGTCGATTATATCAAAACAGACCTTCCTTTGTTTTGATACTAGCACACTTTTAATTGTCATGAATAAAGGTGTTTTAGGTGTAAAACATGTTCCATTTCCAAGGCAATTATTATATGCGATGAAGAATAGAGCATAAGTATGAATTAAGGAAAGTACTCAATCATCTCTACTAACGAAGACACTCGATCATACCTGAGAATCAATTTCTTTTATACTGCATTTGATGCTCTGTTTTTTAGTTCTTTTTGATTCAGTATTACATATCCTTTTACCGTTTTTGCCAATATTCTTTCTTTGCATAATTGATCCAATAATCGGAATAAATGTCTATAGCTTACACCAATGGTTGAGGAAACATCACTCATGACATCACGAAACATTCCGTTTGTTGTATGATTTACAATATAAAAACATAAGCGGTCTTCAGCAGAGCTCAAGGCAGAACGGACGTAATTCTGTTCACTGCGAAGCAGTTTGTTTGAAATGGCTTTACCGACAGCATTGGAAAAATTAACATTTGTTTTCACTTCATGAAGAGCGTACTGCCATTCAATATAGATTCCTTCTACATCTGATACAGCTCTCGAAGAGGCATTCGCCGCTCTTTGTTCCATGATCAATTCCACTTCTCCAAGCATTCCTTCCGATAGATAAAAGCTTAAAATAAGGTCTTTCCCCTCCGGATTTGTCCGATATATTTCTACTGTTCCGTGGATCAGAATGACCAGCCCGTGAAGGGAAGAATCTTGATCCGTGATCTTCTCACCCGAGTCATAATGAATACCGATGCATGCGGACGGGGATACAGGAATGATATTATATTTTGCGAGAATGCCAAGCTCCGATTTTGTCAGATTACGTGTTTTCATGATAAGAAAAGTGTAGCAGATTTTTATTCTTGTAGGACATATGTCCTACTTTTTTTCTGCGTTTGTTTGCTATGGTGTCCATGGAGGTGATGAAACATGAATTCTATCTTGGCATTTGTCATTGGAATCATTATTGCATTAATGGTATTAGCTAACGGCAGTCTGTCTGCTGTATACGGTGCATATCTATCTTTAATCATTATTCACAGCATTGGTATCATGGCTTCACTGGTGCTACTTATTAGTCAGAAAGAGAAGAAAAAAATTCTGCATCAAGGATCAATCTGGATATATCTAGGCGGGGCAGCAGGAATGTTGACAATTCTATTTAATAATGCCGCTTTTGGAAAAATTACTGTCACAAGTATCTTAGCATTATCTCTGCTTGGCCAGACGCTCATGTCGTTAATAATTGATTTCTTTGGACTGTTCGGAATGAAAAAACAGCCGATATCGAAAACAACAATCATTGGGCTCATGTTCTCAGTGATTGGAATAGTTGTCATGGTAGATTTTTCAGCTGTTCAAAAAGTCAATGCATTGCTGTACTCAATCTGTTCTGGTTTTACTGTTGTCATTGCAAGGACGTTGAGTGCTGCACTTTCAGAACGTGCTGGTCCGATTGAAGGCTCTCTTGTTTATTATTTCACCGGCTTGATCGGAGCAGCTGTCTGTTTCGTATTCTCATTATTACAGGGCAGTGCTGTTTCATTTCAATGGTCTCCATCCGTGTGGATCTATTTTGGAGGAATTCTTGGTGTGGCAATGGTACTCCTTCAGAATATTGTGGTACCACGTATTTCTTCATTCCAAATGACACTTGTTGCCTTTTTAGGACAGATTTTCACTGGAGTGGTCATCGATATGCTCCAAGGTGCAAACTTTCTTGATCGTTCTTTTATCGGAGGAATTGTGATATCTGCAGGTATGTTGTTGAGCATTGCACTGGAATATACCGGCAACCATCCGCACCGTTTCATACAAGAAGTGAGGAAATAAAATGCTGCGATTCATGTATAGGACATATGTCCCATATATTTCAATAGCAATTGAATAGAATGAGATTGTATTAAAAAAGAGAAGAGTACGGTCAAGGAGGGAATCATGACATACTACGATGAAGTAAAAAAAGCTGCCGATTACATTTTATCAAAAACAACAAATAGACCTGAAATTGGTATTGTATTGGGAAGTGGACTGGGTTCGCTTGTTGATTCGATTACGGATCAATGTGTTATCCCTTATACAGACATTCCAGGATTCCCACATTCACATCTTCAAGGGCATGCAGATCAATTGATTATTGGAAGAATTGGAGGTCATATCGTTGCTGCAATGCAGGGACGCTTCCATTATTATGAAGGATTTACGATGAAAGAATTGTGCTTTCCAATCTATGTATTGAAGCAGGTGGGAGTATCCAATTTGATTGTGACAAATGCCTGTGGAGGGATCAATTCATATTTTCATCCAGGAGACTTGATGCTGATTACTGACTATATCAACACATTGGCAGATAATTCTTTAATCGGTGAAAATGATGAGCGATTTGGGCCGAGATTTCCTGATATGAGTGAACCCTACAGCAAAGAATTACAGGCGATGGCACATCGCTCTGCAAAGAAGCTTTCATTGACAATCCAGGAAGGTGTATATGCCGTCTTCAGCGGTCCCTGCTTTGAATCGGCTGCTGAAATCCATGCATTGTCCGTATTGGGTGCAGATGCAGTTGGAATGTCTACAGTTCCAGAGACCATTGCGGCAAATTATCTTGGCATGAAAGTCCTTGGCATCGCTTGCATTACAAATATGGGAACCGGAATTGCTAAAGAGAAACATACACACGAAGATGTTCTGAAGACTGCTGAAATCGCAAGTAAATCGCTCTGCAGCTGGGTAAAAGATATTCTTGAAAATTGGTAAGGCCATAGGATGAGAAAAAATGAAGACTGAAGAATTAATAAAACATGCATTGAATATAAGAAAGAATATTTTGAGAGAAGTATACAACGCACAGTCCGGTCATCCGGGCGGATCATTGAGTGCTGCCGATATTCTGACTGTGCTCTATTTTGAAGAAATGGACATCACGCCAGAGAATGCCGGTACAACAGACCGTGACCGCTTTGTCCTGTCCAAGGGACATGCTTCACCGCTGCTGTATGCAGTACTGGCTGAGAAAGGCATCATCCCGGAAGAACAGCTGATGACTTATCGTAAAATTGATTCTAAGCTCCAGGGACATCCGAATATGAACTATGTCTCAGGTGTTGATATGTCGACAGGCTCCTTAGGACAGGGACTTGCGGCAGCAGACGGCATGGCAATTGCGAATAAGCTGCAGGGCAATCATCATCGCGTGTATGTGCTGTTGGGAGATGGTGAATGTGAAGAAGGAGAAGTCTGGGAGGCTGCCATGGCTGCCCACCATTATCATTCCGATAACCTCTGTGCAATCGTGGACCACAATGGCCTGCAGATCGACGGTAAGACAGAAGATGTCATTGGGCCGGATGATCTGGGTGACAAATTTGCTTCTTTTGGCTGGCATGTCATCAGTATCAATGGACATGACTATGCACAGATCATCGATGCATTCAAGGAAGCAGAGACAGTAAAGGGCGTTCCATGTGTGATCATTGCGGACACAGTCAAAGGCAAGGGTGTCTCCTTTATGGAGAACCAGGCCGGCTGGCATGGCAAGGCACCAAATGAAGAACAGATGAAGCAGGCAATGATGGAATTG
Source organism: uncultured Galactobacillus sp. (assembly GCA_964385925.1). Taxonomy (GTDB): domain Bacteria; phylum Bacillota_I; class Bacilli_A; order Erysipelotrichales; family Erysipelotrichaceae; genus Bulleidia. The sequence goes on along the minus strand of CAYLQV010000034.1, from coordinate 8,386 downwards.
GAGAACAAGTGATATGGGACAGGCAACGAGAGAAGCATATGGGGAAGAACTTGCTGTATTGATGCAGGAGAACCCAAAGATAGTCGGATTAGATGCAGATCTGGCTGGGTCGACAAAGACCATCACAGCCAAGAAGGCATGTCCTGACCGTTTCTTTGATATGGGCATTGCAGAAGCAGATATGATCGGCCATGCGGCAGGCATGGCAGCTTCAGGATTAATCCCATTTGCGTCATCCTTTTCCATGTTCTGCACAGGCAGGGCGTGGGAGCAGATCCGCAACAGTGTGGCCTATCCTCATCTGAATGTGAAGATCGTCGGAACACATTCAGGTATTGCGGTTGGTGAAGACGGTGTCTCCCATCAGGCCATTGAAGATATTGCGACCATGAGGGTCATCCCAGGCATGGAGGTCTATGTCCCATGCGATGGAGCTGAGACAAAGGCAGTTATCCGCCATGTATCACAGACAAAGAATCCTTGTTACGTACGCTTAGGCAGATCCAGTGTCGATGATGTCTATGAACAAGATACAAAGTTCGACTTCTCAAAGATCAGGATCCTGAATCAAGGAGAAAAGACAGCCATCTTTGCGACAGGCTTGGAAGTTCAGGAAGCCATGAAGGCATGCCGCAGACTGCAGGCAGAGGGGATCAATCCTACAGTAGTCGATGTATGTTCAATTAAGCCATTGGATGAAGCAGGCGTGCGGCAGGTCCTGATGGGGCATAAACGGATCATCACAGTGGAAGAACATAATGTGATCGGCGGTCTGGGAGATGCGATTGCCTCTGTGGCAGTGAAGTCAGTGCCATGTATGATTGAAAAGATCGGTCTGCAGGACAGATATGCCGAGAGCGGACCATTCCAGGATCTGTTGAAGAAATATGGTCTGACAGAGGAAGAAATTTATAAAGCAGCAAGATAATCGGGTAAAGAAAGGAATCAATCATGAGTGAATGGCTAGGTATTGATATTGGCGGTACAGAAGTAAAATATGCATTGATTTCGGATGAGTATCAACTGCTGCAGGAAGGTCACATTTTGACAGATTTTTCTGACGCAAATGATTTGGTTAATACGATAAGAGATTTGCAGGATACACAGTTTCCTCATATCAGCGGTATCGGAATTAGTGTGCCAGGAACGGTATTTCCAAATGATAATGATGGTACTGTATACGGCGGCGGTGCATTGCACTATTTAGATCATTTTGCGTTAGGCAGTGCAGTAGCAACTGCATGCAATATTCAAGTAAATGTAACAAATGACGGCAAGAGCGGTGCTCTGGGAGAATATTCAAATGGCGCTTTGAAAGGGTCCCATATCGGTGTTGTTATGGTCCTTGGAACCGGTGTTGGCGGAGGCATTATCATTGACGGTCATATTCTTTATGGTGCTCATAGTTTTGGCGGTGAATTCAGTTTTATGACAAATCGTGACGATGCAGGCATGAAGGCATCAAATATGTTTGGTTTTACCGGTGGATGGAAGGGCCTTAAGAAAGAAATCCTAATAGAAACACATCAGGAAGATGATGCGGCTATGAATGGAAAAACTCTATTCCAACAGATTGCATCAGGAAATCAAGAAGCAGTTCATGGGTTTGAAAAATACTGTTATCGGATTGCCACAAAAATTACCGATCTGCAGGCAGTATTAGACCCCGATATATTTGCTATTTCAGGTGGAATCAGCGAACAGAAAATTTTGACTGATGAAATCAATCATCAGATTGATAATGTATTGAGTGAACAATCTTTTCCACAATTTCCACATCCTCATGTTGTACAAGCAACAAACCGTAACCATGCCAATGTAATAGGTGCAGTATATGCACTGCGAAAGAAGCATGAATGAAATTCTAATGGCCAGGATTTTAATATCAACAATTGAAAATGTTTCTCATAAAAAACGCATCATATAATGTATGCCGTAAATGATATACATTTTGTTTTGAAACAATCGTTCCTATGTTTTGGTACAAAATTATTAGGCGGAATTATGATGAAAACGCCGACGACATGGCTCCATCATCCGACGAGGTGGTGCTCATTCGCCGGCGTTTTCACAATGGATATCGCTTATTTTTAACAGGTACATATTATCGAGCGCTTACGACAGATGCCGCGTATAATAAAATAGACGCCAGATTTGCAGAGTGTTGGTAAAACTGACAGTCTTTAATAAAAAAATGGCTTTAATACTGATGCTTTGGTTTGAATACTTCCCGATATGGGAGATTCATGGGATGAGTCAATCCCATATTGATCAATTCATAGACACGTTCAAGAGGATCTTTGTGACCATTGTTAATGAATGCAAACAGATTTAGATAGTCCTGGAGATATGCCCGGTCGAACCCTGAATGTGAATCTAAGAATTTGTGAATGGAGTTGTGCACATCATTGATTGGTTGCAGTGGATCATCTTCATCGGGGAGCGCACGGATCTCCTGCAAATCATAAACTTCTTCAGATAACTTCAATTTCTTGACCAATATCTTATGGGAACGTTCCTTGTCGTGGATCAGATGCGAACCTGGTCCAATGTGTCTCCCCAGTGTGCTCCAGCAGCGTTCCTGTGACGGCTTGCCTGTTCCATTTACTAAGGCACATACATCTCCATGCACATCTACAGCCGTGAATATGCATTCAAGATTCTTGGAAAGACTTCGGTAGAATTTCCCGTCTGTTCTTGACTGTACATCTGGTCTGCGTTTCTTATAGAAATTCTCGTCAATATATACGGTGCCGTTCAGGACAATATCATCTTGATAGTCATGCAATAGTTCGAAAATCTTGACCAGCCAATACCGCGATGTTGTGGCACTGTTCTTATTTGTTTTTGAGGTGAGCGTTGCAGAGCCGTAGCCAAAGATGCTCAGGCAATATTCAATCCATTCTTCGATGGAGAGCTTATGATTGGCAAACATCGTTCCAGTCGTGATGACAAACGTCCTGTGGCAGTTATTACAGTAGTATCGGTTCAGCCCCCACACACTGCCATAGTGAGTGAAATTTATCGAGCCGCATCTATGGCAGCAGGTCACAGGAATCCGATTAAGAAATTCTGCTTCATCCGTTTCTGAAAGTCTGACATGGCGCTGATCAAAGTGCTCATGATATTTCAATTTCAAATATTTCTGAAGAGGATCCAGTTCTGAATCCTTTAAAAGATCCCACGGCGTTTTTGACCGTGAGCTGGTTCTTATATCTGCGTTGTACAAGGTGGTAGTCCCTCTTGCCTTAGGCGGGCAACAGTAGAGAGGACTACCACATCGCAATACCACTGTTGTCCGCCTAAAGCATATTGCTTTCGGCATTCATGCCAGTGATATTATAAATGAAATTCATGCCAGCGAGCTCAATTTTCCAACACTCTGCAAATCTGGCGTCATAAAATATATGAAACTCTAAATTATCTGGATGGTAATGATGAAATTGAAATTAACATTAAAAATTTGTAAAAATTTCTTTACAAAATGACCATTTGGCAATAAAAAAGGATGTCGCAAAAGTATTGCAATTTGCAATTTCATCCACTATTATCAAATCAGTAATAAGAACGAATCACGTAAGAAAAAGGGCAGAGCTCTCATGAATGCAGTGTACTTAAGAGTGCACATACGCGAGAGAGGTGGCTCCTTATAACAAGTTTACCCGCTGAAATAGCGGGTTTTATTATGGAATGACGTCTTTAAAAGTAAAATATTTTACATATTGCCTCATGAAATATGGCTCATATACTAATTATTCACTCATGAAATATTGCTCATATGCCAATTATTCCCTCATGAAATATTTAAAACGCATGGAAAATGCTTAAATGATGGGCTATAATAAAAGAAATCGAGGGAAATATAATGGTATATTTACGACGCAAAATCGATACATACTTGCAGGAATGGCAGAAGCAGGGAACACGTAAACCACTTATTGTAAAAGGGGCTCGTCAGGTTGGAAAAACAGAGTCGATTTTGCATTTTGCTAGGACTGCCTATCAAAATATCAAATATATAAATTTTGTGGAAGAACCGTTTTATAAACAAATTATTGTAGATGGTTATAGTACGGATGCAATATTAAAAAACATTTCTCGTATTGACCCCGCAGCAAAATTTGTTCCTGGGCAGACAATATTGATTTTTGATGAATTACAGGAATTTCCGGAAATATCAACAGCATTGAAATTCTTTGCAATTGACGGGAAATATGATGTTATCTGCAGCGGGTCGATGCTTGGCATCAATTACAAGGTGATTGAGAGCAATAGTGTAGGCTACAAAATCGATTATGAAATGCATTCAATGGATTTTGAAGAATTTTTATGGGCAAAAGAGTACAACGATGATTTTGTCGATAATTTACTTTCTCATATGCATTCACTGACTCCTTTCAATGAGCTTGAATTATCGATATGCAATTCATTGTTTACAGATTACTGCACGCTTGGAGGAATGCCTTCCATCATTCGTGACTATATATTGAAAGGCACCTTTGAAGGATCTTTACAGATACAAAGACAATTACTTTTAGACTACAAAGAAGATATACAGAAATATGCAGACGGGATGGATCAAGCAAGAATATTGAATGTTTTTAATCAAATTCCTGTTCAGTTAGCAAAAGATAATAAGAAATTTCAAATTTCTAAAGTGGCAAAAGGAGCAACATTTAAAGATTATCGCGGATGCATTGAATGGCTGGAACAATCTGGATTGATCAATATTTGTTACTGCTTGAATTTTCCTGAACTGCCTTTGAAGGGAAATTATGAAAGCACAAAATATAAAATATATTTTGCGGATACAGGACTTTTGATTGCTATGCTTGATGATGAAGCACAAATTGACCTTAGAGCAAATCGCAATTTAGGCGTATACAAAGGTGCTCTATATGAAAATGTAGTTGCTGAGGCATTGGTAAAGGAAGGATATCATTTGTATTATTATAGAAAGGCAGATTCAACATTGGAAGAAGATTTCTTTGTTCGAACTGCTTCTGAATTAATTCCTGTTGAAGTGAAATCACGGAACTCAAAATCAAAGTCACTGCGAACGTTGATTGATAGCGACCGTTATCCAGAAATACATTATGGCATTAAGCTCATTGGGGGAAATATAGGAAAGGTGAATAACGTAATAACATTCCCGTATTTCTGCACATTCTTACTGAAGAGATACTTGAGTTCTGAGGCGATTCAATAAACGTGATTGTAATGGAAAGTGATGATCAGGAAAATCTAAAAAAAGAAATATTAAGTTTGAAAGATGAAAATCAAAAACTAAGGGAAAAGCTGCAGGAATACGGGTATATCTTTTATGATGAAAATCAAAAATTGACATCAGAAGAAAAGATGAAAATATTTCAGAGCTATTTCCGAGGCAGGACAGACATCTATGCAAACAGATATATTTCCAAGTTGACCGGCCGTAAAGGCTATTCTTTTGCGTGCGAAAATCGCTTTAACCGTCAGAATTGTGCAATAGCATTAAGAACAGGAAGCTGCAATAAATGCAGTTATCGGAATCCTTCGGCATTGACTGAAGAAATAATTAAAGAGCATTTTACAAAACGTAATAACCAAAACCCAATTGCAATATATCCGATGCTTTCTGACAATACATGTTATTTTTTGGCGTTCGATTTTGATGATGATTATTGGTTTGAATCGATGCTCTCACTATATCGTATATGTACGTCAAAACGAATCCATCCTTTAATGGAGCGTTCTCAATCCGGTTATGGGGGACATTTATGGATTTTTTTTGACAATCGTATTCTAGCTTCGAAAGCAAGAAAACTTGGCTTTTTACTGTTAGATGAAGCGATGAAATCAAATCCGCACATACGTTTTGACTCATTCGATCGTATGTTCCCTTCACAGGATTATTTGTCTTCAGCAGAAAATATCGGAAACTGTATTGCATTGCCGTTACAGTTTGACGCATATCGTAATGGAAATTCTGCTTTTATTAATGAATATGGTGCTGTATATGATCATCCGATTGAAATGCTTGCATCTATACCAAAGGTTAATGAGGACCAGATCGATGCCATATTATTCGGGTTTAATGGTATTGATTTTTTCTTCACTGAACAGAATCAAATTGCCATGCAAGTTGATCAGGGAAATCAATATACAAGAGAATTTGAAGCAGTATGTGATGCGAGAATACATATTAATAAAGACCATTTAAATGCTTTGACAATTCGTAATCTCAGAAGAATTGGATCAATGCCAAATCCAGAATATTATGAATGCGAAAAAATGCATCGATATATCAACAGAGAAACAACCCCGCTAATATTATCAGAAGTAGAAGAAACGCAGAATGAAATCATTCTGCCAAAAGGTACAAAGGGAAATATTGATAAAGTATTTGCAGGCTGTCAGATTAAATGGGTAATGAATACATCTAAAGGAGAATTATTACCGTTAGAGTTCCTGGGTGAATTGCGAAGGGATCAGATGACTGCTGTCAGCACTGCGTTAAATGAACCAATGGGTATCATTGAATCACCTACAGGTTCAGGGAAAACCGTTATGGGCCTGTATATTGTTTCTAAACTCTGTGTCAGTACTCTGATTATCGTGCCAAAACTGGAATTAGTCGATAACTGGAAACAGCAAGCAACAAAATTTCTCTCGATTCCTATACCTAAAAAGAAGAAAGATAGTTATATAGGAGAATATAGTGGCAAGAGGAAACAACTAAAATATCATTTTGATATTGCAATGATAAATTCATTAACCAATTACGATAATTTGGATGAGTTATTTTCACATTATGGTCTGGTGATTATAGATGAATGTCATCATGTTGCATCAGAAATGTTCCGTAAAGTGCTTCGACATTGTTCTTCAAATAATATATATTCCTTTTCGGCGACACCAAAAAGACAGGACAAACTTGATCGTATTATGTACATGTATTGTGGCCAGATTTTATATCAAGCTAGTCAAAACACAAAATTGTCACTATTAAATTTCAAAAAGACATTAGTCAAGCAGAATACTACTTTCCGCCCAACGCCGTCGGCTAAAAATTATGCAGAAATCATTAATGAGATGGTGATGAATGAACGGCGGAATTATCAGATATTTCAAGATATTGCCAGAGCAGCAAAAGAACATAGACATATTTTGGTCTTATCTGAAAGAGTTCAGCATTTAGATGTGTTTTATCATATGCTTCACTATATTGAACCAAATTGTTATGTGCTGCAAGGTGATATGAAAACAAAGGATCGTCGTGAGATGATTGCTGAACTCCGATCCTTGCAAGATGGCTTTATATTACTTGCAACAGGCAGTTTAATTGGTGAAGGTTTTGATCTCCCTTCTTTAGACACACTTTTTTTAACTGTACCTATACGCTGGCAGGGAAGACTTGATCAATATATTGGAAGAATTCATAGAAATTTTGACGGTAAAAATGAGGTCAAAGTTTATGATTACGTTGACTTTAACTGTCAGATGTTTCAAAGTATGTTTGCTGCACGTTTGAAAGAATACTATTCTAATAACTATCATCTTCAGGAAGAAACTGAATCTGTTATAGTAAACAACCAACTATTTACAGCAGAAAACTATCTTACTACATTGAAAGATGATATATCACATGCTACAAAGTCAATCTATATTAGTACTAGTTATATTTCCTTGAAACTATATAAGAGTTTAATGAAAGTGTTTGATGAAGCTCAGCGTCATGGAACGGTTATTTGTATTGAAACAAATTCTCATCAGAAAGATTTACAAGAAATATCTGAATTCATCAGTGGATTAGACATCGCCGTGAATATATCGGATTCAGCCAAGCAAGTAATAGTCATTGATCAGAATGTTGTCTGGTATGGAACTGCAGCTATTCTTTCTATTCAAAAGAAAGAAGAATATCAAATTAGATTGGTAAATAAGAAATTAGCTGAAGAAATATATGAAAAGTAAGTAGGCTGGTCACATCTTGCGTAGTGAAATCCGAAAGTTATTGATAAAAGTGAGTAAGTTGCGGAAATGTTTCTCTGCATATGCGGAACCGTTAATAATACTGAGCTACAAAATTCATCGGTAGTTATCTGAAATTTGGTAATGTATATATGATGTTTTGATGTAAAGAGTTCTTTACAATATTGAGCCATTTCTTGGCGCCCATCTGGCTTTAAAATCTTGCTTTTTTAACTGGAATCAGCTACTATATTCATCATAACAAAAACGTTTTTATAAGTATGAAATAAACTTCTCGGGTAGTGTTGTTAAAAAGTTTGCACTGTCATGTCATGAGATAGGTGGCTCCATATAGTATAGTAAAACCGCTGAAACAGCGGTCAATGGCATCAACTTAAGGGAACTTAGGCTGATGCCATTTTCTTTTTATCCA
>CAYLQV010000033.1:0-27701 GCA_964385925.1 uncultured Galactobacillus sp. | reverse complement strand
GTACTTCGCTAACGTTAAGTAAGCGAAACTGATAAAAGCTGAATAAGCATTTTGAGGCATCCAGTAATGGGTGCCTTTTTCTATAGGAAATGTGAATTCATTGAATATAAGTTGAATGGGGAAGGCATTTCCTATAAAATGTTGAGAGCAGGAGGATTTTGTACATGGTGAATAAACTTCCGGAAAAGCTTACTCTTTTACGTAAGCATTACGGTTATTCTCAAGGTGATATAGCGAATAAACTGCGTATTCCTGTCACTGAATATATGAATTGGGAAAATGGCAATACAATCTGCGGCATTCAGCAGCTGAAAGTACTGGCAGATCTTTTCCATGTTTCTCTTGATGCAATGGCAGACAATTCAAAAGATATTGTGATTCCTGAAGACAATCTTGGGGATTCTGTAAATATTCCTTTCTTAAATGGTGCAAATCAGTCAATGACCCAGCAGATGGATGTCGCTGATAATATGATGCCGGTGTCCAGTGTTCTGCCGGCTGATACACAGCAGCAGACATTGAAGGTCGCAACATTGAGTGCGGAAGGTCTTGGCCCAACAAAGCAGATGAGTACTGTCAGCGAACCGGAGCCGGAAAGAGTAAGACCGGCAGAAAAGCCGCCGATCCAGGCATCTGTCAAGAGCAACAAGGATAAGAAGAAAAAGAAGACCATGATCCTGGTCGGAGGAATCTGTGCAATTGCAGTTGCAGTAGTGATTATTTTGATCATTGTATTAAAAGGCTGTTCCGGCACATCCGTATCACTTGGTGCGGTCAATCGTCTGGCAGAGGGTGATAAGTTTACTCTTTATATTGACAACAAGGGCAGCTTAAAGACATATGGCACCTTCAGTGATGCATCTTCCTTCAAGGGAGTCGTTCAGGTCAGTGCGTATGGAAGCCATGCGGTCGGTCTGACAAATAAGGGAACTGTTGTCACCAATGACGGTGACAGTGCAGTCTCTGAATGGAAGAACATCACAATGATTGCGGCTGGCAAGGAACACACTGTCGGTCTCAAGAGTGACGGTACGGTTGTATGCAGCGGCGACAGCAATGCATGTGCAGTGACAGACTGGTCTGATATTAAAGCGGTCTATGCAGGAAATGGGGTCACCATTGGTCTAAAGTCAGATGGCTCCTTAATTACGGCCGGCTCCGTCAACAGTTCAGTTGCCAATCAGTCAAATATCATTTCTGTATCATTGAGCGATGACTTCCTGACCCTCACGAAAAAAGATGGTACGGTGTCTTCTTATGCAATTGGCTCCAAGGCAGTTATCAGTACAACTAGCTTCTCCAATGTATCTTCAACAGCAGTCGGCACTTCAGCGATTCTTGCGCTAAAGTCTGACAATACTGTTGCCATTTCCACCAGCAGCGACGATCTCAAGAAATCTGTGGCGGAATGGAAGAATATAAAATATCTTGCTGCATACGATGATACGTATGTAGCAGTTGATGGCAACGGAGTTTTATATGGCGCAGGTGATAACACATATAATCAGTATGAAAGTACTGCTTCTCCATCCGCTTCAACAGATAGCAACAAGCTGTCTACACCAAAAAATATCCAGACAGAATTGACCACAGGGAATCTTTCAATCAAGTGGGATACTGTTGAGAATGCAAATTACTACGAAGTCACCGTCACTGGTATGGATAAAATCAAGGCGGCAAGCAACTCCACAAGCGTTCCGACAACAAGCCTGACCGACGGCAAGGATTACACCATCAGTATTGTCGCCTGCAGTGATAAGCCAGAAACATATCCGAATTCTGATGCAGCAACGGTAACCTATACTTACAAGACATTATCGAAACAGCTGGAAGCACCAAGCAACATCGCCGGCTATGCATATCAGAACTTTGATACAAGTGAATTCATCATCACTTGGAATGCTGTTGAGAACGCAGACTTCTACACCGTCAGTATTCAGGGTGGGCCTGATCAGCAGTTCACAACAAATAAGGCTGAAATCTCATTGGCGCATACAAACATCAACGAGAGCACAACATCAATCAACGTGTCTGTCACAGCAGGTTCCAACAGCACAGCCTATACGACCAGTGATACAACAAAGGTCGTTCTCCCTTACAAGGTCGAGAAGCAGACTGTATCCATCACCTATTCCACAAAGGACAATGCGTATAAGTCATCACCAGTTACTGTCCAGCTGCCATACGGCATCTATAAGGCATCTGCATATCTGCCGAAGGAAGTATCAGGACAAGGATATGTTCTTGAGAATACTGACCAGACATTTGAAGTCAGCGCAACAACCTCAGCGTTCAATATCATCGTCATCAAAAGCGGAACGATAGGAGATTAATCCATGTCAGCAAGTGATAAGATCTGGTATTACATGAAGCCTGATAAATCGAAATATGGTCCTTACTCAGAAGGAGAACTAGCTGCTTTGATCAAGCAGGAGATTCTTGGTGAGAATGACTATATCTGGATGACAGACTTGGAAGGCTGGCTGAAAGTAGGCAGCAGCATCTACGCATTCTATCTGCCGAAAAATGCACAGCCAAGTATTGATTCAACATTAAAGCTTTGATCAAAAGGCGTCCGTCCAGGATGCCTTTTTTGTGATATGTTATACATAGGACTTATGAAGAAGTACTTTCGTAAAAAAGAAGATGTTTATGATGCTGTACAGGAGGTAGGATTTTTACCTTTCTTTCCCTGCGGAATCCCTGGTCTTTCGATTGAGGAACATACACCTTCTGAACTCTGGTTCACAGATGATCCGGGTCCATGGGAATGGAAGGGTCCAGTCCTGCGGATGGGGAACTGTGTATATGGAAAGTTCTTCAACAATAAAGCAGGTTTTGTCAGCACAAAGTGGTTCAATGACTTTGCCAACTGGCGGCGGGACGGATATGACTTTGATGCCCGCTTCAATGACAACCTGGCTTCTTATGATGATCAGTATCTTTACAATATTATCAGCAGCCGGAAATCGATGCTGTCATATGAAGCTAAAGGCATAGGCAACTACTGCAAAAATGGGCGCAAAGGCTTTGATACGCATATCACCAGACTGCAGATGCAGTGCTATGTTGTCATCAGTGACTTTGAATACAGGCAGGACAAGCATGGCAGCGATTACGGCTGGGGTGTCGGCCGATATGCTGTACCAGAAAATTTCCTGGGAAAGAGATTTGCAAATCATGTCTATACCAGGACGCCGGAAGAGAGCAGAGACAGGATCCTGAAGTTCCTGCAGAAGGAATTCCCAGAAACAGATATCAGAGATCTGCGCAGACTGTTAGGAAATAACCACTAGATGAATCATTCATCGGAAAGGAAGATCATATGACTTTACCAAGCAATTTTCTCTGGGGCGGCGCATTAGCTGCTCATCAATTCGAAGGCGGTGTCATCGGCACAACAAAGGGACTTTCAGTTGCGGATGTCATGACCGGAGGTTCTGTCAGTCAGCCGAGAGTCATCACAGACGGTGTACAGGAGGGTCTGTATTATCCGAATCATGTCGGCATTGATTTCTATCATCACTACAAGGAAGACATTGCCCTGTTTGCACAGATGGGATTCAAATGCTTCCGTACTTCTATCGCCTGGACCAGAATCTTCCCGCAGGGAGATGAAGCAGAACCGGACCAGGCCGGCCTGAAGTTCTATGATGATGTCTTTGATGAACTGCTGAAGTACAACATTCAGCCAGTTATTACATTGTCTCATTTTGAGATGCCGTATCATCTGGCAAAAGAATTCGGCGGCTTCATGAACCGTAAGACAATTGACTTCTTCGTCAAGTTTGCCAAGGTATGCTTTGAACATTACAAAGGCAAAGTAAAATACTGGATGACCTTCAATGAGATCAATAACCAGATGAACTATCGGAATGACATCTTTGGATGGACAAACTCCGGTGCACATTTCGGCAGCTATGATGATCCAGAAAAAGCAATGTATCAATGCGGTGCGTATGAGCTGGTCGCCTCCGCCAGAGCAGTCAAGATCGGTCATGAGATCGATCCGGAGAACAAGATTGGATGCATGATCTCAATGGTGCCAATCTATCCATTCTCCTGCCGTCCGGCCGATCAGGTATTAGCACAGCAGATGATGCATCAGAGATATTTCTGGTCCGATGTGCAGTGCAGAGGACATTATCCAGCTTATGCATTGAAACAGTTTGAACGTAATCACTGGAATCTGGACATCACCGAAGAAGACAAGAAAGACCTTGCGGCAGGGACAGTCGACTACATCGGCTTCTCCTACTATATGACCAATACAGTTGATTCCCAGGCACATAAGGACGTTTCAAAATCACTGGACGGTTCTTCACCGAACTCAGTCGCAAACCCATATATCAAGGTCTCAGACTGGGGCTGGTCCATTGATCCGGAAGGACTGCGCTATGCCCTGAATGCTTTCTATGAAAGATATGAAAACCCATTGTTCATTGTGGAGAACGGCTTTGGTGCGATTGATCAGAAAGAAGCCGATGGCTCCTGCCATGATCCATACCGCATTGAATATTTCCGCAACCACATCACTGAAATGAAGAAGGCTGTGGAAGAAGACGGCGTTAATCTGATGGGATATACCCCATGGGGATGCATCGACTGTGTCTCCTTCACAACAGGAGAAATGAAGAAGAGATACGGCTTCATCTATGTAGACCGCAACAATGACGGTTCCGGTACGCTGACACGGTCTAAGAAGGATTCATTTGACTGGTACAAGAAAGTCATTGCGACAAACGGCGAAGATCTGAAGTAATCAAAAAGAGTATTCAAGAAACAGAAATGTTTCCGGAATACTCTTTAATTTTGGAATAGTGAGAGGATCAGAGGCAGCGCAAACAGCAGATAGAAAAACAGGAATGTCTGCCAGTAGTGACGCATCAGGCCGGCATATTCACGGGTCATGGCGGCTGGCCAGTAATAGAAGGCAGTGTGAGCACCGATACCGGTCGTTGGAAAGTCCAGTGAACGTGCATAGACATCTGCCCGTAAGACATGATATTGGCTGGTGACAACAGCAGTACTGTTCCCGCCTTCTCTTGATTCAATGATCTGCTTGCAGTTGGCAAGATTCTCCATGGTATTGGCAGACTGATCTTCCAGAAGAATATCTTTTTCATCTACACCTAAGGTCAGTGCATAATTCTTCATTGCCTGTGCCTCTGAAATCTTTTCATCCGGACCCTGACCGCCTGACATGATCAGGCAGCATCCGACTTTCTTGGAACGCTTATATACCTTGACGGCTTTATCAATTCTTTCAGACAGCAGCTTGGTCACACGTTCGCCGTCAATCAAGCCTGCGCCTAATACAACAACGTAATTGTATGTAACTCTGCGCGGGATGATGCGGATCAAGAAACTGTAGAACATGAATGCAAGGAAGATCATCGAGAGATAGAAGACAAGGATGCTGAACAGCAGAATGATGCAGAAATGGAGTTTGCTGTCAGCAGGCCCTACGCCGGAGATGCTGTACAGAGATCCAATCTCACCGCCGATGATCAGGATGCCGAATAACAATGCAACAATATTGCTGAGTGAGAATCCTTCTCTTTTCACGACCACAAAGCCGTTGATGATCAATAAGAATGGGACGATCAGCAGCAGGAAGGTGATCATCAGGACCATGACCACATTGATGATCATGTAAGCAGGTGTGTCATACAAGGCAGCCTGCAGTCCAATGATCCCGGTGATGATGAACAGCTGCAGATAGATGGCATTGCGGAAGCGGCGCCGGTCAATGATCACGGACACAATAAAAAGACCGCCGGATACCAGTATCATCAGATAGATCAAGTTCGTATATTTCAACAGTCCCAGAGAATTTAGCATTACATCTATTATACAAAAAATAAGAATCCTGGAAAGAATTCTTATTCTTTATGGAACAGCTGATCGAATGCGTCTTTTGCCTGACTGCCGATTTCTTCAGCCTGTGACTTCAGACGTTCCTTATCATCGTCTCCAAATTTACCGTCATCACCCAGTACGGTGTCCTTGACTTTCTGGGCGGCTGTACCGGCATCTGCCTTCAAGCGCTCCTTGTCATCGTCGCCGAACTTTCCATCTTCTCCGAAGACTTCTTTTCCAGCGCCGCTGTTCTTGAATGCTTCAAACGTTTCTCCGCCGACCTGCTTGGCAAGTTCTGCCGCTTCTTCGGCCTGCTGCTTCAATGATTTTTGATCTGGCATACATGATCTCCTTTATCTGATTCTATTATAGCTGTTTTTGAGAACTTGTCTTTTATGAATTTCGATTCTGGTTTATACTGTTAGAAACTGATGAAGGGAATGAGCTCTTTCTTAGGTCTCAAGAGAGGAATGCATGGTGGAAGCATTCTGGCAGAAGGAAAGAGAGGAGCACCCTGGAAGGTCCCCAACAAGGAACGTACCCTGCGTTAAAGGATGAGAGCACAAAGAAAAGTGGAACCGCGCTGAGGCGTCTTTTTATAAGACGCTTTTTGTTTCAGGAGGAATGAATATGATCAAGCTGTACAACACAAAGGACCTGACGGTCGAAGAATTCAAGCCAATCAAAGAGGGACATGTCAGTATGTACGTATGCGGACCGACCGTATACAACTATGCACATATCGGCAATGCCAGACCAATGGTCGTCTTTGATGTATTGAAGAGATTATTTGAAGCAGAAGGATACAAGGTGACATATGTATCCAATTTCACGGATGTCGATGACAAGATCATCAATAAGGCAATTGAAGAAGGTGTCAATGAAGAAGTGATTGCCCAGAGATATATTGATGCATACCAGGAAGTACGGACGATGCTCAATACAGAACTGCCGGATATTACACCAAGAGTCACTCAGACAATGGACGGCATCATTGCCTTTATTGCAGATCTGGTGAAATCAGGAAGTGCATATGTTGCGGAGAACGGCGATGTCTACTTCTCGGTTGACAGTGATGATAAGTATGGTGAGATCTCTCATCAGAAGCTGGATTATCTGGAAGCCGGTGCCCGCATTGATGTCAATGAAGGCAAGAAGAATCCATATGACTTTGCCTTATGGAAGAAGACCGACAAAGGGATCCAGTGGGATTCTCCATGGGGAAAAGGAAGACCAGGATGGCATACAGAATGTGTCGTTATGATCAACCAGAACCTGGGAGACATGATCGACATCCATGGCGGAGGCGCAGATCTGCGCTTCCCGCATCATGAGAACGAATGCGCACAGCAGGAGGCACTGCACCACAATACCTTAGCCAACTACTGGATGCACAATGCCATGATCAATATCGACGGACAGAAGATGTCCAAGTCTTTAGGAAACACCATGTGGGCAAAGGATGTCATTGAAAAGCTGGGCACAAATCTGACCCGCTGGCTGATGAGCTCTGTCCATTATCGGAAGGAACTCAACTTCTCCGAAGAGACCGTTGAGACCGCACGCAAAGAACTGGATAAAGTCCTGAATCCGATGAAGCAGGCAGAGATCAAGGCTGCTTTAGCAGGCATCACATTGACCGATGCTTATGATGAAGAGAGCTATCGTGCTTTCCTGGATCAGCTGGATGATGACATGAATACACCTAACGCGTATACCGTTATCTTCGATACCGTTAAGAAGCTGAATCAGGCGACCCGTTCCAGAGAAGTTGAATGGGAAACTGTTGGAAAATTAGTCAACAGTGTGGAGAAAATGTTGGGAGTCTTAGGAATTGTTGTGGAAAGACCGGTCGTTACGGAAGAAGACAGGGAAGTCTTTGCCAAGTGGAATGAGGCAAAGGCAGCCAAGGACTTTGATCAGGCAGATGTTTACCGCAGAGCTTTAACAGAGAAGGGACTGCTCTAATGAATCCAAATGAATGTTCCGGGAGAACATTGGCTTTTCTCGGGGATGCAGTATGGTCCTTATTAGTACGCAGTGCACTGATTGAAGACGGGGAAGGTAAGGGAAAGACCCTGCAGAAGAAGAGCATTTCCTATGTTTCAGCCAAGGCGCAGAGTGCCTTCTATGATAAGCTCCATGAAGAAAATTTCTTTACAGAAGCAGAAGAAGATATCTATCACCGCGGCAGAAATTCCGATGCCGGCGCTGTCCCGAAGAATACAGATGCCCAGACCTATCGAATGTCTACCGGCTTTGAGGCGGTCTTAGGTGCTTTGTATCTGGAAGGAAAACAAGAAAGAATTCAAGAGATCTGGGACAAAGTCCGGACTCTGAAATAGGAGGACGCATGTCACAATTTGTGTATGGGAAAAATGTTGTAAAACAGATCCTGATGGATGATGCGTCAAAGTGTCAGATGCTTTGGCTTGCGGGCAGTGACCGTGAGATGGAGGCGATGGCACAGAGGTACCATGTACGCGTCAGAACGACTGACCGGAAATACTTGACCAAAGTCACAGGCACAGACCGCCACCAGGGCGTTGCGGCAGAGATCGATAACTATAAGACCTATAGTCTGGAAGAGCTCATGCACAATGTACCGGAAGGCGAACACGGACTGATCATCCTGCTGGATGAGCTGGAAGATCCGCATAACCTCGGGGCAATCCTGCGTACGGCAGATGCAGTCGGAGCGACCGGTGTCATCTTCAAGAAGACACATGCGGTAGGCCTGACGCCTACCGTGGCCAAGGTAAGTGTAGGTGCGATTGATACTGTGAAGTGCTGCGAGGTGACAAATCTTGCCCGCACGGTAGAAGAGCTGAAGAAGAACAACTGGTGGGTCGTCGGTACAGATATGGATGGCCAGGACTATCGTACGCTCGCGTATGATATGAATACGGTCCTGATCATCGGCAATGAAGGCAAGGGAATCTCCCGTCTGTTGAGAGAAAGCTGTGACTATGTCATCTCTCTGCCGATGCGCGGAAAGATTGAATCCCTGAATGCCTCGGTGTCTGCCGGCATCCTGATGTATCAGATCTACAGCAAACGTTTCCCTCTCTGAGGAGGAAACTGTATGGAATACAATCCGTATGAACTGATCTATATGAGCCGCATGGGAGATTCGTCTGCCATGGTGGCTCTTTTTCAGCAGTATCAGTCATATTTCGTCTATCTGCGGGACACTGTCACCAAAAGGGCGCATGTCTACAGCGAAGCAGAAGAGGAGATCCTGCTGGAAATGCGGATTGGACTGCTGGAAGCCTGTCTCCGCTATCGGGAAGATCAGCCGGCATCCTGGCGTACTTTTTTAACTGTTGTCCTGAAGCGAAGAGCAGTCAATGTATTGAGAAAGGCAGATACCCGAGACTGGATTGAGCACACCATGCCTTTTGAAGCTCTGGTCAAGGAAGAGGAATCCGTCTATGACTGCTTCTCTCAGACCGATTCCTTTGCGGAGCCGGAATACTGCATGCATTATCAGGAAGCGAAGAATAAACTGGAACGGGTCATCCAGAACATGGACAAGGAAGAACAGACCTATATCTATCTCTGGACGAAGAACGCATCCTGCTGTCAAGGCAGTGCACTGATGAACTGTACAGAAAAGAAATGGTACAAGCAGATGGAGAAGGTGCGGCACAAAGTTCATGAAGAGCTCTTAAAAGGCGATTGAGCCGTCTTTTCTTCACATAGATGTTCATTGACCGAAAGAATCAGGTGTGATAGAGTATATGAGCATTTAAAGGAGTTTTTCGTCATGGCAAAGGATGATAAGATCATCTTGGCATGTGAGATCTGCATGTCTCGTAATTATGCGACTCACAGATCCAAGAAAAACAGCAGAGAAAGAATGGAGCTCAGAAAGTACTGCCCAAAGTGCGGAAGAGTGACGCTCCATAAGGAAACAAAGTGAGCAGGAGGTTTCCAATGACAGAAACAGATAAGAAGGCAGCTAAGATTGCCGCAAAAGCAGCAAAGGCTGAAGAAAAAGCAGAAGCAAAGAAAAAGAAGAAGAGTCAGGCTGAAAAAGACAGATGGTTCTCTTTCAGTGGAATCAATAAAGAAGCAAAGCGTGTCAGATGGCCGCATTGGAAGAGTGAAGGATCCAACAATCCAGGCATTCTCCAGAACAGCGGTGAAGTCATTCTGTTCACAGCCGCCTTTGCATTATTCTTTGTGCTGTGCGATCTTTTAGTCACATGGTTACTGACATTTATTGCATAAGGAGAACAAGATGACGGAAGAAAAAAAGCCGAGCGTCGTGGATGATGAAAATGAAACGCGCTGGTACGTTGTAAATACATACAGCGGACATGAAAATCGTGTTAAGGAAAATCTTGAGAAGAGAGTTGAGACCATGGGCATTCAGGACTCTCTGTATCGGATTGTTGTAGCCGAAGAACCTGAGATCGAGATCAAGGGAGACAAGAAAGTAGAGAAGATGCACAATCTTTTCCCTGGCTATGTCTTCGTTGAAATGAAGATGACAGATGAGGCTTGGTATGTTGTGCGTAATACACCAGGAGTTACCGGATTTATCGGATCTTCCGGCGGCGGTGCAAAGCCATTCCCAGTTGCCCCAGATGAGATGGAATCCATTCTGAAGAGAATGGGTCAGAGCGATAAGAAGATTGTCGTTGACTTTAAGATCGGAGATACTGTAAAGATCCTGACCGGACCATTCGTTGGTATGGAAGGACGTGTCAGTACAATGAATGACCAGACACAGACAGCCAATGTTCTATGCATGATCTTTGGCAGAGAAACACCTACTGACATCAGCTACAGCGATCTTGAAAAAGTGGATGTTGACTGAGGACGCGCCATGACAGAGAAAATGACAATTTTCATCACATGGGGTGTATTCTATGTGATCTGGTATCTTCTGAATGCTTTAGGATACAAGGGTGAATTCAAAAAGGCTGGCGTATCAGCTGGCAAGGCTTGGATCCCATTTGTCCGTGAAGTAGAAGTATACAAGATCTCCTGGAACAAGAAGAATATCGGCCTCTATTGGTTATTGGCCGACATCCTCGGCATCGTTCTGCTGTTTGTCGGTTCCATGGCAAATATCCAGATTATTGCATGGGTAGGATCCATCGCAGTGACAGCTGCGCAGGTCATGCAGATCATGCGCTGCTTCAGACAGTCCAAAGTATTCGGACGCGGCGGCGGTATGACATGGGCATTGATCCTGGTCAACCCAATTGCCAACTTTGTATTAGGCAGATCATTATCTGAGTATAAAGGATTCACAGAAGAGTAAGAGACCTCAACAGGGTCTCTTTTTTCATGTATGTAGACGGTCAATACATGCAGGAATATTTACATCTCCATATTATCCATACGCTAATAAACATCATTGACAAAGGAAATTCCGAAGCCTATATTACGGGCATAGATACAAGTCTGGGGAGACAAATATCTAAATAAACTAAATGAGCGATATCCTTTCATATGCAGGCTGACGTAACTGCATCTGGAGAGGGTTTTTTTGTGTTTCCTGCAAAAACACAAGAAAGTCAATGGCTCGATAAGAATAAGCCCTTCGATTATAGGCTGACGTAACTATAATGGGAGAGTGGTTTTTGTCGTAGTAATTGTAAAAACTCATTTAATGCCTGTGGAAAAATCCCCACGGGCATTTTATTTAAACGTCATAATTCCCCTTCAAAAAATGGGCAAAGTGAAAGCCTTACAAGGAGGATACTATGAAGAAATTGGAAAGATTATCAACAGTAGTGTTATCAAGTGTCATTTCATTAATAATGGGGTTAAGTACAGTTACAACAGTCTATGCAGAAAACGAAAATTTGTCAGTCCAATATTTGAGCAAGTATGATCGGTCATTTGAAACATATACTTTTGATAGTAATGCAAATGTTGTTGTGGTCAAACAGGCAAGTACAATTGTACTGGTATTTGTTAATGCAACAGTAGAAGAATCACAAATGGCAGCTGTTAAAAGTAATATTGAAAACAGTGTCAAAACAAATGATAAAAGTACTAATAAAAGTTCAATGAATTTTGAATATTTCTTCTCGAATGGTGAAGCGAGTGTAAGTGGTCATCCATCAACTACATCTTCTAATAGTTGTTATGTAACAGTTGATTGGGGAAATTTGATTGTTTCAATTAGGAACGAGAATGGAGTACTTGATGCATCAAAAGTCAGCCATGCAGATTTTCTTCATGTTAATATATCAACATCAGCTGAACCAACAGAACCAACAAAGCCGACCGAACCAACTGAACCAACAGAGCCAACTGAACCGACAGAACCGACTGAACCAGCTGAACCGACAGAACCGACTGAACCAGCTGAGCCGACTGAACCGACTGAGCCAACAGAACCAACGGAACCAACAGAACCGACAGAACCGACTGAACCAGCTGAACCGACAGAACCGACTGAACCAGCTGAGCCGACTGAACCGACTAAGCCAACAGAACCAACGGAACCAACAGAGCCGACTGAACCAACTGAACCGACAGAACCAGCTGAGCCGACTGAACCAACAGAGCCGACTGAACCAACAGAGCCGACAGAACCAACAGAACCGACTGAACCGACTGAGCCAACAGAACCAACGGAACCAACAGAGCCGACAGAACCAGCAGAGCCAACTGAACCGACAGAACCGACAGATGACACCAAGACAACTGATCCAAAGACATTCACATACATTATTGAATATGAGTGGGCTGATGACACTAAGGTCCCTGCAGGAGTAACGCTTCCTGTTGACGAAACAACATATCATACAGGCGATAAATATTCAGTTGACAGTGAGACACCAGTAACTGTTACAGTAGCTGATGGCACATGGACATTTGGTGGATGGGTATACAACAATGAAGTAGTATCTGGCGAACAGGTCATTGGAACAAGCGATGTTACCTATGTAGGTTCTTGGATATTTACTCCAAGAGCTGTCACTCCATATGTTCAGGATTCAACAGATACAACAGGCAGTGATACCGTAAAGAATATTGTAGAAACAGTTTCCACAACAGAAGATTTGACAAGACCAGAAACACCTGCAACAAATGCTGATCAAAATAGAAATTACAGACCTTCTACACCAAATACAGGTGATCAGACAAATGCCAACATGTTCGCTGGCGTGATGTCCATTTCTGCCCTGTTAGCTGCAGCCGCTCTGGTATTAAGAAAGAAGATCTATAAGTAAATCGGCCAATGGAACAGAAGGGAAAGAATCTGTTAACTGTTCCATATCAGCCTGTATCTAAAGATTTCGCCGGAAACCGGAATGGCACGGGACAGATGTTCCAGCGAAGAACTGCAGTTGTTGCTCTATATACATCTATATGTAGAGAGAAATAGCAGCTGCCCCAGACAAGTAATAAGATAAAGACCGTCTTGCAGGACGGTTTTTATCTGTTAGGAATTATATCTATCGATATGGTGAAAGGATTTGCAATATAATGATAGAAGACATATGGCAAACAAAGTAAAAGAAAAAACAAAAAATAAAACGAAAGTAAAAGAAAAAGAAACACCAAAAGAGAAGGAGAATTATATTGGCAAAGTCTATCCTTCCTATTTTGTGTACTACAATGCAAAGCAGAAGAAGGAACGAATCAAAAGCAGACCGGTATTAATCATTGCTGAACCGATTGGAAAGAAGGATACAGAATATACCGTTCTTCCGATTTCCACTGTCTCAAGAACAGAATTCCATAATGAAGACTATGACGTTAAGCTGACAGCCAAGAAGCTGATAAAGGCAAAATTTGACCAGGATTGTTATGTAAAGACACAGAAAAGGACCACTATTTATAAATCCAATATAGATTTCAAGAAGTGCATTGTTGATCTGAAAAAGGAATATCCAGGCATATATGGGAATATTTTGAAACGGATGACGCTGTTTGATCAGATGATTGCAAAGGAAGCAAGGAAGAAGTGAACGGGTGAAGCCTGCGCAGCATTGACCGAGCTGCAGTATTTTGATACAGTGATTTTATTAGAGACTGAATTCGACCATGGATGGATGCCTTTTTCACAGCAGAAATGTATAAAAATAAGGCGGCTTGTACAACTGAGGAGCAGCCTTATTTATTTGTCGATCAGCACGCTTGCGGGAGAGAAGACAATGAAGCTGATTTTAGAAAATATTGAAAAGTCATTTGCGAAGAAACACGTCTTGAAAGGGGCTTCCTTCACGTTTGAGACAGGACTGATCTATGGTCTGATAGGACGCAACGGGGCTGGTAAGACAACACTGTTCAACTGCATCAATGAAGATCTCAAAATGGATGCCGGAAAGATCAAGGTAGAAACGGAGGGAGAGGTGCGCAATCCAAGACCGGAAGATATTGGATATGTGCTCTCAACACCGCTTGTCCCGGAATTTCTTACCGGATATGAATTTTTGAAATTTTTTCTGGAAGCAAATACAGATATCAAGTCACCGAAAACAATTGATGAATATTTTGATATGGTCAGTATGCCTGTAGAAGACAGGAACAGGCTGATCAAGGATTATTCGCACGGCATGAAGAATAAGATGCAGCTGCTGATTACGCTGATTGCTGATCCAGGAATCATGCTGCTGGATGAGCCGCTGACTTCATTTGATGTTGTTGTAGCAGATGAAATGAAACAGCTGCTTCGTCGAGAAAAAGAAGACCACATTATTATCCTGTCCACGCACATCATGGAGCTGGCATTGGATCTGTGTGACAGAATCGTTATCCTGAATGACGGCGTGCTGGAGGAAATTCAAAAAGAAAGTCTGGACGACCATGCGTTCAAGGATAAGATCATTGCTGCATTAAAGGGAGAAGATAATGTTTAGAACATTCTTAGTCTCTCAGCGTCTGAAAAATGCATACCGGGTAAACGGTGTGATTTTCTCTCTGAAATCATTTCCGCTGATTAAGCATATTCTTCCAGACGAAGCATATGCATCGAAAGGCCTGAAGATCTTTGGCAGCATCATCAGTGCTCTCATGGAGGTTGGATCTGTCTTCCTGCCGAAGGCACTGTATCTGTATGGGGTATACTTGGCTGTGCATCAGATGCCGGTGAATCCTGCATCTGCTTCTGTCCATATTCTTTTCTTATTATCTATTATCGGTGCATTGGTCAATACGAAGGTCTTTTCACCCTCGAAGGATAAATTCTATGGCATCGTGCTGATGCGGATGAATGCCAGAAAATTTGTACTTTCAAATTATCTGTACGAAATGATGAAAACAGCAGTCGGCATGATGCTGGCATCATTGGTTTTTGGAAGGTTGAGCGGCATCCCAGACAGTCTTTCACTGCTTCTGCCCTTTTATATTATTTCAGTAAAGACGATCTATGCTGCTTTCAAACTGTATGCATTTCGTCATCAGTTCAATCTGAAGGCGGCCGAGAAAATCACACTGGCAGTGTCTGCAGTTCTGCTGGCAGCTTCCTTTCTGCCAGTCTACCTTGGATATGCCGCTGATTTGAATATGTATTTGTATCTGGAATGCATGTTTATACTTCTAAGTCTGCCAGCCTGGCGGTATCTGTTCTGCTTTGATCAATATCTAGATTTCAGCCGCAGGATATTGACACCTGAGAATATGATTTCAGCCAGCACTTTAACTGTAGGGCAGGTCATGCAGGAATCGATGCGGAAGAATATTTCTGGAGGTGCAGAAATCACCAGCAGCAAACATGGATATGCATATCTGAATGATCTTTTTGTGAAAAGGCATCAGCGGATCCTGCTGCGTTCCAGTAAAATAATTGCTGTCATTGAATTGGCGGTATTTATCTGTGCGGCAGTTTCCTGCTATCTCTTTCCATCTGTAAAAGAAGTGATCAACAAAATCCTGCTGTCATCAATGCCAGCACTTTTGTTCTTGATGTATATGACAAACCGCGGAGAAACGGTGACACGCTCACTGTTCATGAATTGTGACTGCAGTATGCTCAGCTATCGGTTCTATCGTCAGCCAAAGGCAATCCTTTCTTTATTTAAATGTCGTCTTCTTTCATTAATATTGATTGATCTGGTCCAGGCATCTGTCATGGCTGTTGGGCTGCCGATTCTTCTATGGATCAGCGGCGGTACCGAACAGATCCTGAATTATCTGCTCCTATTTACAACCGTAATTTCCCTCTCTATCTTCTTTTCGGTACATAATCTGGTCCTGTATTACCTTCTGCAGCCATATAATCCTGAACTGCAGACAAAGAGCATGACATATGTTGTTGCCAGGGCAACCACGTATGTTGTCTGCTATACCGCAGTTGGGAAACATGTATCTACATTGTTCTTTGGCACGGCGGTCTCTGTGTTCTGCATTCTGTATGCGTTAACTGCATGTCTGCTGGCATATCGCTATGCCCCGAAAACCTTTAAAATGCGCTGATATAGAGAAGAAAAACTGTTGACGTGCCTCAGGGAATGCTTTATGATACTTCTGCACGCTTGTTACGTGCATCATGCGTGGGAGGATGAGCAAACATCCGATGAACCACTGCATGTGGATTCTAAAATAGGAGGAAAGCCACATGGCAAAGAAAATTGCAAAAGTATCAAAGTTGCAGTTCGCTGCAGGCCAGGCAAAACCGGGACCAGCATTAGCTGCAGCCGGCATCAACATGCCAAAGTTCTGCACAGAATTCAACGACAAGACTAAGGATCGTCACGGCGATATCGTTCCTGTCATCATCACAGCTTATGAAGACAAGAGCTTCGACTTCGTTCTGAAGACATCCCCAGCAGCAGTACTGCTCAAGAAGGCAGCTGGCATTGCGAAGGCATCCGGTTCTTCTAAGACAGTCAAAGCTGGCAAGGTTACACAGGCACAGCTCAGAGAAATCGCTGAGTACAAGATGCCAGACCTCAACGCTAACGACGTTGAAGCAGCAATGAAGATCATTGCTGGTACAGCACGCAACATGGGTATCGAAGTAGAAGGCGAGGATAAGAACTAATGGCAGGAAAGAAGTATAAGGCTGCGTTGGCTCAGGTCGATCGCACAAAGACATATGATTACAAGGAAGCAGTCGCATTAGCTAAGAAGCTGGCTGATACAAAGTTTGACTCTTCTGTTGAAGCATCATTCTCTCTGAATGTTGATCCGCGTCAGGCTGAGCAGAACATCAGAGGTGCTATGGTACTTCCAAATGGTACAGGTAAGACACAGAAGGTCTTAGTCATCACTCAGGGTGCTAAAGAGGATGAAGCTAAGGCAGCTGGCGCTGACTATGTCGGCGGAGCTGATATGATCGCTAAGGTTCAGGGCGGATGGTTCGATTTCGATGTCATCGTCGCTACACCTGATATGATGGGTCAGCTTGGTAAGTTAGGTAGAGTATTAGGTCCTAAGGGATTAATGCCAAACCCTAAGACAGGAACAGTAACAATGAATGTTGCTGGTGCTGTTGAAGAAATCAAGAAGGGTAAAGTTGAATACCGTGTTGATAAGGATGGAAACGTCAATGTCATGATCGGCAAGGCTTCCTTCACAGAAGAAGCATTAGCTCAGAACTTCAAGGCTCTCTTTGATCAGCTGGCTAAGATCAAGCCTGCTACAGTCAAGGGTATTTACATGAAGTCTGTAACAGTTTCTACAACAATGGGCCCTGGCATCAAGGTCACAGTTGCTTAAGGAAAACAAAGATAGATACTGCGGTAGAAATACTGCAGTATTTTTTTGATTGCGGCAGATTATTAAAAGCCTTTGGAATGACCAAAGGCTTCATTTAGTTCATTGCTTAATCATTGACGTTAAATCAAAGTTTGCTCTAAAATATGTTAAGCATAGTGTATTGTTTCGGGGGAATCAGCATATGAGGAAATTACGAGATACTCTCTTATCGTTGATTTTGATATTATCAATGACATCCCCTTTTAACCATGGCATATTGGTCAATGCAGAAAGTCATGTGACTAATTTTGCTAATCTTGTGCTATTTGTACAATTTCCTGAAACTAAAGGAAATTTTATGACGTCTGCATATACCGATAAAGCTGTACGCTATTATACCGATACTACATATCCTAAATCGCTTGTTTCGTATATGAATACTATTTCATATGGAATGTTTCATGTTGAAACATACATACCTCAATTATTCAATAATGTTATTCAGCCTATCGTACTTGACAATTCACGTACCTTTTATACGGATGATCATGCTGTATCAAAAGAAGTATTGGGGAAAGCAAAGACACTTATACAAGCAAATACAAATCTTGATTTTGACAATGATGGATTTGTTGATAATATAACTCTTATTTTTGCTGGAGATTCTGGTGAGCGGCTTACAACTTTTTATGCTCATAAATTTAGCTATGATGCACCGGATGACCTGTTTAATAACAAATCTGTAGGAACAATAAATATCCAGATGGGTGATGATTTGTTTGGTACATCAACTTTAAGCGGACCTGGCGTTATAGCTCATGAATTTATGCATTCGCTTGGTTACCCTGATCTATATCATGAAACTGGTGGGGATCCTGTAGCATCTTGGGATATCATGGCACAGGCAACTATATTCATGTCTTGGCCTCTGGCATACTTGAGAAGCTGGAAATCACAGTGGCTGAATATTGATACAATAACAAAAAATCAAACGAATGTAACTTTGGTACCATCTAGTAAAAGTTCAGGGAATCGTGCATATATATTAAAAACGGAACTTTCAGATACTGAATTCTTTGTGGTTGAGTATAGACAAAAAAGCAGTGATATCAATAATGGCTTAGATTATAAGATTCCAGGAAGCGGTTTGATTGTCTATCGTATCAATACAAACACCAACAATTTAACAAATCGTGCAGAAGATAAACCAGATGGTGTATACGTTTTTCGTCAAGGTGAAACGACGGTTACTGCTGCAACTTTTGATAATTTAAAATATTCTTTTTTCAGTAAGGAAAGTGGAAGAACTTCATTTGGAAGTGCAGATTTGAACGCAAAGATTTCAGACAATGCATTGGTATATTCTGACGGTCAAAATTCTGGAATTGTGTTAAGCAATATTGGATCAGCAGGAGATACAATATCTTTTGATGTAAGCTTTGCAGATACTTCTAATGTAGGAATATGGAATAATTTAGGCAGTGCAGTGTTGTCACAAAGTGACAGCGGTGTATTAGATACAGCAGTCAATGGCACTTCAGTATATCCGAATGTATTGCTGGGAAATTATTCAGATGATTTGAATAATCGCATTGCAGTATATGGATTTGATGGAACGTCATGGGGGGCAGTTACAAGCTCCATAACTGATTACTCATATGGAAGTCATCTTGTGTATTATCAAGGGGTTCCATATGTACTTTATTCAGACATAAATAATAAATTAAAACTAGTGAGATACATAAATAAACAATGGGAAACGGTCAAAAATGATTTCACGTCCAATGCGGTAAGCGATTCAGCGTTAACTGTATCTACTGATGGTCTATATGTTGCCTTCAATGACGGCACAAACGGTACAAACGGATATACCGTAAAAATTTACAAATATTCAAGTCAGAAGTTTACTCTTCTCTATAACAGTGGGGACGGCTATTATTCGCAGATGCATATGAGCGCATCAGGTGCTGATGTTTATTTATCCTGCCGAGATTACACAAAAAACAGTATTACTAATTTATTTTCAATCAAGGATTCAACTGTGAAACAAGTCCCTGTCCCAACAGAAAAAAGTGCTGATTCGGAAATTTGTACTGATGGTACAAATTTATATCTCTTGATTTTAGCCTCTGACACAAATACTGCCGATTTATATAAATATTCAGCTGACTGTTCATCTTATTCAAAACTAGGGACAGGGCTTTCTATTGCAAATGCAGCTATAGCAGCAATTACAGTATATAAAAACGTACCTTTGGTTCAGATCATTGATACAGACAGCACATCCCAGAAATACACAACCATTTGGAGAAATGATTCTGGTATATGGACTAAAGAAGGATATCCAGTTCTAAGAGATGAAGCTGATTTATCCTCAGTAGTTATGATTGGCAATGAATGCTATGCTGCCGTAGTATTCAATTCTGTTCCTTATGTTAAACATAAGACAATAACTGTGCAGGAAAGTAGAACAGACACGGAACCGGTTGTTACAAATCTTTCTGTAGAAGCAAACAAATCAAATTATGTAGTTGGAGAATCGTTTTCAGCATCAGATATCACGGTCAGAGCACTGTTATCCAATATGGATAGTAAAATATTAGACAGTAAAGAATATAAGATAAATGGTTTTGACACAACTAGTACTGGAACAAAAAATGTAACGGTCCAATATGGCACAAGCGATATTGAAGCAACATATCAAATAGTTGTTTCTTCATCATTAATTTCTGCTATTGGAATCGAATTGGACAAATCTTCATTAATGTTAAATACAGGATCAACTTCATCCTTGACAGCCACGGTATCACCTAGCGATGCAAGCAACAAGAATGTCACTTGGTCCTCAAGCGACAATACTGTAGCAGCAGTAGATCAGACAGGCAGAGTCACAGCACTAAAAGCAGGAACAGCAACGATCACCGCAACAACAGAAGATGGTGGCAAGACTGCCACTTGTACAGTGACAGTTAATCAGCCAGTTACAGGTGCAGAGATAGGTTATGGAACTTCAGAAATAGGAGTAGGAGATTCAGCTTCTTTTGGAGGCCATGTTCTTCCATTTGATGCCACAAATCAGAAGATCAGCTGGAAATCAAGCGATGATTCAATCGTTTCTATAGATAATGAGGGAATCGCGACCGCTCATAAAGTTGGAACTGTAACACTCACACTTACTACAGAAGAAGGCGGGTATACAGCCACATGTACAGTGACAGTGACACAACCTGTGACGGGCATCAGCCTTAACAAGGCATCTCTGACACTGATTAAAGGCAGTTCAGAAACATTGACAGCCACAGTAACACCAGCAAGTGCTTCGCCTACAGTTACATGGAAATCAAGCAATGCCGCAGTTGCTACAGTTCTGAATGGAAAAGTGACTGCAATAGGACTTGGCAAAGCGGTTATCACCGCTACAAATACTGATGGACGTACAGCTCAATGCACAGTCAATGTGCTGACGCCAGTGCAGGGATTCGTATACAGGCTGTATGACAAGGTGCTGGGCAGGGAGCCGGACACAGCAGGGCTGAACAACTGGGTAGGGCTTCTGGAGAGCAGGAAGCTGAGCGGATCAGAGGTGGCATATGACTTCTTCTTCAGCGATGAGTTCAAGAACAAGAACTACTGTGATGCGCACTTCACGGAGTACGTATACAATGCGCTGATGGGGAGAGGATCAGACCCAGCAGGGTACGAGAACTGGATGGGATATCTGTACAGAGGGACATCGAGGGAGAGCGTGATCAACGGATTCCTCCTGAGCCCAGAGTTCACAGCGATCTGTGCGAGCTACGGGATAACGAGGGGGAACGGAGTGGCAGTACCAGCGCATGGCACAGTACAGACAGGGCCGTGCACCGCGGACAGCAACATCGACACAGGGATGGGAGAGTTCGTAGTGAGGCTCTACAAGGTGTGCCTGGGCAGGGGATATGACACAGCAGGGCTGAAGAACTGGATCACGCAGCTGAACAATGGGGAGAGCGGGAGCGCGATCGCGCATGGGTTCTTCTTCAGTCCAGAGCTGCAGAACAAGCACCTGAGCAATGGAGAGTATGTGACGACGCTCTATGAGACGATGTTCAACCGGCAGCCAGATGGGCCAGGTCTGGCAGACTGGACAGGGCAGCTGAACAGGGGAGCATCAAGGGAGTCAGTGTACCAGGGATTTGCAGGGAGCCAGGAGTGGAGCAACACCTGCGGCACATACGGGATCACAAAGTAATATTTGTATTAATGAAAAATCTGTCTTATTAAAAGGCAGATTTTTTTTCACCTTAATTAACGTTATTGATAATAAAAGATATAATTATTAGAAAATAGAATATTTACTTTACTAATTTTGGAGAAAATTTGATTATGAATTTGAAAAATTCAAGCAGTATAGAGAAACTAGAATATCTTAGTGAATTTGATTCAGTATTCTATTCGAATCAATATGAGGATGAATTCGAATGTATCCTAAAAGTATTAATTTATGAACAAAAAAACATTGTATTTTCTTTGAATCAAATTGCGGATTCGAAAACATTTTTTGAATTGTATAAATTAGCAGAAAAGCAAAAGAGTGAATTTGGTACAAATTACTTAGTCCAATTATTCAAACAAGGGAAATTCGTAATTTCCAGATATGGAAATATAAGAAACGCAAAGGATTATATTCTTAATAAATTGAATAAAATGACATCGGAAAAATACCCGGTTGATACGAAAGACGATGAATTTATATTTTCGGTCCTTGAATTCGACAGATTATATCAGTTGGAAAAGCAAGATATTATAAATGAAATGCTGCCTAAAATATATAAACTGATGAAGCAGACATTGGAAATAAATGATCCTAGCATTTGGGATGAATTATCTCCAAAAGAATTAGAAGTTCTTACAAAAAAGGAACAAGATAACAAGAGCTATGAGCAATTAAGTGTCGTATATTTTGCAGAGCAAAATTATATCCGTGAGAATATACAGGGATACCTAAGAATGTTGATTGCTATTAACAGTACTCTGTTAACGGACCGTGACATCTATACAAAATTTAATTATGATCAAGATCCAGCTAAAAGTGGATCTATGAAAACAGAAATCAATCGAATATTATCATATGTTAAAGACGAAGCGAGCAAAAAGGAACTAAAAAAATTGTGTGCAGAAAGAAATGATTTGAGTCAGCGTTCTAAATGTATTCATATTATACAGCGCGATATTGGAAACAGTGAGGCTTGCGCGGCTATTAACTGGGCATATAATAGTCTGATTTATTTTAATATTCTTCAAAAAGAGAAAACTTTTAATCAAATCAACTATGAAAAGTATGTTCAATCATATTTGGCAGAGAATAAACTGGCATTGCCAGATGAAAAAAATGGAATTGGAAAGCAATCTATCAAGTTACAGTAGGTACATCAAAGATTCGTATAAGACATCCTGATCTTGGCCTTAATTGGGTGAAGTTCATCTACTTTGACTATTTACATCTCACAATAGCTGCACGGTTATTGGTGATTTGCTTGTGTTTGCTTCTTTCAAATTTTGTTTCTGATAAACTTGATATTGAAAACTGGTTTAATGCAGGTCCATTCGCAATGTTCATAATGAGTATTTTATGGATGCTGGTATTAACATACATAACAGATATAGTTACAGGATGGATATACAAAGGAATTGGCTTTGCAGGAAGTGAGCAGATTATTCCAAGAATCAAAGAATATAAAAAGGAGAGAAATATATTTAAATGGACAAAGCAGATAGCAGGCAGAGCAGAATAGATAGTTATTTAGAAATAATTAAAAAATATCCATCGCAATTTAAGGAAAATCGGTATTTGAAAATTATTACCGATCCTTTAAAAATGATGGCTTTTGAAAATGCAAACAACTGTATATTAGGACTTGTTTATCAAAGCGAATATCACATGATGGTTGCTGATTTGGTAGAAGACTTAAATGGAAATGTATTTCGATACGAGAGATTGATTGCAGTCTCACCAGATAATGCAGTAGTTATTGTGCCAATTATAAATAACAAATTTGTGCTTTTACATCAGTTCAGGCATGCAATCAGAGATATGGAGTATTCATTTCCAAGAGGGTTTGGCGAGTTAAAGATGAAGCCAGAAGATAATGCAAGGAAAGAATTAAAAGAAGAATTAGGCGCGGATGCAACCAGAATAGAATTTGTTGGTCAGATTGTAGCAAACAGTGGAATTTGCGGGGATCATGTTAATGTGTATGCGGCGGAAATCAATCATGCCGTATTAGAAAAAGGATATGAAGGGATAAAAGAAATTGAATATCTGACTGAAGCAGATTTAAAACAATGGATCAAGGATAAAAAAATTTTAGATGCATTTACATTGTCAGCATTCATGCTTTATTTAGAAACAAAATCATAAATATAAAACATCTGTCCATTGGAGTTCATACCAATATACAGATGTTTTTTACTATTGAAAATTATAACCAGGTGCTTGAGCTGTACTGATTGGGGTTGGCGTAGGTTCAGGTGTCTGTACTGGCTCTTGTGTAGGTTCTTGAACTGGAACGTCTGATTTGCTGCTGTTGGTATTAGTATTTGTGGTATCGGCAGTAGCAGCTGGAGTAATCACTTCTTTTTCTACAATATTTATAGTAACTGTTTTGTCTGAAGCATTTCCATTCTTATCTACTGCATGAATTTTCACTTGATATGAGCCAACGACAGCCAAGTTCACATTAGACGAGAGATTATAATAACCTGAATCGGAATTATCAGGTGCTTTATCCATGTATGGCAAGTCTCCATCGACAGGATCTTTTACAGATACAACAATTGCCTTTTCGTCATAGAGTGTGCTGTCCTGCTCAACATCTATTGAATCTTTATCTACCTTGATCTCTGGGGCCTGTGTATCTTTGACGGTGACAGTTACTGTAACTGTGTTTGAAATTTCATTGCCAGCAGAATCTTTTGAGGTAGCAGTATATAACACATCAACATCCCCAATGATACTGGTGTCGATTTTATCTGGATCGGCAGTGATTGTGGTATCTGCTGAGCTGTTGGAACGGTTCGTTACAGTTACTAACGTTTTGGCATCGACAGGCGTCGTGCTGTATTCAAGTATTGTCTTTTTATCATTTGGTTCAATTTTCAAACCATTAAGAGAGTTGACTAACTCAGCTTGCTTTTTTCTTTCAGCAACCTGCTGTTCATATTTATATATTCCAAAAGCAGCAGCGGCTGCAACGGCTAGTATAATAAATACCAGTAAAATTCTTCTTGGCCAAGGGTTTATTCTTCCATAGCTGACCTCCACGGGTCCATTATATAGGAAAATAATGAATGTGACCATTTGAAAACGCAAAAGATGAAATTGTGGGTATCAATTATATTTTGAGGATTTCTGCGGTGTTTTGATGCACATAAATTCGTTGTGGTATAATGTCACCGTTCTTCCCTTCTTATCATTTCATTGATAGGAAGATTAGACATAAAGGAATCTGTATGAATATACTAGATAATTTAAAAAAAATTAACTTAAAAGCGGTGTGTGTGTTCTTGATTGGCCTTGCGCTTGTATTTCAGCTATGTGGAATGATTATCAGCCCAAAGGGATATAGTGCAAATGATATTGTAGGAACAACCAGTGTTTTAAATAGATTAAAAAAAGAAAAGGATAACTCTTTTGATGTGTTATTTGCAGGTGATTCCTGTATGACATATGGAATCTCACCACTGCAGATTTGGGGAGATTATGGATATAAAACGTATAATCTTTCATATCAGGCGGCAAAGATCTGTGATACATATGCTGTTATCCAGGAAGTTTTAAAAACGCAGAAGCCAAAAGTAATTGTTCTTGATTGTGATTCTCTTTTTTTGGATGGAAGAGTCTATCAAACTGAAGACCAGATATTGAACAGCGTAGAACAGGTCTTTTCTGTATTTCATTACCATACCGTTTATAAACTTATGGCACCATCCGTTTCTTTTATTGGTAAAAAAGTATATTCAGATCAGTTGTTTAAGGGATTTCGTATTAAATCTGGAACTGTCGCTTATACTGGCGGGAAATACATGAAGGATAACTCTGATGGTTCTCATAGAAATCATGATAAAGCTGAAGAGATGGGAACGGACAGTGAAAGCTATCTCAATGCGATTTACAAACTTTGCACTGACAATAATATTCAAATGCTACTTGTAAATGTACCCGCTCCTAATCTTTGGAATCAAGAAAAACACGAGACCGTGCAGTCTTGGGCAGATCAGTATCATATTGACTATGTGGATATGAATCTTGCTGATGATCAGATTGGGCTTGACTGGAACACGGATACTGCAGATGGTGGTGGTCATTTAAACCTTTCTGGTTCTAAGAAGGTGACTGCATATCTTGCTAAATATCTGCAGAATAAGTACAGTTTGTCAGTTGATGCTGAAAATGAAGAATGGAAGGCTGCATATAATAGAGCGGCAGTATATGGTGAAAAATCATGAATTATAATTCAATTAGTTTTTTTGCTATATTTTTACCATTATTGATTCTTGTTTATGAACTGTTTCCACAGAACAACAGAAAATATGTACTGTTAGCTGCTAATTATCTATTCTTTTGCCTGTTAAGTAAATTCTTGGTTGTATATCAGCTTGCCGTAGTTTTAATTACATATTTCGTTGGAATCAAGCTGGAAAAAATAGAGAGTTCATCTTCTGGAAATGATCGAAAAATAACAGCAAAGAAAAAAAAGAAAGTTTTCGTTCTCGGTGTTTTATTGAATTTGGGAATTCTCATTGTTCTGAAATATACAAATTTTATCGGTGAGACGTTTTTAAGAAGTCATTGGACAGTATTGAATCTGCTAGTTCCGGTTGGAATATCATATTATTCACTGCAAGCAGTATCCTATTTGGCTGATATTCGCGCTAAAAAATATTCTGCAGAACATAATATATTTAATCTAGCTCTTTATCTTTCATTCTTTGCCACAATCATGGAAGGCCCAATAGCAAGGTACAATGAAATCTCAGCTTCATTATTCAGTGGCAATGCAGTTACATATGCAAATTTGACGGTTGGATATCAAAGAATATTATGGGGACTGTTTGAAAAAGTGGTCATTGCAGATCATCTGGCAAACGGAGTTTCCTATTTGTTTAAGCAAACATACTTGGCTGGATCCTTAAGTCTTTTGGCTGCTGTATTATGTACACTGCAAATGTATATGGATTTTGCAGGAACAATTGATATTGCAATTGGAAGTGCCAGGATTTTTGGCATTTATCTGCCAGAAAACTTCAGGCAGCCGTTCTTTGCAAAGAATGCATCTGAATTCTGGAGAAGATGGCACATAACATTAGGTACATTTTTCAGAGACTATATTTTTTATCCAGTTTCTTTGTCCAGACCTATTATGAGATTAACAAAATGGACAAAGAAGCATATAGGCAGACAATGTGCAAAATACATTGGACCATCAATTGCTTTACTATTTGTGTGGCTAGCAAATGGATTCTGGCATGGCCCTAGATGGACATACATTTTCTATGGTATTTATTACTTTGTACTGATATTGGTAAAATTATTCACTGAACAACCAATAAAAAATTTATATATAAAATTTCATATTAATGAAAATGGAATTGGTTTGAAAATATTCAGATTCATCAAACTCTTTATTATTGTAATTGTTGGAGAAATGTTTTTCCGTGCCGATTCATTCTCCAAAGGCTGGGGCATGCTGACTAGTATATTCACTGACTTTAACCTATCTGTATTCCGTGAACAATGGAAATATGTTGGAATTGGAGTGGCAGATTACTTAATTGTATTCTTAGGCCTTGCTGTGGTCCTGATTGTCAGTATCTTAAGAGAAAAAAACATTTCAATTAGAAATATCATAAACAAAAGACCATTGTATCAAAGATGGATATTCTGGTATGCATGCATCATGGTTGTAGTTTTTCTCGGAGCGTACGGGCAGGGCTTTGGCGCTGTTGACATGCTTTATGCTGGCTTTTAAAAAGTTTACTGTTAGTTTACTAAGAAGGAACTGCTTAGAGATTTGCTCTGGGTAGTTTTTCCTTTCCATGTGCAGTTAAAAATTTTCTTGAATAACTGAAATAGAATAAGAATCATCTTTATACACAATGCAATTAGAAAGATGATAAGATAGGAGCCATGGTGCGCCGGTTCGGTGTACGCAAGATAGTCAGGTGAAACTCCTGACCTGTCA
>CAYLQV010000032.1:0-29559 GCA_964385925.1 uncultured Galactobacillus sp. | reverse complement strand
TCTATTATATGTCAACTGTCTATCTGTCAACCACACGATTGTTTACTGTTAGAATTTATATAAGTTTAAAAAATTCGAGGAGATATTATTATGGGTAAATCATTCAACAAATCCAATGTTTTAAAAGTATTAGTTCTTGTAATTATTGCCATGATATCATTCTTTTATTTTTCTAAACTTTTCAGTTCGGTTGATATCCATACTGCAAGCATTGAATACTTAGATGATAAAAAAATGACAGTTGCAGCACTGACCGTTACTGTGAGTGGCACAGCTGCATTATTATCGCTTTTACCTGGAGATGCTCTATCTCCTATTGCCACCCAACTCGCAGGTATGACAAACTGGTTATTACTTATAACTGTAGTAGTAATTATGGAGAAATATCTTCTTACTATCACCGGTTTCATTTCATTTGGGATACTGATACCAATTTCATGTGGATTATATATTGTTTACATAATATGGAAATCTCTTTTTTGTCGCTCTCTTGCCATCAAACTCGCAGTTTTCGGACTTTCAATATTTTTAATTGTTCCAACAAGTGTACAACTCTGTAAAATTATAGAACAAACGAATAGAGATTCTATAAATCAGTCAATGGAAGTTCTAAGCAAAGATGAAGATACTGAAAACACCGAAACTAATGAAGATAATGATGTCAATAAACAAAGCATTATTGATAAGTTAGTTGGGATAGTAGAAGCAATAAAAAACAGTACTACAGAAATTGCAAGCGGTGTCACTGAAAAAATTGAAGAGGCAAAAACAGCCATAAGTAACTTTATTGATGCAATTGCGGTACTGGTTGTAACGTCTTGTGTTATACCATTGCTTGTTATACTTGGCTATAGTCTATTAATAAAAATGATTTTCGGAATACATCTAGATCCTCCTAAGAAATTACTAAATCGATTGAATATAGGTAAAGAAAATTCTGACATATCAGAATAAGTATAAATTGGTATGTAAAAAGATGGCATAATTGTGAATTGCCATCTTTTTTTATTCTTAAGCTTGATATATCTCACTTCCAATCATCTTTGTGATCTTGTCAGATTCTTCTGTTAATTCGCCTTCCTGAGTAAGAATTGGAGAATCTAAGACAGACTTGATTGTCATAACAGTCTGTGCTGCTTGAGCAATGATCTTCTGTGATTCTATCTTATACTTGCTATAGTCATCACCTTCGGCATCAAAGATTTCTTCCATTTCCCACACTAGTGGGAGCATATATGTATCTAAATGGGCTAACAGACCGTAAAACATGTTAGTTCTTCTGCGGATTGATGAGCACTGTACAGAGGCTGTGCTGAGCGATTCTGCAATCTCATCTGCCTGCGCTTTGTTTGCCAATGCTTTATCTAATTTTTCATCTGTCTTTGCGCCAACAACCAAGCCCATTACTGCCAATGCCGGCCCGGCAATCAGACCACCTAATACAACAGTCCCACCGGCCATGCCTAAACCACCAGCAGATAATGCACCACCACCAAAGAAAGCTAATGTAGCATTCGTTGCCGCAGCCCCGCTGAGAGTAGATATTGCTGTACCTGTGGAAGCTGCCGCAAAGGCTGATGCTCCGCCCCAGGCAGCCATGCCTGTCAATACGCCTCCAGCAACTCCCATTGCAGTACCGCCAACGACATTGGCCGCAAAATTTTCCAGTTCCTTAAGCTGCTGAAAATCTTCTTGTGTTATGTGCAGATTTTTTAATTCTTCCAATCCCTCTGTGTTGTGAAAATCCACATTCTTGATTTTTTCAAATGTATCCAGAAAACCTTTAACACTATTATTTAAAACAAAGATTTTCTCCTGGCCCAATGCATTAAGCGAATGAGAGACCTCTTCTCTTTGAAGATTCAGCTTTTCCTTTGCATTCTCTACTGAAGAATTTGCCAGGTCATTGATCTTATTCGCCGCATTATTTGTGCCAACCGCCTGTACCGTCTTACCTGCTCCAACTAATGTTGTCGCAGCTGCTACACCAATAAACAGTAATAATGGCATATCGATCCTCCTAGTCCTTCAGCAGAGCCTGAATGCCCTGCATTATATTTGTCTTGCGATTCTCTAATTCTTCCATCTGAGGATGTACGATTGCATATGGTTTTGTTGAATCTTTCAACCAGTCCTCTTCTCGATTTACCGCAAGAAGTGTCTTCATCGACGATTCCATTTCAAGAATAACTTCTGCTTCCACTTTCAATTCCTTAGCTGCAAATTCAATTAGATTGTGTTCCTCATTTGTACAGATACCATCAGCGTAAGCTGCAGCAATCATATTCCAGATCATAAGTTTCCCACTGATTGTGGCATCAGGTGAAGAAGATGATTCCCAAATCGCCTTTGCTACTGCATCATGAATGTTCTGCTCAAACAATCCACTTTCTGCTTCTTTTACTAAAGAAGTACATTCTGTAATCAATGTTTCCTTGTTTTGATCAAACTGCGTATCAATTTCTTTCCCAGCTGATAAAAATACTGTTTCTTCTTCAGCTGTATAATTACGGTCAACGGACATCAAAAGGTAAATAACTGTCATTGCATCATGAACGGTCATGCCTGACTGCTGTGACTGCTGCTGATTTAATAATTCTTTAGCAGTTTTCTGTGTTTCTTTTCTTTCTTCATTATGTTTTGTAATAGCTTGTCCTGCATTGCTGGCCATCTTTGACAGACTGCCAGGAATATCCTTTGGATCAATACTGCTTGCAGTATCTTTTACCTTTGAGGCTGTATCATTAATTGTCTGTGTTAGATTCTTTTGAATCTGCTTCGTATCAATATTCTTAGAAGCTTCTGTCACTTTTGTCGCTGTATCACTTAATGTCTTAGACAGCTTATCTAGAAATGCCATTTCTTTTCTCCTCTATAGTTTAAATGGAATGTCTGATGCCATTAGATCATCAAACTCATTTTTTGTTTCAAACTGTACTTTGTAGCCTAAAGCTCTTTGAATATTTGCATTTCCTTTCAAATATCCATCTACATCGTTGGCCAAGATAGCCTGGTCGATTTCATTAAATCCTTTTTCAAATGAGGTAATATGGCTGCTGAGATATTGTGCAACAACATCCTCCATTTCTTTTCTATATTGCTGTATCATAGCAACATATTTTTCGCATTCTACTTGAATCTGTAGTGTTTTTTCATGCTGAATTGAAGCATCATCCATTGCTTTCATTAAGATGTTATACGCTTCTGCGGCACAGGCATATGACATGGTAAGAATGGAAGTATCTGTAATTGCTCTGTATATGACTTGCGGGTCAATGGTCGGAATACCTACAGCATCAGCATATTGTTTTCCGACCTCTGTAATACCTGAATCAAACATTTCTTCTATGAATTTGGCACCGTCAATTTTTCCTGTGTAATACTTTTGTGCAAGCATTGCAGCCTGTGTAGAAGCTTTGACCATATTTTCAGAAAAATCTGTTTCTGCCATTGTTCGTACCTGTTCAATTTTTGTTTGTGCCAGCAGTAATTTGATTCCTTCCTGGGAAGCAATTTTTACAAAGACTTTTACATAGACTTCAGCAGGTAATCTGTACTTCTTTGTCAGCTCTTTTACAGCTTCTTCAGGTGTCTTCTTGTTTTCAGCAACGGCTATCGCAAATTTGATCAGATCCGAAAGTTCAATCTCCGGCATCTTCTTTTTGGCTTCTGTCACTGCATCCGCATGTGCCTTC
Organism: uncultured Galactobacillus sp.; assembly: GCA_964385925.1. Lineage (GTDB taxonomy): Bacteria > Bacillota_I > Bacilli_A > Erysipelotrichales > Erysipelotrichaceae > Bulleidia. The sequence goes on along the minus strand of CAYLQV010000032.1, from coordinate 25,864 downwards.
TGAACAGCTTCATTTAAGGACATATTATTTTTCTCCCCAACATAGAACATCTCTTTTAATATTACCGCTTAAATTATTTTTTGGTGTCTTGATAGGACAATAAGTAACGTAATAGCCAATCTTACTCACAGACAAGTGCAGCATCAGTAAATCACACGTTTCTCTATCATCTTGCAAAAAAAAGGTGATACACGAATTGGCAGGTCGTATATCACAAAAGGGGGAATGAATGAACAATTTCAGTATAGATAAAGCAGAATAAAATACCAGTTTATTACTACAATATACTCAAATAAAACACGTATTAGCGCATATACTCAATTAATAATGCATATAACTCCACAGGATCGACTGGTTTTGCGATATGTCCATTCATACCAGCATCCAGACATTTCTGGACATCTTCATTGAAAGCATCTGCTGTCATAGCAATGATCTTGACAGTAGCTGCATCTTCGCGCTGCAGTTTACGGATTTCTCTGGTTGCTTCATAGCCATCCATGACAGGCATATGGATATCCATCAGAATTGCATCCCAGTATCCCGGAGTGGAGGTATGGAATTCATTCAGTCCCAGTTCGCCGTTCTCAACAACTTTGACAAACATCTTTTTTTCTTCCAACAGTGTCTTAATGATTTCCTGGTTGATATGGTTGTCTTCGCAGACAAGGATATGCTTTCCTGTCAGCTCATTTTCTTCTTGATCTTCAGACAGCTTTGTTGGAATTGGGCGTTTATTGGTACCTTTGATATAGTCATATTCAACCGCAAAAGTGAACTCAGTTCCTTTTCCCAGTTCACTGCTGACACTGATTTCGCCGCCAAGAATATCAATATTCCTCTTTACAATTGCTAAACCTAAACCTGTACCCTGCCGTTCTACCTGACCCGCCGGGACTTCCTGCGTAAATGGTTCAAACAGCTTTTTTTGGAAATCTTTGCTCATACCAATGCCGTTATCCTTAATTGATACCATGACCCTGATTTTTTGATCCTGCGTCATTTCCTCATTGATGGTGACCTTGATTATCCCACCTTCTGGCGTATATTTGACCGCATTGGAGAGCAGGTTGAAATATACCTGATTAATCAAAAGGACATCAATCAGTGGAACCGCGCCGGAAACTGTATGAGTTTCAAATTCAAGCTTTTGATTTTTTTCTTCCACTAACGGGCGAATAACTGCATCAATATAATGCTGGAAGTCTTCCAAGTAATACGGTTCTGGATGAACTTCTGTCTTTCCGCTTTCAGCTCTGGAGAGATCCAGAATCTCATTGACCAGCCCCAGCAGGAACTTGGATGAAGTATCGATTTTCTCCAGGTATTCTTTGGTCTGAGCAGGGTTGTTCTGCTCCTGTGCCAGATATGTCAGTCCGATAATCCCATTCAATGGTGTACGGATATCATGGCTCATTCTAGACAAAAATTCTGATTTAGCTTCATTGGCCGCATCTGCCTGGACTCTTAATTCACTTTCCTTTTTTGCAGAGATGCCTAGCTGAGTATTTGCCTCTCCTAACTCTTCATTGATCTTGAGTACATTCTGCACATAGCGCTTTCTCTGTTTCTGCAGCTGATAGATACCTAAAATGACCAGCAGAAGAATGAACAGTGCAGTCAAAGCCGCGTAGCGGTACTCAAAGAGATAATCACCGAGTGTATAGGAATAGAAATCTTGTGTCGTATATTCAAGAATAATGCTCTGCTTTTGTGTTGCTGAAATCTGCGCAAGTCCAGCATTCAGTTTCTTTATGATCTGGATATGTTCCATGTTGGATAAAGAACCTGCATAGAAAGGCATGGAGCTTGCGGATACAGGAAGTGTTTCAATGTCACTGTAAGATGGTTTCTGCAGGATATAACTCCAGATATATGCACTCTGCAGCAGTCCATCGACTTCTCCCCTGCGCAAACCATTGATTGCCTGATTCCAGTCATCATAGAGAGTGAACGTATAATTTGGATAAATACTCTGAACGCTCTCAGCAACGCCCTTCATTGAAGATGTCATGCCAACTTTCAAGCTGTCTTGTATATCAAGTGTTTTTCCTTTTATGACCGCAAAAACGAATGGGGAGTCGAAAAGACTATCCGTAAAAACAGCTGTTTTCCCACTTTTGCTGGCAATCACGGAGCCAAAAGGCATTACGACGTCATAATCTGTATTATCTAAAGCCGATTTCAAATCACTGTTTCCAATCCCTATGAATTCTACATCATATCCTGCATTCTTCGCCGCCATTGTAAAGATATCGATGCCGATGCCGGAGATCTTTCCTGTTTTGGAATCAATATATGAAATAGGACAGCGGTCCGTCGGAACGCCTACCCGAAGTACCTCTGTCTCTGCTTTAACTGTATGAGGAGCCAATGAAAAAACTAAAATAAATACTGCAAGGCACAGCTGTATTTTTCTCTTAAGCCAATCTATCTTCATAGGTCTGCCTATTCCATGATGCAGGTTAATGCATAAAACATTCTGCATGCTACATTTATTATAGCAATTCAATAATATATACAACAGAAAATACTCAACATGAGCTATGCTGTTTCATGCATGTCAGTCCTTTTTGGTTGAATTACAGGATCATTTAAGCTTCATGCCCGCCTGGAATGCATTGCCTACAACTTCACCAACTGCACGATATTTTAACATAGAGGAATCAAAGATAATTGGCTGCAGCTTATCAAGATCCACTTTACCGTTGGTCAGGATGGATTCATCTGCCAGGACATTGAGAACCTCTCCGACCAGGATACCATCTTCAAAGCTCTTGACTCTGCATTCCAAAGTCAAAGGAAATTCTTGAAATACAGGGGCATCTACATGTGGTGCTTTCCCTGCATGTACACCAGCTTTTTCAATCTTATTGACCTCTCTGCCTGTCTCCAGACCGAAGTAGTCTGCAATTTCCATTGTTTTTCTGGTTGCAAAGGCTACAGTAAATTCATGCTTAATTGCTAAATTGTCGGTAGTCTTATGCGATGCCATGGAAATACTGAGCTCCTTTGTATCTGTCTGGATGCCCCATGCCGCATTCATAGCATTAGGGACTCCATTCTCATCATAAGTACCCAGTACCAATACTGCTTCCGGGGTAAATACCATTTCCTTTAAGTTCTGCATATTTTCTGCTTCTCCTCTATAAAGAATATCTGATCAGATCCATGATATGTGCATTGCGCAGAGAATCATTGAGTGACATGACATCACTTTCCGTCTTTCCTTCTTTGATCAAAGTATTGAAGTGATGAATCTGCCCATAGAAATCATCGTGGTTGTAAGGAAGTTCAAAAGTCTGCTCTTCTTTCCCGTCCTGATAGACATGAATCACATCCGGACGGTGCGGTCTTTCGACAACAATCCTTCCCTTGGTGCCAACGATTTCTGCCATTGGTTCCAGCTTCCTATCAAAGCCGGCAATCGCCTCTCCTTCGACAGTTCCAAACTGCATGGTCGCATCAATGAAGTAGTCAACCGAATCCTTTACCACTGAAGATACATTCTTTATTGCTGGTTCTTCTGAACATAAGTCATTGAGCCAGTTAACGCAGTAACATCCTGTATCCAGCAGGGCACCGCCGACAACCGGTCTGGTCAAATATGTCTCGGCATATCTTTCCGGCGGAAAGACAGAAGAGATTTGTGCCTTGATTGATACCACGGTTCCAATCGTATTTTCGTTGATCAGTTCCTTGGTCCTGATATAGGCAGGTTCAAAGCGCGACTTCATGGCTTCCATGAATAAAACATGTTCTGTCCTTGCCGCATCCGCAATCTGCTGCATTTCTTTCTCATTGAGCACTGCCGGCTTCTCACACAGAACTGCTTTATGTGCATGGATTGCTTTCAATGACCACTCCAAATGCATGTCATGCGGCAGGGCAATATATACTGCATCCACCTGCGGATCTGCTAAAAGATTCTCATGCCCGATATAGATCTTCTCACATGGATGTTCTGCCTGGAATGCCTGCAGCTTCTCTGGATTTCTCCCGCTGATGGCATAGAGGACAGCATCCTCTTCATACGTTAAGCTCTTGGCAAATCGCTTTGCGATATTGCCGGCTCCTATAATTCCCCATTTGATCATACTTGTTTCTCCTGTATTTATTTTACAACAGTGGAAAAGAAAAGAGGCTGTTTCTGCACAGCCTCTGATTTCATCAGTCTTTGTTGTAGTTCTTCCACATTGTATCAACAGTGGTCTTCAGAGCATTGGTAATAATCTCAATGTCTTCCTTCTTCCACTCTGATGCATCTGCACGCAGGAAGGATGTCATATCACTGCGGTTGTCAATAACACCTGCCGGCACATGCCATGTTCTGCCGAAATTGTTGACGGTAACGGTGTCCTTGACTTCAGAATGTTCAAGCAGATATGCCATGTCATCACATCCGTAGTCATTGATCATGACTTTCTCCGGTGTGCTGTGGAACAGGCTGCTGTCTGGATCATTCGGATCAAAGCGAGCTGCATTCTTTCTTCTGCTCTCTTCCGGTGTGACCTGGACATAGAGGACTGCTGCATTGCTCAATAGATCCGGTGCCAGGTTCTTGAAGTAGTACTGATATCCAGTTGAACCTGTCAAAGGCATCTCACTGCCCTGCTTCCCGCCTCTGGCACACTCAATGATGATTGTCTTGTTTTCAAAGGAATCAGGATACTGAGAGTTCTTTTCTGCGATGACCTTCTCTGCTTCCGGATTCATTGCCTCAGTGAGCTTGGCTCTGATGTCTGCAGGATACATGGACAGAGCTGGTTCCATCCCTGCCAGCATTCTTGCATTATCAATCCGATTGAACATATATTCTGCCGGACGGTCTGTCTTGACGACAACTCTGTTCTTCAGATCATGATAGTCTTCACTTAACAGCTGAGAAAGAACACCATATGTTCTGACATCGATAAAGGTACCGCCGTTAGGGATACTGCAGAAATGATCCAAACCTAACTTATCCAGTTCAATATCGATCTTCTGCATGAAGACGACATATGGGAAGTCGTCTAACTGAAGACTCTGTCCAATATGGAAATTTTTCTGCAGGTCTGCTGGTTCCATATGAGCCATGAAGTTGCGGATCTCTGATTTTCCGCTGGCTGGCAATGCTGTTAATAAAATGACATCAAATACGTTTTTCATAGTAATTCAAAATACCTTTCCTTTTTTGACATGGTCAGGCAATAAAAACATCATTCTAAAGATGAAATGTAATTGCCTGATCACCGTATCAAACCTTCAACTATTTTATTACAGAAAGACACCTTTAAACAAGGAATTTCAGCAAAGATCAAAGTGGCTGTTGTACAGCAGGAATGCTTTGTCGCATTCTTTCTTTCTGTAATGCTGTTCTTGTTCTCTATTTATGTTCTTCGGTATCTGCAAAACATTCTGACATTGTCTGGAAAAAGCGTTCCTGATCAATCGGCTTCGTTACTTATGCATTCATCTCATTGTCTTCAAAGGGAAGTACGCATCTGCCAGTAAAGGATATCGCTTCTTCACTTCTATTTCGTGATGTTCCAGAAAATATACAGCTCGATTTCAAGCGTGCCTATCAAACATGGCTCAACGGGAATGCAGAAAAGTCAATGTTCAAGCCAAATAAGAGGAGCCGTCGAGAAATACCGGGCATCGAACTCCGGCAGAAAAAACTGGCCATTTTCAACGAGCAGAGAGGACTTCTGTCATCAGCTGAACAGGAAGGAATAGATATCGCAGATGAAAGAAACGTCATGGTGCTATAGGGCATCATGACGAAAACAAATACGCCTGCGGGAACTATGTAAGACGTGCTATCGACAGACATTGGTGACAGTGAGACACAGCTGTTTTCATGCATGTTTTTACTGACTACTGCGGAGAAGCCTCACTACTGTCATCATCAACTCTGAGCATACGGTAGCCGATGCCTGGATGTGTCTGGATCAGCTGTTTTCCCATTGGTGTTTCCAGTTTTTTTCTGAGCATGGCAATATAGACACGCACAGAAGGAGAGTCATACGGCATAGTATCGCCCCATACTTCCTTCAGTATCAGGTTATGAGTGATGACTTTGCCGACATTGTTTGCCAGCAGTTTCAGCAGTTTGTATTCAATCGGAGCGAGATGGATCTCACTGCCGTCGACATAGACACATCCGGCAGCTTCATCGATCTTCAGACTGCCATTCTGAAAAACGGCAACGCTGCTGTGATCACTTTGAATATAGTTGAGCCTGCGGAGTGCTGCCCGGACTCTGGCAAGCAGTTCATCCACGGAAAAAGGCTTCGTCAGATAATCATCCGCACCTTCATCCAGAGCAGCGATCTTGTCTCTGTCATCTGTACGGGCACTGACGACAATAATCGGCACCATAGACCATGTCCTCGTCTTGCGGATCACCTCAACACCGTCAATATCCGGCAGGCCAAGATCCAGTATGATCAGATCAGGCTTATAGGAGAGTGACAGTGAAATTGCTTCAGAACCGGAAACTGCTTCAACATGATGATATTCATGTGTCTCAAGCGTCAGGGCAATCATATTGCGCACTGCCTTGTCATCTTCAACAACAAGCACGGTATTCTTATTCATTAATCATTACTCCTTTCATCAGAGGAAGAGATACGGTAAAAATGGATCCCTGCGGGTGACCGTCCTCAACATAGATACTGCCGCCATGTGCTTCAACAATCGTCCGGCACAGGCTCAGACCAATGCCAAGGCCTCTTCTGGAATCACTTCTCGGGCTGCCTGCTGTATAGAACATGGTAAATAAATTCTTCTTATTTGCATCAGGAATACCTGGTCCTTGATCGATAACATGGATCAGGACATTTTCATCTTTTCTTTCCTGTGATATGCGGATCTGTGATCCTGCAGGTGAATACTTGACGGCGTTATCAATCAGATTGGAGAATACTTGGATCATCAGTGATGCCTCAACTTTAACAATCCAAAGTTCTTCCTGCGGTTCTACAATCAGTGGATGTCCTTTCAGCAGATGTGTCATATGGCTAACTGCTTCATCAATCAGGTCCTGCACTGCTTCCGGCTGCATGTTCAATACCAGGGAATTGTTGTCCATCCTGGTCGTCAGCAGAATATTTTCAACAACATTGATCAGCCATTCAGCATCATCATTAATATCTTTATACAGTGCTTTCCTCTGCTCCCTGTCAAGCTTTTCATCTTCCTGCAGAAGCACTTCAGAATTGCCGGAAATACTGGTCAGCGGTGTTCTCAGGTCATGCGAGATTGCCCGCAGAAGATTGGAACGTGTCTTTTCTCTCTGCGCTTCAATTTCCAGACGGTTCTGATTCTCGCGGAGCTGTTCTCTTTCCATTGCAAAGCCGCATTCAGTCAATAGTGCCTGCAGAAGATCCTTATCCAGGTCATCACGCTTTACATCATTTTCCTTGATGCCGGCAACTGCCAGAACTGCATTGCTTCCATAGATTGGCATATAAAGATACTTTGCGTGTCCGCTGATATCTGTGCCAGCACCTGCTTCACTGTGGTTATTGTAGACCCATTCAGCGATAGGCTGTTCCGTCTGCAGGTCAGCTTCGTCATCTTCGCCGCGGCTGTTTTCCGCCTTCTGCATCATCGGCTTATCCAGCAGGCCGCCGGAGACTGGATACAGAACGACAGTGCTGTTGCTCAGCCGGCTGATCAATGAGGCAGTTTCCCAATAGATATCCTCCTGTGTATCCGAATGCTGCAGATGCCGGCTGGCATTCAGCAGGACATCAGTACGATATGCCTTCTGGGCGATGATCTTTTCTTCTTCCTTGCCACGGATTGTCAATGAGCTTGTCAGGATTGCAGCTGCACCCATAACGAGAAACGTCAATGGATATCCGGTTTCATAAGCAAAAAATGTATATTTCGGTTCTGTAAAGAAGTAATTGAAGATCAGCACATTTGCCACTGAGGCAAAGATGCTGTAGATATAGCCATCCGTAAAATACGCAATAAACAGAACTGTCAAAATGAATAGAGTTACGATATTTGTCTCTGTCACGCCAACACTGCTCAGTGCAACACCGAGAAGAGTTGCACCAACGATCATTCCAACGGTCAAAAGACAGTACCTCAGATTCAGTCTTCTTCTGCGCTTTATACTGTCTTCATATATTTGATGTTCCTGCGGTACAAGATAAATTTCCAGGCTGTCAGAAATCCGCATCAGTTTCTGGATTGCTGTCTCTTCCCAAGGGAGTGAGAAATGCTGCTTCTTCGGTCTCCCCAGAACAATTTTTTCGGCACCGCTTTCTCTTGCATAAGCCGCAATCTGCGAAGCCATATCGCTGCCGGAGGCAGACATATAACGTGCCCCGTATTTTTCAGCTGTTTCCCGGATGCCGGCTGAACTGTCATGCCCGGAAAGATCGCCGACATACAGGACTGCAAAGGTTTCATGAAAAGCCTCTGCCAGTGTATGTGCTGCCGAGATAATATTCTGACCGTCTGCATCAGCCGTGATGCAGGCAAGTATTTTTTCTTCAGATACTTTGCTCATCTGTTTTCCTCTTCAGCAGCCTCATCCTTTTACATCATACTCGTTTTCCGATGCACAATGAAGGCCGCTCCAGCTGCTCCCAGTGCAAGTATAACAGCCCAGATCAGATAATCGGTATTCAGCTGCTCTGGGTCTGCAAATCCTTTTTTTACAATGCGGACAGAATCTGCATGAATATCCATATCACCGCCATGTTCCGCACATGCACGGTGGAATGTCCCTGTCACTTCGACCTGGTCACCGACTCTGCCATATCCGCCCAGATTCTGGATGGATCCAGCCATATCTTCACTGATGAAAATGCCGATGGCATTGCTGCCGTCATTCAGATTGATCCATGCATAACCATCTCGATGCAGAATGGAGCCAACTGCTTCACCAGAATATACCACCGTCTGTCCGTCAAGCTCCTTGGCATGATCAATCAAGTCTTCACTTGTTACAGCCGCCGGTTCCGCATTCACCCTGATTGGGCTGAACAGCAGTACAGCAGCTAATAATATAATTTGTTTCTTCATGCTCTTCTGACCTTTCTAAAGACATATGCAATCAGAGTCAATACTGACATAAATTCAAGTCTTCCCAGCCACATGATTACAATGTAGAGGATCTTCAGGAAGGCAGGCATGGCGGGAGAAGTAATGCCAATGGACAGCCCGACATTTCCTGTCACAGATGCACTTTCAAATGCAGCCATCATATATGGATATCCAGCATACATGCCAGCTAAAGTTCCGACTGCGAATGTCAGCAGATACAGGGCAATGATCAGACATGCGCTCTTGACCATTGCATCACTCAGAATAATGTCCTTGATATGATGAATCCTGCTTGTCTTGACCCTTGAATCCGGTATCAGCATCTTTCCAATTTCCGCTTTGACTGCCCTGCATACAATGCCAATGCGGAGTGCCTTGAATCCGCCCGCTGTAGAACATGCGCTGCCGCCGAACAGCATCGCCAATATTAAGGCAAACAATGCTATATCTCCCCATTCATAGAAGAACTGCTTTGCATAGATGTTCATGAAGCCGGTAGTCGTATGTCCTGACACCATCAGATAAAATCCTTTACGGAACATTGCCATGACATTTGGATATACATTGTTCTGCATGAGACCGCTGACTGCAATCAGCGTCAAAACCGACAGTGTAATCGAGAATGTCACCACTTCAATATTCTTCCAGATCTCTTTCCGCTGACCATGCAGCACTGCATAGTGCAGAGCAAAGTTCAATGATCCCAGGATAAAAAATATCATCGAACCCACTTCTACACCCAGATCATGATAATAGAGTATATTCTGGCTCATTGGTGCAAAACCGCCGGTGCTCCATGCCGACATAAAGATCCACATGCCATGCAGGAAGCCCTCACCAATCGGCATCCCGGCGTGTACAACAAAAACAGTCATGACAACGGTACCAATCGCCAGATACAGAAGACTGATCTTCCAGATGCTCTTAGAAGTCGTAACGGCATTCGGTGAAAGCTTCTCATCTTTTCCTTCGCCGACATACATCATGTATACATTTGCATACCTGCGGCTCAGGAAAGTCAAAGCAAGAACGACCATTCCCTGTCCGCCTAAAAAGGTGAGAAGATGCCTCCACATGTTGATGCCATTTGAAACATGATCAAGATCCTTGATCAAGACAACGCCTGTTGTAGTCAGGCCGCTCATCACATCAAAGCAGCAGTCCAGATAGGAACCGTAGTTTCCCGAAAAGTAGTACGGCAGTGCACACAGCAGCATGCCAAGGAGCCATGAAGCTGAGGCAACAATTGTACCTTCACCGAAATTCAGCTTGATCTGACGGTAGTGGCAGCCAATCATGATCATTCCCAGACCAATCATCACCGTCAATGAAGCACACGCTAGAAAGATAGAAAAGATATTGAATTCACTGCTGAAGACAGCTGTCACAGCTGGAATGATCATCAGACATCCTAAAACAAGAATAATCAGACCAATGTAATAGCAGATTGGATAGAAACGGCTGATCTGTTTATTTTCCGGCATACTGCACCTCACAAAAGAACAGATATCATCCATCCCCCGGCAACCACAATTGCCGCAAAGATCATTTCGACAAAGATGCCGATCACTATGTTATTCTGTTTTCCTTTCATACATTTCACCTCCCAGAACAATCTGCCTGGATCTCTTTCAGATCATCCTTCTTGCCCCAGAGAATGACTTCGTCATTTTCATTCAGTACCGTTTTTCCATCCGGAACAATGACGTTTCCATCCCGCAGCAATGCAACAATCATGATGCCGCTCTTAAGACTGATTTCCTGCAGTGTATGGCTGGCATATCGTGAACCTGCACCGATCCTGATCTGATTCAGACGGAGGTCAGATGAATGGGCTTCTACAAGCCTCTTCATCTCTGTCCAGTCAAGCTGCTCATCAATCGTATTCGCAATTTCTTCTGTAGAACTGATAACTGAATCAACCCCCATTTTTCTGAAGGCAACAATATTCTTCGGATTCTTTACTCTGGCAACGGTCCGTTTGATACCGAAGAAATCCTTGGCAATCTGACAGGCAACAAGATTGTTCTGATCATGTCCTGTAACTGCAATCAGTACATCCGCATCATTGATGCCAGCTTCCTTGAGGCAGTCCATATCAGTTCCGTCACCGTTTGTCACTTCGACAGCACTATCGTCAAGATCTTGTTCAATCTGCTCGCTTCTGACAATATCCTGCTCAATGATCATGATGTGATTTTTTCTTTCTCTGAGCGTCTTTGTCAGATAATATCCAACATTGCCGCCGCCTACGATCAAGATCTTCATAGTTTTCTCCAATCTACCGCCTGGTACAGATGGTCTACGCAAAGTGTTACCGGACAGATTACCTGCATGCATAAAGAACGCATGACGCCCTGCTTGATTGGATCATCGATTCTGACGACCGTATGCTTGACCTGATACAGCTTAGAAGCAATATCCGCAATCATGATGTTTGTATTGTCGTCGTCGGTGACCGAATAGATGCCGTCTGCCTTCTCGATTCCTGCCTGCTTTAAAACATCTTCATCGATCGGCATGCCGGCAATCGTTAAGTAGTTCGAGCCATTCCCCAGTTTGGCAAACTGGGATGCATCACGGTCAATAATGGCAATATCATGACCGTCATTGGAAAGAAGATTCGCGAGATAGATGCCAATCTCATTACATCCTGCAATGATCAGATACATACTTACCTGCTTTCTTTTACAGCAGCCTGCTGTGTGCTGATGGAAAATCCTTCACCATAGTCACATTCATCATGCAGGGCAAAGCTTCCGAAGCTTTCCATGTTTCTTTCTGCTGGTTCATACTGTGGATCCAAAGCATAAGCAGCTCTGAAATGACGCATTGCTTCTTCATGTCTTCCCTGCTTTTCCAACAAAATTCCCATTAAGTTATGCGGCAGTGCAGAATGTGGATGGTCCAGCATCAAACTGCTGATCAATGCTTCACATTCTTTATAGTATTGGCTGCTGATCATTTCTTTTACTTCTGCAATATCGTCATTCATTTTTATCACCATTTCCTTTGACACCTAAGATTCTATGCAGAAGCACATAAGGATTCTGTTTAAAAGCGAAGAGAAACTGTTAAAATTTCGTTAAAAAAACACCGTGAAGATCATTCACGGTGCAGTTCGGTCAATTGTTCATCACCCTTATGGATTGCAGATTTTGCATGGAACATAGCCCTGATCAATCAGTTCCTGCCGGCTGCCAGTGAAATCCCAGCGATTCTTGGCACTGATCTTACTGACTGAAGTGCAGTTCGGCTGATGGAACTTCATAGTGTTCTTGTTGACAACGTATGTACCTGTTGATACTGCTGCCTGTGCCTGTTCGCCAACAGAGGCAGAGGTTGATGCTGCAGCTCCTGGCTGCCAGACATCCGCATCTGCATTTTTCTCGGGCACAGCAGTGATATTGGTACCGTCACTGGTGATGACGATATCTCCCTGCAGGTCAGTGCGATATACTGCACTGCTGTACTGCTGGAGAAGGTTCAGCGTTTCTTGATGAGGATGACCGTAAGAATTGCCTTTTCCGCATGAGATCACTGTGATCTTTGGCTGAACTGCCTTGATCCAGGCAGCAGAAGCACCATTGGATGAGCCATGGTGGCTCGCCTTCAATACATCAGAATTGAGGTCTTCATAGTCATTGAACATCAGCAGCTGCTGTTCTTCCTGTTCAGCATCACCAGTAAACAGGAAAGAAGTACTGCCATATGTCATCTTCAGGACAAGTGACTTATCATTTTCATCCATGGCCGGTTCCATGTCGGTTGGGCCAAGGATCTTGAAGGATGCACTGCCGAGAGAATATGTATCACCGACTGCCGGTACGATCACTGGAACTGCATGTTTCTCACATTGCTGCAAGAAGGTCATAAAGACCGTACTTTCAGATGATGTTACTGTGGTGAGTGCCTCATCACAGGATGCATACTGCAGTGCACCGGATAAGCCTCCGGCGTGGTCAGAATGAGTATGTGTTGCCACAATATAATCAAGATGATCAATGCCCTTTGCTTTGAGAATGGCATAGATCTTCTGAGACTTATCCGGTTCACCGCCGTCAATCAGCATTGCCTTGCCATCGCATTGAATCAAAGAAGAATCACCCTGACCGACATCAATGAATGTCACTGTAAAGGGAGAATCAGGAAGCACCGAAGCGGATGGAGAAGGTGTGGATGAAGCAGTAGGTGACGGTATGGTCTGCGCGGTCTGCTGTGCAGCGGAAGATGATGGCGAGGCAGAGGGAAGAGAGGAAGCAGATGATGCAGTACAGCCTGTTAAGCTGACAGCTAAGAGTCCTGACATCAAAAGTTTAAAAATATGTTTTCTGACTGTCATTCCTCTCCCCAGCTTTCCTTTGATTCCATGACAAAATCATGTTCAATTTCTATTTTTTAATGATTGATGTATCTCTGCAGAACAGTGAACAGGATCTCTGGATCGATCGGCTTTGCGACATGTGCATTCATGCCAGCCTTCAGACATTCCTGAATATCTTCATCAAAAACATCTGCCGTCATTGCAATGATCGGCATATCTGCTGCATCTGCTCGCTTCATCGCCCTGATCTTCTCAGTGGCTTCCAGACCATCCATGACCGGCATTCTGCGGTCCATCAGCACTGCATCAAATTCATGCAGTGCACTTTTAGCAAAGATATCCGCACCTTCTCTGCCGTTGACTGCTGAGACCACTTCAATCCCGTTGTTCTGCAGCAACGTTTCCGCAATCTCACGATTCAGTGCATTGTCTTCACAGAGCAGTACTTTCCTGCCCTTGAGATCAATCGTTTCCATTTCTTCCTGTTTCTGTTCACGGCTTTCCTCTTTGTCAAGTGGAAGACTGAGATGGACCTTGAATTCTGTTCCCTGATTGAGACGGCTGTCGACCTGGATCGTACCATTCATCAAATCGACTGTCTGCTTCACAATCGCTAATCCCAGCCCAGTTCCATTGGATTCATATCCCGGACGGTTCTCCTGCATGAACGGTTCAAACATCTGTGCCTTGAATTCATCAGACATCCCAATTCCATCATCATTGATGGATACATAGAGTTCGATCTGCCCTGTCTTGACCCGCTCTGTTCTTGCCGTCATAAGCACATGACCGCCGCTTGGTGTATATTTGATCGCATTGGTCAAAAGATTCAGGAAGATCTTCTCTATGTAAAGGCCGTCTGCATTGACAATTTCATCACTGCATCCATGATCATCTACCGTTAAGCTGACGTTCTTCTGTTTTGCCATTACTTCCACTGAAGACCAGAAAGATGCGCAAAGAGACTTGAGAGAGTGCGGTTCTGGATGCATCTGCAGCTGTCCGTTGCTGCCTTTGGAAAGAATCAGTGTATTATTGACCAGTTCAAGCAGAAGGTTGCCTGAGGATTCAATCTTTGCAAGATATGCATTTTTTTCATCTGCTGTTAACTGATCTGACTGCGCTAGTTTTGTAAAACCTAGAACAGCATTCAGCGGCGTTCTCATATCATGGCTGATATTAGAGAAGAAATCATTTTTCGCAGTCACAGCCTTTTTCTCTTTTTCAATCAGATGCAGAATATACCAGAAGAACCATACAATCATATATCCGATGCATGCACTGCCGATGCCGGCAACAAGCGGCTGCCGCGATTTATTTGTTGAAATCAGCAAAGTCCACTCATGGTTCGGCACCTGGACGGTGCTCACCACTGCTTTGGATGTATCAATGTTCTCATTGCCTGAAATGACCAGACGTTCTCCGTTTTCATTGACTGAATAAAGTTCATAGTCATAGCCACGGTCCTGCAGACTGTTCAGCTGAGCATCATTCAAAGCATCAGGAAGATCAAGGACAATCGCAGAAAAGCCCCAGAAATATTCATTTCCATCATTATCTGTCAAGAAGATTGGATTTCTGGCAACGACCCCAAGACCTCCCTGGATCAGTTCATATGGTCCTGACAAGGCTATCGATTTGGTATTAATGGCCAGCATCACATCTTTCTTCCGTTCTGGAATCTCCAAGAAATTCTGTCCCATGACAGCTTCATTTCCCTCCAACGGATAGGAATATGTCACAACGGCACCCGGCATATACTGAATGCCCCGGATTCCGCTGTTCTCATCATATACAAGCTTAGCGACCGTATTAAAAATATCTTCTGTAATATCGCCGTTATTCATTTTAACAACAGCAGCCAGAACATCAGTTTTATGGAAGATGGAATTGATCACATTCTCGGTGCGTTCGCTGTAAATAGTACTGACCTGCTGAACATCTTTTACCTGCTGTTTTTCAATCACAATGTATAAATGGATCCCGGTCAAAGTCGCCGAAAGGACACCTGCTGCTAAACATAGACGGTAAATGACGGTAGATTTCTTTTTTTCTGTTTTCATATAGAATTATTTATCTTTGACCAAGACATCAATCGCTTTCCAGCCAACACGTATGAACTCGTACATAGTAACACTTCTGCCGCCGACCATAAAATTCATGGTTGGATGCCGGAATAGCTGTTTTTGTGCACGCAGAGCATACTTGATCTTGATCTTAGTCTTTTTCTTCATACTTCTATTATACAGAAGTTCTGCACTATTCTTTGGGAGCACTGTGAGTAATAGCATATGTGCGGAGCCATTGCTCATCTGCTTCCCGATAAGATGTATGTCCATCCCGACAGGAAGTCACATATACAATCGGTTCCTGTGTATTACTGGCCGTCACAAAAGAGAAGCCGTCTATATTTGTGGCAGCGCCAAAGTTTCCATTTTTATCAATTGCAACAACAGAAAGATCACTGACTTCTCCCCGGCTGCGCTTTAATTTGTCATTCAGCTCCTTGACCGCATGGTCACATGCCTCCTGCGGTGTTTCACCATCCTTCATGCGGCGGACAATCTCGTAGGAAATGCATCCCTTCATCAAGTCTTCCCCCAGTCCTGTTGCATTGGCAGAACCGACTTCACTGTCAGCGTAGAAGCCGCTGCCAATGATTGGGGAATCACCAATCCTGCCAGGTCTTTTCAAGAATAGCCCGCTGGTCGTTGTGCCGGCGGCAATATTTCCCTGGTCATCCAGAACAGAGACACCGACAGTATCATGTCCTTTATATGGATTCTGGGTCGTCTTAGTCTCTTCAATCTTTTCCCAGTACTGTTTCTTCGCTCGTTCTGTCAGCATGTTCTTTCGTTCAAAGCCCTCATGTGAGGCAAAACGTTCTGCACCCTCGGCTGCTAAGATGCAGTTGGTCGTTTCATTGGAAAGACGCTTGGCAATTGAAATTGGATTGGCAAAATCATGAATGCCGGCAACTGCGCCTACACCCATCGTTGTCCCATTCATAAATCCTGCATCTAATTCAACATCCATCTCGGAATTCGGAAGTCCGCCATACCCAACTGATCTCAGCCATGGATTGTCTTCCACTGCCTTGGCTGCCATCTCGACTGCATCACATGCATTCCCATTCTGCTTCAGCATTTCACATGCCTGCTCGACGCCGCCTTTTGCCATACACCAGGTTGCTATGATCCGATACATAACGATACCTCCTGTCATTCAGTATTATAAATATCATACATCTTTGTTCATTACCTGCGCTCATGAAAAGAAAACTGGCTGTCTATCCAATTTAAAATCAGTGTATACTTACATTAGATGTAGTATTTCACTATTTGATAAGAGGTAGACGATGAGAAGCTTGAAACGTCTTACGGTCCTGCTGATTACAGCGGCTGTTTTCCTGACAGCTGCTTTTCTGCATGCGCCTGTCCATGCTGAGGAACAAAAGACAATCAAAGTAGGATACTTTTCCAACGGTGACTTCATGCGCAAAAATGAAGATGGGAGTTATGAAGGATATGACGTTGAATACTATTACATGCTTGCACAGTACACGAACTGGAATATTGAATTCGTTGATTTCAGTTCTCTGACAGATGCAGAGAATGCCCTGGAACGGGGAAGCATTGATATTCTGAGCGGTTTATCAAAGAATGCAGCCCGTGAAAGCAGGTTCCTGTTCTCTGATGCAAAGATGTGTACAACAAAAACCGCCATCCAGACGAGAGCTGATGATGACCGCTTCTCCATCAATGACATCAAAACGTTGAGCGATATGCAGTGCGGCATTATCAAGAATTCCATCATTATCAGTTTGTATACCAACTGGTGTACAGACCACGGCTTAACGGCACACATTGTGCAGTTCGACAATGCAGATGAACGCAATACTGCTTTAGCAGATCAGAAGATTGATGCCATTGCCGCAGGATCAACAGTGGAAGGGGCGCAGAAGATTGCTGAGTTCCCATCCTTCGACATCTTCTTTGTGATGAACAAAGCCTCCACTGAATTGAAGATGCAGCTGGACAGTGCAATGTCTGTCCTGTCATTGGAAAACAGCAATTTTGAAGAAGCACTGATGAAAAAGTACTTCCCTTCCACCCGCAACTCGACACCTTCCTTCAGCAAGAGTGAAAAAGAATATATCAGCAGTCATGACACTGTGAATGTCGGTCTGCTGGCTGACAATGAACCATACTCCTATCGGTCTGGCAGCACCATGAAAGGCTTCTTTCCAGAATACTATCAGCAGCTCAGCAGTCTGACCGGCATTCAATTCCAATGCGTGCCGTATTCTGATATGGATACAATGTACACAGCTTTAGAAGCTGGTGCAATCGACATCATCGGTGAATCTGAAAAGGATGCTTATGCAGCTGTTGGACGAAATGTAGCGCAGTCCAATACCTTCCTGTCTGTTGAACTGGTGCAGCTGATCTATACCGGCACTTCTACCATCAAAACAGCTGCTGTTCCGCGTTATAACGAAAGAACAGCACAGTACAATCTGAACGAAATTGATTCTGATGTTCAGCTGATCGTCTATGACAACAACAAGCAGTGCATGGATGCCCTGCAGCATAAGGAAGTAGATGCCGTCTATTTTTCACGTCCTGCTGCCAGCTACTATCTCGACCGCAGCCGTGCTTCTGATTACATCGTAACAACATTAGGAACCAATCCTTGGCAGGTTGCCATGTCAATTCCTCTTGGAACAGACGGAAGCATCCTGCGTTCTATCCTGAATAAATCTCTGACTGCTGATCAAGGTGCCATCAATGAGCTGATCTCGCAGAATCTGATCAAGGACAACACAACTTTCAGAACATTCCTCAATCAGCTTCCAGCCAGTGCCGTCTTCACCATCGGTGCATGCAGCCTGTTCATTTCAGTCATTGTTATCATCGCCCTCTTCATCATCCTGAGCCGCCGCAAGCGTGAAAGAAAACTTGCAGTGGAACAGGCAAAGGTCGCAGCCGACGTGGAACTCAATAAGGCAAGACACACGTTCTTCGGTGCAGTCAGCCATGATATGCGGACACCGCTCAACGGAATCCTGGGATTTACCGATCTGGCATTAAAGAGCGATTCTCCGGAAGAAATGAAAGGATATCTTAAGAAAATTCATACGTCAGGTGAGACTTTGAATCTTTTAGTCAATGACACGTTGATGATGTCGCGTCTGGAAAATGACAAGTATGTTCTTCATCCAGCACCTGTTGATCTGACTGAGCTGATCAAGTCAGTGATCCTGCCGATTCAGCAGACTGCCGTTGCAAGAAACATCACCTTGATTGATGAAGCATCGCCTGTATGCAAAGGCTGCTACAGCCTTGATAGGATCAGTTTCGAGAAAGTTTTCATGAATCTGCTGACCAATGCCATCAAATTCTCAAATTCAGGCGGCACTGTCAGATTCGCCTGTACGAAGGACGGCAGCCGCTTTACCTTTATCGTCAAAGATGAAGGAATTGGCATTGATCCTGAATTCCAGAAACATATGTTTGAACCATTCTCTCAGGAAGATTCTGCCAACTCAAAGGCAGCTGGAAGCGGACTTGGCTTAGCAATCGTCAAGAGCATCGTCAATGCCATGGGAGGAACCATACAGGTCTATTCAAAAAAAGGCCAGGGTACGACCTTCACAATCGTCCTGACTCTGCAGCCATGCAGCGAATCAGAGCAGAACCCAGTCAAAGTCTCTGTACAGTCTCTGGAAAGTCTGAAGGGAAAGCATGTATTGATCTGTGAAGACAATGTGCTCAACATGGAAATTGAAGCTTCCATCCTTGAACATGCCGGCATGATTGTGACCAAAGCTGAAAATGGAAAAGAAGGTCTGGACATCTTCCTCAAGAGCATCAACTGCTACTACGATGCAGTCCTCATGGATCTGCGAATGCCGGTGCTTGACGGCATCAGTGCTGCCAAGGCACTTCGCAGCCTGCCGCGTCCGGATGCACAGAAGGTATATATCTTGGCCATCTCAGCCGATGCCTTCCAGGAGAATGTCCAGGAAGCGATGGAAGCTGGCATGAACGGTCATATCGCAAAACCAATCAATGCAGATATCCTGCTGCAGACTTTGTCCAGCGGTATTCAGTCATAGAAGAAAAAGATGTCAGGAACGTGTGTTCCTGGCATCTTTATTATTCAGCACTTTATGGTTGTGTTCTTTTTCCTGATACAGCATTTCATCTGCTTCATTGAGCAGACTGATCAGTTTGACACTGCTGGAACTGCACTTTGCATATCCAACTGACAGCGTCAGTGTATATGGGAGATTGTTGTTCTCACACATCTGGGAAAGAATACTGTTGAGGTCTTTCTTGACCTTATCTGGATCCTGCACCGCATTGTTGAAAGTGCTGATCAAGAATTCGTCTCCGCCCATTCTGGCCGCGAAGCCATGGTCGAGATCCGCCGTCTTCTTGAGTGCTTCCGCCACAATGCGCAGTGCTCTGTCCCCCTCCACATGACCGAATTTATCATTGATTCCCTTGAAGAGGTCTACATCGATCATGAACAGATAGAATGGCCGTTCTGGCGTTGTTGCATTGATGCAGTCAGTCAGGAAGTATTCCGCTCTGCGTCGGTTGTTCAGTCCAGTCATCGGGTCGTTGTAAATCTGAAGGTTCAGAAAATCAACATATACAAAATAGATGCCAAGTACTAAGCCAAGACACATGATCGGCGTATTCGGATTGATCAGCTGCACCACACCGGTTGATAATGGTGCAACCACAAATTTGATCAAAGACTTTGCCTTATTTTTTTCAATCGCGGACTTTGTATTCAGGATAGTAAAGAAGCTCAGGATTGGTACAGAAATGTTGTAGGAAATCACAGTCAATGCCTGGACCATGAACCACGGTCCCCTGACATAGGTGCCATTTTCAGTTATCTTGAAGAAGAGTCCTGTGAAAGGTGAAGACATCGAAATGATCAAGATCAATGTCACCGGCAGCGCCACTAAGATCTTGAACCAAGTTGTATCTTCATATTTAAAAGCTAAGCGTGTTGTTCCAAACAGCACCCAGAAATATGCAACAAAGGCAAGAGATACTTCATCAAGGATTGTCACCAGATTGCAGACCCAAATAGGAAAAGGACTGTTTTCATCGATAAAGAAGATCATGAACAGGTCACAGATGACATAGATAAAAAATGACCACAGCATTGACTTGAAGTTGGAGATTTCACTTTCACTGCCTACTGATGTTCTCAAGTTCTGCATCACAGGTACTAATAAAAATATGCAGGAAAGATCTGCAATCAGATATATCAGCATCCCCGAAGAATTTACTGTTGATGTCATCTACAATTTCTCCGTAATTCTTTATTTATTATAGCATTATTGCAAAATGGGAAATCAAAACTCAGGCCAGTGCAATGAGTATCATATAAAATGCCGTACCGGTGATAATGCTGAGATATGTATTCTTCTTCCAAATATGGATGCAGGCTGTAAAGAGAACCGCGGCAACCTGCTTCATTCCGTTATCGTCAATTCCGATATTCCGCAGGCAGTAGATGACCAGCACCGCCATAATTGCCGCCGGCAGTGCTTTTCCTAAATATTGGATAAATGATGGAATCTGCTTATTTCTGCCTAGGAAAAGAAAAGGAAGTGCACGCAGGAAGAAAGTGCATGCAAAGGATACTGCTGCGGCTGCCAATGCCGCCCACCCCGTCAGCATATTTTCTCCTTTGTGACTGTTCTGCGCCATAGCAGAACAGCACTGACTGCGGCTAAACTTGGCAGTATGAACCGGTCCGGTCCAAGAACTATGCATAGTATGACGGCTGCTGAAAGACCGCATAAAGCAGGAAAATGATCCTTTACTGACCGCCATTGATCAATCAAGATTGTTACAAATAATGCCGTCATGCAGAAATCTATTCCCTTCAGTTCAAATGGAAGCATGCTGCCAAAGCAGCATCCCACGGCTCCTGCTGCTGCCCAGGTCAGATGGCTCAGAACAGCAATGATGAACATGATTTTGCGGCGATCCTCTTCCGCATATTCTTCTTTCTGTTTTAAAGCACAGTTCACAGCATATGTTTCATCCGTCAGTGTTCCGACCATATACCATTTTTTACGTCCCATGTGATTGAAATCCTCTAAGAATGTCAGTGCATAGAACGTCTGCCTGGAATTCATGAAAAGAGCGGTCAAAGCAATTGTAAGGCAAGATGCTCCCGACTGCAGGAATGGAATCAGGACAAACTGAAAGGCACCTGTATAGACCGTCAGGCTGATTCCAACTGCCCACAGGACATCGTATCCTGCCTGTGCCATCAAAATACCATATGCTGTACCGATGAACAGGTAACTGATCATGATCGGCACTGCTTTTTGAAAACCTGTTTTAATGAGTTCTTCTTTTGTCATGGCGCCCTTCTTTTTTCTGTCTATCATATTCCCTGCAGGACAAGATGACAAATAAAAGATCCAGCAGTTACTTTGCTGGATCCAATATATGATTTGGATGGAGATTATTGTTTGCTGTTCCTTCTTTCAGATCCTTTGGTGAATGTACCAGCAGGAAATGATTCCTGCCGGCATTCTTGGAGAGATACAGAGCTGCATCCGCTGCGGAAGTATAATCCCACGGCTTGGATTCATTCTTCGGCACATTTGCGAAGACCCCCTGCGAAATGGTGAAGGCTGGCAGCGAAGCACTTTCAATGCCTTGCTGAAGAAGTCCTACCAGTTTCTGATTAACTCTGGCAATGTCTTCGTCATTCAGATTATTGAATATGATGACAAATTCATCACCGCCATATCTGGCGGTATAGATATTGACGTTGGAGATTTCCCGCAGGCACCTGCCTAACAGCACAAGCACATCATCGCCGGTCGAATGTCCATAGGTATCATTGACACTCTTGAAATTTTCGACATCAAGCATTTCAACGCCAAGATAATGTTCCTTGTGATATGCCAGTTCAAAAAGCTGATCCAGCTTCTCATTCAGGGAACGTCTGTTCGGCAGTGAAGTCAGACTGTCTGTATCTGCTAATTCTCTTAATCTTTCATTGGTGCGTTCGGACACTTCCAGATTATGCTGCGTCTTAATCAAGGAAAGAATGGCTTCATTGGTCTGATGACGCATTGTTCTTGAATAGCGCCAGTATTCCAGCAGTTCCGCATTCAGCAGATCTTCCTTACCGGTCGACAGGTAATACTGTACTTTGATGAATGACACAAGATTCATGATGCCAGCTGACTCATGACCGTTCAGGCTCTGGGTCAGATATTCCAGGATCTCATCCAGGATGTCATATTTCTTGATGCTCAGCAGGATCTGCAGGAAATTGAGCAGTTCGCTGGTGTAATCCAGAAATTCAGAAGTGGAAAAAAGCGCAGTCTTAATTTCTTCGACCAGAACATCTTCCTTCTCTGTCTTCTTCTGTTCATGTGCTTCTTGATATTCCAGCAGAAGGACGTTGACTTCATTTTGGTACTCCGGATGTTTATCAAGGATTCCATCCAGAATCTCTTTCTGCTGATGATAGAGCTCCAGCCGATTGACCTGGAGGGCATAGGCTGCCGCTTCCGAAGAGGCAATTAAATAGTAGTACGGCTGATGTTCATCCTCTGGGCAGTTATCAAGATATGTTTCGGCAATCAGCAGATTATGCAGGGCCTCACTTGGATCTTCCAGCTGCACACTGATATCTGCCGCATTCATATATACGACCGTACCAAGCAGATTCAGCTGGTGCCCTTCAACCAGTTTCATTGCCTGAGCAAGATATTCCATGCCTTCCGTAATATTGCCAGTGCGGAAATTGATCAGCGCAAGTATATTGTAAGTGCTGCCGGCCAGGTTCCACTCTTCTTCTGCCAGCAGGTTCGGCAGTGCTCTGCCTGCATAATGGCTGACACTCTCTGCATCATTCAATTCGAAGTGTGCATTGGCCATTGCATAATCCGCAAAGCCAAGCAGTGCATTATCAATATCTGCCTTAGCAATATCACGGAGCTTTCGGGCCGCTTCTAAAACAAGCCGTGGATTGGAGAGACGGTTGTCTTTCGCCTGCTTGATCAGCCGCTCAATTTTTTCGTCATACTGCTTCATATTGTTATTTTATTAATAATAATATTACTCTTCAAGGAAGAATCTCTCTGAAAGACGATAATTATTGCCAGATACTCATTCTTTTACACGATTTTCATCAGAAATAGACTTCAGTTACAGCGTTCGCAGGAAATTTTCGATGAAGGTGCTCTCATATTCATGCGCCTTTGGATTTGGATGACGATTCTCTTCATTTACAATAAAGCTGCGCATACGGATATCCAATGCCTCCTGGCAGACTCCGGTACGCTGTGCCCTGTGCATCAGCGGTACATTTTTTCCTTCTTCCTTGTCCAGAACGGGGATGCCCCATTTGACGGCCATGGAACGGACAACATCCGTATATGCATGCACAGTGCCGTTAGGAACGATGATGCCGATATGAGCAAAGGGGTACCTGTTCAGCAGATAACGCATCAGAATATTCCAGGCGCCTGCAAATTCCGTTGGATCTTCAGAGTCCATTCTGCCAAGCGGTACATTCTGATGCCAGTCATTGATGCCGAAACACAACGTGATGTAGTCGCAGTCAGCTGGAATATCCTTATAATGGCCGCGGATAAAGGTCTGGTCATAGGTCCGGCCGCAGTCAGCTAAGGAAGCACCGTTATATGCATTCATGACGATGTCCATGTCATTTCGATTTTCGATGATGTACGGATAGACTTTCAGCTGTCCCTGATATCTGCCGTCTTTGATCAAAGTATCTTCCTCCGGCATGCCGTCAAAGCATCCATGTGTAAAGCTGTCTCCGCATGCACACCACTTTTTTCCTTTTAGGATATTTCCGTCATAGTTATTCATATCGATGCCTCAATGGTTCCATTATAACGAAAAAAAGAGGAAGTTATTCCTCTTTCGTATCTCGATAGTAACGCATTTCCCATTCACCGCGGTTGTATTTGTCATACCATTCGATGGCTTTTAACATGGTTCCGACCATCATGTATTCTCTGGTGTCGTTAATATATACAAAGTCCGGCATGGATCTTTCCGGAACGAGCTTTGCGACCAGTTCCTTAAGATGGTCGATATCTGGTGCCATTGCACTGTGGACAAAAACAGCTTCTGGCGAAAGCAGAGAAATCTCACAAGCAATCGACTTGGACAGGATCTCATAGGTGCCGTCTGCAGTCTTTGCCAGTTCATCCCGCGGTGCACTGAACTGCAGATTCTGTGTCAATACATCCAGTTCGCCGGCACCGTTTCCCTTGCCGCGGACCAGCTCACCGTTGGCGATGATGCCGGCGCCGCCGATAGCACTGCCGTAAGGCTGGAAGTTATAGATCAGATTCTTATAGTTCTCTTCCAGGGAGCAGATCCCATAAGCGACCTGATTGCAGTCATTGGAAAGGATGCAGACACGGTTGCAGCGGTGATAGATCTCCAGGGATACTTCTTCATCACGGATGCCTTCATACGGAAGATGCAGGCGTCCCGACTGTTCAATGCCCGGCATTGTCAAGCCAATGCATTCAATCTCCGGATAGACTGCCACCATGGTGTCAATGATATCCAAAATATCGGAAATGACGATATTCTTTTTCTTGATCTCACCTTCGGTAATGATTGTCCCATTGCGGTAATACCGATAGATGGTGCGGATCTGACGGGAGCTGTTGAAAACGCAGATGCAGAGGATCTTATCACCATTCTCAAAAGCAGACGCGACAACTTCTGCCTTGCTTGGCTGCGGCTTATGTTCACGCAGCGTCTTCTGCACCAGGTTGATCATTGCTCCAGTATCATATCTGCCAAAGATGCCGGCTGGAATTGTCAGGATCGGAATTTCCTTCATGGCGTTATGGATTTTCTTCTGCTGGAAGCCGATCTGCGGTGCCAGCAGGATGATGTCATAGTAAAGTCCCTTTTCATAGACACGGTCATAGGACACTGCTTCAAAAATATAGTTGAGGGACAGGATTTTTGCGGCATTATTGAGCTGCTCGGCAAAGTAGGAAGTCGTTAAAGCACTTGTACAGCAAAGCAGGACTTTCACCGTCTGTTCTTCATTATAGGAGACCAGTGCTGTCATCATCTCATGGAAAAGCTCTTCGGCATGTTTCCTGTCATTCAGCTGAAAATGCAGATAAAAGATATTCTCTTCTGACTTAATGGAGAGAATGCGGAATTCCACAATATTCATGTCATAAAAATGAATCTCAGCTCTGGCGTACTGTGTGCTGATGGTAATCAGCTTGTCACTGTAGACATATCTGCAGCTGGTACGTTCCTGGCTCTTGATCCAGGCTTGGAATTCCTCCAGTATTTCATCTTGCATGTTTTCATTCATACATTTACCTTATGAAAAGTATAGCATTCCAAACAAAAAGATATTCTAACAGTAAACAATCGTGTGGTTGACAGATAGACAGTTGACATATAATAG
>CAYLQV010000031.1:0-30082 GCA_964385925.1 uncultured Galactobacillus sp. | reverse complement strand
GAGCACCGCACCTCCGATGTAGCAGATTCCTTCACTCAAGCTGTTCAGCCATGACATATTTTCATTGCCGTCAATCAGAACAGTGATGATGATTGCAGTAATGATAATTCCATTTACAAAAAGCATTGTGCATAAAATATGGTGCAGTTTTGTTTTCACTATATGGCGGTTTGCCATGTAGTTGCAGATCTGCAGACTGACTGTTATCAGCAGGCAGTATGCTTCTATGATTATATTTGCACGAGACATATCCCCTCCACACACTATTTGAACATTTATACAACGTGTTTATTTTACCATGAAATGCATGCTGTACATAGAGACATAAAAAATCTGATGAAAGATCATCAGATCAAAGAAAATATCTCGTATCAATGGGCATCACTGTCTGCTTTTCTCAGCGGTTTGACACGTTCCACTGCAATCTTGGCAATAAAGCCAGTTGCTAGACCAGTCGGAATTGACAGTGCCAGGAAGTAAGGCAGAATCGCTGCAATCAATGGCTGCATGTAGAACAGCATGACAACGAACACCTGCCCTGTGCTGTGGCCGATGGAGCTCATGATGGAAGTGAACATCAGCGATGACTTGAACTTATCCATGATGACCAGGATCAAGGTAGACAGCAGCACGCCGCCGAAACTGATCCAGAAAGTCGAACCGAAGATGCGCCCTGAAAGCAGATTGCCAATCATAACACGCATGATATTGACAATGATCATATCCTTGACACCCAGGATCTTCAGGGTGACCAAAGCAATGATATTGGCAAGACCGATTCGGAAGACACCGAATAAAGGCGGGATCATTGCTGTCTCCAACAGATTCAGAGTAATTGCCATCGCACTTAAAAGAGCTAAATATGTAAAATGTCTTGTCTTGTCGATTCTCATGAATTTGTCTCCAGGTAATTCAAGGCAACATCATAGGTGCAGATAATAATATTGTTTGGAATGCAGGTGATTGGAACCATCTTGGTGCCGTCATCCCATCCCATCTGTTCACAGTTGTGGTTCGGGCATTCCACGGAAGAAACGCACCACTTATTGTCCTTCACCGTAATCGTCATGGTGCCATAGTCACCGGTAACGGTATAAGTACTGTCAACACCAGAGTCAAACCACAGATCTGCAGCATTTCCATGGATCACGGCGACCCATTGACCGACTGCCTGTTCCGTTGGAATCCCGGTTGCAGTACCTGCTGATGCCTGTGCATCCACATTCGATTTATTCTGCGCCCTGACCAAGTTGACAATCAGAATTGCAGCGACAGCTATGACAGCGATAATCGCTGTGATCCAGATTTCTTTCTTTTTCATGTCCTAGATTATAACACATATGATACTGATTTCATCACCCAGTACCCAAGCTTCAGTGTTTCATCACTGATTCTTCAAATAAGCAAGGATTTCATCCACCGCGTGGACATATCCCTGTGCGCCTTCTCCCTTGATCTGCAACAGGCAGTAAGGTGCTTCGTAGGAAATGTGCCGGAACTCTTCACGGCTGTTGATATCACTGATATGCACTTCAATGACCGGCAGCGGTGCAATCGCTTTTACCGCATCTGCTAAGGCAATACTGGTATGCGTGTAGGCACCCGGATTGATGACGATTCCGTCATACTTCTGGAAATATGCCTCCTGGATCCAGTCCACGAGGTCTCCCTCATGATTGGACTGCCGGCAGTCTGCTTCAACATTCCGCGCAGCAGCTTCCTTTTCGATCATAGCAATCATATCCTTGAAGGTCATGGTGCCGTAGATGCCTGGTTCCCGGATGCCGACCATATTCAGGTTCGGTCCGTTAATGATCATAATCTTTGTCATGATTTATCAAACTTCTTTCTTCTTTCGGTTGACTGGATCATCTTGTCCTTCATGCCCTGCACATCTTCTGCTTCCAGCAGGTTCCGGAAGCGCAGCAGCTCATCACTGAACTCGTTGATTTCTCGGATGAGATTGTCCTTATTCAGGATGAACAGTTCAGGCCACATATCTTCATTGATCTTGGCAATTCTTGTCAGGTCACGGAAACTGTCACCTGTATAATCGACCAGATGTGTATTGTCACTGACATTCATCAGCGACACCGCAATGACATGAGTAAGCTGCGAAAGGAAGCCAATCATGCGGTCGTGCTCTTCAGCAGTCAGTTCTGATATCTTGGTAAAGCCGAGAATCTCGGCCAGCTGATGGGCTGTCTGCACTGCATCCTTTGTATTCTTATCCGTCGGCACAATGATAAAGTTAGCATTAGCAAAGCGTCCGGCATCTGCATATTTGATTCCCTTGAACTCCTTGCCGGCCATTGGATGACAGGCAATGAATTCAACATCACTGCGCAATTCTGCATTGATATCACGGAGCACTTCCCGCTTGACCCCGGTCACATCGCTTAAAAGTGCGCCGGACTTGAAGTACTGCTGATTTTCTTTGACCCATTGGACAAAGACATGAGGATACAGTGCAGAAATGATAATATCTGCATCTTTGACAGCAGAGGCATCACTTCCTCCAGCAACAATCCAGTGATTGTCCAAGGCACACTGCACTGCATCTTCATCAATATCAATGCCGATGCATGCATATCCCTTTTTTGACAATGCCTGAATATAGCTGCCGCCAAGGACGCCTAAGCCGATGACCGCAAATTTTGTCTTCTGATCAATCATGTACGTTCACTCCTGTCTTCTGCAGATCCAGGAAAAAATCTGGATAGCTCTTATTGACTGCTTCACTGCCTTCAATGGTGACTGGCTGATCCGCAATGGATGCCAAAACCGATAAAGCCATGACAATGCGGTGGTCATTGTGTCCATTCAATACAGCACCGCCATGCACAGCTGTCTTTCCCTGCACCGTAACGATACTGTCCTTTGATGAAATCACACAGCCAAGCTTTTTCATCTCCGCTTCCATGCATGCAATACGGTCGCTTTCTTTGACGCGCAGACGGCCGGCGTTAATGAAGGTAGTCTCACCCTCACATTGGGATGCCAGGGCAAATAAAGCAGGTCCCAGGTCTGGGCAGTCTGCTAGGTCAATGACACAGGCATGCAGACTGGTGCCGTCAAAGCGATACCCATTTTCAATCTCTTCTGCCTGTCCGCCCATTCTCTTCACGAGATCAACAATCACATGATCTCCTTGTCTGGAGTCATGCCTGATGTTCAGGACATCCAATGGAACATGATGGATCAATGCCTCCATTGCAAAGAAAGCCATCTGAGAATCATCACCTTCCACCGTACAGTCAATCGGCTGATAGACCTGCTGTCCTTTGATCTGATAGGACAGTCCTTCCTGTTCAACCTGGATTTTCGAACGATTTAGGGCATCCATCGTCAAGCCGACATAGGAAGCAGATTCATACGGGGGCTTCACTTCAATCACACTGTCCCCTGCTGACAGCGGCAGTGCAAACATGAAACCGCTGATGAACTGAGAGGATACATTGCCCTGCAGTGCATAGGTTCCGCTCTGCAGCGGTCCCTTTACATGCAGCTCTTCATTGGTCTTCTGGAATAACAGTCCCTGCTCAGCATAGATCTCTTCATACACATTCTGCGGACGCTCCATCAGTTTGCCATGTCCAGTAAAGACAGCTTCCTCAGCAGACAACGAAAACAGCGGAATCAGAAAACGCAGTGTACTGCCTGATTCTCCGCAGTCCAATACAGAACCGTCATAGGACATATGGTGCATGCCGTGGACAATCAGATCATTTCCTTCCTTGGTAAAAGAAGCGCCTGCCTTTTCCATGATTGACAAAGTTGCCTTGGTATCATTGTTTTCAGCCAATGAATGAATAACGGAGACGCCGTCAGCCAGAGCAGCTGTAATCAATGCGCGGTGGGAAAGTGACTTTGAAGAAGGAATCGAGATCTGTGCCGGCATGATCTTTCCGGGAACGATGATCTTTTTCATTAGATATCTCTGCCGACTGCCTGTGCTACTTTCCTTGCCTTTTTGATGAGCTCGGCAAATCTTTCCGGCTTCAGTGACTGAGCGCCGTCAGACCAAGCCTGATCTGGGTGATCATGGACTTCAATAATCAGACCGTCACATCCAGCCGCAATCGCTGCCAGAGATTCAGCTTCAACATATTTCCAGTCACCGGTACTGTGCGACGGATCAATGACAATCGGAAGATGCGTTCTTTCCTTGATGATTGGAACAACCGCAAGATCCATTGTATTTCTTGTATAACGTTCAAACGTACGGATGCCTCTTTCACAGAAGATGACATTCGGATTACCGTTAGCCATGATATATTCTGCACTCATGATCCAGTCTTCAATGGAAGCACTCATGCCTCTCTTTAAAAGGATCGGCTTTTGAATATGGCCAACTGCCTTCAGCAGATCAAAGTTCTGCATGTTTCTGGCACCAATCTGGACCAAGTCTACATTCTCAACAAATTCATCGATCTTATCAGCGCTCATTAATTCTGATACGATCGGCATGCCTGTTTCTTTTCTGGCTTCTGCCATATCCAGAATGCCCTCATATCCTAAGCCCTGGAAGGAATATGGTGATGTTCTCGGCTTGTATGCACCGCCGCGCAGGATCTTTCCGCCTGCCTCTTCAACTTCTTTGGCAATGCGGCAGACCTGTTCTTTTCCTTCGACAGAACAAGGACCGCCCATAATGACAATCGGTTCCTGTCCGCCGATCTTAATACCGCCGACATCAACAATGGTATCATCCGGATGGAACATGCGGTTGGCCAGCTTATATGGTGCTGATACTCTCTGTACATTCTCGACCCACTCATTGGCAAGAATATCACGCTCATCCAGAGACGCTGTATCACCCACCAGGCCCCATACATTGAAGTCATCGCCCTCGATCTCATGGACTTCCAGTCCCTTCTTCTCAAAGGCATCATGAAGCTTGGTAATCTCTTCCTGCGGTGCATTCTTCTTTAATGTAATAATCATATTATTCCTCTCCTGCTGCCTTTAAGATCAGGTCAGCTGCCTCTTCCAGACTTCTGTCATTATCAATGACCGCATCGCTGTATTTGCGATACAGCGGTTCACGCATCTGGTAAAGCTTCTTCATATATTCTTCATTTCCGGTCAGCGGTCTGCTGTCAGTCGCAAACAGATGGCTGAGATTCCGCTGGATCCAGATGACAATGCCGTTCTCACTGAGTGCACGCATCGTTGATTCATTTGTAACGACACCGCCGCCGCAGGAAATGATGACACCTTCTTGATTCTTCAGCTCTTCCGCCGTCTCTCTCTCAACTTCTCGGAAGTACTGTTCGCCTTTCTGGGCAAAGCACTCCTTGATGGAAGTGCCGAGCTTTTTGACAATCTCATCATCCATCTCAATGACGCGGCGGCTGGTCTTATGACCAATCATCCTTGACAGCGTAGATTTGCCGCTGGTCGGCATCCCAATCAGCACAATATTTCTCTTCTGATGGTACAGCATATTCATGCATGCTTGATTTAAAGCCGGATCAAGCTTTTTTCCTGTGAACAGTTCATCTGCCGCAAATGCCTGACGGACCAGCATTTCAAAACCGCCCATATATTGAATGCCGTGCATCTTTGCATCGAACATCAGTTTCGTCCGCAGTGGATTGGCAACGACATCAACGACAGCTTCTGCCTTTGTAAATCGTGCCAGCTCAATAGGTGCTTCCTCGGTATGAGGATACATGCCGACCGGGGTGACATTGACAATGCACTGATACTGCTCAGCAGTTTCTTCCAGCCGCTCATAAGTGATGCAGTCTGGCTTTTCACGGCGTGAAACAAGCTGGACGTCTGCACCCATCTGATGCAGTGCATAGCCGACTGCCTTGGAAGCGCCGCCGGTTCCAAGCAGTGCTGTCTTCTTTCCTTTGAAGTCGATCTGTCCTGCCTGCACCATACCGGCAAAGCCAAGACAGTCCGTATTGTACCCTGTTAATCTGCCGCTGTGGTTGACGATGCAGTTGACCGCTCCGATGGCTTCCGCTGCCGGATCAAGTTCATCCAGATACGGAATGACTTTCTGCTTATAAGGGATGGTGACGTTGATGCCGTCAAAGTCATGCCGTTTCATAAAAGCATCCAGTTCCTCTTCCTGAAGATCCCATTTCTGGTAGTCTTCATGGATCATGAATGCATGAATGACCGGCGACCAGGAATGTCCTAAAGGATGTCCTATCAGTCCCAGCTTCATCTTTCATCTCCAAAGTAAAGAGTGCCATGACGCTCCAGCAGGAAATCTGTTAAGACAACTGCCGTCATCGCATCAACAACAACACGGGCACGGTGGATCACCGCCGGGTCATGTCTGCCGGCAATGACAAGTTTCTTTTCACTCATTGTCTGAAGGTCAACACTGTCCTGTTCCTTGGCAATCGACGGTGTCGGCTTGACGACCGTACGGAAGCGGATCGGCATGCCGTTGGTTATACCGCCGTTGATGCCGCCGTTGTGATTGGTCTTAGTCACAACCTTCCCATCCTTCAATGCGAAGGCATCATTTGCCTGTGAACCGTAGAGATCGGCAAAATGGAATCCTTCACCAAACTCAATTCCCTTAACAGCCGGAATGGAGAACATGGCATGGCTCAGTCTTGCTTCAATGGAATCAAATTCCGGTTCCCCAATGCCTGCTTCCATACCGATTACTGCTGTATCAAGAACGCCGCCGATGGAATCCTTGTCAGAACGGCAGGCAATGATCGAGGCAATCATTGCTTCTCCCCGCTTATCATCCAATGCTGCAAATCTCTTATTATGCAGGAGTTCAATATCTCTCTGCAGATTCTCTTCATCAAAAGGAATATCTTCAATATCCTTGAGCTTGGCAATATGCGTACCGATATCAATGCCCTTGGTATTGAGCATATGCATGCAGATGGCACCTGCCGCCACAAGCGGAGCTGTCAATCTGCCGGAGAAGTGTCCCCCGCCGGAGGCATCTTCGTAGCCCAGATACTTCATATGTCCTGTATAGTCTGCATGGCCTGGCCGCGGTGTATTCTCCAACGAGTCGTAATCCGAACTGTGTACATTTTGATTCGGGATCAGCAGAGCAATCGGTGTTCCTTCACTGTAGCCGTCCTTGATGCCTGATAAGAACTGCGGCAGATCTTCTTCTCTTCTTGCCGTTGAAATAGAACCGGCTGCCCGGCGTGCATCCATCATATCAGCCATGAGTTCATAGTCGATCTTAACACCGGAAGGCATGCCGTCAATCACGGCACCGACTGCCTGTCCATGTGACTCACCAAATAATGTAATGGTGAGATGATTTCCGAAAGTATTCTTCATAATCCAAGCCTCTCCTTCACTTGTGACAGGTTCCAGTCTTCTAAATGACCGCATCCAATCTGATCTACCTGGACCATGGTGATATGGTCATGGTCTGCCTTCTTATCCTGCAGCATCAGCTGATATACTTTCTGCGGATCTGCCTGACAGGCGGATGGAAGTTCCAGCCGTTCCAGCACTCTCTGCAGACGCTGCCTGATCTCTGGATTGTTCAGGACGGTCATCATTCCCAGACCGACACATTCACCATGATAGTATCCATTCATGCCAAAGTAGGATTCATAGGCATGTCCGAAGGTATGTCCGAAGTTCAGCAGCTTTCTTTCACCGCTCTCCTTCTCATCATGTTCAACAACATCACGCTTGATGATCAGGCACCGTTCAATGATCTCTTCCAGATGATCATCCCAGTCATCTTTTTCAAAAATATTGAAGAGTGCTTCGTCCTTGATCAGACCTTCTTTGACTGCTTCGGCTAAGCCGTTGTGATAGTGCCTGCGTGAGAGAGTCGACAGTGTATCTGGATCTGCCAGCACCATGTCCGGCTGCCAGAAGGCACCAACTGAATTCTTGACGCCGTTGAAGTCGACTGCGGTCTTGCCGCCGATTGAGGAATCAATCTGTGATAAAGATGTTGTAGGAATATTGATATAGCGGATGCCGCGCATATAGATGGCTGAGGCAAATCCAGCCATGTCGCCGACAACGCCGCCGCCTAAGGCAATTATGGTATCCTGTCTGCTCAGATGCGCTTCCTGCATTGCCTTGAGAATTTCCTGCAGTGTATCAAAGTTCTTGGATGCCTCTCCATTTGGGAACACGAATATTCCTGCCTCCGGATATTGATCCTGCAGCATTTTTCTCCACTTCAATGGAACACCGTCATCGGACACAATAAATACATGTCCATGTCTGCCAATCATCGCATCGGCTCTTGCCAGGATTCCACGTTCCAGATATACAGAATAGTCTCTGTCCTTAGTATGCACATCAATCTTCATAGTCATCTCTCCTAAATAAAAACCATACGGTTATCCGTATGGTCTGCATTCTCTCCATTCAGATAACACCTTTTCGAAATACAAAATGGCAGTTATCTGCAGCTGCCAGGTTATCTAAAGTAAAAGTAGAAGAACATATTTGTTTTCATAGATTTTCTCTTCTGGTCTTATTTTATCCCAGTGGTGAAATAATGGCAACACATTTTTCTGTAACAATTTTCAGAGCTCAGCTGCCTTGTAGTTGCCGAAGACGATGCATTCCTCACAGCGCTGTTCCAGTTCATGGAGCATTTCCTTGATATCCTTCTGCTTCAGATTGCCTGTAACATCAATATAGAACAGGTACTCAAAGACTCTGCCCTGGATTGGTCTGCTTTCCAGCTTGAGAATATTGATGCCGCGCTTGGAAATGATTCCCAGTGCGTTATAAAGCGAACCTGGTGTATGTCTGAGGATCAGCATCATTGAGATTTTATCTGCATCCTCTACAATTTCATCTTTATGGGTGATGACAAGAAAACGGGTCATGTTTGTCGAAGAATCCTGCACCGCCTTGGCAAGAGATGCCATCTGATAGTATTCCGCTGCACGCCAGGAACCGAGGGCAGCCTTGGCTGGATCATTCTGTTCTTTGACATATTCAACAGATCTTGCCGTATCCTGGTAAGGAATATTCTGGATCTCAGGGTGTGCTTCAAAGAAACCGGTGCATTGAGACAAAGCTTCCGGATGAGAATAGACCTGTCGGATCTGTTCAATCTTTGCGCCCGGCAGTCCAATCAGATCTTCCTGAATAGGAACGTTAATCTCACCGACGGCATGGATGTGATAGTTCTGGAACAGATCATACGTACGGGCAATGATGCCTGTGGTCGTATTCTCCACCGGCAGGACAGCATAGTCCAGGATGCCTTCTTCCACATCATGCATGATGGATGGAAAATTCTTATATCCGATTGGTTCCATCTGCCGGCCGGCAAAATACTGCAGTGCAGCAATCTCACTGAATGTGCCGTGGTTCCCCTGGTATCCTACCTTTGTCATAGCTTTCACCTCTATCAATGATTATAATTCTAGTATGCGCATAAAAATTCTTCAAATTGAAAAATCAATTCGGATGCTGTGCGGATATGTTCTCTTTCCGTTATGCCTGACTGTGATGATGCTGAAAGCAGGCATCAATGAGTATAACTTTACCGGGCTTTTGAATCTGAGTGGATACAGTGCCGTGATGAAATGTGCAGCTATGATCATGCTTGTCTGGTGCATTCGAACGCTGTGGATCATTCATCATTCACTTCCTGGTCATCTTCCGATGCGGACATATATTCTGCTGCTTGCGGCCTTTGCAGCATGTACGGGCGCTGCCGTGTTTATTCCCTATATTGAAGGCACCATATATGCAACCATGCATCTGTGTGCTGCCTATTCCGCTTTTGTCATCTTCAATATCATGATGACGGATGTCCTCTGCAGCACTTTCTCATCCCGCACCGTCTATCTTGCCGGCATCTTCTTTGCGGCACTTCTATGTTTCACCGCCGGGCAGATCACCGGTACTGCTGAGCTTGTATATGCATGCATGGTATCCATTCTGCTGACTTATCAGAGCAAATAAAAAGGCCGTATTTCAGGCCTTCTGTTTTTTATCTAGCGTAATACTTTTTACGGTTCTCAGACAGGTTGTCGCAGTAATAGCGTACTGTCAGTGAGCTGTTGACCTTATCTGCTTCTGCAGGCTCATTCATATATGCATCGCCTTCGAGCATGCATTCAAGAATTGCATTGCAGACATTTCTCAGATTGTCTTTTCCTGCTTCTACTTCTTCCAGCAGGTCGCCGGCATTGACTTCAATGTACAGCCAATCCATGGCATGAGCTTCGCCCTTCTTCCAGTTGATGATATCGATATAATCCTGTGCGGACTTCATATCGACTGATGCAGCCTTCTTGACTGCTGCCTTCTTCGCTGGAGCCTTCTTTACTGCCGCTTTCTTTGCAGGTGCTTCCTTAACAGGAGCTTCTTTAGGTGCTTCTTTTACAGGAGCTTCCTTGACTACTGGAGCCTTTGGTGCAACTTCCTTCTTTGGTGCAGTTTTCTTAACAGCTTCTTTTGGAGCTGCCTTCTTAACTGCTGCTGCTTTTGTCGTCGTCTTCTTTGCTGGCATATCATATACCTCCCTCTGGAATACTTATGCTAATTTATTATAGCATGCTTTCTAAGCAGAAAATCAATATTTTTAAGCGTCCAAAGCTTGGCAGTGCTAGAATAACAATGATGAATATGAATACGAAGATTACAGACTCTAATGGAATGAAGCAAAGAGAAAAAGCTTCCGGCCTGTCCACTGCAAAATTGATGGAGAATGCCGGCACTGCTTTTGCGCATGCGGCTGCTGAGAAAATGCAGCCAAAAACTGCCGTCTGCATCTTAGCAGGATGCGGCAACAATGGCGGTGACGGTTTTGTCACTGCCAGGCTTCTCGCAGAGGATCATCAAGTATCTGTACTGCTGGTTGATGGAATGCCGAAAACGAAAGAAGCACTCAGAAACTATAAACGCTTGAATGCATCGATTTTTCCCGCAAAAAAAGACTGGAAGAAGGTTCTTGCCAAGGCTGATGTCATCATCGATGCAGTCTATGGATTCAGCTACCATGGGAGCTTGTCCTCTGAGACAGCCTCATTATTTGACACCGTCAATGATCTGAAGAAAACAGTCTATGCTGTTGATATCAACAGCGGATGTGAAGCAGATACTGGATACTGCGATCCGCATGCTCTGCATTCAACAATCACCTTCGCCTTGGACTGCCGAAAGCCGTTCCACCTGCTGAGAAAGGAACATCAGATGTTCGAACAGTGCATCTGCCTGGACCTGCAGCTTCCTGAAATGGACGAAACACATTATCTGACAATGGATGAAGAACAGTTCTTTGCACATTTTCCAAAGAAAAAAGAAAACTCTTATAAAGGCACCTATGGCAGAACATTGATCATCGGCGGGTGCTTCGGCATGGCTGGAGCAGTGTCATTGAATCTCTATGGTGCCAAGACCGTCGGCGCACCCTATATCAACTGTGCCCTGCCGGAAGAAATCTACAATATTGTTTCCACGCAGCATGTAACGACCGTCTTCCATCCATTTGGCCACCAGACAGTACTGTCTGTTTTGGAACCATTGGTCCATGACACCCGTGTTGTCGCCTTCGGCTCAGGTTGTGCATGCATGGACAGGCGCAATGACGTTCTGGACTATGTCCTGCAGAACAGTACAGCGCCGATAATACTGGATGCTGCGGCAATCCGCTTGCTGAAGCATAATACCTGGGTTCTGCGCTTTGCACATGCACCAATCATTCTGACACCGCATCTGGGTGAATTTGCCGACCTGATCAATCAGCCAAGTGCATATATCAAAGATCATAAAGTGGAATGTGCCGTTAAGTTTGCCAAAGAAAACAAAGTCACAGTCGTGCTTAAGGGCTCGAATACGATTGCCGCATTCCCAAATGGTGACCTGTATATTAATCAGTCAGGGAATCAGGCTCTCGCGCAGGCTGGCGCAGGCGACCTTCTGACCGGCATCATGGCAGGCACATTGACCTTTACCGCAGATGTTACATCTGCGGTATGCATGGCTGTATGGCTCCATGGGCACCTTGCCGAAGTTGGATGTGAAACATATTCCATGCAGAACTTCTCTTTGGAGAAGTATCCTGAGATCATGGATCACATCTTTCAGAAACATGGATATTAAGACGGAAGCTTCCGTCTTTTTATTTTTGTCAGAAAAAAAGAGCTGATTTCTCAGCCCTTGAGTCCTTCTTCCTGTCTCTGCATGTTCTCAACAACAACATCATAGATGTCGCCGATGGACTGTCCATACTCCAATATGAGCCAAGGTTCATTAGTATGGAAATGGATCTTGATCAAAGTATCATCTCCGACTACCAGCAGGCAGTCTCCCTTAAAGTGACTCGTAATATAATCATTGATCACATCTTCATCCAGATCATGACCGTCAATTAATAACTGTGTATCAAACTTAAATTCCAGCTGCTCCATATTTTTCCCTCTCTTATTGTTTTAAATTATATCATGTATTAAATTGCTGATTCAATCTACTTTCACTTTGAGAATTCTTTCTGTTTCCGTGAATAAAGAAAGAGAAGGAGAATTCTATGGACAGACAGTCACAGATTGAATCGATTACTGCAGAACTTGAAAAAGGCGTGAAGGAAGTCTTCACCTCTGATGGATATCAGACATATCTGCGCACCATGGCGCACTTTCATACTTATTCCATCAACAATTCCATCCTGATCTGGATGCAGCGTCCTGATGCAACATTGGTTGCCGGATTTCAAGCATGGAAGACGCAGTTCAACCGAAGTGTGCGGAAAGGAGAAAAAGCAATCAAGATTATCGCTCCTATCCGCCGGAAGAAAATGTATCCGGTGATCATTGACAATGAGCTGGTCGAAGATGAAGGACCAAAGATTGTCGGGTGGCGGGCAGTTTCTGTCTTTGATATCAGACAGACCTTGGGCGATGAACTCCCTTTTTACATGAATGACCTGCTGCCTGGGATGGTCAATGACTACGACCGTTTTGAGGAGGCTCTCCTGCTTGCCTGCCCTGTACCTGTTTCCTTTGAAAACATTTCCTCCGGTGCCCACGGCTTCTACCGTCCCAAGGACAATGATATTGTAATCTCCGACAATCTTTCAGAAGTACAGACTATCAAGACCCTGCTCCATGAAATGACACATGCCATTCTGCATCATCAGGATGACAGCGATTCTCAGGAATCTCGCTATCAGCGGGAGGTACAGGCAGAATCTGTTGCCTATGCCGTCTGCTCCTATTACGGCATCGATACAAAAGAATATTCTTTTCCTTATATTGCCGGCTGGTCCTCTTCCAAAGATATGGAAGAACTGGAACAGTCTCTGCAGATCATCAAGGAAACGACTGATCATCTGATCACTGCCATCGAACGGATCCGCAGGCCAGTGCCTTCTTCTGTTCTGTATGGATCAAAAGAAAAGCCAGAGAATGCTGTTCTCTGACTTGAGCCATTATTCAGATTTATCTTTATCGAAATTGATTGGCGGAATATTGAGTGTATTTTCTTTCTGCTCAGCTGCATCATGCATGGCAAGATACGAATCTGTTACAATTTCCGGCAGTTCATCATCTTCCTCTTCTTCAGATTCTGATTTCGCTGCTTCTACTGCAATCTTCTCGGTATTTGATTTTTCTTCTGCTGGTTTTTCAATATCATCTGCTAAGAAGTCGTGAATGGAGGAGAAATCCAGATCAGCTTCATTCGCTCCATCCAGGAGTTCATCCTTGATGCTGAAGACCGGTTCCTGCAGTGTTTCCTCAATCGCCTCTTCAGCGGTCTCTTCTTTTCCCTGATTTGCCAACTCTTCCAGGAAATCTGCTTCCGGTTCTTCCTCTTCTACTGACAGCTTAATTGTTGCCGCCAAAGCATCATTATCAACCGCAGGTTCTTCTTTCTTTTCTTCTGCTGGTTCTTCTACTGGTTCTTCTTCCGGCTCTGGTGCAAATGGTGCCGGAATCTCCTCTTCCTCAGCAGCTGCCAGCTGTTCAGCCGGTTCTTCCACTGTCTCTTCGACAGGTTCAACATAATTGTAGTCTTCTTCCTGTGCCTTGCGCAGACGGATAGCAAGATACGGCATAAGCGGAAGCTCTACTTTGAAATGCCCGTGCATGATGCCGAATCTCTTAACTGTCATTGCGTATGTATCAATGATTTCAACAACAAAATCGGTTGCATCATCAATATAGAAACAACGATAGGAAGGTCTTAAGAAGCTGAAGTAATACAGATATTGTGTCTTAACTGCTTCTGTGTATTCTGCCTCAGGCACACACGCAACACAGTCATTGCCAGCATCGAACTGAGCCAGACCGTTGCCAGGAACTTCATTCAGAATCTGCTTAAGGAAGACTGCGCGCTTCCAGCTTTCACCTCTCAGTACAGTACCATGTTCCGACCAGATATGCTCTTCATCATCCAGATACATTTCACTATGGCCTGGATATCCCCCGCGTATTGCAGTTTCCCAGAATCTTCTGGTCATCTCCTCAGGAGAAAGACTGCCCCAGCCGTTCGGCAGATTGCCCTCACTGCCTAGATCATCCATGATTACCGGCTTGTGGAACCTCACTCTAAAGTGGTCTGCATATTCTGCTGACTTGTACAGATCATCAATATGGATAGATGCATGCGTAATCCATGGACGTGTACTGTCATAAACTTCGCGATAATTATGAATGGATCTCAAATGATGATATGGATCTTTTCTGACGAGCAGATCAGCATAATGTTCCCAGTCTTTTAAATTCTTATTCTGGTCTGCGTCCCAGCCATCTGCTAAAGACCACCAGACGTTATGATATCCCGCAAGTCTATTCATGACATAGCTGATATAAAGATCATTTTCTTTATCATTCATTGATGCAAAGCCCCATCTGTCATACGGATGGAACAGGACAAGATCTGCCTCCAAGCCTGCTTTTCCAAGTTCAGTTATGCATGTTTCCAAATGGCGGAAGTACTCCGGATTGAAACGTGAGTAGTTAAAATCATTTCCTTCATTTCTGCCAGTGTATTCCTGTACATTCCCTTTAGTCAGAACATGCGTGCTCATGGCTGTTCCTTCATAAGGGAAGTACTGCGGATCATCAAGACTATATTCATTATGGCGTGGGAAAATACTGAAGCGTACTTTATTGAATCCTGATGTCTTCAGTACTTTCATGCTTGCAGCGATATCACCGTCATATTTCAGATGCCATGCATGACTGGTTGTTCCTACAGGATTGAACGGGGTTCCATCTTCATAGGAAAAATGATACGTGTTTGCCGTACGGACAGGACCATGATTGTCCTCAGCAGCCTCAGCGACAACAAATCTTCCGCTCAGCGTAGAATCTAAAAAAGAACCTTTCAGGATGAAACTGTAGCGGCCGAAAAATGAAGGCATAAAGCGGATCTTATAGATGCCGTCTCCATCATAGAATCCTTCAGTAACAATACTTTCATTCTTCCCGGTAAAGATGCCCTGCAGCCTCTGCTCAATAAAAGGATTGCCGCTGGACGGCCCCTGCAGTGCAACTTCAAATACTTCCCAACGATTTACTTCAGTTGGATAATCCTGTACATCACCCATAAATCTATTCCCCCTCTAAATGAAAAATGAACTTTGTTAAGTTCATTATAGTAAAATTCAGTCATTATGACCAGCATCATTATTCCCTGGTGCTTTTGGCAGAGACCATCTGTAATGCGCTGCCAGCAGACGAATAATCAAGATTACTGCAGCACCAATCCAGATTGCCGAGAAGGCATCTCCTGCCTGCAGAAGAAGAACACAGATCTCACCACCGATAATTGAAGCAATTGCATAGATATGCTTGCTGAAGATATACGGCAGTGCATTAACAGTCATATCACGCAGAAGTCCACCGCCGACACCCGTGACCACACCGGAGAAAACACAAAGGAATCGGTTTTTTTCTTCAAACAATCCCCAGGCAGAATTCACGCCCATGACTGTAAAGATGGCCAGGCCGAGTGAATCAAGCACCAGCAGTGTTGTGCGCAGACTGTTTGTGCTCTTTTCATCCTTTGAATGCACACCAAAATATAGAGCAATAAAAACGATGATGGAAGTCACCGCTGCAACAGCAACATACAGTGGATTGCGGAATGCCAGCGGCGGCAGCTGTCCCAGCAGGATATCACGCAGAATTCCACCGCCGGTCGCGGTGATAACACCCAGCACAACAATGCCGAACAGATCCATATGCGCATTAAATGCTACTAAAGCACCCGAGATTGCAAAAGCAACCGTGCCGATCATTTCAAGGATCATAATGTACTGACTCATATTGTTCTCCGCATACTTATCTATTATAAAAAAAGAAGATGCTCTCTGCATCTTCTTTTTAATAATTTTCGATTGTTTTTCTTTCGGCTTTCAGATTATGCTGCTTTTCAGCTCTTCTCTTCATCTCAGCTTCAACTTCTTCCAGCGTAATTCCTTTTTCCACCATCAGTACAATCACATGATAAGCAAGATCATTGATCTCACCAATCAGGTCTTCCTTCGACTGTGTCAAAGAAGCGATTACTACTTCGGTACTTTCTTCACCTACTTTTTTCAGGATCTTTTCCAGTCCCTTATCGTAAAGGTAAGTTGTATAGCTTCCCTCTTCCGGATTCTGCTTGCGTTCAAGAGCTGTCTGATACTGCTTTTCTAATTCGTTCATAGTATTTCTTCTC
Organism: uncultured Galactobacillus sp.; assembly: GCA_964385925.1. Lineage (GTDB taxonomy): Bacteria > Bacillota_I > Bacilli_A > Erysipelotrichales > Erysipelotrichaceae > Bulleidia. Next base: position 13,471 of record CAYLQV010000031.1, on the reverse strand, counting down.
CTTCCAGGGTACGGTAGAAACAGCTGTATTTGCCTGTATGACAGGCAGCACCATCCTGTTCCACTTTGATCAATAATGTATCTTCATCACAGTCAATCAGGATTTCTTTGACATGCTGATAATGATTGGACGTTTCACCTTTGACCCAAAGTTCATTCCGGCTGCGTGACCAGTATGTTGCCAAGCCTGTATCCACTGTTTTCTGCAGACTTTCTTCATTCATGTATGCCAGCATCAGCACCTGACCTGTGTGTACATCCTGGACAACACAAGGTACAAGACCATTGCCTTTGTCAAAATTGACTTTGATCATAATCTGACCGGAACTCCCTTCTCTTTCAGATACGCTTTGACCTGCCCTACTGACAGTTCATCATAATGGAACAGCGATGCGGCTAAGGCTGCATCAGCAGCGTGTTCCGCAAAGACTTCATAGAAATGTTCAAGCGAGCCGCAGCCGCCAGAGGCAATGACTGGAACAGGTACTCTCTTCTTCACTGCCTGCAGAAATGGAATATCGTATCCCTTCTTTGTACCATCTGCGTCCATTGATGTCAGCAGGATCTCACCAGCACCTTTTTTCACACCGTCACTGATCCATTCCAGTGCATCAATGCCTGTATCGATCCGGCCGCCGTTGATGACAACATTCCATCCGCTGCCATCTTCTCTCATTTTTCCATCGACTGCTAAAACAACACATTGATTGCCGAACTGTTCTGCACAGTCTGCAATCAATGCTGGATTCCTGACAGCTGCACTGTTCAAAGAGCATTTGTCTGCACCAGCCCGCAGCATCTTTCTGACGTCATCAGCTGTGCGGATGCCGCCGCCTACGGTAAACGGCATAAAAATATTTTTAGCAACATCTTCAACAACTTTGACCATTGTCTCTCGACCGTCACTTGTTGCAGTGATATCAAGGAACACCAGTTCATCCGCACCCTGCTGGTAATACTTCTTCGCCAGTTCCACCGGTGCGCCTACTTCCTTCAATCCTGCAAAGTTGATTCCTTTTACAACTTTGCCGTCTTTTACATCCAGACAGGGAATAATTCTTTTTGTCAGCATGTTGTCTTCCTCCCAGCCTGAATGGCTTCACGCAGATCCAAAGTGCCTGCATATACGGCTTTGCCGGTAATGGCACCATACAGATCCAAGGCAGCCAAGTCCTGTATATTCTGCAGATCACGAATACCGCCGGAAGCAGTAATATCTAAAGATACTGCATTCTTCAGTTCCTTCAGCATCTCCAGATTCGGTCCGTTCAATGTACCGTCTTTTGAAATATCCGTAAAGATGATATTGCTTACGCCCATCTGCTCTAATTTTTTTGCGAAATCAAGATAGTATAAGCTGCTCTTTTCAAGCCATCCTTCTGCCATCGCATAGCCGTCACGGCAGTCCATGCCGACCGCAATCTTCTTATCGTATTTTGCCAGTGCCTGCTTCAGCAGACCTTCATCGCGGATTGCCGCTGTGCCGAGAATGACTCGGCTGACACCATGATCCAGATAGTATGAAATATCATCCATGGTACGAATGCCGCCGCCGATTTCAACGGGAACAGAAACATGCTGTGCCGTCTTTACGACATATTCTGCATTCTCTTTCTTTCCTGTTTTTGCGCCGTCCAGATCCACCATGTGGATATATTCTGCACCTTCATCCGCAAACTTCTCAGCTGTATCAAAGATGGATTCTGCTACAATTTCCTTTTTACCGTAATCTCCTTGATAGAGACGTACAGGCTTGCCGCTCATCATATCTATTGCCGGAAGGATGATCATTTGAATTCCTCCGCAAAGTAACGCAGGATCTTCAGTCCATCCTCGCCGCTCTTTTCAGGATGGAACTGCGTTCCCATGACATTCTTCTTTCGAACAATGCCTGCCACTTTTACTTTCCCATATGTGGAATAAGCAACGAGATCTTCCTGTTCTGCCTTGGCATAATATGAATGAACGTAATAAACATATGGATGTGCAGACAGAATGCTCTGCAGTCTGCTCTGTTGATTCCATTCCAGTTCATTCCAGCCGATCTCAGGAATCGGCACAGTTGGATCATCAATCTCGATCACACTGCCATGAAGAAAACCGAATCCTTTTGTGATTCCCTTTTCTTCACTCTCATCAAACAGCATCTGCATTCCTAAGCAGATGCCAAGCAGCGGCTTTCCGCTCTGTACTTCTTCCGTAATAAAGGAAGAAAGATTTCTCTCATGCAGGTTGGCCATGCAGTCGCCGAAAGCACCAACACCAGGCAGGATCAGCTTATCGCAGCTTCTCAGCTGCTCTGCATCACTGCTGATGAGGCACTCCTGTTTGATCTCGTTCAGTGCATTCCTGACACTTGCCAGATTGCCCATGCCGTAATCAATGATACCAATCATTCAAGATAGCCTTTCGTTGACGGCAGTTCTGTTCCAACAATCTTGACTGCTTCTTTCACAGCATGTCCAAATGCCTTGAAGACAGCTTCTGCTTTATGATGATCATTCTGGCCATACATCAGATTGACATGCAGAGTTGTGCCGCTTGCGACAGCAAAGGCACGGAAGAACTCTTCAATCATTTCTGTCGACAGCATGCCGAGCTGTTCACGCTCGAAACTGCAGTTGAATACTAAATATGGACGGCCGCTGATATCAATATTGACAGATGCCAGTGCTTCATCCATCGGCAGTGTAAAGGAACCATAGCGGGCGATGCCCATTCTGTCTCCCAGAGCTTCCTTGAAGGCAGTACCTAATGCAATGCCGCAGTCTTCTACAGTGTGGTGGTCATCCACATCCAGATCACCCTTTGCCTTGACGGTCAGATTCAGACTGCCATGGAAGGCAAACAGTTCAAGCATATGATCCAGGAAGCCGATGCCTGTATCAATACTGCCTTCTCCATTTCCATCTAAGTCCAGCGAAACATTGATTTTTGTCTCTTTTGTCTCACGGCTGACTTCAGCTGTTCTCATGCGAATTCCTCCTCGTACTTCTGCAGGACTGCCAGTACTTTTTGATTCTCTTCTCTGCTTCCAATTGTAATACGGAATGTATTCTTTCCTTGATAATTGCGGATCACGATATCTTCCTTGGCAAACAGATCCAGCAGAACATCCTTATGTTCACAGGATCCATGCAGGAAGTTTGCCTGGCTTGGATAAAAATGAATTGATTTCATATTCTTGACAGAAGCATACATTTCGCTGCGCTTGATCTTCGTCTCATCAATCTGCTTCTGGATCTCTGATGCATGTGACAGTACAATCTCTCCGATTCTGGAAGAGACGCGGTTCAGTGCATACGGAACTGCGGTTGGTCTGATGCGCTCCATATTCTTGACGGAAGCCGCCAGGAAGCCCAGCCTCAGCCCAGCCAGACAGTACGCTTTCGATAATGTTCTTGTTACATATACATTATCGTATTCTTCAATTAAGCTCACTGCGCTGGTCTCATCAGAAAATTCAAAATATGCTTCATCCACAACAACCGGTGTCGGTGCGAATGCTTCAATGATCTTTTTCACTTGATCGATCGGCAGACAGTTCCCGGTTGGATTGTTCGGATTGGAGAACATGACCAGAGACACTTTTCTGTCGAGGCCATTCTTGATAAATGCATCAACATCCAATGTACCGTCATACGGAAGATCAAACTTTTCGACATCTGCTTCATAGGCAGATGCGTAATAGTCATACATAGAGAAATCAGGATCAAATGTGTATAAGGATCTGCCTTTCCCTAAGAAAGTGCCGATCAGCAGGCCAAGCATCTGATCTGATCCATTGCCAGCCAGCAGCTGTTCCGGTTTCAGTCCCATTACTTCTGCATATGCCTTTCTGATCTCAGTCTGATCATTATCAGGATAGCGGTTGAAATCAATGGATGTGACTGCTTCTGTGATTTCCTGCAGGATGGCAGGAGAAAGATTCTGTGTGCTCTCGTTGGCATTCAGCAATGTTCCGCTCTGTGCCTGCGCACTGTAAGCCTCAATCTTTTTTTCCATTTTTCATCCTCACTCTCGCCGCATTTGCATGTGCTTCCAGCTGTTCCTGTTCCGCCATATCAATAATATATTTTCCATAGGCATCCAATGCCTCTTCTGTGTAGTGCAGGAAGGAAGACTTCTTGATGAAAGCATCCACACCTAATGCACTTGAGAAGCGCGCTGTACCGCTTGTTGGCAGGACATGGTTCGTACCGCCGAAGTAGTCGCCGATTGATTCACATGTATAGTAGCCGAGGAAGACAGAACCTGCATTGACGACTTCATTTAAATAGCTCATGGCATCAGCCACACAGAGCTCCAGATGTTCAGGGGCAATGGCATTTGAGAAGGCAATGCATTCTTCAATCGAGTCACAGACAATGGACTTGCCGTAATTCTTTAAAGACTGTTCGACAATCTCTTTCTTTGGCAGGACATCCGTCTGCTTTCTCAGTTCAACATTCACTGCATCCAATACTGCTCTTGATGTTGTCAGCAATACCGCGGAGGCCATTGGATCATGTTCCGACTGTGACAGCAGATCGGCTGCAACATAGACAGGATTGGCTCCTTCATCCGCAATGACCAAGATCTCAGAAGGACCGGCAATCATATCAATATCCACTTTGCCGTAGACCAGCTTCTTTGCTGCTGCGACAAAGATATTGCCAGGACCGACGATTTTATCAACGGAAGGAATGGATTCCGTCCCATACGCCAATGCTGCAACTGCCTGAGCTCCGCCGATTTTGTAAATTTCCGTCACACCGGCAAGTCTTGCCGCAAAGGCAATGTTCGGATTGATCTTTCCTTCTTTGTTCGGAGGCGTGACCATCACGATCCGCTTTACGCCTGCAACATGCGCAGGAATTGCATTCATTAATACAGAGGAAGGATACTGTGCTCTGCCGCCAGGCACATAGATGCCAACGGAAGCTAATGGCAGTACTCTCTGTCCTAAGTAGATGCCCATCTCCTTCTGTTGGATATAGGATCTCTGAATCTGTGCTTCATGGAAGCTGCGGATATTGGAGGCCGCTCTTCTCATTGCATCCTTGAAATCTTCATCACACTGTTTCTCTGCTTCATCAATCTCTGCTTCACTTACTTTGAAGTCATCAATTTCAACACCATCAAACTTCTTTGTATATTCTCTGGCTGCCGCATCCTGATTCTTCCTGACATCATTCAGAATGGATGTTACCTTCAGCAGAATATCCGCATCAATTTCCTGTGTACGTGAATCCAGATATTTTCTCAGCAGTGCATGATCTTCTTTTCTTATTTCTGTCAGCATCTTCAGTCCCTCGCTTCTTTCAGATCATTTAAGAACGCATTGATCTCATCTCTCTTTAATTTAAAACTTACTTTATTGACAATTGCTCTGGCACTGATGCGGCATACCGTATCAAATACTACCAGTCCGTTTTCTTTCAATGTAGTACCAGTCTCCATGATATCAACAATTCCATCACACAGGCCCAGGACTGGTCCAAGTTCGACAGACCCGTCAATCTTAATGATCTCCGGCTCCATTCCCTTGGCATGGAAGTATTCGGCAGTCACATTCGGATACTTTGTCCCAATCTTGATATGTCCGACTTTCTCTAATGGATTGTTGTCAGGCATGCCTGCCAGGATGAAGCTGCAGATGCCTGTATTGAGGTCCAGTAGTTCATAGTAGTCCTTGCCGCCTTCCATCAATGTATCCTTGCCCACAATACCGATATCAGCCACACCATGTTCAACATAAGTGATAACATCATTCGGCTTGGCTAGAAAATACTGGATATCTTTCTTTGTATCAGGGAAGACCAGAGCACGTCCTTTATCCTGCAGTTTCTCTATGCCGTATCCGCTTTTCGCAAGCATTTCAACGGTCTTCTTTTCCAGTCTGCCCTTCGTCAATGCGATAGATAAGCTCATGCCTTCACCTCAATTTCCTTTCCTTCTGCTTCAATCAGTTCAACAGCACCTTTTTCACGGAGCTGCTTTGCCTTCTGCAGTGCTTCTGCTTCTCTTCCTCTAGGATAATAGATCTTCGTGATCTTTTGTTCTTCCTTCGGCAGGATATCGATCAAAGCATCCAGCTTCACGGAGAAACCGCAGGCCGGCAGATCTCTGCCGAACTTATTCAGCAGCGAATCATAACGTCCGCCGCTCAGTACAGATGCACCGACATTGCCGACATATCCTTCAAAGATGATGCCTGTGTAGTAGTCCAGATGCGGCACCTTGCCGAAATCAAAACTGATATGTTTCTCATAGCCAAGTGCCTTCAGATCACGGTACAGATTTCTCAATGTCTTTACTTCTTCCTTCAATGCATCATTGAAGCTGACTTCCTCGGCACGGTCCAGCACTTCCTCTCTCCCGCCCAGCATCGGCAGCTGTGCAAAGAAGCTCACTGCTCCTGCATCAATCTTCAGTGTCTGCAGATACTCCTGCAGTTCTACCAGGCTCTTGCGGTCAATCAGCTGTGCCAGCTGGCTGCTCTCTTCTTCACTCAATGCAACTGCACTGCAAGCACTGCGGAAGAATTCACTGTTACCAATCTCCAGAACATAATCTTCAGCACCGATTGCCTGCATGGTATCCAAGGCCGTGCACAGCACTTCCAGATCTGCTTTGCTGTCACATCCAATCAGTTCAATGCCGCAGTCAGTAACCTCACTTCTCTGTCCGGCAAAAGTATGACGTACCTTGAATACATCTGAGCTGTAGCGGAAGCGGAACGGCGGCTTGGCATTGGCAAACTTTGATGCACACATTCTTGCAATTGGAACCGTCATATCTGTTCTTAATGCCAGTGTCTTTCCTTCCTGGTCAAAGAACTTATACATCTCTTCGTCTTTGACATCTCCATATGCATTTGTATATGTTTCCAGATATTCAATGGCAGGTGTCTTCAGCTGACGGTATCCATATGACCGGAATACATTTTCAATCCTGTGCTTTAATGCTTCTTTCTTCTCACATTCTTCCGAGATCAGATCTCTCATTCCCTGTGGTATTCTGATTTGATTCATACTGTCCTCCTTTTAAACAAAAAGACGCCCCATATCGGGACGTCATACAGTTAACGTGGTTCCACCTGATTTCACTGACGCCTCGCGGTATCAGTCTCATAGAGTACTAACATACTCCTGTGCTTTAACGGACACTTCCGTTCTATCCTACTTGATTCAGACAGACTGCTCCGGGATGTGTTTTCACTGTATCTGCTGTACTTCCTTTTCACCTGCCGGAAGCTCTCTTGATCAGTACGATCCAGTTACTTTTTCCCTTCAACGCTTTGTTGGATGTCTAAATCATAGCATCCCGTTTTCTACAGTCAAGAGGAATGATTACTTTTTCATTCCTTGAAAATATTTTCATCGTGCTTATGATGCAGCAGCAGTCCGCCGCCTGCACCTAACAGCAGCACAGCTGCACCGCCGACCATCCAGAGGACGTTAGGCACCTGATCCTGCTTCTGTACATCTTTGTCACTTTCCTTCTGTTCGACTTTAACGATTGGCTTTTGCGAAGGCTCTGTCTCCGGCACCGTGAACTGTGTCTCTTCTCCGGTATCCTTATCCTTGATGGTATAGGACTCTCCCGGTTTGACAGCATCTGCTTCTACTTCCTTCGTCTCTTCATCAGCGATCCATGTCTTGATCAGACTGCCGCGGTAGTCCAGCAGTTCCATCATATGGTCATTCTCTGACTGATTCACGATCTCAATGGTGACGCCAGCCGGTGTCATTTCAATCTCCACTTTCTTTTGTTTCTCATCCGCACTGATGTCGATCTTTGTCAGGCTGCGGTAGTAGTGCGGTGAAGAAGCAGTCGCAAACCAATAGGTCCCTGGGGCCATTTCCCACGTCAGATGATCATTGGGGAAACCTGCTTCACAGATCCTGCCATAGATATCAGATGCTTTCTCTTGACAGGATTGATCACGATACAGCGTTCCCTGCACTTCTGCTTTCTGCGGAAGTGTCAGTGAAAGATCTGTATACGGCTGGAAGTTAAACTGAAGTGTCTGCGTTTCGCCGCTTTCCGGTATCGTAACGCTCTGCTTTCCTTGATAGAGATACTGTCCATCAACACTGCTTACAGCAACTTCATATGTGTGGCCGGCATTCAACCCTTGATTGACCAGATCATCTCCTTTACTTGTAAAGGAAGAAATCAGTTCCCCGTTTTCAAGAATGCTGTATGTGATTCCTTCTGCCGGCTGTTCCTCTTTCGTTGATACGATATTGAGGGCAATGCTTGGATTGTAGAAGGACAGTTCTGTCTCAGTTCCATACTGATGCTGACAGATGACAGGTCTGACCATGCCATCCATGCGGTATCCTGCCGGTACGCTTTCTTCTTTTGCATAGTACATGCCTGTATGCATGGAGAAGCTGATCTGATTCCCGGCTGTTATTCCTTCTGCATTTTTACCAAAGCGGTCAACAGCTGTCTGTGTGCATGCCGCATCAGTATACAATGCTACAGATGCATCCTGCGGGGCATGGATCATGCAGTCAACATACGGAACATGAGCAAACTGAATCTCATAGTCTGCAGCTTTGCTGCTGTTCAATGGTATGGTCAGTGTCTGATCTGCAGAGGATTCATATCCTTCTTCGCATTCTGTTTCATGAAAGATCACCGTATCACCGGCATGGATTTCTTTCACAGCCGCGCCTTCCTGTGTACGGATCTCATACTTCATGGCAACATCATTTCCTGTTTCTGCATCAACGCCATTGACATGGACGGCAAAAGGAAATGCCTTCAAGGTAATGTTTAAAGGAGACGTCTCTGATGATACGGTCTGCAGCGGAACTGCAAAGTATCCTTGACCCTTGAGCACTGTCTTGATTGTATAGGTTTGATTCCTTGCAATCTGGTATCCATCCGTATTCGGCAGTTCAAGACTGTCCTGCATGCATGTGATATCTGCCGGCAGGTCATGACCCGTCATGCCATCGATGACATGTACAGTCAATGTCATTTTCTGCAGCTGTACATCTACCTTTATATCTCTTCCTTCCACTACAGTAAAAGGCACAGTATCACTGTGTACTGCATACTTCTGCGGCAGATCATTGATCTTGAGATACCATGTGCCTGCGGTCAGCAAAAGACTCTGCTTTTCTTTTTCACTGATCTTTGTCAGTTCAGCTCCAAAAACATCTTCTGTCTTTTTGGTACACTGCTCATCCTGATATACTTCATACTTGATTCCTTCAACGACAGTTTCTCCGTCCTTGAACAGGACATCTGCTTTTCCATAAGCAGTATCCTCCGTTTGGATATATACAGGATCATTCTTCTCATCACGGTACAGAGGCACAGCGACCGATACTGGTGCCGCCGCATGGTAATTTTGTGCATCAGCTTCCACTGCAGTGTAAGTCACTCCTGCCACTGCCTGCGTCAATGGGATGCATGTGCCGTCATCCCTTTTCAGCTGCATCTGCGGGATCCGTTCTCCTGCTGTAAATGCAAAGCGGATTGGATCAGCACTGAGCGACAGTTCTTTCTGCCCAGCAGTGACCTGTTCCTGTGCATAGTATCCCTTTGCGGGTGTCTGCACTTTGAGAAAGAACGGTTGCACCGGCAAGTCCAGACTGCTTTCTCCTTTTTCATCAGTCTTGAAAAGATACGGCTGACCCTGAGCATCTTTCAGCGGCACTGTTCCTTCCGCATCCTGATAGACACCGTAGACTGCTTCACTGCATGGCTTCTGCAGATCAGCGGCATCATGTACATACAGATGCACTGTCTGTACAGGTTCTTCTGCATTGACTGGAACTCCCTGACCGCATAACAGGAAAAGAATGCTCAGTATGGATGCCCATCTTCTCATGCGTGCTGCTCCGGCTTTTTATCTTCCGGTACTTTGACGTAGCCGAAGCCATCCCCTTTTTCTTCTCTAGGAATACTGATCTCTTCTGCAATGACACGGGTAAAGAAATGATACTGTTCCCCAGTCTTATAGGAACTGACATTGATCTTTCCCTTGACGGCGATGCGGTCACCCTCACTGTAGGAATCATGGACCTGATCGGCGACATCCTCCCAGGCAGTGACATTGATGCGGTCATAGGAGCTCGGTGACATCTGACGGTGGACCTTCAAGACAAAATCTATCTTGGACTTATTGGTATTCTCCGTCTTCTTATACCTTGGTTCTGCGGCGATTGTGCCGATTAATACTGCTGCATTCTGATCATACATACTGCTTCCTCCAATAGGGTTCTTTCCCCTCTATCTTCTTATTCACAAAGAAGCAGTATTTTCTCCATAAAAAAACCGTCATCTTTCGACAACGGTCTTGTTTGATTACTTAACGTTATTTTCCTGTTCCGGTGCATTGACATCTGTATCGATGTGCTCTGTACCGTCAACATGCTTAAACCCTGCAAGTTCAGGATGCTCACGCTTTTCAGCAGTATAGTTCTCATAAGAAGGCTTCTTATGCTTTTCCTCTGCCCAGATACGGTCAGCTACCGGCTGCCATGCCTTTGCATATGGAATTGTCTTAGCAACTAAGTGGTCGACTTCTTCTGGAGACTCTTCATTTGTCTGATGTGCACCAGTTGCCTCTACCATCTGCTTCAGCTGACCAGGGTTCTCCAGCATTGGGCATGGTCTGAGGTGGTTCCGGTTGAATGGCTGACCTTCATGATAAGCCATGAACAGCGGTGACTGCAGCATCTCAAGAATCGAATGATCTCTGATGTTTGTATTGGAGAAGTGGATGAATACACATGGTTCAGCATCACCGCTTGCATTGATATGGAAGTAGTTTCTGCCGCCGGCAATGCATCCGCCAACGAACTCGCCGTCATTCTGGAAATCCATTGGATAGAATTCAATGTTGGATTCATCAGAACGGATATAACGGATACGGTTGATCATATATTCTCTCTGTTCAGGCGTAGGCATCAGTTCAGGAACTGCATTGTTTCCTACTGGCATCAGATGGAAGTAGAAGCCGTAATGAGCACCCTTTTCAGCCAGCATATTGAAGAAATCATCAGATGTAACTGCTTCAACATTTGCCTTTGTATAGCATACAGATGTACCGAAGATAATACCGTACTTCTTCAGCAGATCCATTGCCTTCATAACTGCAGAGTAATGACCTTCGCCACGTCTTGCATCATTTGTATCTGGACTTCCTTCAATTGAAAGCATGAAGGACAGGTTGCCTAACTTCTGGATCTTCTTGCAGAGTTCTTCATCAATCAGTGTTGAGTTGGAATATGCAACGAAGAAGCAGTCCTGATGTTCTTCACAGAGTCTTAAGACATCAGCCTTGCGGACCATTGGTTCGCCGCCGGTCAGCATATACAGATGAGGTCCAAGTTCCTTGCCTTCTGTAACGATCTTGTTCATCTCATCATATGTCAGAGATGATTTGTGGCCGTATGTTCCAGACCAGCATCCTACACAGTGCATATTGCAAGCAGACGTTGGGTCAAATAAGATCAGCCAAGGGATGTTGCAGTTGTACTTTGTACGATTCTCACGGATCGTCTTTGTACCTCTGAAGAAGGACTCATAGCCAAGGTTCAGCAGCATCATCTTTGCATAATGCGGATCTGCATCATCAATAATATGGTTCATGACCTTCATCCATCTGTGATTTGGGTCAGATACATATGCACGTGCCTTTTCAATTCTGTCCCCAGCCTGAGGATAGAACTTCTTAGCCATATCAACAATCTTTAAATATACTTCTGTTCTTTCATCATAGTCGCCCTTGTTCTTGAGGGTCTTGATCAGCTGGTCAGCAATGACTTCTACTGTCTTTCTTTCAGCTGCATGTTTCATCTTTTCGCCTGTTCCTGCCATAATTCCTCCTTCAACAGTTCGTTGCTTATGATTGCTCTAAAACTATGGCTACTTTACCACCATTTAGTAATGCCTGTCCAACGTTTTGGCCTTGATTTTACTATACAAAAACGCGAATACGTAAATGACAGCACAAACGGGTATCATTATCGGCAAGAATTTGAATTTCTTTGTATATTCATACCTATTTTGATCATCTATTCGAAGATTTTCTTAAGATCGCCATATCCCTGTTCATCCATCTGATCATATGGGACAAAGCGCAGCGCAGCCCCATTGATGCAGTAGCGTGTGCCGTTCGGTGATTCAGGATCATATTTGAAGACATGACCGAGATGGCTGTCACCTGCTCTTGAGCGCACTTCTGTACGCTCTAAGCCAAGGCTCATATCCTTGCGGTAGATCAAAGCAGGCCCCTCAATCGGAGCCGAGAAAGAAGGCCATCCGCAGCTGCTTTCAAACTTGTCTTTCGACGAGAACAGAGGTTCTCCAGTGACGACATCCACATAGATGCCCTTGCCTGTGAAGTCCCAGTACGGATTGGTAAAAGCACGCTCTGTAGCACCTTTCTGAGTTACTGCATACTGTGTATCAGTCAGCTTCTGCTTGATGACCTCATCTGCCGGCCGCTGATAGTCACCCGGATCGATCTTCAAATGTGAGAAGATCTCAATTTCTTCGGTTGGAATATGACAGTATCCATTCGGATTCTTATCCAGATAGTTCTGATGGTATTCTTCAGCCGGATAGAAGTTGATGAGCGGTCCAATCTCGACCGCAAACTTATCCACTCTGCCTGCTTCGATCTTAGAGATGCGCTCAACTGTTTCCTTGGCTTTTTCATTGGTATAGTAAACACCTGTCTGATATTGAAAACCGATATCATTGCCCTGACGGTTGGTGACAGTTGGATCAATGACATAGAAATATGCCATCAGCAAGGCATCCAGACTGACTTTGTCAGGATTGTATTCCACCCTGACCGTTTCCTTGAAGCCTGTCCTGCCCATACTGACAGTCTGGTAGTTGGCTTCCTTCTCTCCGCTGCCATTGGCATATCCGCTCTTGACATCTATGACACCAGGGATGGACTGCATCAGCTTCTCCATGCCCCAGAAGCATCCTCCTGCCATATATATCACATTTTCTTTTTCTTTCGAGAAATCCATGATTTCCATCTCCATTTCCTTGGTAAGTGTCGTGCTTTTTACAGTTTCGGTATCTGCACTAGCCTGCGGAGTTGAATCGTTCTGTACTGCTGCAGTGCATCCGGCACATATCAGAATGGCTGCTGAAGCGGACGCAATCGCTCGTTTCATTTTCAATTCCTCCCGTAATAGCAACATTGTCGCAGGCAGGCTCCTGCCTGTCCATGAAAGTGCTTCCAAAGGCATCACAGGCGCAAAAAAAATACGCGGACCTTTAACAGTCTGCGTATTCTCTTCAGTGCTCCTGGCCGGATTCGAACCGGCACGATATTGCTATCGGCAGATTTTGAGTCTACTGCGTCTACCAGCTCCGCCACAGGAGCGAAATTACAGCTAGGTCATTATACAATAACCTTTTTTGTTTCGCAACGGATTCCAATCGAGTAGGGAGAAAATTGATATAAATTTCCCCTCTCACACCACCACGCATGC